>NZ_CALGRE010000059.1 GCF_937958975.1 uncultured Eubacterium sp. | reverse complement strand
AATACATGGAGTACAGGGTATTGGATTGAGATATTAATAGAACCAAAGTGGAATTTAAAGGAACCTAACGTGCTTCCAAGGGAAAGAGATGACGAAAATATTAATAGAACCAAAGTGGAATTTAAAGATAACTAATATTGACAAAGTAACTACTACTATACATATTAATAGAACCAAAGTGGAATTTAAAGGATATTGGGCTATATGAAATACAAGGTGAATTATATATTAATAGAACCAAAGTGGAATTTAAAGTACATCATTGTCACACAAGAATTTTCTAGAAATATAAATATTAATAGAACCAAAGTGGAATTTAAAGTTGATAGATATCTCCTTGTTGTTTACATAGCATAAAATATTAATAGAACCAAAGTGGAATTTAAAGCTTTTCGGTTCTCATAGAAAAAAATGGGAATATTGATATTAATAGAACCAAAGTGGAATTTAAAGACAGTCAAGATAGTCTCCCGATTTTGATTGCTCTAGATATTAATAGAACCAAAGTGGAATTTAAAGAATACCAATAAGCGTTTTATTATCCAACTGTTTAATATTAATTGAACCAAAGTGGAATTTAAAGACCTTTCGGCGCTCTTGGCTCTTTTAATCATACTCATATTAATAGAACCAAAGTGGAATTTAAAGAATTTACGAGCACAATTTAAAGCCTCGTCAGGAGTTATATTAATAGAACCAAAGTGGAATTTAAAGGTTCTTGTAAACACTTAATAGTATCTGTATGTAATTTACATCATTCAACAATTCAATACCGAAATAATTTTTGATTTCATTCAAGAAAGCTGTTATAGTAATCTTAGAACCGTAGGAGGTATCAGATAAATTATCTGTAATCCTTGCCAGATTGGCAGCGGTTCTTTTTGATTGCGCTTTCATGCGATATATAGAATCTATATAATATTCATTTTATATATAATCAGAAAGATTTTCTATTTGGGAATATTTTTCTAGTTTGCTGAAAAATTAAATATTATTATTGTATATATATTGTGAATACATTCAATATGAAATGATAACAAACAAAAAGAGAATAACTTAATGTATTGACAATATACAAAAAGTATACTAGACTATATTTGGAGAGAAACAGCTGGTGAGGTTGTTCGTGAGTAGAATACTATTAGAAACTTTAGAGAGTACGGAACTTAAGGCAAAATGCGACGAAAGTTGTAAAATATTATTATCAAATAAAGAAGTAATTGCAAGAATTTTACAAACTGTGGTAGATGAACTATCTGCGTATGATACTGATTTTATTCGTGATTATTGTATTGAAGGAGATGTGATAGTTTCTAAAGATTACATACAAAATAAAAATATTGATAGGTCATATAAAACATGTGATGTAATTACAGGATTAGGAAATGAGAGTGTTATACTAGGCGAAGGAATTTTTACTTTTGATATTATTTTTCATGTTATATTTCCCCGAGAAAAAGAATGTGTAAAAATGATTATTAATATGGAAGCTCAAAACAAATATAATCCCGGATATTTCATTGAAACTCGTGGAGTATATTATACATCTCGCATGATTTCTTCACAGTATGGTAAAGAGTTTACTGGGAGTGATTATGGTAAAATTAAGAAAGTGTACTCCATTTGGATTTGTATGAATCCCAGCAAAAAAGATGTCAATACAATTAGAACAATATCACTTTGTTCAAAAAATAAAATTGGAAATCCTTTGGATATTAAGCAGGCGTATGATTTAATTAATATTACTAAAATATGCCTTGGTGGAGAGGTTTCCGAAAAATATGAAAATTATAGTGGCATTATAAAAATGTTAGATATTATTTTTTCATATAGATTGTCAGCACAGGTTAAAATGAAAGTTTTAAGTGATGAATATAGCATACAGGTGAGTGAAATAGAGGAGGATAGGTCAGATATGTGTAATTTCAGTGAGTATTATTATGAAACAGGAAGGAGTAGAGGATATACTGAAGGCATGAAAATGGGACTCAGAGATGGCGAGATAAAAGGTAAAAAACGAGGTTTAGAAGAAGGTATAGCTGCATTTGTTGATGTATGCAGAGAATTTAATATATCCAATGAGGACATCATATTAAAGATAGTAAACAAATTTCTTATTTCCAAAGAAGATGCAGAAAATTTTGTGAGTTGCCAGTAATTATATGAAAAAATTATTTGATTAACACTAACAAAAAGATATAAATATTAAAAAAAGAAATAACTTTTGTGGGAAAACATTAGTTATTTCTTTTTTCTATTTTGGTTGAAAGAAAACTCATTTATGCTTTGTGGATTAAGTTATATTATGTTGTAATGGAAAAAATGGAAATCTTAAGGTATAATGCATAGAAAAGATAAAATTAGAACGTAATAAGAAAAAGGAGATATATGAAAAAAACAGAAAGCATTCGCATGATAAAATTTTTACTATTTTCTATTTCTGCCGGTGTTATAGAGGCAGTAGTCTTTGCTATGATGAATGAGTTGACAAGTTTTAAATATTGGACTTGTTATCTTAC
The DNA here is from genome assembly GCF_937958975.1 of uncultured Eubacterium sp. Taxonomy (GTDB): domain Bacteria; phylum Bacillota; class Clostridia; order Lachnospirales; family Lachnospiraceae; genus Eubacterium_G. Next base: position 30,606 of record NZ_CALGRE010000059.1, on the reverse strand, counting down.
AGCATTGGTTTTGTCGGTTTTATGGAATTTTACGCTGAATCGTCAGTTTACTTTTAAAGCGGCAAACAATATTCCGATAGCTATGCTTAAGGTGGCGGTATTTTATATTATCTTTACTCCGGTAACTACAGTCGGAGGGAATTTTCTGGTAGAATCTGTGAATTGGAATGAATACCTCGTAACGGCAATCAGTATGATACTTAACTTTATAACAGAATATGTCTATGACAGATTTATTGTTTTTGGCAGGATGATGGATACAAGACAGGTGAAGCAATGAAAAAAACAAAAAAAATAATTATTATAATAATTTTCATTTTAATTGCATTTTTGACATATTTAGTGATAGGGGGAATTGCACCATTTTTAGAGCAACCGTCTATCAGTGAAGATACAAAGAAAAGAGTATCAGAACAAAAATTTTATAGTAAGGATATAGGACCTGATAGGGCGGCTATATTAGAGGATAACGAGGAAGCGCTTCAGGTAAGGTTGAAAATGATTGCCGAAGCAAAAGAAGAAATTGTGTTATCCACATTTGATTTTAGAAGCGATGAGGCGGGTTTGGACATATTGTCTGCACTTTTGGAAGCCGCTGACAGAGGCGTTAAGGTTGAAATTTTCGCTGATGGATTTAACGCGTTACTCCAAATGGAAGGAAATGATTATTTTTACGCATTAAGTGCCAATCCCAATGTCAAAATTATAATTTATAACAAAGTAAATCTCCTGACCCCTTGGAAGGGGCTGGGAAGAATGCATGATAAGTATGTTATTGTGGATAATAAGGCATATTTGTTAGGTGGAAGAAATACTTTTGGTTACTTTCTGGGAGATTATAAGGGACATAAAAATTTTGACAGAGATGTCTTGGTTTTTAATACAGAATATGAGAAAAAAGTTGAAAAGAATTTTGACCAGGACAAGGAAAGCTCCATATATCAGATAAAAAAATATTATAAGAATATCACCTCAATGACTTGTTGTAAATTATTTCATGATGATAAAAAATTGGCAGAGAATCCGTCTGTAAAATCAGCAACAAAAGAATTACAAGAAAGATATGCCGGACTTTTGAAGAAATACAGTACATTATTTCAAGAGAACTATGATTTTAAGAAAAAAACATTTGAGACAAACAAAATTACATTAATTCATAATCCCACAACATTGTATGCGAAAGAACCTATAGTATTTTATACATTAATGGAGTTGGCGAAAAAGGCGAAAGCGGATGTTAAAATTCATACCCCTTATATTATATGTGATGACTATATGTATGATTTGTTGGCGACGATTGGGCAAAAGACGGAAATAATGTCTAATTCAGCGGAAAACAATGGAAATTTGTTCGGGGCAATAGATTATATGAACAATAAGCAGAAAATTATTGATACAGGAGTTACGATAAAAGAGTATGAGGGAGGCATATCCTATCATGGAAAGAGCATGACGATTGATGATGATATGGCGCTTGTAGGCTCATTTAATATGGATATGAGGAGTGCATATATCGATACGGAGCTTATGTTGGCAATTCATAGTGATAAGGTCACAAAGCAGTTAAAGGAAAATATGGAAAAGTACGAAAAAGAGGCAGGAATTGTGAAAAATGAAACAGAGTACAGTTTCGTTCCCGATGGCATGGAGATGAAAAAGATTTCAGGTAAAAAGAAAAATCTTCATTTGTGGTTTGGGTGGTTTTTCGATATGTTCCGGTTTCTTTTCTAGTGGTAAAACAAAGTTAAGAGTTTCCTTTTATAACGAAAAGAAGTATAATTACAACGAAATTTGTCAGAGGAGTGATAGAATATGCTATACAATAGAAAAATAGTAATTATAGGTGCCGGGCATGTTGGTATACATTGTGCTGTAGCGCTTTCATTTCAAAATATATGTGATGAAATCGTACTGATTGATAAAGATACGGTAAAAGCAAAGAGTCAGGCGATGGATTTAGCAGATAGTGTGTGTTTTCTTCCGTCTGCACCGATTATCAGGACTGGCGGATATCAGGATTGCACTGATGCGGATATTATAGTTATAAGCGTGGGAGTTCCAAGGCTTCCAGGACAGACCAGATTAGATACTTTAGGTGAATCTGTAGAATGTATCAAAGATGTAGTAGAAAATTTGAATAAAATTGATATCAATGGAATTATTATCACAATTACAAATCCGGCAGACATTATCGCAGATTATGTAAGAAAGGGGACAGGACTTCCTAAAAATAGAGTATTTAGTACGGGAACCTCTCTTGACAGTGCAAGGACAAGAAGAACTGTTGGAGATTTGTGTGGTGTTGACCCGCATAGCGTTGTAGGATATGCAATAGGAGAACATGGTGATTCCTCTCTGGTACCATTTTCACATCTAACAATATTCGGAAAACCTTATAAAGAATTTGTAGAAGAAAATAAGAGTAGGTGTGCAAATTTCAGTGAAGATAGGGTGACGGAAGGTACCCATATGCGAGGTATGGATATTATTAATGGAAAGGGGTCTACTGAGTTTGGAATAGGTGCAGCATTGGCAGATATGGCAAAGGCTGTTCTGACAGACGAACATCGTGTACTTTTGGCATCAACATTATTAGAAGGAGAGTATGGACAGACGCATGTACATGTAGGAGTACCATGTGTAATTGGTCGTAGTGGAATAGAGGAAATCATAGAGTTACAATTGACAGAAAAGGAGCAAAAGTTATTTGCCGATTCCTGTGACATTATAAGGACTCATATTGAGTTGGCAGGTAAGATTTAATGGATATAAGAGAATCCGATAAAAGGAGAAAATAAATGGAAAATTATAGTATGCATCTTCCAAGCTATTCCATTGGAAGCGAAGTTTATAACAAAATTCCGGAAATATGTGGGAAATATGGAACAAAAGTAATTGCTATCGGCGGACATAAAGCGTTGGCAGCTTCCAAAGAGAAAATACTAGAAGCTATAAAAAGCTCCAAATTGGAAATACTGGATTTTATCTGGTATGGAGGCGAGTCATCCTATGAGAATGTAGAGTTATTAATGGAAAATCCCTCTGTAAAAGAGGCGGACATGATTTTTTCAATTGGAGGAGGAAAGTCTACAGATACAGGAAAATGCCTGGGAGTAAAAATAAATAAGCCGGTGTTTTCCTTTCCTACGATTGCCTCGAATTGTTCAGCATGCACAAGTGTTTCGATTATGTATTATCCGGATGGAAGGTTTAGAGAGCCATTTTTTTATCCTGCACCACCGGTGCATGCATTTATTGATACAGAAATTACGGTACATTCTCCGGCAAGGTATTTGTGGGCAGGTATGGGAGATACTTACGCCAAGTATTTCGAGGCCGTTATGTCTTCGAAAGGAGAGGAATTACAACACTATTTTCAAATGGGAGTCAATGCCAGCTATATGTGTTATGAGCCGATTATGAAATATGGAAAAGCGGCAATGGATGCAAATGAGAGAGGGGAAAATTCCTATGCATATGAGCAGGTTGTGTTGGCAATTGTTGTGTCGACAGCATTGGCATCTATTTACCTTACGGCGGAACATACAGTGCATTATAACTCCGGGTTGGCACATGCAATATTTTACTCGCTGACAGCGCACCCTCATATTGAAAAAAATCATCTTCATGGCGAAGTGGTGAGTTATGGTGTGCTAAATCTCCTTTTAGTGGACAACAATACAAAAGACTTTCAAAGAGTATATGAATTTAATCAATCTGTTGGACTTCCGGTATGTTTGGCAGATTTGGAGTTTGCGGAGGAGCAGATAGAGAAACTGGCAGAGGATGCGGTTGTTATGAAGGATATAGAACATAATCCATATATTATAACAAAAGAAATGCTGTCAGAGGCAATGAAGAAACTAGAAGCAATAAAAAGATAAAATATATCGCAAGAGGAAAACATATGAAGAAAAAAATTCTTTTTTTAGATTTAGATGGAACCTTAACGAATGACAAAAAAGAAATCACACCCAAGACTTTAAAAGCGTTGAGAAAAATTCAGGAGCAGGGGCATATTGTGGCGTTGGCGTCAGGGAGACCAACTCCTGGTATCGTACCGGTTGCGGAAATTGTTGGACTTGAAAAATATGGTGGATATATCATGGCTTTTAACGGCGGGAAAGTGATTAACTGGAAGACAAAAGAGGTTGTTTTTGAAAATGTTTTGGATAAAAAATATTTGACACCTCTGTTGAAATATGCAAAAGAAAATGACATAGGCCTTGTGACATATGACGATAATCAGGTGATAGTTGGGACAAGAACTGACCGGTATATTGAAATAGAATCATCCATTAATAAGATACCGCTTAAAATAACAGATATGGAAAAATATGTTGACTATAATCCCAATAAATGTCTAATGACTGCTGAGCCTATGCTCGCTGAGAAGCATGAAAAAATATTAGCGGAACAATATAAAAATGAATTGAGCATAAGCCGTTCGGCAGATTACTTTATAGAGATAATGCCAAAGGGAATTGATAAAGCGGCATCAATTGCTATGTTAATTCGGAAACTGGGTATGCGCAAAGAAGATACAATCGCATGTGGCGATGGGTTTAACGACCTTTCGATGATTCAATATGCAGGGATTGGTGTAGCAATGGCAAATGCAACGGATATTGTAAAAGAGAATGCAGATTACATAACAGCATCGAACAATGAAGATGGAATTGCAGAGGTGATAGAAAAATTTTTTTGTGAAACTTGACGATATAAAATCTATGCGTTATAATATAAAGCACAATTAAAGATGACCATTCAAACCGTTGATGCGGAGATAAAAGTGAATCGTGCACTTACAGAGAGCAGGGAGGCTGAGAACCTGCAGAACGCAGCTCACATAAATGGACCGCAGAGGGCATGGAACAAAGCAGTTACATGTTAGTATTCTATGACGTGGAGGCATACGTTAGTTGCACAGAGTATGTTAGTACTCGTTGAGAGCACATGATATGTGAATCAAGGTGGCACCGCGGAATATATTTTAGATTATCCGTCCTTGATAGTAGGTTTCTACTATCAGGGATTTTTTTGTACGCAGACATAGTTGATGTCAAAGGCAAAAAGGTACTCTGGCAGGGTTATCTAAATTGAAAATAAAACTTTTATAGGTAAAACCTAAATTTTTTGAATCAGAAAAGGAGAAGAAAAAATGAAAAAAATCTTGAGTGTATTTTTGGTGATTGCAATGATGGCAACAATTTTTACAGCATGTGGAAACAATGACAATGCAAAAGGCGGCGACAATGACAATGATAAGAAACATGCAGCTAAAATCGGTATTGTAGCGTTGCTGGAAAACGGTGCTTTCATGGATATGAAAGAAGGAATTGTCAGTAAATTAAAGGCAGAAGGATATACGGATGACCAGATTGATTACCAGTGTGCATCAGGTGATACTACAGCGCTTTCAACAATTGTCAACAATATGACAGATGGAACTTATACAGCAGTGTTTACTATCGCAACACCACCGACACAGGCATTTGTTAATGCAGAATCCGACACACCGGTATTTTTCTGTGCGGTGTCAGCGCCAACAGCAGCAGGTATTTTAACAGATATGGAAAAACCGGATAAAAATGCAACAGGTACATCCAATGCAATTCCGGTATCTAATATCATTGATTTTGCACAGGCTACAACGCCGGCAAAAAAATATGGTTTAATTTATAGTGGTAATGAAGACAATGCAACAAACACAATCTCACAGGTAAAAGAATATCTTGATAGCATTCATGTAGCATATGTAGAAAAAACAGCGCCTACATCCAATGATATTGAAGCAGCGGCAAACGCTTTGGTGAGTGAGGGAGTAGATGCAATCTTTGTCCCAAATGATTCCATTATTCAGGATGGAGTTTCAACTTTGGCAGATATCTGTAAAGAAAAGAAAATACCGACATATTGTTCTTCTGCAACAACAGTCGCTTCCGGATGTTTTGCAACGCTGGCAATCGATGATAAAGGAATTGGTGAGAAGACAGTTGATATTGCACTTCAGTATTTAAAGGATAGAAAGAAAATTACTGATATTCCGGCGCAGGTAGTGGGAATTGACTACTGTTCCGTGAACACGACAACAATGGAAGCACTTGGATTAAAGAAAGATGATATAAAGACAGATTACAAATTAAATGAATTAAAGTAGGAACGAACCATGATAGAATTACAATATTATTTATCAAATTTACCTGATTGTTTTATATATGGATTATTGGCCATGGGGATATATATTTCCCTTAGAATTCTCGATATTCCTGATTTGACAACAGAGGGAAGCTTTGGATTTGGCGCCGTTGTGTCTGTACTTGTCTCTTTACACGGATATCCGGTTCTGGCACTTTTTGCCGGCATTTTGGCAGGGGCGGCAGCCGGTTGTGTTACAGGGGTGCTTCAGACAAAAATGAATGTCCATCCGGTTTTGGCAGGGATTATAACAATGAGCGGTCTTTATTCCATAAATTTAGTCTGTTATTCTCTGACGGAAAAGGGAGCAACAACCAACTTAAGTTATAATAAAATAACAATATTTGAAAAAGTAAAGCAATTATTGGGCATAAGAGGGCAATTGGAAACCAGTGAGGTAAAAACTGTAATCAGTATACTTATTGTAGGCGCAGTTGTAGCAGTTATCATATGGTTTTTTAAAACACATTTAGGGCTTTGCGTTCGTGCTACAGGAGATAATCCGGATATGGTCAGGGCATCTTCCATTAATGTGGATAGAACAAAAATTATAGGGTTGGTTCTTGCCAATGCGTTGATTGGTTTATCAGGTTCTCTGGCTTCACAAAGCATAGGATATTCTGATATTAATACATCCAATGGAACTTTGATTTATGGACTGGCGGCAGTGATTATCGGTGAGGCAATTTTCGGAAAAAGAGGTGCAGCAATTGGTATAATTTCAGCAGTTGCAGGCTCAGTAGTATATAAAATCATTGTAGCTTTTGTTATAAGAGAAAATCTTTTCGGAGATATGAGCGCCAACTTAATGAAATTTACATGTGCGTTTATTGTTGCCATCACTCTGGCAATTCCGGCAATCAAACAAAAAATTGCGGAGAGAAAAACGAGAAAGGCGGCGATGTGATGTTAGAGATAAAGAATATATCAAAGACTTTTGCAAAAGGTACGGTAAATGAACATATAGCAATACAGGATATGTCGCTGAGTCTCGCAGACGGTGATTTTGTAACTGTTGTTGGCTCAAATGGGGCAGGAAAGAGTACCTTATTCAATGCAATTTGTGGTTCTTTCATGGTAGATAAGGGACATATTATTTTAGATGGTGAAGAAATCACATATAAGAGTGAGCATGCCAGAGCTAAAATGATAGGTCGTGTGTTTCAGGACCCGATGAAAGGGACAGCACCGAATATGACGATAGAAGAAAATCTGGCTTTGGCATATACAAGAGCGGGAGGTCGTGCCAGACCGTTTGCAAGAGCATTAACAAAAAAGAAAGCAGATTTTTTTAGAGAGAATCTGTCTCGATACAATATGGGAATAGAAGATAGAATGAAAACGAAGATTGGACTTTTGTCCGGTGGGCAGAGACAGGTAGTGACGCTCTTGATGTGTACCTTATCGATTCCGAAATTACTTCTGTTAGATGAGCATACGGCGGCTTTGGACCCTGCTACGGCAGAGAGAGTAATGGAGATAACCAGGCAGATTGTAAAGGAAAATAATATTACAACAATGATGATTACACATAATCTGAGTCAGTCTCTCAGCACAGGAACGAGAACTATTATGTTAGATGCCGGTGAAATCATTCTTGATTTGTCCGGTGAAGAAAGAGATAATATGACAATGGATGACTTGATAAAGATGTATTCCGTGAAAAAGCAAAAAGCTTTTGATAATGATAGAATATTGTTGGCAAATAATTAGAAAAAAGGGATATGACACAAATGCAGTGTCATATCCCTTTTGCGTGTAACCTTAATTTAAACTGCAAAACATGCGTTTCCATATAATACTTCATAGGAAGAACAAATTTTATCTGCCAATGTTACAATATAGCTCTCTCTGTATTTAGGTAGTTTGATATTGAGTGGAAACATGTGCTTTGCGATAATATCTTTTTCAATTTCTGTGAGCTCAAAGTCAAGAGAGGCATTTTTGAGTGCAGTCTTTGCGTGATGAAAACCATGCAGTTTGTGTGAACTGTCCTTATCATGCCAATCGTATAAAAAGTAATCATGAAGAAGAGCACCGCGAATAAGGCTGTGATAATCGCAACGGATATGCAGTCGTTTGGCAATGTAATAACTCATATAAGAAACAGCGATACAGTGTTCTAATGTACTCGTCTCACCGTGTTGTATGTATTTGTCCATGCGCTTTACTTTTTCATTTTCAATAATAGGTGTAATTTGATGAATAAATTCCTGACGAAAAGCTTCATTATTTATATTTTTCATTAAACAAGATGTTCCTTTCAAAATATTACAACAATATAATACTCCTTATAAATGCAGATGTATATAGAAAAATGATACCATTTGTATTTTATGACAAAATACAAGAGAGATAAATGGCGTAATTTAAGTATTGTTTATGATATTATCTGATACTATATTCATATTTCATATGAAAATGGATATATTTATGAATAGAAACTTGATTTTTCATGTCCTTTTTTTCTTGTATATAATATAGGATATTGTTATGATGTGTGTAGTTTGGAAAATTATAGATAAAAAGACAGATAATGTGAAAGAAGAAGGAGAATATTATAATGAGAAAAACAAAGATTGTATGTACATTGGGTCCGGCGACGGATAATGATAAAGTTTTAGAAGGATTGATTCGGGGAGGGATGAATGTTGCGCGATGTAACTTTTCTCACGGAACCCATGATGACCATAAAGCGAGAATAGATAAAGTAAAGGAAATGCGAAAAAAATGCGACCAGCCTGTCGCTATTTTATTGGACACAAAGGGACCCGAAATCAGGACAGGGTTATTTAAGGATGGCGTGATTCATGTACATGCAGGACAAATATTTACGCTAGTCGGTGACAGAGAAGTTGAAGGAAATGAGAAACAGGTAAATATTACCTTTGACAGACTTTATAAGGATGTTGCTCCGGGAACAATTATTTTAATTGATGACGGTCTGGTAAAATTAGAGGTAATAAGAATAGAAGGAACAGATATTGTCTGTGAAATAAAAAATGATGGAAAAATTTCTAACAGAAAAGGTGTCAATGTTCCGGATATTCATATTAATATGGAATATATGAGTGAACAGGACGAACGTGATATTATATTTGGAATTGAGCAGGATGTAGATTATATTGCAGCATCTTTTGTAAGAACGGCAGATGATGTGAAATGTATTAGAAAAATATTGGATGAAAACGGCGGTCAAAATATTAATATTATAGCAAAAATAGAAAACAGCGAGGGAATTATAAATATTGATTCTATTATAGATGAGGCAGATGCGATTATGGTTGCCAGAGGCGACATGGGCGTAGAATTGCCGGAAGAAGAAGTTCCAATTATTCAGAAAATGATTATTAAAAAAGTTTACGAGGCTGGAAAGCAGGTTATCACGGCAACACAGATGCTGGATTCGATGGTGAATAATCCGAGACCGACAAGAGCGGAGACAACAGATGTGGCAAATGCCATTTATGATGGAACAAGCGCCATAATGTTATCAGGAGAAACAGCAGCAGGAAAATATCCGGTAGAATCAGTGGAAATGATGGCGAGAATTGCTGAACGCACAGAAATGGATATTAATTATAAACAGAGATTTTTCAATATGCCAAGGAATGGAAAGGTTGATGTTACGCAGGCGGTATGCCATGCCACATGTACTACAGCGTATGATTTGGGTGCAAAGTCGATTCTCACGGTAACGAAATCCGGAAGGTCAGCACGAATGATTTCAAGGTTCAGACCGGATTGTATGATTACGGCGGGCAGCACCAGTGAGAAAGTATGTCGTCAGCTCAATATGTCATGGGGAGTTACACCGGTTTTGATTAAAGAAAAGGAGAACGTTTTAGAATTATTTGATTATGCGGTAGAAGTGGCAAAGGAAAAGGGACTTGTACAAAAGGACGATATTGTTGTAATCACTTCCGGTGTACCGATTGGAAAATCAGGGACAACAAATATGATGAAGGTTCACATGGTAGAATAACGATAGGTTTCGGTTGACACTGCAAATAAAAAAGTGTTAAAGTAGTGATGTTAAAATAATGAAAATGGAAGGAGAACAAAATGGATAGTTGTGACAGTTATGGGCGAAGTTTGCATAATGAATATTCGATAGACGAGACCGATGCACACCATCCGTTTCGTTCTTGTCGTGTAATTGAGTAAAATAGGGAATGTCATTATTTTATTCCCTTTTTAATTGTACAAACTTCTTACCTATACAGGTCCGCTGTCGTAATGAGCGGACTTTTTTGTAGCAAAAGCCCGGCAAGCGATATTGTGATTGCAACCGGTCCATATTTATATGGTGAAAGGAGGTATAGGATGGAAGAGAAAAAAGATTATAAAGAAAAAGAGATAGAAGTAGCTGCGGATTTACAAGAAGCGGAAATGAGTGCTGATGAATGGTCAGGACAGCAGGAGAATAAAACAGAACAACAGGATAATGAGTTTGAAATTCCTGAAAAGGCTGACTATGAAGCGGAAATTATTGAAATCATCAGAAGCAAAGAGACGGCAAAAGTAAAAAAAGAAAAATTAAACGATTATCATGAAAATGATATTGCTTCTGTCTTAGAAGAATTAGAAGTCAAGGAAAGACGCCGAATTTATGCGATTCTCGGACTTGAGAGAGTGTCAGAGATATTTGCATATTTAGATGACCCGGAAGAATTTATCGAAGAATTGGACACAGAGACTGCGGCAGATATTCTTGAAGCAATGGAACCGGATGATGCTGTAGATATCTTAGAGGAATTAGAAGATGAAAAAAGCGAAGAAATTCTACAGTTGATGGATGAAGATGCTCAAAAAGATATTGATTTGATTCAATCTTATAGTGAAGATGAAATCGGTAGCAAAATGACGACAAATTATGTCAGTTTATCTTTGGATTTAACAATAAAGCAGGCAATGAAACGGCTTGTTGAGCAGGCGGCGGACAATGATAATATATCAACCCTCTATGTGAAGAAAGAAGACGGTACTTTTTACGGGGCAATCGACCTTACGGATTTGATTGTGGCAAGAAATTATGTAGAGTTAGAGACATTAGTTACGACGTCTTATCCGTTTGTATACGACCACGAAACGGTGGATGATTGTATCGAGGAATTAAAGGATTATTCGGAGGATTCTATTCCGGTCTTAGATAAGGACAATCATATTCTTGGTGTCATTACCTCTCAGGACTTGTTGGAAGTCGTAGACGAAGAGATGGGGGAAGACTATGCGAAGCTGGCAGGTCTTGCAGCAGAGGAAGAATTAGAAGAACCGCTATCACAAAGTTTAAAAAAACGAGTACCCTGGTTGATTATATTGCTTATGCTTGGTATGTTTGTATCCACAGTCATAAGTATGTTTGAAAAGGTGATTGTGGGGCTTCCAATTATAGTGACATTTCAATCAGTAATTCTTGGCATGTCAGGAAATGTGGGGACGCAGTCTCTGGCGGTGACCATTAGGGTATTGATGGATGAAGAACTCGAATTTATGCAGAAAGCAGGATTTGTTTTTAAAGAAATAAAAGTAGGATTGTTTAACGGTCTGATAGTAGGCTCCCTGTCTTTTGTTTTTACAGGAATGTTTATCTGGCTGATAAGGGGGCAGGAGTTTAAAAGTGCATTTGCTGTTTCGGGATGTATTGGTGGTGCGCTTGCGCTTGCAATGTTAATTTCAAGTTTTGTCGGAACAATAATTCCGATTGTTTTAGATAAAATCGGTTTTGACCCGGCCGTGGCGTCAGGACCGCTGATTTCTACTGTGAATGACTTGGTGGCAGCTGTAACATATTACGGTCTTGCATGGATATTACTTATAAATACTCTGCATTTATAAGATTACAATTATAGGGATAAGAAACGAACATTTAGAAAGAGAGATACAAATGAACGAACTAATATACCTATTTGTAGTGTATTCTTTTTGGGGATGGATATTTGAGACTGTAGTTGCTGCAATCAAGAAAAAACATTTTGTTAATAGAGGAATTATTAATGGACCATTCTGTATCATATATGGCGTGGCAGCTGTCAGTATTACAATCATTCTTAAAGAATTAAATGGATTCTGGCTTTTCTGGGGAAGTGTGATTGTGACTACCCTAATTGAATGGATTGCGGGGCATATCATAGAGAGAATGTACCATGAGAGATGGTGGGATTATTCGCAATACAAATTTAATTTTGATGGATATATATGTCTTTTTACTTCTATGGTATGGGGAATCATGGGATTTATTGTCAAAACATGGATGAATCCGCTGTTGTTAAATTTATATGCCCTGTTTCCTATCTATATTATAAGAATTGTGGTATGGCTGCTAATGGGGCTAATTGTGTTAGACGGTGTAGCTACAATATTAGTTTTGACAGAACATAATAAAGAGAAGAACTATTGGAGAAAAACGGAAATCTTCTTAGACAATATTAGCAGAAAAATCGGAGATAAAGTTTATAATGTAATAGACCGCCGATTAGGAAATGCCTATAATAGAAAGACAAAAATTCAGGACACTGAGAAAGATAAAACAAAGTTTGCAGCAGGTTGTGGTTTTTATAAATTGGTTGTACTGTTTTTTGTGGGCGGGTTGCTTGGTGATATTGTAGAAACCATTTTTTGCCGTATTGAGTTGGGAGAATGGATGAGCAGGAGCAGTGTTATATATGGTCCGTTCAGCATTGTTTGGGGAGCGGGTGTTGCAGCAGTGACATTGCTTCTATATAAATATAAAGATAAAAGTATTGTATTTTTATTTTTAACCGGTACAGTTCTGGGAGGGGCATATGAGTATATCTGCAGTATTTTTACTGAAATTGTTTTTGGTACTGTCTTTTGGGATTACAGTGACATGCCATTTAATCTCGGAGGAAGGATAAATTTGCTTTATTGTTCTTTTTGGGGTGTGGCAGCGATGGTCTGGTTTCGACTTATCTATCCATTGGTATCCAATTGTATTGAGAAAATTCCTCCAAAGATAGGTGTTACCGTGACATGGGTGCTCATTGTATTAATGAGTTTTAATGTGGCAATTTCCAGTATGGCATTGGTTCGGTATCAGCAGAGAAGTACAGGAGATAAACCGAGGACGGAGATTGAATGTTGGATAGATGCAAAATATAATGATGCAAGAATGCAGAAAGTATTTCCAAAAGCGCTTATGGTAAAGTAAAATTATTGTATCAGAGAATAATCAAAAAAATCAACTGACCTATGAGGACAGTTGATTTTTTTGATTATCTATTTCGTTTAATACCGAGTCTGGCAATCGGCCATATAATACATGCCAGAGCTGTTCCAACAAGTGCTGCAATAAGCTGTGTGGTAGAATATGTAACAGCGGCAGTATGATAGGCTGCTGTACCCAGGTTCTTTCCAAATGTCGGAAGAACCCATTTTACAATCAGAAGCGTCATCACACCCCATTTGGCAAAAGAGCCGGCAACAAGACTGATTGGTAGAATATTCAGTTCAAGTTTTTTGCATCTTACAAACCATGCAAAAAGAACAATAGCTGCATTTCCAATCATAATGCATGGCAAAATCATTGGAACGGCTGCGATAACCGGAGCGCCCGTCACGATAAAGGCAGTGATAGGTGTAATAAAATCAACAATAATACCACTGACTAAGCCGCAATACAGAGTATCAATAATAAGAATTGCGTTGATTAAACCCCCGGTTACATAAATAGAATACATAAATGAAGGTGTTTTAAAAAACTGCACTATAATACAGAGTGCAATCATTACTGCGGTTACAGTAATAGTTCTAGTTTTCATCTTCATACAATTCCTCCTTTGTTATTAAATGTAAATATTTTAAGTAATCTGATTGAGAAGGTTTCTTTATTTCAGATTTTGCTTTATCCTGTTCTAAACCAATTGTGGCCTTGCGCACATCGGATAATACTCCTGCACCTCCGACACAACCGCCCGGACATGCCATACCCTCTAACAAATAACCGTCATATTTTCCGGCTTTTGCCATAGCAAGCATTTTTTTACACTCTACCAGCCCCTCTGCTTTGACGGTTTTAACTTCCATATCCGGTTCAATACAATGCAGAACATTCACTACGGCTTCTGCAACACCACCGCTGGCAGCGAATCCTTTTCCGAGAGAACTGGATGTCTGTCTCAATTCTTCTACTTCAAGGTTATTAAAGTCTACGCCCTTTGCGTCAAAAATTCCCATCATTTCTTCAAATGTTAAAACAAAATCTATATCACTTCTCACGGAGCGACGACTCGCTTCTAATTTCTTGGCGGCACACGGTCCAATAAATACTACTTTACAGTCCGGATGGCGTTTCTTTATCATACGCCCGGTCAGGACCATTGGCGTGAGCGTCATAGAAATATGGTCGGCATATTCCGGAAAGGTTTTCTTTGCCATAACAGACCATGCCGGACAGCATGATGTTCCCATCCAAGAATGTTTTGCCGGAACTTCTTTCATAAAATCTACGGCTTCCTGAATTGCACATAGGTCAGCGCCAATGGCAACTTCTTCCATCTCCTCAAATCCTACGGCTTTCAGAGCGGCACGAACCATTGCAGGCGTTACGTTGTCACCAAATTGTTTAATAAAAGAAGGAGCAATGGCTGCATATATAGGAGTGTCACTTTTTAGTGCCAAAACAGTCTGAAAAATCTGGCTTTTATCTACAATAGCGCTAAAAGGACAGCTTACCAGACACATACCGCAGGAGACGCAGAGGTCGTAATCAATATCTGCCCTGCCATATTCGTCAGATTTAATTGCATTCATCCCACAGGCGGCAGCACAGGGACGTTCCTGTTTGATAATAGCATTATAAGGGCAGGCATTTAAACATTTGCCACATTTAATACATTTATCCTGTTCAATAACCGAATGACCGTTTTCCATATGAATTGCGCCCTTAGGGCAAACTTCAACGCATGGATGCTCAATACATCCCTGACATCCATTGGTAACAAATATTTTCTTTTCAGGGCATGCATGACATGCGAATTTTATAATATTGATTAGTGGAGGGTCATAATATTTCTCGTCAATTGCACTTGCATCAATTCCGTCGGAAAGAGGAGCATGTACAGACATTTTTCGTATAGGGAGTCCGATTGTAGCACGAAGACGTTCTCCGACAATCGCACGTTCAAGAAAAACATTATTATAATATTTTCCTATTTCACCCGGAATAATTTTGTAAGGCAGTTCTTCAATTCTTGTAAAGTCGCCGCCTTCAAATGCCATTCTGGCAACTTCTGTAAAAACCTTATGACGTATCTCGGTTTTATTTGAATAAATTCCTCTCATATATTCTCCGTTCTAATTTATATTAAAGACATGTTGTACATTATAAAAGACTTTTGAATTATAACATAGTTTTTTAATGAAGCACAAGCAAAAACAAGTTAATTTTTTAACAAAGATAAAGGCGAAATATTAAAAAAGTAAAAACAGCAGCTTGTATTTTGGAATGTATCTGATAGAATAAAAGTTAGAAAAGTTATACCAGTTATACAAATATGAATAGAAGGAGAACAAAATGAAAGCAAAAGATGTTCCAAAAGGAAAGGGTGCATGGACGGTCAAAGTAGGAGAAAAAGGACAGATTGTAATTCCAAAGGATGCGAGAGAAATGTTTGAGATTCATCCGGGGGATACATTGATGTTGTTAGCTGACGATAAAAAAGGGATTGCGATACCACCGAAATCTACATTTGCAAATTTGTTTGGCAAAATATTTCATGATGAAGGAGAAAAATAATGGAGAATGCAATTGAAATTAACCATCTTACTAAAAAATATGGAGAAAAAACAGTTGTCAATAATATTTCTTTTCAGGTGGCTGAAAATGGAATCTTTTCGCTTCTTGGGGTAAATGGAGCAGGAAAGACGACGACAATAAGAATATTATCCGGTTTGTCAAAAGCTACATCAGGAAATGCTACGATTTTGGGGTATGATGTTCATAATGAAATAGAAGAGGTCAAGCCGGTTATAAATATTTCAACTCAGGAGACCGCTATTGCGCCAAATCTTACGGTAAAAGAAAATCTTCAGTTTATGGCAGAAATATATGGAATGAAAAAGGAAGATGTCAGGAGTAATCTGAAGATTATCACGCAGCAGTTTGGGCTGGAAGAGGTCTTAGATACAAGAGCAGGTAAACTTTCCGGTGGATATCAGAGAAAAGTAAGTATTGCTATGGCTACTATTACAAAGCCAAAAGTTCTATTTCTGGATGAACCGACACTTGGATTGGATGTGCTGGCAAGACGTGAATTATGGAAGACTATAAATATATTAAAAGAAAATACTACAATTGTTCTGACAACACATTATATGGAAGAGGCAGAAGCGCTTTCTGATAAAGTGGCAATCATGGTTCAGGGTGAGATAAAGGATATTGGAACGGTAGAGGAGCTTAAGGAGAAATACAAAAAAGATACATTAGAAGAAGTATTTGTCACTGTGGTAGAAAAGTTAAATGAATTATAAAGATTTCTACAAAGATAATAATGTGTAATTTATTAGGAGGAAAAAAATGAGAGCGGTTATATATGGAAAAAGGACGATGAAAGAATTATTGAGAGACCCGCTGAGTTACATCTTTTGTCTGGGTTTTCCTATGGTTATGTTGATGATTATGACGATGGTATATAATAGTTTGCCGGAAGAAGCGGGAGTGGCAATATTTAGAATTGACAATTTGGCGCCGGGAGTCGCTGTGTTTGGTTTGACATTTGTCATGTTATTTACGTCTCTTCAGGTGTCAAAAGACAGGACGACATCATTTATGACGAGACTGTATGCCAGCCCGATGAAACCGGCAGATTTTATTTTGGGATATACGGTTCCTGTAATTATTTTGTCTATTGCACAGCAGTTTATCACTTTTGCTGCCGCTATTATTATAGGCAAAATTACAGGGGTAAATCTGAGTTTATCGGGAATGCTTCTCTGTATTCTTGTACTTTTGCCATCGGCATTTATGTATATTGGGTTTGGAATTTTATTCGGAACACTGTTGTCTGATAAATCGGCTCCGGGTATTTGTTCTATTATAATTACAGGAGCAGGAATGTTAGGCGGAATCTGGATGCCGGTAGAAATGATGGGCGGCACATTTTTAAAAGTGTGTGAGCTATTACCAT
The DNA here is from genome assembly GCF_937958975.1 of uncultured Eubacterium sp. Lineage (GTDB taxonomy): Bacteria > Bacillota > Clostridia > Lachnospirales > Lachnospiraceae > Eubacterium_G. The sequence goes on along the minus strand of NZ_CALGRE010000059.1, from coordinate 13,261 downwards.
TCTTACCCGGAGTCAGTGTGGCACGGAGTACATTTTTGGGAGATTACAATAATTTTTTGAAATTTTTAGTTGAAATTTTGGTGTATGGGGTTGTATTATATTTTTTGGCAATAATAATATTTAGAAGAAAAATGAAAAGTGACCAAAAATAACAGGGTCTAATGAGGATTAAGTAAAATGACAAAAACATATGAAGAAAGAACAGAAACAGAAAATCCGCTTGGAACACAACCTGTCGGAAAATTATTAAGAAAGTTTGCAGTGCCGAGTATTATATCTATGCTTGTTATGTCGCTGTATAATATTGTCGACCAGATATTTATAGGACAGACTGTAGGAGAATTGGGAAATGCGGCTACAAATGTTGCATTTCCACTCACTACATTATGCATAGCAACGGCATTGGCATTTGGTATCGGTGGAGCATCCGGTTTTAATTTGAACTTAGGTGCAGGAGAAAAGGAAAAGGCACCTTATTTTATTGGTAACAGCGCTATTATGATGGCAATTATCGGTGTTATTTTAGCTGTAATCAGCAGTGTTGCAATGAAGCCGCTGCTGCTATTTTTTGGCTCAACAGAGTCAATTCTTCCATATGCAATGGAATATACAAAATACATAGCAATAGGCTTTCCTTTTGCTATTGTATCGGCGGGCGGTTCTCATCTGGTAAGAGCAGATGGAAGTCCCAAATTTTCAATGGCATGCAACCTGGTTGGAGCGTTTGTCAATGTAATACTGGACTATTTGTTTGTCATGGTATTTGGTTGGGAAATGATGGGCGCTGCCATAGCTACAATTATTGGGCAATTTTTAGCCTGCCTTATGGTAATTTGGTATTTGCTTCATTTTAAGACAATAAAATTAAAAAAACAGCATTTTATACCACAGATAAAGGTAATTGCCAGAGCAGCACATCTCGGTATGGCGCAGTGTCTCAATCAGTTGGCGATTATGTTTGTACAGGTAGTAATGAATAAATCGTTGACATATTATGGTGCATTGAGTTCTTACGGTGCGGATATTCCATTGGCCTGTACCGGAATTGTTATGAAAGTAAATCAGGTTTATTTTTCTGTGTGCATTGGTGTGGCTCAGGGAATACAGCCGATTGCGAGCTTTAACAGAGGTGCAGGAAAGTTTGACAGAGTCAAAAAAACATATAAGCTGGCAGTAATATGCAATACTACAGTTTCTGTGATTGCATTTATCGTCTTTCAGCTTTTCCCAAGACAGATTATCAGTATATTTGGTTCGGGAAGTGCGGAATATTTTCAGTTTGCAGAAAATTTCTTTAGAATATTCTTGTTTATGACATTCTTAAATGGAATACAGCCGATTACGTCAACATTTTGTACGGTAATTGGGGAGCCGAATAAGGGAACCTTTTTGTCACTGACAAGACAGGTAATATGTTTTATACCACTCATGGTAGTTTTTCCTTTGGTTTTTCAGAAACTCGGGTTTTTGGGAATTGATGGAATCCTGTATGTGGCGCCGGTGTCGGATTTTCTTGCGGCAGTATTGTCCCTTATTGTAATTAGAGGTGTGTTTAAAAAACTAAAATAGAAAATATATTTTTCATAAATGTGGCATTTATCACTGTACAAAATAGAATATATTGTGTTATAATTCAAAAGGTTTAACAAGATATAGTGTTATCTACTTTGAACGGGAGAGGAAAAGGAAATGGATGTAAAAATAAGAAAAGTTATTAAACGAAATGGAGAAGAAGTTTCTTTTGATGTCAACAAAATTTTAAATGCAATAAGAAAAGCAAACAATGAAATCGCACCGATACATAAACTAAACGAATACCAGATTGCTGCTGTCGGAGAAATTATCGTAGACCAGATTGAAAAATCAAACCATGCTGTTGCCGTGGAAGATATTCAGGATATGGTTGAGCGTGGAATTATGGAAATGCGCGGCTATGAGGTTGCGCAGAAATATGTTAGATATAGATATACCAGAGAGCTTGCCCGTAAGGCAAATACTACAGATGATGGTATTTTATCTCTTTTGGAGCAGATTAATGAGGAAGTAAAGCAGGAAAATTCTAATAAAAACCCTACAATAAATTCTACACAGAGAGATTATATGGCAGGTGAAGTGAGCAAAGATTTAACAAAACGTATATTACTCCCGGAAGAAATTGTACAGGCTCATGAGCAGGGAATTATTCATTTTCATGATTCAGATTATTTTGCTCAGAAGGAGCACAACTGTGATTTGATTAATTTAGAAGACATGTTGCAGAATGGAACATGTATTTCAGAGACAAAAATTGATACACCACATAGCTTTTATACGGCGTGTAATGTAACCACACAGATTGTTGCACAGGTTGCAAGTAACCAATACGGTGGACAGTCGTTTTCGCTGGGACATTTAGCTCCGTTTGTACAGACCAGCAGAGAAAAAATTACAAAAGAGGTTTTAGCGGAGAAAGAGGAAATCGGTCTGGATTATTCAGAAGAGCAGATTTCAAAAATTGTTGAGAGAAGATTAAAAGACGAGATTAACAGGGGAATACAGACCATTCAGTATCAGCTGATTACCCTTATGACATGTAATGGTCAGGCGCCGTTTGTCACTATGTTTATGTATTTAGACGAAGTTCCGGAGGGACAGACGAGAGATGACCTTGCAACACTGATTGAAGAAGTTTTAAAACAGAGGATTCAGGGAGTAAAAAATGAAAAGGGTGTATGGATTACCCCTGCATTTCCAAAGATTATTTATGTATTGGACGAAGATAATGTTACTCCGGATTCCAAATACTGGCATCTTACACAGTTAGCTGCACAGTGTACATCTAAGAGAATGGTTCCGGATTATATATCTGCTAAGGTTATGAAAGAAATGAAGAATGGCAATGTATATACCTGTATGGGATGTCGTTCTTTCCTTACAGTAGAGGATAGCCAGAGAAATCCGGATGGCAGTAATAAATTTTATGGAAGATTTAATCAGGGCGTTGTGACAATAAATCTTGTGGATGTTGCATGTTCTTCCAATGGGGATATGGATTTATTCTGGAAGATTCTGGATGAGAGATTGGAACTGTGTCATAGGGCACTCAGATGCAGACACGAGAGACTTCTCGGAACACCGTCAGATGTTGCACCGATTTTATGGCAGAATGGAGCGCTCTCACGTTTGAAAAAGGGTGAGACAATAGATAAACTGCTTTTTGACGGATATTCTACGATTTCGCTTGGTTATGCAGGTCTTTATGAAATGTGTGTGAGAATGACCGGCAAATCACATACAGACCCTGAGGCAAAGCCATTTGCCTTAAAAGTTATGAAGCGGTTAAATGATAAGTGTGCAGAATGGAAGGCGGCAGAAAATATTAGTTATTCTGTATATGGAACCCCAATGGAGTCCACTACATATAAGTTTGCCAAATGTCTTCAGAAGAGATTTGGAGTTATAAAAGGAGTTACTGACAGAAATTACATTACGAACAGCTATCACGTTCACGTTACAGAGGAGATTGATGCTTTTAGCAAATTGAAATTTGAGTCAGAGTTTCAGAAATTGTCTCCGGGCGGTGCCATCAGTTATGTCGAGGTTCCAAATCTTCAGGATAATATCGAAGCAGTTATTGAGGTCATGAAATTTATTTATGATAATATTATGTATGCGGAATTGAATACAAAGTCTGACTATTGTGAGTGTTGCGGCTACAATGGTGAAATTCAGATTGTTTCTGACGAAGAGTCGGGAAAACTTCTATGGGAATGTCCAAGCTGTGGTAACAGAAATCAGGATAAGATGAGTGTGGCAAGAAGAACCTGCGGTTATATAGGAACACAATTTTGGAATCAGGGAAGAACACAGGAAATTAAGGACAGGGTACTTCATTTATAAAGTGGATAAAAATTGATTAAAAAGAAGCTGTTATGATAAACAGCTTCTTTTTTTATATTACATTTAATGTTATAATGAAAAATAAATTTGGTACGGAGATAAAGGAAATGATAGGAACAATTTTAAACACATGTACGATTCTTTTGGGTAGTATTGTGGGAAGTGTAATACACGAAGGATTGAAAGAAAAATATCAGACAGTTTTGTTTGATGCAATGGGATTTGCAGCATTTGGTATAGGAATAAATGCAATTTGTCAGAATATGCCAAAGAGCAATTATCCGGTTTTATTTATTGTAAGTCTGGCAGTGGGAGGTCTGATTGGAACAGCATTGAATCTTCAGGGAAGAGTGGACAGGCTGTCTGTGGGATATTCCCTAAAGGAAAAAGAAAATAGTCCTGTTCAAGGTGTGATTACCGGAGTATTGATTTTTTGTATCGGAACACTTTCGATTGTGGGACCAATCAATGCGGCGCTTACGGGTGACTACACATACCTGATTACAAATGCTACATTAGATTTTGTAACATCAGTAGTTCTCGCTTCTACATATGGATTGATTATCATGAGTGCGGCGCCGATATTATTTTGTTGGCAGGGAGCTATTTATTTAGTGGCATATTTGGCGGGTGATGTTATTTCAACAGATATGATTACAGAAATGTCTATTGTAGGAGGGTTTCTGATTGCAAGTACCGGTATGTCTATTCTAAAAATAAAAGATTTAAAAACCTTAAATTATATCCCTGCGTTGTTTGTCCCGATAGTCGTAGTGGCAATTTTGGCAATGCTTCAATAAAGGAGAATGATATGATAATAAAACAGTTAAGAAACTATTTGATGAGAGAAGTAACAAAGAGTCCGGTGATTGAAAAGTTTAAGGAGGGTCAGCTGCCGTATATGAAGCTGATGTCCTATTATAAATGTGCCATTATGGAGGTGGAGACAAAATTTAAAGTTTTGGATGAACAGTTCTCCTTAAGGTACGATGCAAATCCTATTGAAACAATAAAGACCCGATTGAAATCTCCGGAAAGTATTATGAGGAAAATGAAAAAGAAGGGGTTACCCTTTACAACGGATGCAATTGAGGAAAATATAACAGATATTGCGGGAATAAGAGTTATCTGTTCTTTTAAAAAGGATATTTATAAATTAGCAAAATGTCTATTGCAGCAGGATGACATCATATTGGTTGAGAAAAAGGATTATATAGAAAATCCAAAAGAAAGCGGTTATAGAAGCCTGCATTTAATTGTTGAGGTACCTATTTTTTTAGAGGATGAAAAAAGACCTATGAAGGTTGAGGTACAGCTTAGAACGATAGCAATGGATTTTTGGGCAAGTTTAGAACATAAATTACGATATAAAAAAGATATTGCTCCGGAATTATTAGAGCAGCTGGCAATAGATTTGACAGAATGCGCAGAAATAAGTGCGAGTCTTGATGATAAGATGGAAAATATCAAAAATCGATTAGAAAAGAGATAAAAGGAAGGAGGGTAAAGTAATGATTTTTGATTTTAATGAGATGGAAGAAACAGTGCTTCATCATTTTAATGGAGGAGAAAAAGACACAAAGGCGAAAATGTTTGTAGATGAGAATGTAAAAATTCTTTATGGAACATTAGTGCCGGGGGCATCTATTGGTCTTCACACGCATGAGAAAAATAGTGAGGAGGTTTACTGTGTTTCGGGGGAGGCAACAGTAACAATAGATGGGGAGACCGAAATTTTGAAACCCGGTATGTGCCATTATTGTCCGAAAGGGCATACTCATGGAATGAAAAATAACGGTACGGAGGACTTAATAATATTTGCAGTAGTACCTGTGCATGAGAGATAAGTAATATCCGCATAAAATCGGCTTGGCGGAAAATTTTTGGGAGGGATTGTAAAATGAATAAGGTTATGAACGCGAAAAACAGCATAGTTCGGGTGGTAGTGATTGCGTTAGTTATGTTATCTGTAATTATTGGAACATCGAATGTTATATTTGCAGAGAATAGTGAAAGTGAAACATTTGTGGAAATTAACGGTTTCCAAATGAGTGTGACGGTGGAAGGCTTTAGAACAGTATATTCTGTAAATAATCCGGGAGAAACTGTCGTAGAAAAAGGATTGATATATGGAATTACTTCAAATGTAAGGGACAGTGATATGACTGTCACAAGCAACAGTAAGTATGTAAAAAATTATAGCGCTACAGAGTTTGGAAAAAGCAGTAAGCTTTTTTCTGATTGTAAGACAGCTGAAAGCTATGTGATGACGATGCAGCTGATTAAGAGAACAGATTTTTATACAAACCCGATAAAGGTGAGAGCATACATAAAATTGGCAGATGGAAGTTGTATGTATAGCCGGATTATTGATACATCTATATATAAGATAGCAGACACGCTGTATCAGGAAACAAAAATGAACAATGCTTCCGGGCATGACTATTTATTTAATGAGATTTTAAGTAAGGTAAATCCTACTTACAAACCGGTGGATTATAATTGGGGACAAATTATTGTGAAACCGGACCAAACAACCGCAGCAGAGGAAGTCAGCACAGAAGAGGTAACTGAGAAAGAGGAAATTACCACAAAAAAGGAAGAGGTTACTACAGAGTTTGTCGTTCAGGTTCCGGATTCAGATAAGGCAGGTGGAGTACCGGTAAAGCCTACACTCAGTCATGACCAATGGGATACGGATGGTGATTACACGATAACATCCAATATGTGGTATGGAAATAATGCGACATATTATGTGTTATATGAGAAAAAGGGGAAGCTTGGTACATATAAGGCAGCTGCACAGGGAGCATTGAACGATGATACACCAAATGCTCAGACATTTTCTATTCATATTACAGGAAAGACGATTCCCGGAACATATTATTACTATGTTGATATATATAACAAATTTGGAAAGACAAGCAGTGATGAAATAAATTTAAATGTAGGCAGCAAAAACACGTCAAAGCTTATTTTGGAAAAAATAGATGATGATGAGTTAGCCAACCAATATATTATGTCTCAGGGAACAGATATATTTGAAATTGATTACAGTGAGACGGAAAATCCTGAGTTTTCTGTTATTTCCAGTAATAAATCTTCAGTAAAAGCAAGTATTGTTGATGGAAACAAGCTAAAACTAGAGGCATCTTGTGGAGGAAGAAGTGGAATTAAATTAATAGAAAATAAAACAGGTGAAGTCAGATATTTTGGTGTCAGGGTAAGAGAGAAAAATGGTTCCCTTGCTGCGATGCCTTCGTATCTGGCGGTTGGACAGGTTTCAGAAGATTCTGACGGAGACTTGAAGTTTTGGAAGTCCACTGCAAATGATGATACAAACAAACGAATGGATGTGAGATATATTTATATCAATGGAGGACCAATAAGCGGCTGGCAGTCATGGAGTGGGGACGAGCCGGAAAAACGTGTAAAATCTTTTATAACGGAGAGTCTAAAGCTCGGCATCGTACCATATTTTGTATATTATAATATACCGGATGATGCAGAAAGTTATGATGTAGATATGAAGCATGTGAATGATAAAACATATATGGAAGCATATTATAAAGATTTATTATTTTTCCTTGAAACTTGCGATAAATATGATTGTGGAGAGAACGTAGGAATCATTCTTGAGCCGGATTTTCTTGGATACATGATGCAAAATTCGGGAACAACGCCGGACAGGATAGCAGCTGTGGGCGTGGAAACAGTATATACTTCGGGAATTTTGAAAAAAGGAGTTGATCCGGATTTCCCAAATACGGTAAAAGGACTTGTTGAGTCTGTGAACTATATTATTAGCACAAAATATCCAAACGCACATTTTGGGTGGCAGTTTAATACATGGAGTTATAGCAATGGAGTGCCGTCGGCAGGTTTAATGCATGCCACAGAGACAATGGGATTTGACAGAGGAAGAGATTTTATTAAAAATGCGGCAAGAGAGACTGCTAATTATTATATGCAGGCAGGTATTTTAGCGTATGGTGCAGATTTTATTTCTATAGATAAATATGGTTTAGACGGGGCACATGAAGCAGGTGCTGCGGAAAATCCGGCAGGTTCAAAATGGTTATGGAACAGTGATTTGTGGAATAACTATCTGTATTATACAAAGAGTCTACATGAGACAACGGGATTTCCTGTGACATTGTGGCAGATACCGGTAGGGCATCTCAATCATTCACTGGCAACGAATCCATATACAGGTGGTTTGTTTACGGATTTGACAAATAAAGAACAAAATTATGAGGACTCAGCACCTACATATTTCTTTGGCGATACATTTACTCCGGGAACACCTGAGAGAATGCGCTATTTTTCTACGAATTTGTGGAATGACAGTAAGGTTTCGGTTAACGGAGATACGATTACATATGAATCTCATATGAAGGAGACTGAGGATGCCGGAGTCACCTGTATTTTGTTTGGAGCGGGTGTAGGTTCCAGTACAGATGCAGTGGGAACTCCGCCGGGAGATGACTATTGGTGGATTACGAAAGCACAGAGATACTATAATTCACTGAGTAATAAATAATTGAAATAGTTTTAAATTGCGTATCGATTGTTCATTTGATAAAATCGATTCATAACATATATAAAGGGGTATATGCATGAACGGAGTATCATTTTATAAAGAAAAGATGACTGATGAAAATGCGGTCTATTTTACGGAAGAGTTTTTTGACATCAGCAGTGACGGCACTAGAGATGTCAGTGAGGAGTTGCAGAGAGCCATCTATTCTGTTGTCAAACAGGACGGATATGGTGTTCTTTTCGTACCTGAAGGAAAATACTTGTTGAGCAGAACCATTTATATGCCAAAGGCGGTTAGGATGATTGGGTATGGGAAAAACAGACCTGAATTTATCTTAAAGGATAATGCAGAGGGATTTGATATAGAACATCCGGAACAGAAAGGTGGCTTTCAATATCTTTTCTGGTTTGTGAATATGATGCAGGAGGATGAGACAAAAATCCAAGATGCAAATCCGGGTACATTTTATAGTGCAATATCTAATATTAATGTCAGCTTAGGAAAAGGAAATCCATATGCTGTTGCCTTTCGTACACATTATGCACAGCATTGTTTTATCAACCATATCGATATCCATGTAGCATCAGGAATGGCTGGAATTTATGATGTAGGAAATGAAATGGAAGATGTGTATATTAATGGTGGCAGGTATGGAATTATTACGACAAAATGTTCTCCGGGATGGCCTTTTGTTATGGTAGATACCAGATTTTATGGACAGGCAGTTGCTGCGATTAAGACGAGAGAGGCAGGATTAAATATTATCAGAACCCACAGTGTTAACACGTCAAAATTTATTGATGTGGAAGAGGGGTATTTTGAGAAATTAGTTATAGAAGACAGTATTTTTGATGATATGAACTGCTTTCTTCACATTGCGCAGGAAAACAATACTCTGACACAGATTAATATAAGAAACTGTCAGTTGAAATCGGTAGAAAATATTGTGCAATATAAAGATACCGGAAGGAAAATTGTAAATGAAGACTATCAGTGTTTTTTGAAAAAGTATGTTCATGGAATCGTTGCAAGTGATGCGGCGCCGGATAAACAGTTTCATGATGAGATATATCGTTATAGTAAGGAAATTGATTATTCTGTTTTGAAGACAGATTTGCCAAAGCTGCCATCTATGGAGTCATGGAAGAATGCGAAGGAAGCAGGGCTTAAAGGTGATGGAAAAAGCGATGATACAGAGGCATTAAGGCAGGCGATAGAGCAATATGAGACGATATATTTTCCGCAGGGAGAGTATGTTTTTTCGGGGCAGATTCAGTTGAAAGAGAATACTGCATTAATTGGTATGAATCCCGTTTCAACACAGTTAATATTAAAAGAAAACTCAGAAAAATTCACAGGCTTTGGAAAAGTGACTCCTTTTATTGACAGTTCTAATGGAAAAAATATTCTGTTTGGACTCGGAATTAATACCGGAGGAAGAAATCCGAGAGCCTGTGGAGTCAGATGGAGAGCAAAAAATAATGCTTACATCAATGATGTGAAGTTCTTTGGTGGGCACGGAAACCTTATAAAAGGCACCGGAGAATTTGAGATGCCCTATGATGCGGGGAGAACACGAGACGCAAAATTAGAACGAATATGGGATTATCAATATCCAAGTTTGATGATATGTGATGGAGGGGGTGGCATATTTAAGGATATCTGGTCTGCCAGTCCATATGCAAGCGCAGGTGTTCAGATTCAAAATACAAAAACGCCATCCAAAATATATTGTTTATCTCTTGAGCATCATGTCCGGTGCGAGCTGAGAATGATTCAGGCGGAAAATATTACAATATACGGATTTCAGAGTGAAGAAGAGAAAGCGGAGGGAGAGTTTGCCATCCCAATTGAATTACACAATTGTAAAAATATTACATTTGCATCCACATACTGCTTTCGAACTGTTTTTGTGCAGAAACCGTTTCCATATTGTGTAAAAACATGGAATTGTAAAAATATAAAATTTTTAAACGTACATAATTATTCTCAGATGAAATATACCATTGACAATTTCCTTCTGGATGTAAATACCGGTGTGGAAGTCAGACCGTGGCAGGCGGCAATCATTGCAGTGACAGGGAGAGAAGAAGCAAGAAAAGTAAAAAATCAAAAGGCGGTTGTGGAGTTTGCATTGGATAGCAAAAATAAGTACAACAGTGAACTTTTATATAATGGCTTTCGATTTGCTGACGGCGGATGCTGTGATGGAAGAGGAAATTTCTATTTTCTAGACAGCATGGACAAGAAAATATATAGAATAGACGGAAAGACTCTGGAGATGTCTATGTATTTTGAATCTCCGTATAAAATAAATTCAATAGGGTTTGATACAAGAGATAATATCGTAGTAATAGGAGAGTATGCGATTCCGAAAGATGCCACATTAAACGGCAGACCGAACATCAACCGGTTACCGCCGGATTCTTATGGCACATCATACGGATTTTGGTACAATTCTCAGGCACAGATTGTTGCATTTTCAGTTAACGATAAGAAAGAAATTGTTAAGCTGCACAAAATCAACATTGGTGATTTAGAACCCAATAGAGTATTATATCCGGGAAACCGTTGGCGCGACAGCACAGATTTTGATGAAGTTGTGCAGTACAATCCGGGAAAGGCATTTCTTGCATTAGATGGAACAACCATTATCCCATGTCACTATGATTTGATACGGGCAAATAATCTGTCCCGTTCAAGACCGGGAAGGAAATTATATTCTATTGATGAATTATATAAGAGAGTTTGGCAGTGCGATATTACAAAAGAAGGACTTTTGACAAATCCTGTTCCTATTATAGAGGAGGGGGATTATAAAGTGAGAAAGTTCAATGATAAAATTTATGTCGGAGATGACAACATAAAAGTTTATGAAAATAAAAAGTTAGTAGATGTTATTAAGTTGGATGAGAGACCTACCACATTTGATTTCGGTGGAGAAAAAAGAAAAACGCTATTTGTCACCGGAAGACATGGGGTGTACATTGTAAAAGAAGAATAATTGTTTTTTGAGATAGGAGTTTATATGAAAAAATATTTAGTGGTTACAATGATTTTCGTTATGGCAGTTTTTGCAATCGGCTGTAATAAAAATTCCGGTACAGAGAAAAATGTGGAGACAACGACAGAAGAAATGACAACAGAAATAAAAAATAATATTCAATATGAAAGTAATGGTGAGATTGTAAAAGATTCTTCGATATTTGGAAAGAATGTATTTGTATTTTCACCGGAGGATAATATTGACGATATTCAAAATAAGGCAGATGAAGTATTTGAAAAACAGGAGCAGAACCAGTTTGGAGATGAGAGATATGCTTTATTGTTTATGCCAGGGACTTATGATACTTCTTTAGAAGTAAAGGTGGGATATTATACACAGGTTTTAGGACTTGGAATTATGCCTACAGAGACAAATATTAATAAACTGTGGGTAGATGCAGAATGGATGGCACATAATGCTACATGTAATTTCTGGAGAGGTGCAGAGAATTTTAGCATCAATGAATATTGTATGTGGGCAAACTCGCAGGCAGTGTCACTCAGAAGAGTATACTCAAAAGACGGAATTGTTTTAAGTGATGGAGAAGGCTGGTCCAGCGGTGGATTTATGGCTGACTGCAAGTTTGATGGGCTCGTATCTTCCGGTTCCCAACAACAGTATCTGTGCAGAAATAATGAGTGGGGATACTGGGAAGGCGGCGTGTGGAATATGGTGTTTACCGGTGTGAGAACCTCTATAATTCCAAAAGGAATGTGGCCTTATGTTCCATATACCAGAGTGGAAAAAACACCAAAGATTCAGGAAAAGCCATATGTATGTTATGACGAGAATAATGGATTTGGCGTGATGGTTCCGGCACAGAGAACTAATTGTGATGGAACTTCGTGGGAGAATGGAGTCAATGGAACCTTTTATAGTTTAAATACATTTTATGTTGCCCAAGCGGAAAAGGATAATGCGGATACGATAAATCAGGCATTAAAGGATGGAAAAAATATTCTTCTCACCCCGGGAATTTATAAATTAGATAAGTCTTTGAAAGTGACAAGAGAAAACACGATTATTTATGGAATGGGATTGGCGACACTAGAGGCTGTAAATGGAAACGCATGTATGGAGACATCAGATGTATCCGGAATCAAGGTGAGTGGAATCCTTTTAGATGCGGGAGAAAAGAAGTCAGAGACACTTCTGAGTGTGGGAGATAAAAAGACAAATGTTTCTCATGAAGATAATCCGATATGCTTTAGCGATGTATATTTTAGAGTCGGCGGCGGTAAGTATGCAGGAAAAGTAGGCAACTGTGTGACGATTCATAGCAATGACGTGATTGGAGATAATTTCTGGGTATGGAGAGCAGACCATAGCACTAATGTGGGCTGGGATGTGAACACAGCTCCAAACGGTATTGTTGTTAATGGAGATAATGTGACAATGTATGGTCTGTTCGTAGAGCATTTTCAGGAATATCAGACAATCTGGAATGGAAATGGAGGAAAGTTATATTTCTATCAGAGTGAGATGCCATATGATGCACCAAAACAGAATAAATATATGAGCCACAACGGTAAAGTAAAAGGATATGCATCCTTAAAGATAGGGGACAAAGCAGAGAATTTTGAGGGATACGGCATAGGTATTTACTGTTATAACAGGGATGCTGATATAGAAATATTCAGTGGTGCAGAAATACCGGACAAGAAAGGCATAGCACTTCACAATGTGGTGACAGTAAAATTAAATGGACATGGTCAGATTACTCATGTAATTAATGGTCAGGGTGATGCGGTTAGATCGGAAGAGCGTCGTGTAGGGAAAGAGTGTAGATCTCG
>NZ_CALGRE010000058.1 GCF_937958975.1 uncultured Eubacterium sp. | reverse complement strand
GGCATACGAGATCTGCGTATGTGACTGGAGTTCTGACGTGTGCTCTTCCGATCTCAGAAGGATTGAGTGTCGGAGATGAACCATATGTATTAACAACTCAATATGGTAAATTTGGTCTCGCTTTAGGACAGGAGTTTTCAGACGTTGCTGAACTTGGAAAATATTATTATGGTTCGTCTGTAAGGATGGTTCTGGTATCACAGTCTTATGGATATGAAACCGGAAATCATATAAAATTCAGTCAGGCAGAGTACGATATGTATACAACAACTTATGCTTATGTGAGAATGTATTCCAGATATGTTGCTGTTGCCAATTTGTATACAGCTGATGGAGATACAACATATTTTGGTGAAAGTCATGCCTGTACATCTTATGGAAGTGCCAGTGGATGGATTGCCGGTTGTGACGGAGGTGTGAAGCCGTCAGTAACAACAGAGGCAGGAGTTGTGAGTGGTAAAGTTTCTACAAGTTCCAGAGATACATCGAACGGAATGAGTTCCAGAAGATTAAATCAGTTAGCAGACTGGTATGGAAAGCTTACACATTACAATCTGCCGGCATATGGAAAAGAAAGCAAGTATAAAGATAATGTAAAGGTTGCATCTGTAAACTTTCATCCGGTATGGGGAGATTTAGATACCAATGTGAAGTTAATTAAAGATATTATGAAGAAAGCCAATAAGGACGGAATCGAGTTGCTGGTATTTCCGGAGATGGCACTTACCGGATATGATGTTGTAGTGCCGGACAGCTATGACGAGGAATTAAGGGCAAAGTTTGGTGACAAATATATGCAGCATGTATTGGCACAGACCGTTCGTGGTGATAAGCCGTCGGAGTGTATTACAGAAATTCAGAAGTTGGCAGAAAGTTATGGAATGTATGTGTTAATTGGTTTGCCTGAAAAAGATGAGGTGGATTCGGATTTGTACTGGAACTCAGTTGCTATTCTGGGACCGGATTTAATTCAGTCATATAGAAAAGTAAATCTGGCATCACCGGAACCAAACTGGGCTGCGTATGCAACAGAAAACGATGGTGTGTTTGAGACACCGTTTGGATATGTCGGTGTGGCGATTTGTGCAGATATTTATAATTATCAGGAATTACAGAGGACATATGCACAAAAAGGCTGTCGAATTGCAGTGAACTGTACAGCGGGTGCTGCAAGCAATAATTGTTTTGACGGTTCATGGCAGTTAACTTATCAGAACCGATTAGAAAGTTTCATGCTTAGGGATGACAGTTTTATGATAACATCTAATCTTGTAGGATATGAAGGACCTGTTACAGAGTCAGTCATAAATTTGCTTGCGGGTTATGGTTATACGGTAGACGATATGGATACAACATGGTTTGCAGACGCTGATAAAAAAGCAATATTTAATCAGGTTACAAATCTTTATGGACAGAATAATAATGGAAGAATATCGGCGAGAACTTATATTTTTCCAGGAGCGTCTGTTTGTATCGGATTAGACGATACAACTACAACAGGAACATATGTATTTGGTAATTATACAGAGTCAGGAGTTACATCAGATGGAACCAAATATCCGTATATGAATATCACACCGGATACATTCAATCAATATTATAGTGGAGAGTTTGATTTATCGAAGGCAACACTTTATAAATTCTATAGTGATAATCCGTATGATTATAGACCGGAACTCTATTATAAATGGTATACGAAATTGTTTTATGATACATATGGGTATACGGTTGATAGTAAGACATATGAAGACAAAGCAAGCGGAGTGACAATTTATGGTGATAAGATAATGAAGGAAACTGAGTTGTCAGTTACGAAATCAGAAGCAAAAACAGCAGACTATAAATTAAGTGGTTATACCCCAATATCTGCTGTATCATATACAGTGACAAGTAAGGCAGAGCTTACTACAACGTATAATAAGCGTACATTAACAAATACAAATGGAATAACAACGGAGACGGTTACAGGAGAGTATACAGGTAAATATATTCCGTATGAAGGGGAAATCCTCGTATCTGTTCCGGTAGATACAAAGGCAGATATCGTCCAAATTTATACTTTGAAGGGAAGGATAATAGCGCCTGTTTCAGAAGGATTTGCCACAGTAAAACTCACATCGGATGAGATTATTACAGTAGTTGGATTTACAAAGAACAGGAATAAAGTCGCTGCTCCTAAAAAAGTAACTGTGGGAAAGACCGGGATTAAAAAAGTTAAGAGAATAAAAAAGACCAGAGCTAAGATTACTTTAAAATCAGTAAAAGGGGCAACAGGGTACGTTGTTAAATATTCAACAAAGCGTAAATTCAGTAAGAAGACAACGATTACGAAGAAAGTAAAAAAAGCCATATTTACATTGAAAAAATTGAAGGCAAATAAGAAATATTATATCAAGGCAAGAGCTTATAAAATAGTAGATAAAAAAGAATACTACAGTAAATGGTGTGATTCAAAAATAATTCGCAGATAGGTGTGTAAAAGAACTCATTAAAAAACCGATAGTGCAAAGCACTACCGGTTTTTTAATGGAATATAATCTGTTGGTCTTGCGACATTCTTGTAAGCAGGACGAATGATTTTGCCTGCATTTATAATTTCCTCAATACGATGTGCACTCCATCCTGCCATTCGGGCAGCGGCAAACATAGGGGTATATAATTCGTCAGGCAGTCCCAACATAGAATAAACAAATCCGCTGTAAAAATCTACATTTGCACTGACACGTTTTTGTCTCTTATGAGATTTTGAAATAACTTCCGGAGCGAGGCGTTCCACATTCTGATATAATTGATATTCATCCATGAAGCCTTTTTCCTTAGCAAGTTTTTCGGTAAATCCTTTGAGTAATTTAGCTCTGGGATCTGAAATAGCATAAACAGCATGCCCTATGCCATAGATTAAACCTGATTTGTCGTAAATTCGTTTGTCAAGTATCGCTTTTAAGTAATTTGTAATTTCTTCATCATCATTCCAGTCGTTTACAGTTTCCTTCATGTGGTCGAACATTTTCTTGACCTTAATATTAGCACCGCCATGTTTTGGCCCTTTTAGAGAACAAAGAGAAGCGGCAATTGCGGAATAGGTATCTGTTCCGGATGATGAGACAACATGATTCGTAAATGTTGAATTGTTTCCGCCACCGTGTTCTGCATGAAGTACAAGAGCTAAATCAAGTATTTTTGCTTCTAACGCAGTGTATGAACTGTCCGGTCTTAAGAGTCTTAAAATATTTTCAGCGGTGGAAAGCTCAGGGTCCGGATTTATGATATGGAGATTGTCACCATAGTGATAGTGACGCATAGACTGATATCCATATACGGAAATAAGAGGTACTCTGGCTATAAGACTTAAGCTCTGGCGCAGGACATTTGAAATTGAAGTGTCGTCAGGGTTGTCATCCCATGAATATAATGATAAAACGCATCGTGCTAACAGATTCATCATATCTTTACTGGTAGCTTTCATGATAATATCACGCACAAATGATGATGGAAGATTACGATATTCGCCTAGGACGTGATTAAATTTTTTGAGTCTGTCATTGTTTGGAAGTTCTCCAAATAATAAAAGATAGGTTACTTCTTCAAAACCGAAGCGGTCTTCGGCAATAAAACCGTTTACAATGTTATTGATGTCGATACCACGATAGAATAACTGACCTTCGCATGGTACTGTATTACCATCAACAACTTCAAATGAATGAACATCTCCGATTTCTGTAAGACCGGTCAAAACGCCTTTACCGCCTTTCTCTCTGAGACCTCTTTTTACATTAAATTGGTCGTATAAGTCCGGGTCAATACAGGAATTATTGATACAGCGGTCTGCGTATCTGTTAATTTGAGCGGTAAGTTTATCTTCACTTTCGATTGTCTTTTCATTTATTAACATACATTCCCTCCTTTTCTTTTTTATTTACAATACAAAATGCACCATATGAAGGATAAGTTTACCATAAAATGCGAATTATCTCAATAAAACAGAGAAAAAACATTATTTTGTAGAATGACTGTATAATCAAGAAAGTTTAGAAATATTCTGTATATTTCTATAATTATATGTATTTTTGTGGTACAATAACGAGGAAAATACCGATTATGCTTGCATAAATCGGTATTTGACGACAAACTCCATGGAGATGGTAATCGACATGGTACAATAACGAGGAAAATACCGATTGTGCGAGTACAATCAGTGGATACATATGCGTTGTAATAGAGGTTAAGAATGGACATATTTGATTATGCAAGAAATATAAATAGTGAAAAGGAATCTCCCCTTGCCAGCAGGCTAAGACCGGTTACACTGGAACAGGTTGTTGGTCAGGAACATATTATCGGTGAGGGAAAGCTTTTATACAGAGCTATCAAAGCGGACAAGGTTCGTTCCGTTATCTTTTTTGGACCGCCCGGTACAGGAAAAACTACATTGGCAAAGGTCATTGCCAATACAACCAGTGCAGAATTTACCCAGCTCAATGCTACGGTGTCGGGTAAAAAAGATATGGAGAGTGTAGTGGAGAAGGCGAAACAGAATATGGCTATGAGCGGAAAGAAAACGATTCTTTTCGTGGATGAAATTCACCGCTTTAATAAGAGCCAGCAAGATTATCTTTTACCTTTTGTGGAAGATGGAACGGTTATATTAATTGGCACCACAACAGAAAATCCATATTTTGAAGTAAACACAGCTTTAATTTCCAGGTCAATTATTTTTGAACTCCATCCATTAAGTGTGGATAATATTAAAGAACTAATTTTCAGGGCTGTAAATGACAGTGAAAATGGAATGGGTGTTTATAATGCAGTAATCGAAGACGAAGCAGTAGATTTTCTTGCAGAAATATCTAACGGAGATGCCAGAATGGCACTCAATGCAGTGGAGCTTGGAGTGTTAACTACAGATAAAGCAGCGGATGGAAAAATACATATTACCTTGGATGTGGCAGAGCAATGTATACAAAAAAGGGCGCTTCGATATGACAAGTCGGGTGATAATCATTATGACACAATCTCGGCATTTATAAAGAGTATGCGGGGGTCAGATCCGGACGCCGCAGTTTATTATCTGGCAAAAATGTTGTATGCCGGAGAAAGCGTTGATTTTATTGCAAGACGAATTATGATTTGTGCTGCAGAGGATGTAGGAATGGCAAATCCTCAGGCATTAGTTGTAGCTAATTCAGCAGCACAGGCGGTACATCAGGTAGGTATGCCGGAAGCACAGATTATTTTATCGGAGGCTGTCATATATGTGGCAACATCCCCTAAGAGTAATTCTGCATGCAATGCAGTATTCAGTGCAATGGAAACAGTAAAGAATACAGTTACTGCTAAGGTACCGGCACATTTAATGGATTCCCATTATAAAGGTTCGGCAAAACTGGGACATGGATTGGGATATAAATATGCACATGATTATCCGAATCATTATGTGGAGCAGCAGTATCTTCCGGATGGTCTGGAAGACGAAACGTTTTATGAGCCCGGAAATCTGGGATATGAGATAGAAGTAAAAAAACATTTAAATAAGTTAAGAGGTATTTTTTAATTGAAAGCATTAATTGAAAAACTGGCATCGGGAAACGCGGTATTTGAAACGCCGGATGCAGAGATATCTGAAAATAGAATCGCAGTGGAACTAGAACAGGGAGAAAATTGGCGTGGTGAAATCAGTATAAAGGGAAAGCATGGAATGCCGGTAAAAGGTATTGTCTTTTCTACGGATAATCATGTTTCCTTTGAGAATAATCAATTTTATGGAATTCATAACACTGTAAAGTATGTTGTTTCCAGTAGAAATATGCTGGAGGGACAGATTATCAGTGGTACAATCAGTATAATTACGACGGCCGGGGATTATGCGATTCCATTTGCCATTACTATAAAGAAAAAAGAAATAAACTCTTCTATTGGTAATATTACTGATTTGAAAGGGTTTGTTCGGCTTGTAAAAAACAGTTATGATGAAGCATTAATTTTGTTTCTCTCGAAAGAGTTTAAAGATTTTTTCCTCAGGGATGATGACCATGCAATAACGTTATACAATCAGGTAATGAGAAATACAAACAGAAATATTGCATTAGAAGAGTTTCTTGTTGGAATGAAATTGAAAGATAGGGTTAAAATCAGCATTGTGGATAAAATTAAAGAGTACACGGATATTAAGGAAAATTATGGTGATATTCTTAATGTGTCAAGAAGCGGCTGGGGATATGTTGATATAGATGTGGAAGTACAGGGAGACTTTTTCTATAATTGCAAGGATAAGATATCGGGTGATGAATTTAATGGAAAAATTGCAGAATATCAATATTTAATTAATGCGGGCAGACTTCACGGTGGAAGTAATTGTGGAAGAATTATTCTTCGTACTGCAAATGAAAAACTCGTATATGATGTTGTAATTGTCAACCAAAAAGAAAGTATTGATGAATATTTGAGAATTAAAAAAAGTAATATTGATTTTGTAAAAAACTATCTGGATTTTAGGACTGATATTATCGATGGAAAAAGATGGAAGGATAGAGTTTTAGAGCTTGCGCAACAGAGGTTGATATATGATAAAAATGATATTACGGGAGTTCTGGCAAAGGCACAGATATCTATTTTGAATAGCAATGATGACCAGGCAAAAGAATATTTAAACAGAGCGGCACAGCTTGTTTCAACAGTGAATGAAAGAGATGTTGTGTATTACTGTTACTATCTTTATTTGAAATCTTTATATAAAAATGACCAAGGGTATACGCATGATGTGAAGGAAGAGATTAAGGGTTATTTTGAGGGAGGCTATGACAGGTGGCAGCTCCTTTGGATTTTATTCTACATGGACGAGAGATATGATGAAAATCCAAGTCTGAAATATACTTTAGTAAAGCGTATGTTTAACAGTGGATGTACCAGTCCGGTTATGTATTACGAGGCGGCAAAGGTATTAAATAAACAGCCTGAATTGTTGAGGATGATGAATAAATTTGAAGTTCAGGTGTTAAACTTTGCCGGTAAATATCATATGGTTGGTATTGAGCTGGCAAAGCAGGCAGCAGATATTATTGGCAGAGAAAGGGAATTTAATGAGAGTTATATAAAGATTTTAAGCAGACTCTATGAAGATACGGAAAGTACAGATGTGTTATATTGCATCTGTGGCGCCATTATTAATGGAAATAAGGTAAACAAAGAGTATTCTAAATGGATTAGTGAGGGAGTCAGAAAAGAACTTAAAATCACAAACCTTTATGAATATTACATTTACACAGCGGACACGGGAAAATATGAAATGCTTGAAAAATCGGCATATAAGTATTTCTCTTATGGAACAGATACCCTGGCATATAATAAAGATTATTTTTTTGCAAATCTGGTTTCGAACTTTAAAGAGACAGACGAGCTTTATGTGAAGTGCCGTGAGGATTTAGAAAAATATGTAACCGATGAAGTGAGGAAAGGCAATAATAACTGTCATTTAAGGGTGATATATGAGAGGGTTCTGACGGACGACTTTATTGTTGGTGAACTGATAAATAAAATGCCGGAAATTCTTCATACATATCAGATTCGGGTAGAAAATAAACATGTGAAGCATGTGATTGTCAATCATAAAGAAATTATGGAAGCGCAAACGGTTTCATTTAACGACAATGTGGCATACATACAGTTGTATACAGATAATCCTGTAATTGTATTTATGGATGGCAGGGGAAGAATTATATCTGATATTAAATATGAAATTACAAAGATGGATATTCATGTACCTTTGAAAAAGCAGGGAAGTAATCTTTTAACAGAACTTTGTGAGATAGAACAAATCATGAAGCTGCCGGAAAATAATACGGGGAGGATTATTGAATTAAAAGCGATGGTACAGGCGCCCGGACTTACCAAGGAGTTCCGACAGAGATTAAAAGAATTTATCGTTGATTACTATTATAAAGGATATGATAAAGGTGATTTAGATATTTATATATTACAGTTTAATATGTCAGAACTTTCCATGAGTGCCAGAAATAAAGTGATGGAAATCATGATACGGAAGGATTTCAATGAAATGATATATCCTTATATGGTGAAATACGGATATCAGGGTATCTGTCTTCCATTGTTAGAACGGGTTTGTATTGCGTTGTCTGTGGAACCGGAATATGATGGAAACGAATTGCTGATAGAGATGTGTGCAGATGTGTTTCGAAATGGATGCAGAGACGAAAATATTCTAATATTTTTAGGAAAATACTATGAGACAGGAACGTTAGAGCTTTATCAATTATTTCTGGCAATGAAATCTAAGGAAATCAAAGACAATACATTGGCGGAAAGGTTATTGGTACAATATATTTTTGAGGGAAATACAGAAAATAAAATTTATGATATTTATTTGGCCTATCTCGAAGGACCTACAGGAACTGTTATAAGAAAGGCATTTTATACCTATGTGACATATAACTATTTTATTAAAAAGCTGCAGTGTCCGGATATCATATGGGAAATTTTAGAGCAGGAATATGACAATGGCTTAAACACACCGGTGATATGCAGCATTGCATTTGTTGAGGCATTGTCGAAAAAAATGAATTTGACAGAACAGCAGATAAAGATAGTACAGTCTTTAATTGAAACGTTGGCAAAAAATAATGTAAATTTTGAATTTTATAAGAAGTTTAATAAATGGTTTAAGATTCCATTTAATCTTGTTGATAAGACCATTATCGATTTTCGCACGAATCCAAAGCATAGAGTGGATATCACCTATAGTATCAAAACACCTGAGGGAAGAACAAAAAAAGTGACAGAAGAGATGGGCAGCATTTACCAGGGGATTTTCACAAAAGAAATCATCATGTTCTATGGAGAAGAGATTGATTACAGCATTACAGAGTATTCTGATGAGTTTCCGCTTGGAAAAGTAGTAGATAACTATTCCGTGAGAATAACGGAAAAGAATATTTACAATGATGAAACCCGTTTTGGAATGATAAATGGAATGATGATTTGCAGAGCACTTGGAAGAGAAGATGCTGCAAGGGAAATTATGCACTCATATGCACTTTGTAAGGAAGCCGGAAAAGAGATATTTAAGCTTCTTTAATATACGAAATAACAGATATAAGATATCTGTCTTGGGAGGAAAAGACTTTGGGAAAAGGAATGATTCTTGGCATAGATTTTTCAATGGATTATGCACAGTTAGCATATTTGGATAGTGAGGGAAATCCTCAGTCGGTCAGTGTTGGAACAGGAGATAATTATTTAATACCTTCTGTTGTGTGTTACAACAGTGAATTACAGGAATGGTCAGCCGGGGAAGAGGCAATCAACAAAGGAAGGCTAGAAAAGAGTACGGTATATAAAAAACTTCCGGAGATTTTTAATGAGACAAGCGGTATAAAAAAAGAAGAGGCAAAAAAAGTAATAACAACATTTATGTCATATCTATTAAAGTTAGCCGTGAACTTTAGTAATGGCAGACTGATGAAAAATGTGCTGCTCACCGTAAATGAAGTAAATCCGCAGATAATCGAAGGGTTGACAGAGGTTTTTACTGATTTGGGATATAATGGAGAAGATATTAAAGTAATTAGTCATTCAGAAAGTTTTGTATATTATGTTTTGAATCAGAACAAAGATATATGGATTAATAATGTTCTGTTTTTAGAATTAAACAATAATGAATTTTCCTGTAGAAAATTAAATGTGATTAAGGGAAAACAACCTCATGTGGCAGATGTTTCGGTTACTGATTTGAGCAATCTTTTTTCTATGGAGTTAGTTTTCAAAGAGCCGCTTGGTGCAGATGAAATTCTTGCAGAATATCTGGAAGAAAAGATGAAAAAATATGTTGTATCCGGAGTGTATCTTTCCGGAGAAGGATTTTATCAGGATGGATGGCAGAAAACTTTGTCAGTTCTTTGTAGAAACAGGAGAGTATTTAAAGGAAATAATTTGATTGTAAAAGGCGCTGCATATGGGGCAAAAGAGTTTTTCCATCTTCCGGTTTTGGACAAATATCTTATTTCATGTAAAGGCAGAACAAGAGTGAAAGTTATTATGCCTGTAAAATATAAAGAGAGAGACAGTTTTATTACTTTGTCAAATATAGGAGATTATTGGCATCAGGCGGACTCTAAAGCAGAGTGTTTACTGGAAAAACCAACAGAGGCAGTATTTGAAATTCAGGATATTATGAATCGAACGAACGAAAGTTTTAAAATTGACTTGAGAGAATTTCCAAACAGAGCGCCAAATACAACGCGTATAGAGATTCATTTTAAATATCTTACAGAAAATACTTTTGAGATAGAAATCAGAGATTTGGGGTTTGGAGAGTTTTTTAAATCATCGGGAATGTCGGTGAAAAGAGAAATTACGTTATAAAGTTTTGACAGAGGAGACGCTATGAATTACATTACATTGTGTACGATACATACAGAAAAACCTTATTATATCAAGGAAGTAAATAAAAACATATATTCTATAGAGGAATTATGTTACTATCTTTCAAATTATTTATACCTGATTGATGACCAGTTTTTCAGTGATTCTTTAATTGATTATATAGAAACAGAATTAAAGCAGTCGACAATTGCTTCGGGATTAAAACAAATTATTGCGAAGAAAGGGCAGCTTGGAGAAAAGATTGCATTTGTGATTAAAAACGCCGGATACTATTCGGAGAGAGAAGCAGAAAAACTGGAAAATCATTTAACTGCATTGTGTTCTAAGACAACCGCAGAGCGAATAAAAGCGAAGGCCGACATTCTTATGGATACAGAAAAATATAATATGGCTATTAATTATTATAATAGTATTCTAAATAAGGCGATTAATAATGAATTGCCTGAGCGATTTTACGGTGATGTCTATAATAATTTGGGAGTAGCTTATGTAAGACTATTTGAATATGAGCAGGCGGCAACAGCATTTCGATGTGCATATAGATTAAACAAGGCAGCAGAATCCTTAGAATCGATTATTATGTGTGATTTAATTTGTGATAATGAAAAAAGATTGAAAATAGATAAAGAAAAGTATGGTGTTACAGATACTGTTATCAATCGTCTGCGTTCGGAGTTGATAAAGAGAAAGGTTCATATTCAGTCGGAATGGAATGTGGAAAATGAGGATTTGTTTGTAACTCAATGCAAGAAAGAGTATATAGTGGAAATAAATAGTTAATTATAGCCTTAATGGGCTATAAAACAAAAATATAGCCTTGAAAGGCTATAAAACAAAAATATAGCCTTGAAAGGCTATAAAACTTGATTATTTTCTCGGGAAAATATATAATTGGTTTAGGAGGAGATAGTCTATGTTTTTTTATTTTGATAAGAATCCATTTATTGCGATAATTGGAGATATAAGAGATTCCAGAAGCTTGAGTTTGAGAAATGGAGTTCAAGAGAAACTCAAAATAGTATTAGATGGAATCAATAATAAATATGAGCAAGAGATAGCATCAAAATTTGTTACAACCTTGGGAGATGAATTTCAAGGATTATTATCTAATGGAACAAGTGTATTGAAAATAATTGAAGAGATAAGAATGCAGTTATATCCGGTTGATATGCGTTTTGGCATTGGGATAGGAAAAATAACTACAGATATAAATACAGAAATGGCTTTAGGAGCAGATGGTCCGGGGTATTACAAAGCCCGTGAGGCAGTTGAGAAAATAAAAGAGAATGAGAAAAAAAAGAAGGCTGTAGTATCTGATATAAGATTAGAGCAGGAAATGGGCAATGAGCAGCAGATTGTTTTAATTAATACTGTTTTTGAATTGTTAAAATCAATTGAACAAAAATGGACAGAAAGACAAAGAGAAATTATTTGGAATATGTTGAAATACCAGGACGGACAAGAAAAGGTTGCCTGCCGAATGGGAATAACTCAGTCGTCAGTTCACAAATCATTGGTTTCGGGACAATATTATACATATGAGAAAGCAATGAAAAATGTACAGGATATATTAGGAGAAATTAGAGTATGATAAAATATAACTTTATAGTGTTGCTTATAATACATGTATTATGTGATTTCTACTTCCAGTCAGAAAAAGTGGCGGCAAATAAACAAAAGAAGTTTGTCTGGGTTGTATTACATTCTATATTATATGCATTGCCTGCAATGACTTTTCTTATCATTATAATGCCAGGACTGCCAATGAGATATTTAATTTGTTTTTTATCATCCCATGCAGTTCTTGATATTGGGAAATATGCTATTTGTAACTGCAAAAGTGTGAAAGGTGTCTTTTGGAAGGAGCAGAGAAATTTATTTATTATAGACCAGACACTACATGTTTTAGTAATTCTTGCAATTGTATATTTTTTGCGTGGTTTTGAAATGAATACATTGTACAATAGCAAAATAGAAAATGTTTTTGATACATTTGGTATTTCAGAAACAATATTGCTGATTTGGATAATTAAGATATTGTTGATACATAAACCCATAAATATATTTATTGTTAATGTATTATATAAGTATAAGCCCGATAATAAAAATCAGATTAATGTATCAGATAAAAATGCAGGAAGATTTATTGGCACACTAGAAAGAATTATTATGACAATTTTTATTTCATTAAATCAATATTCAGCAGTGGGGTTAGTATTAACTGCAAAATCCATTGCACGTTATGATAAAATTTCAAAAGAACAGGAATTTGCAGAATATTATTTACTGGGGACATTATTAAGTACGATATGTTCAATTTGCGTATCTATAATTTTTTAAAAGAAAAACATTTATAGGCTGTTGACAAACCTAAATAAAATAATTATGATGGACTATATGTAAAATGCATTGAGGAAAAGGAGTAGTAAATAACCTCCTATAGAGAGAAAGGGATGGTGGAAGCCTTTCGGAGAAGTGTTTATGAAGGTAGTTTCTGAGCAGTTATGGTGAGAAAGAGCAATAATAGTTGATTAGCCATAAACGGTTCATCCCCGTTAAAGATAAGATAAGTGATAAACAAAGGTGGTACCGCGAGAAATCGCCCTTTTGACCGTGCTGCCAATACATAAGAAAAAGAGTAGCATGTTGCTACTCTTTTTCTTGTATACGGCTGATGTCGCTTCTGGTGATTATATATAAAGCAGGTTACGAATTACAAGAATGGAGAAAAAATTATGAAAGAGTTTGAGAAGAATTATAATCCAAAAGAGATTGAAGACAGATTGTACAGTAAGTGGCAGGAGAAAAAACACTTTCATGCCGAGGTCGATAGAGATAAAAAACCGTTTACGATTGTAATGCCACCTCCTAATATTACAGGACAGTTACACATGGGACATGCTCTTGATAATACTATGCAGGATATTTTAATTCGATTTAAGAGAATGCAGGGATATGAGGCCCTCTGGCTTCCGGGAACAGACCATGCATCAATTGCTACGGAAGCAAAAATCGTAGAAAAAATGCGCGAGGAAGGTATTACAAAAGAAGAAATCGGAAGAGAGAGATTTTTAGAGCGTGCGTGGGATTGGAAAAAGCAATATGGTGGACGCATTGTATCACAGCTTAAAAAAATAGGTTCTTCCTGTGACTGGGACAGAGAAAGATTTACGATGGATGAAGGCTGTTCCAAGGCAGTGAAAGAAGTTTTTGTTAATCTTTATAATAAAGGTCAGATTTATAGAGGAGAGAGAATTATTAACTGGTGTCCTCATTGTCTTACATCTATTTCAGATGCAGAGGTAGAATATGAAGACCAGGCAGGCAAGTTCTGGCATTTAAGATATCAGTTGTCGGATGGAAGCGGTTATGTAGAACTTGCTACAACCAGACCGGAAACATTACTTGGAGATACGGCTATTGCTGTAAATCCAAATGATGATAGATATAAAGATATTATTGGAAAGACAGTTATTCTGCCGTTAGTTGGCAGAGAAATTCCGGTAGTTGCAGATGACTATGTAGGTATTGATTTTGGAACAGGTGTTGTTAAGATTACACCGGCACATGACCCTAACGATTTTGAGGTGGGACTTAGACATAATCTTCCAATTATCAATGTTATGACAGATGATGCTAAGATTGTAGATGATTATCCAAAGTATGCCGGAATGGACAGATATGAGGCTAGAAAAGCTATCGTAGCTGACCTTGAAGCAGAAGGAGCATTGGTTACAATTGAAGACCATTCGCATAACGTAGGAACATGTTACAGATGTCATACAACTATTGAGCCTAGAGTATCAAAGCAGTGGTTTGTAAAGATGGAAGAACTTGCCAAACCAGCTATAGATGCGGTGAAAAAAGGTGATACAAAATTTGTTCCACCACATTTTGATAAAACATATTATCATTGGTTAGAAAATATTCGTGACTGGTGCATTTCAAGGCAATTATGGTGGGGACACAGAATCCCGGCATTTTATTGTGACGAATGCGGTGAAATGGTCGTTACAAAAGACAATCATGCGGTATGCCCTAAGTGCGGCAAGGAAATGCGACAGGATCCGGATACACTGGATACATGGTTCTCATCTGCCCTGTGGCCTTTCAGCACACTTGGCTGGCCGGATAAGACAGAAGAGATGGATTATTTTTATCCGACAAATGTTTTGGTTACAGGATATGATATTATATTTTTCTGGGTAATTCGCATGATGTTCTCAGGACTGGAACATGCAGGGCATGTTCCGTTTGATACAGTTTTGATACATGGACTTGTTAGAGATTCACAGGGACGAAAGATGAGTAAATCCCTTGGCAATGGAATCGACCCATTAGAGGTTATTGATAAATACGGTGCGGATGCATTGAGATTTACGTTGATTACCGGTAATGCACCCGGAAATGACATGCGTTTTTATTGGGAGAGAGTAGAGGCTTCAAGAAATTTTGCCAACAAGGTTTGGAACGCTTCGCGTTTTATTCAGATGAACATACCGGAAGAAGGTATCGATTTAAATAAGAAACCTGAAAATCTTACAGATGCAGATAAATGGATTTTATCAAAAGTTAACAGTTTAGCCAAAGATGTGACAGAAAATCTTGATAAATATGAATTAGGTATCGCAGCCGACAAAATTTACCAGTTTATTTGGGAAGAATTTTGTGACTGGTATATTGAAATGGTTAAGCCAAGATTGTACAATAATGAGGACGATACAAAACAGGCAGCGCTTTGGACTTTGAAAAAAGTATTAATAGATTCACTGAAACTGCTGCATCCATATATGCCGTTTATTACAGAAGAAATATTCTGTAATTTGCAGGATGAGGAAGAATCTATTATGATTTCAAAATGGCCTGAATATTCAGACGAGTATTGTTTTAATGCAGAAGAGGCAGCCGTGGAAACGATAAAAGAAGCGGTACGTTCTATTAGGAATATTCGTTCAGAGATGAATGTTGCTCCGAGTAAGAAGGCAAAGGTATTCGTAGTTTCAGATGATAAAAATGTTAGAGATATTTTTGAAAAAGGAAATGTATTTTTTGCCACATTGGGATATGCCAGTGAAGTAATTATCCAAAATGATAAAGACGGAATCGATGATGATGCAGTGTCCGTAGTAATACCGAAGGCTACAATTTACATGCCATTTGCGGAATTAGTAGATATTGCAAAGGAAATAGAGCGTCTCGAAAAAGAGGTAGAAAAGTTAAACAAAGAACTTGCAAGAGTAAATGGAATGCTTTCGAATCCAAACTTTGTGAACAAGGCTCCTGAAAAGAAGATTAATGAAGAAAAGGAAAAGAAAGCAAAATATGAGCAGATGATGGAGCAGGTAAAAGAACAGCTTGACAGATTAAAGAAATAAGGAGAATAGTGAATGATTAATTTTGAAGAAGAAATTAAAAAATTTCATCCGAGTCTTGAAATAGAGGAAGCAGAGAATGCCATTTATAATAATAATATTTCAGACATTACAGATGTTATGATTCAAATGGTAGAGGAACTTAAGGGCGAAAAATAGAACAGGCAAAGGATGGATGAGTAGATGATATGCTATAACTGCGGAAATGTCCTGACAAATAGTGACTATTGCAGTCATTGTGGAATGGATGTCAGCGTGTATAAGAGAATCGTGCGTTTATCTAACACATATTATAACGTTGGTCTGACAAAGGCTAAGAATAGAGATTTGGCCGGAGCGGCAGATACCTTGAGACGTTGTGTGAAGTTAAATAAACGTAATATTGATGCGAGAAACCTGTTGGGACTGGTTTACTTTGAGATGGGTGAGACAGTGCAGGCTTTTTCAGAATGGGTTATGAGTACAAATATTCAGCCGGACAATAATCCGGCAGATAGGTATTTGGTAGCAATACAGCAGGAAAAGGGAAAGGTGGATGAACTAAACCATACGATTAAGAAGTTCAATGTCGCTTTGAATTATGCAAAGAGTGGAACGGATGATATGGCAATTATTCAGTTAAAAAAGGTTTTAAATCAGAATCCAAATCTGATTAAGGCTTATCAGCTTTTAGCGCTTCTTTACACAAAAAACGGACAGTATGAGAGAGCAAAGAGAACAATAAAGAAATCCCTTAAGATTGATAAGTGCAACCCTTTGAGTATCAGATATTTAAGAGAAATCAATGAGTATCTTGAAGATGAAAAAAAGAACGACCCAGATAAACGTATGGAGAGAAGGCGCAGTCTGCGGGGAGTTATGGTGGACAGACCATATCTCAGTGGAAATGATGTAATTGTTCCTCAAAATAATTTTAAAGAGGCAATTACAAGCGCACAAAGTATTCTTCATATCGTGATTGGTATTTTATTGGGTGCAGCGCTGGTTTACTTTATTGTAACACCGGCCAGGATAGCAAATGTTTCTGATAAAATCAATGATACAAAGGTTGAATACAATCAGAAGATTGCAATAAAAAATTCTACAGTGTCTGAACTTCAAAATCAGGTAGATACATTGAAAGAGGAGAGAGATAAGTTAAAGACAAGTCTCGCCCAGTATACGGATACAGGAAATACATTAAGTACAAATTATAGTAATTTGTTAGAGGCTGCACAATACTATATAGCCAAAGATTATAAGAAGAGCGCTGAGTCGCTTGAAAAGGTAGACTCAAAAATGAAGATGGATTCTGCCTCATTTACAGCCGTATACAGGGCCTTGAGTGACCAGTTATCTTCAAGGATAGAAGAGGGTGCGTTTAATGACGGTATGAGCGCTTATGAGCGGGGAGATTACGACACAGCGATTACACAGTTTAAGAAATGTATTGATACAAATAAAGATAATGTGAAAGCAATATATTATTTGGCATATTCTTATAACAGAAATGGTGATATGAGTAATGCTGAAAAATATTTTAAGAAAATTGTTGATGATTATCCGGATTCTGAGTATGCAGATAGGGCGCGAAACATGCTTGGGGATGATGGTGATAATGGAGACAACGGAGATAATGGGGATAACGGAGATACAGGTGGAGAGCCCAGTCCAATAGAATAACAAATAGGATTCACAAAAGAAGAGGACATGAAGTTCTCTTCTTTTTTTATAAATGACAAAATATTACAAAAAATGGGGGTAAGAATGGAAGTATTATATGAAGTGAGAGGGGAAAATTTATTAATTTATTTACCGGAGGAATTAGACCATCATAATGCCAAATTGATAACGGAACAATCCGATTGGTATATTGTGTCAAATCAAATAAAAAATATTATTTTTAATTTTAAGAGAACAAATTTTATGGACAGTTCAGGGATTGGTGTAATCATGGGCAGATATAAACTGATTAAGGGACGTGGTGGAGAAATTACTGTGACAAATATTAATAGTGCGATAGATAGAATTTTTACAATATCAGGCTTGTATAAGATTGTCAATAAAACAGTTACTCCAAGTCTGACAAATTATTAGGAGGAAAGCATGGAAAATAATATGAGCATTGTTTTTGACGCAAAGTCACAAAACGAAGGATTGGCAAGAGTTGCAGTAGCGGCATTTCTTACAGAGATTGACCCGACAGTCGAGGAATTAAATGATATTAAAACAGCAGTGTCTGAGGCAGTGACAAATGCAGTGATTCACGGGTATGGAGAAGGACCGGGGAAGGTGCATATGAAATGCATGTTACTGTCAAAGCCGGAAAAACAGGAAAATGATACATATAACATGGACATAACAATAAAGATAGAGATAAAAGATGAAGGTGTCGGTATAGAAGACATAGAAAAAGCAAGAGAGCCGTTATTTACTACAAAACCGGAATTAGAACGTTCCGGTATGGGGTTTATGTTTATGGAGATGTTTATGGATGAGTTAGAAGTACAGTCAGAAAAAGGAAAAGGGACAACCGTAAGAATGACAAAAAAAATGAAAAAGACATCTAAGGTGTAGAGATGGATATAATAACATTAATAAAAATGGCTCATGAAGGGGATAAACAATCAAGAGATAAAATATTATTGGAAAATACGGCGCTCATATGGAGTATTGTGCGTAGATTTTTAAATCGGGGATATGAAGGGGATGATTTATTTCAGATTGGATGTATTGGTATGCTCAAGGCAATAGATAGGTTTGATACGAGTTTTAACGTGTCGTTTTCTACTTATGCGGTACCTTTGATTACAGGGGAAATTCGAAGATTTTTGAGAGATGATGGAATTATAAAAGTGAGCAGAACCATCAAAGAAAATCAACTGAAAATTTATTTAGAGACAGAGAAATTTAGAAAAGACAATAACAGAGAGCCCACACTTGAGGAGTTGGCAAGGGAATGTGGACTTTCCAGTGAAGAAATTATTACAGCTCTTGAGGCATCAAGAGAAGTGGAGTCCATCTATAAGGAGATAGATGGGGGTGACAATAAAAATCAGACAATAATTGAAAAAATAGAGGATAATAAAGACCATGAAAACATGGTAATTAATAGAATTATGGTACGGCAATTATTAGAAACCTTAAATGAAAAAGAAAGAAAAATTATTATTTTAAGATATTTTCAAAATAAAACACAATCTGAAATTGCCGGCTTAATCGGTATGACGCAGGTTCAGGTTTCCAGAGCGGAAAAGAAAATTTTAGAAAACCTGAAAAAACAAATTGGATAAAATAGAATATTATAACGTTATATGGATATACTGTATGTCATAAAAGGTTATAGAAAGGATTTTACAAAAATGAAAATCTTTAAGATAATAATTATTTTAGTTGCGATAGTGATGGCGGCAGGCCTGGGATTTTATTTGTGTTCCGATGCAAAAGAAACGGAAAAGCTGGAAGCAGCAGTTATGATTTAGGTGGATTATGAGTGATACGTTATATATTAAATTAGAGCAATCAGCTGAAATTACAGGAAAAGATGTGACAATCGGTGATGTCGCAACATTAGAATGTAAAAACAAAACAGTTGTGAACCGATTAAAACCGATTAAGCTTTTGAGTGATGATTCCAATGGAAAAAAACGTTACATTGTTTCTATTATGAAAATATTTGAGATTGTGGACGATACATTTCAAAATGTCGACGTACAAAGTGTCGGAGAAACGGATTGCGTTATAGAGTTTAAAAGGGCAAATATAAAAAAGAACCATTTTGAAGTTATAAAGGTGATTTTAATATGTTTGATTTTATTCTTTGGTGCAGGATTTTCCATTATGTCTTTTAATAATGATATTTCTGTGGAATCGATGTTTGAAAAGGTATGTAAATTACTCACCGGTGACAAAAATACTGGAAAATCGATTATGGAATTGTGCTATTCTATTGGGTTAGGAGTGGGAATCTTAGTATTCTATAATCATTTTGGGGCAAAAAAATTATCCAAAGACCCAACTCCAATTGAGGTGGAAATGCGTAAATATGAGATGGATATTAATCAGACCTTAATTGATGGTCATAACAGACAGGATGGAAAGTTGGATGTAAAATGATGATATGGAAATATATTGTTTTAGGACTGACTGCATTAGGCGGTGGAGCAATTATATCTGCCGGTGTTTTTGCTTTGATATCGTCCACCGGAGTAATTACCAGAATGGCAGGAAAAACCCATACAGGAAGTCATATACAAAAATATGAAACAGCAGTTATTGTTGGAGGAGTATGGTGGAATATATTTTGGATTTTTTCCATTCAATTTCATATTCCAATGGGGATTACAAATATATTCCAGCCGTTAATGGGACTGGCACAGGGGATTTTTGTAGGATGTCTGGCAATATCCCTTGCAGAGGCTTTGAACGCTACAGCAATTTTTGCCAGAAGAACAAAATTAAAAGTGGGAATGAGCTTTGTGATTTTATCGGTTGCAATCGGCAAAGTGTTGGCAGCAATTATTCAGTTTACAAACGGATGGGTTAAAAAATAGATAAACATAGGGGGGAAGGTAATGGAAAGCGAAGAGAAAAAACAGCAATATAATGAGTATGTAGAACGGATTACGCCGAATAATAGTCTTGCCAAGGATATGTTTAATGCATTTTGGATTGGCGGACTCATATGTCTTATGGGACAGGTTTGGATGGCAATTTTTATGTATTTTGGTATGGGGAAAGAGGATGCCGCAAGTTGGACAACTCTTGTGCTGATTTTAGAGAGTGTTATTTTAACAGGTTTAAACATTTATCCGAAAATAGCAAAAGTTGGCGGAGCGGGATGTCTGGTTCCAATTACAGGTTTTGCCAATGGAGTTGTTGCTCCTGCAATAGAATTTAAAGCGGAAGGACAGATTTTTGGTGTAGGTGCAAAAATATTTACAATTGCAGGACCAGTTATTCTTTATGGTATCTTTTCCAGCTGGGTAGTCGGAATCATTTATATGATATTAAAAGCTACGGGAATACTTTAATTGGAGGTACAGGTTATGAATGGTAAAAATAAAGACAACGAAGAAATGCCTATGGGATTAGGATTTGGACTGGCAATGAATGAAAATGCCATGAAGAACTTTTCAGCTATGCCTGATAATGAAAAGAAACAGGTTATAGAGGCTGCAAGGGCTGTCAATTCAAAAAGTGAAATGAAAAGCTTAATTAATGATATTGCAGGAATATAAGGGTGATTCAAAATAATAGCCGGACTTTTAAAAGTCCGGCTATTATTATATAATTTACATTTTTGCATTTTTTATGGAATCAAACTCGTCTAATATTTCCTGTTCCGGAGCTTTCGTAAGCAGGCTGACAACAATCATAAAGATTGAGGCAACAATGAAAGCCGGAAGAAGTTCATAAATATCCCATATACCACCCAATGGTCGTACGATAAACTTCCAAACAAATACCATAATTCCGCCGATTATGATAGCTGAAATAGCTCCGTATTTATTGGAACGTTTCCAGAATAAAGCAAATAACATTACTGGACCAAATGTTGCACCAAAACCGGCCCATGCAAATGAGACAATCGTAAATACGTTGCTATTTGGGTCAGAAGCAAGGAATACTCCGATAATAGCAATAACGATTACAGAACATCTGGCAACAATTACTTTTGCTCTTTCAGATAATTTGATACCGAAGACACCGTCCATCAGGTTTTCTGTAACGCTGGAAGAGGCAGCAAGTAACTGTGAGTCGGATGTTGACATGGTGGATGCTAAAATACCGGATAAAATAATGCCGGCTATAATAGCAAAGAAGAGACCGTTTTCACTTAGCGCGCGTGCAATCTGTACAATAATTGTCTCAGAATCTGCAAGATGTGGAATGACTCCTGCATTAGACATACTAAATCCTATAACACCGATTGCAAGTGCAATCATCATGGCAATTGCAACCCATATACTGGCAATTCTTCTGGAAAGCTTCAGTTTATTGCTGTCTTCGATAGCCATGAATCTTAATAAAATATGCGGCATACCAAAATATCCAAGTCCCCATGCAAGTGTGGAAATTATTGTGATAATTCCATATGGGGAAGAAGTTCCGGTTTCGGCATTATATGATGCATTTAAATCTAAAAAGCCAGGTAAATCTTTCACATTGGAAATAACCGCATCGATACCGCCTACAGAAGAGATTCCAAATACAATTACAATAATTAATGCAATTGACATAATAATACTCTGAATAAAGTCGCTTGTACTTGCGGCAAGGAAGCCTCCGAGAGTGGTATATGCAATGATAACGATAGCGCTGATAATCATTGCCGTCATATAATTAATTCCAAATAGCGAGTTGAAAAGTTTACCACATGCGGCAAATCCTGAAGCGGTATAAGGAACGAAGAAAATAATAATGATTAATGCGGAAACGCATTTTAAAACTTTTTTATCACGATATCTGTTTGCAAAAAAATCAGGTATTGTAATAGCGTCACCGCAGATAACAGAATATGTTCTTAATCTTTTTGCTACGATTAACCAGTTTACATATGTACCGGCAGCAAGTCCCACAATTGTCCAGAAGACATCGCACACACCGGTGAGATATGCTAAGCCCGGAAGTCCCATAAGCAGGTAGCTGCTCATATCGGATGCTTCCGCACTCATGGCAGTAACGAAAGGTCCAAGTTTTCTTCCACCCAGGTAGAAATCTCCTGTGCTGTTGTTTTTTCTGGCATAATAAATACCTATGCCAATGACTAATGCCATATAGGCAATAATGGAAATAAGTATTCCAATTTCTGATGTTGTCATATAAATTCTCCCTTTGTATATTTTTTTAGTTCTTTTCTATTTTATATAAAATCGTTGCTTTAGGCAAGGGAAAATGAATATTTATGAATAAAGAGGAAATATTAAATAGTGAAAAAATAGAAATGAGGTGATTTTGTCATGGGGAGAATGTTAGGAAGACAAAGCGTAGTGTTCGATAATCCTCCAAATATCATTGAGGGAGCATCGATAGTCGGGCAAAAAGAAGGAGAGGGACCTCTTGGAAAACTATTTGATGTAGTGGAGCAGGATCCGATGTTGGGAATGGATACATGGGAGGAAGCTGAGAGTTTATTACAAAAAGAGGCAATTCAGAAAGTTTTATTTAAATCAAATCTTAATAAAGAAGATATTAGATATATTTTTGCGGGAGATTTATTAGGGCAGTTAATCGCTACTACGTTTGGAATTTTAGAGTTTGAAATTCCGTTTTTTGGTTTGTATGGCGCATGCTCCACGATAGGAGAAGCTTTAAGTATCGCGGCAATGACCGTAGAGGCAGGAAACGCAGAAAATGTTATTGCTATAGCATCAAGTCATTTTGCCAGTGCGGAGAGACAATTCCGATTTCCTTTAGCTTATGGTAATCAGCGACCTTATGCAGCTACATGGACAGTAACAGGGTGTGGCGCAGTGATTGTAGGAATGGGCAAAGGATTTGCAAAAATTACAGGAATAACAACGGGCAAAATTGTAGATTATGGTGTGAAAGATGCTCAGAATATGGGGGCGTGTATGGCGCCGGCGGCGGCAGATGTGATTTATCAGCATTTTAAAGATTTTAATTCTTCACCAAATGATTATGATAAAATTATAACAGGCGATTTGGGAATTGTAGGTAAAACAATTCTTTTTGATTTATTAAAAGAAAAGGGATATGATATATCAAAAGTTCATATGGATTGTGGAATAGAGATGTTTGATGCAAGCACGCAGGATACCCATGCAGGTGGAAGTGGATGCGGATGTGCGGCAACTGTTCTGACGGGCTATGTATTTAAACAGTTAAAGAAAAAAGCATTTAAGAGAATATTATTTATTCCAACAGGAGCGCTGATGTCACCGGTAAGTTTTAACGAGGGAAACAGTGTTCCGGGAATTGCACATTGCGTGCAGATAGAGGTATAGTTAAGAAAAGAGGGGAAATATGATTTTTATAAAAAGTTTTTTGGTCGGCGGTGTGATATGTGCAATCGTTCAGATTTTTATTGATAAAACAAAATTGACACCTGGAAGAATTATGGTTGGTCTGGTATGTCTCGGCGTCGTCCTTGGTGCAATAGGACTATATCAGCCGTTTTCAGACTGGGCAGGATGTGGGGCTACCGTTCCGCTTCTTGGTTTTGGAAATAATTTATGGAAGGGTATGATGAAGGCAATAGAAGAAGGCGGAGTGTTGGGACTGTTTAAAGGTGGTTTTACCTCCAGTGCAGTTGGAATTTCAGGAGCACTGATTTTTGGATATTTAGCATCTTTAATTTTTAAATCAAAAATGCAATAAAATGCAAAAAATATGCATAAATATAAAAAATAGAATGCCAAAATTTACAAAATTTCATGAGAACTTAATTTATTAAAGAAAAAACACAAAATGCCTTATTTAATTAAGTTAAAAAACACAAATGCTTGATAAAATTAATCTTTTATAATATAATTTTAATTGAATGTGCTGCAATTTTAGAGCATTGAAAAATATGTAGGTTAGTCTTATGTATGAGAGGCTTAGGCGTCTAAGATGAGACGTTAATTAGAGAGGCGTATATGATTATACGCGGCACATGAGATTAAGTAAAATTATATTTAAGAAGGAGGACTACAGAATGTCATATGTAGACGAGGTGTTGGCAAAGGTTCATGAAAAAAATGCCAGCGAGCCAGAATTTTTACAGGCAGTTGATGAAGTGTTAGAGTCACTTAGACCTGTAATTGAAAAGAACGAGGAAAAATTTAAAAAGGAAGCTTTACTTGAAAGAATCTGCGAGCCGGAAAGACAGTTCAAGTTCAGAGTTCCTTGGGTGGATGACAAGGGTCAGGTACAGGTTAACACAGGTTACAGAGTACAGTTTAATTCAGCAATCGGACCTTACAAGGGTGGTTTAAGACTTCATCCATCAGTTAACCTTGGTATTATTAAATTCCTTGGATTTGAGCAGATTTTCAAAAATTCTTTAACAGGACTTCCAATTGGTGGTGGTAAAGGTGGTTCTGATTTCGACCCTAAGGGAAAATCAGACAGAGAAGTTATGGCATTCTGCCAGAGCTTTATGACAGAGCTTTGCAAATATATTGGGGCTGATACAGACGTTCCTGCCGGTGATATCGGAACAGGTGCCAGAGAAATCGGTTATATGTTCGGTCAGTACAAGAGAATCCGTGGCGTATACGAAGGGGTTCTTACAGGTAAAGGACTTACATACGGTGGTTCTTTAGCAAGAACAGAAGCTACAGGCTATGGATTACTTTATTTAACAGAAGAATTAATTAAGTGCCATGGTGAATCTATGGAAGGCAAGACAGTAGTTGTATCAGGTGCTGGTAATGTTGCTATCTATGCTATTCAGAAAGCACATCAGATGGGTGCTAAGTGTGTGACATGCTCCGATTCAACAGGTTGGATTTATGATTCAGAAGGAATCGATGTAGAACTTTTGAAAGAAGTTAAGGAAGTTAAGAGAGCAAGACTTACAGAGTATGCTGCTGCAAGACCATCAGCTGAATATCATGAGGGTCGTGGAGTATGGCAGGTTAAGTGTGATATCGCTCTTCCATGTGCTACACAGAATGAATTACATCTCGATGATGCAAAACAGTTAGTGGCAAACGGATGTAAATGTGTCTGCGAGGGAGCAAACATGCCTACAACAATTGATGCTACAAAGTATTTACAGGAAAACGGTGTATGGTTTGTCGGTGGTAAGGCTGCAAATGCAGGTGGTGTTGCCACATCAGCTCTTGAAATGTCACAGAATTCAGAGAGACTTTCATGGACATTCGAAGAAGTTGACGCTAAATTAAAGAATATCATGGTAAATATTTATCATAATATTGACGATGCAGCTAAGAGATATGGTTTTGAAGGCGACTACGTTGTAGGTGCTAACATTGCCGGATTTGAAAAAGTTGCTGAAGCTATGACAGCTCAGGGAATTGTTTAATTATAAACTTTAAAATAATCAAAAACAGCGGCAATAGCCGCATACAAAAAACAGTCGACAAAATAATGTCGGCTGTTTCTTGTATTTTCTAAATTAATTAATCTTCTTCCGGTTTAGCTGTGGCCGGTGAACCATTATCATCTCCATCTTCCTTATCTTTTGGTGATTTCTTTTTAGAAAAAGTATCTTTGTCGGTTTCTTTTTCTGTTTCGGCATTTCCAGCTTTTGTTGTGCTATCTTCCTTAGTATCATAATTGTTATTATAAGCGGAATGCCAGCTGCATTTATCAGGTTCACTGCCTTTGACAAAATATTCTTTGTGTGTCTTTGGACAAACACCCTTAATTGCAACCTTTCCTGAGGAATCACAAATTGTATATTTCTTGACACTCTCTCCGGTAGCAAAATCTTTGGCTTTATATTTTTTAACTTCATTTATCTGGTTCATTACTTTTGCCCAAATTTTTTCATGATAATTCTGGCTTCCCGTCAGAGCGGTGTTCTCATCATACCCGGTCCAGATTGAGGCTGTAAGGTATGGAGTATAACCGCAGAACCATAAATCGTAGGCGCTGGAAGTCGTACCGGTCTTTCCGGCTGACGGCATACCATTTGCAAGCTGACAAGGAGTACCGGTTCCCTCTTTTACGACACTTATCATAGCCTGTGTCAAAAGATAAGCTGTGGAATCCTTTAAAATAGTTTTGGTATTTGGTGTTGTATTATCTAAAATGATACGTCCGTTACTGTCGATAACCTGCGAGTAAAATACAGGTTTTGTATATTTTCCGGTATTTGCAATCGATGCATAAGCCGCGGTCATTTCCAGATTTGTTACACCGTCGGTAATGCCGCCTAACGCAAGAGGCTGATTAATATCCGAAGAAATGGAACCGTCTTTTTCCACACGGTTATCTACCAATGTAGTAATACCAAAATTTAACAGATAGTCATAACCAAGCTGAGGTGTAATGGCAGTAAGAGTTTTTACTGCGCATACATTCATTGATTGGGCAATTGCCTGTTTTACGGTTACGGTACCTTTATAGGTATGATTCCAGTTTTCAACAGGTCGGCCGCTGCTATAACTATATGGTTCATCAACAATAGTAGTAGTCAGAGTATATCCCATTGTGTCAATAGCAGGTGCATATGTGGATAAAACTTTAAATGTAGAACCCGGCTGTCTTTTAGAGTTTGTTGCTCTGTTTAAAGACAAACTAACATTTTTCTTACCGCGCCCACCAACAATCGCTTTTACATATCCTGTAGTCTGGTCCATTACCGTAAATGAAGCTTGTGGCTGTGGATTATAGTAGAGAGTCTCGTATTGGGTATATCCGTCTTCCTCTTTTAACCCTTTTTTATAATATTTTTTCTTAAGGTGTTTTTTATAATCTTTGACACACTGTTTTGCAATATCTTTGGAAGAAAAAATTAGTTTAAACTTTGATTCTCCAAGAGAATTTTTGTGATAATTCAATATATCACTCTCATCAAAATTATCTACCGTTCCATCGGGATTTTGTACTGACCATGCCCAATTGATGGAATAACTGATAGGATAAGGATAATTTTCTTCGTTGGATAATTCATTATCACAAATTTTCTGGATTTGAGAGTCCTGTGTTGTATAAATTTTTAAGCCGCCGCTGTATACAGCATTATAAGCCTGATTATAAGTGTATCCCTTTGTTTTTTGTAAATCATCCATTACCTGTTTGACAACTTCGTCCACAAAGTAAGAATAAACTTTATCATTTTTCTTTTCTAATTTATTGTTTACTTTCTGAATGCGGGCATACACATCATCAGCCATAGCTTCATCATATTCCTTTTGTGTGATATGATTTGCATCGCGCATATTGCTTAAAACCTTTTCGCGTTTCTTGGCATTCTTTTCCGGATTCGTGATAGGGTTGTATACCTCAGGGCTGGAAGTGATTGCTGCGATAACTCCGGCTTCGGAAATTGTAATTTTACTCACGTCCTTGTTAAAGTATCTCAGAGATGCTGCCTGTACCCCTAAGGTGTTTGCTCCCAGATTAATGGTGTTTAGGTATGTCTCTAAAATTGTTTCTTTTGAAGTTACTTTCTCTAACTGCACTGCCAGATATTGTTCCTGAATTTTTCTCTTAAGAGAAGACATAAATGAATTTTCAGACGTCCAGTCTGTAAATACATTATTTTTTAATACCTGCTGTGTTATTGTGCTGGCTCCCTCTGATGCATGTAATGTAGTGGCTGCAATAAAGGCAGCTCGTCCAATACCCTGAATATCGATACCGTTATGGTCATAGAATCTGGCGTCTTCGGTGTCGACAAATGCCCATCTGAGATGTGTTGGAACCTGGTCCAGTGAAACTTTTATACGGTTAGAACCACTGGTAATAAGTTTGGCAATCTCCTTATTATTGGCATCAAATACTGTTGTCGAGTAAGAGGAAGGAACAATCGATACGTCATCTATGGAAGGTGCGCTTTTGATAATTCCGTGTACAATACCGAGCAGCAGAAAGCCAATTGTTAAAATAAGAAGTAACATTATATATAGAAATATTTTCAAAACTGAAACAAGAGACTTAGACATTACTTTTTTTTGTACGGAAACTAAGTCTTTTTGTTTGGTCATCGTCTCCTTATATCCGAAATTCATTATATAATCTCCTATTCTTCGAAAAATGATTACAATTATTATAGCAAAAGGATATGATTTAATAAAGGGGAAAAATGTCGCCCTATGAAAAGTTCATTCTTCATTCCATATTATAATTGTGTTATAGTATTGGAGAGGTGAATACATATGAATGAATTTTTTATTGTGAGCAAAAGCGGCGAGGGTGAGATTGTAGAAAAAAAGTCTAGGTTTATAGCACATGTTATTCCTGTGGAGACTGAGGAGGAAGCTCTTTTTAATATTGAATTAATAAAAAAACAGTATTGGGATGCGAGACATAATTGTTTTGCTTTTGTAATAGGAAGAAACAACGAAATCCAGAGATTCAGTGATGACGGGGAGCCGCAGGGAACTGCAGGGAAACCCATTTTAGAGGTGTTAATAAATGGAAACATTCATAATACATTAATTGTTGTAACCAGATATTTTGGAGGAACGCTGCTTGGCACAGGCGGACTTGTCAGAGCGTATGGTTTGTCATCAAAAGAGGGGTTAAAAAATGCACAGGTAATGCGGGTGTGTTCGGGTGTAGCGTTTACAGTGGAGACGGATTATAACAGCATTGGAAAAATAAAGTATATTATGGGACAGTTCAACATAAAGGCACAGGAAGAGTATGGTGCAGGTGTAAAACTTTCTATAGAAATGAAAAAGGAAGATTTTGCTAATTTTAAAAACAATATAGTAGATGTGACAAGTAATCAGGCGGTGTGGAGTGACGTGACAGAAATTGATTACGGAGAACCTATTATAAATAAGTAGATATTGAAAAAAAATTATATTGTGATACAATGCGTAAGGATGAATTTGTAATAACCAAAGGAGATATAGAGATATCATGATAAGAGAAGATGTTAGAAATATTGCCATTATTGCCCATGTCGACCATGGAAAAACAACATTGGTTGACGAACTTTTAAAACAGAGTGGTGTTTTTAGAGAAAATCAGGAAGTGGCAGAACGTGTTATGGATTCCAATGATTTGGAGCGGGAGAGAGGAATTACTATCTTATCTAAGAACACGGCAGTTACTTATAAAGATACAAAGATTAATATTATCGATACTCCGGGACATGCCGATTTTGGCGGAGAAGTTGAACGTGTATTGAAAATGGTAAACGGTGTAATTCTCGTAGTGGATGCATTTGAAGGTGCTATGCCTCAGACAAGATTTGTGTTAAAGAAAGCATTAGAGTTGAGCCTTCCTGTAATTGTCTGCATCAATAAGATTGACAGACCGGAAGCAAGACCGGATGCTGTGATAGATGAAGTCCTTGAATTATTTATTGAATTAGATGCAAACGAAGAACAGTTGGAATGTCCTTTTGTTTTTGCATCTGCAAAACAGGGGTTTGCAAAACTTGACATGGATGATGAAGATGTGGATATGAAACCATTATTTGAGACAATAATAGATTATATTCCGGCTCCCGAGGGCAATCCGGATGAGGATACACAGGTACTTATCAGTACAATCGATTATAATGAATATGTTGGCCGTATCGGTGTTGGCAAGGTAGATAATGGAACGATTAAAGTAAATCAGGATGTAACCCTGGTAAACTATCATGACCCGGAAAATACAAAGAGGGTAAAAATTAGCAAGCTTTATGAATTTGAAGGATTGGATAAGAAAGAAGTGACAGAGGCTACAGTGGGAGCTATTGTGGCTATTTCAGGTATTGCGGATATCAGTATCGGAGATACGATATGTTCTGTGGAAAATCCGAAGCCAATTCCGTTCCAGAAAATTTCTGACCCGACAATATCTATGAATTTTATGGTAAATGATAGTCCTTTGGCAGGTCAGGAAGGAAAGTTTGTGACATCGCGTCATATCAGAGACAGATTGATGAGAGAGTTAAATACAGATGTATCACTTAGAGTAGAAGAGACCGGGGATATGAATGCATTTAAAGTATCCGGTCGTGGTGAACTTCACTTATCTGTATTGATTGAAAATATGAGACGTGAAGGTTATGAGTTTGCTGTAAGTAAGGCTGAGGTTATTTACAAGGAAGACGAACGCGGTAAGAAATTAGAGCCTATGGAACTTTGTTATATTGATGTGCCGGATGAATTTTCAGGGGCAATTATCGAAAAATTAAGTAACAGAAAAGGTGAGTTGCAGGGAATGGCTCCAACGGGAGATGGTTATACAAGACTTGAGTTTTCTATTCCTTCCCGTGGACTGATTGGGTATCGGGGTCAGTTCCTTACAGACACTAAGGGAAATGGAATTATCAACACTGTATTTGATGATTACGGTCCTTTTAAGGGAGAAATTCAGTACAGAAAACAGGGCTCTCTAATTGCTTTTGAGGCAGGAGAAGCAATTACCTATGGTCTCTACAATGCGCAGGAGAGAGGAACCTTATTTATTGGACCGGGAGAGAAGGTTTATTCAGGAATGATTGTAGGTCAGACAGGAAGAGCGGAAGATATTGAAGTTAATGTCTGCAAGACAAAACATCTCTCAAATACGAGAACATCAAGCTCAGACGAAGCTTTACGATTGGTTCCAAAGAGAGAATTAAGCCTGGAACAGGCATTGGAATATATCGATACCGATGAATTGTTAGAGATTACACCGGAGAGCTTGAGAATCAGAAAGAAGATACTTGACCCGACGCTTAGAAAGAGAGCAAATATAAGAAAGCAGAATAGTTAATTATGGAGATAAAAGAAATATTAGAAAGAGTAGACCATACACAGTTAAATCCGGGTGCAACATGGCAGCAGATTCAGAAATTATGTGATGAGGGAATGCAATATAAAACCGCATCTGTCTGTATTCCGCCATCTTTTGTAAAGAGGGCAGCAGAATATGTGGAGGGAAAACTTCCCATATGTACTGTTATTGGATTTCCAAACGGTTACAATACGACTGCCATAAAGTGTGCTGAGGCAGCGGAGGCAGTAGAAAACGGTGCGTCAGAGATAGATATGGTTATCAATTTAGGCTGGGTAAAGGAAGGCAATTATGATGCTGTGTTTAGTGAAATCAATAAAGTGAAGGATG
Organism: uncultured Eubacterium sp.; assembly: GCF_937958975.1. Taxonomy (GTDB): domain Bacteria; phylum Bacillota; class Clostridia; order Lachnospirales; family Lachnospiraceae; genus Eubacterium_G. The sequence goes on along the minus strand of NZ_CALGRE010000058.1, from coordinate 9,257 downwards.
CATGTCACGGCAGGCTGCTCAAAGTAATCGTTGAGACATGTCTTTTGACAGAGGATGAGAAAGTCAGAATGTCTGAAGTTGTTTCCATGTCTAAAGCAGATTATATTAAAACATCTACAGGATTTTCTGTTGGCGGTGCAACTTTTGAGGATGTTAAAACACTTGTTAAAAACATTTCAAACAATACTAAAATTAAAGCAGCAGGTGGTATAGGCTCAGTAAAAGAGGCTGCAAAGTTTATTGAACTTGGCGCAGAAAGGCTGGGAACAAGCCGAATTATTCAGGAAATAAAAGAATAACATAAAAATGTTTAGAAGAGAGGATGTAAAAAATTCTCTCTTTTTTATTTGTAATATATGCATAAAACATTAAAAAAATAAAAATGTTTTTTGTCACTTTTGTATAAAAACTGTATTGACTATATGGAAAAATAATGTAATATTAACTTTGAAAGGGCTTGGATTAAAAAATATAAAACAATATTTTTTAAGGGGGTCTTCTATGTTTAAGAAGTTATTATCAGTTCTATTGACATGTTTGATGATAGTATCAATATTACCATCAGGCTTGTCGGGAACACAGACACAGGCTGCCGCTACATGGCGTAGTGCATTATATCCTGAAAATTGGGAGTCGGGATACACAAATAGTAGTGGGCAGTTTTTACATGATTTTTCATATGCCGGTTATGAAAAAGGAGAAAAAGATTTGCCCACAGAGATGTCGGGTAAGTATGCCAATGTAGTTGATTACGGCGCAGACGCAACCGGTACCAATGATTCTACAAGCGCGATTCAGAGCGCAATTAATGCCGTTGAGGCAGCAGGCGGAGGCACTGTTTATCTTCCGGAAGGAACATTCAAAGTAAAGCCTTCATCTAATGAATATTCAGCAGCTCTCAGAATTAAAGGAAGCAATATTCTCTTTAAGGGAGCCGGAGTTGGAAAGACCTTTATCCGATGTTATGCTGAAAATATGAGATATTGTCAGGTCATTAATGTATCTCCAAACGGTGCGACATGGGATAGTGCGGATGATGGAAAAACCTATTACTTAACACAGGATGTTCCGGAGGCGCCGACAACAACGATTCATGTCAATGATGTGAGCAATTTCAAAAAAGGCGACTGGGTCATTATCAGAAGCAACAGAACTTCAGCGTGGATTAATGAACATGGAATGTCCGGGTTCTGGTCAGAAAGTGTCAATGCATCTACAATGGGTGTGACATTCTACAGACAGATTACATCGGTTAATATATCGGCAAAGACTGTCGAAATTGATATCCCTACAAGATATTATATGAAGACGAGAGATAATGCCAGAATTTATAAGGTAAGTCCAAAGCAGTCGAATGTGGGATTAAGTGATTTTTCAATTGGAAATAAGTCAAACAGTAATTCTAACGGATGGGGAGAAGAGGATTATAAGACAAGTGGAACCGGAGCTTATAATACAAATAATGCATTTCTAATTAAGTTTTCATTGAATATAAACTGTTTTGCAAAAAACATAGCGACATATCAGGCGGGAAACGCTAGTCGGGTTCATATGAGTTCGAACGGTCTTGACATTAATAAGACAAGAAACTTAACAGTAGACAGTTGTGATTTTAGCCATCCACAGTATGAAGGTGGCGGTGGAAACGGATATGGTATGAATATATGCGGACAGGAAACATTGATTAAAGACTGTTCATCCACAAGTGCAAGACATAGTTTTTCGTTTAAGTATTCTTATGCAAATGGGAATGTAATTTATCATTACACATCGACAGACCCAAAGTATGGCAGTGATTTCCATATGTATTTGAGTATGTCAAATTTGATTGATAATGAAGAATTAAACGGTGATTTTGTAGAGTCAAATGTCAGACCATATGGAGGAACTGCCGGAAACAGACACGGATATACTTCAACACAGACTGTTTTCTGGAATACAAAGGGAAACCGTTATAAATCAGGAAATAATTATATTATTGATTCCCGTCAGTACGGATATGGTTATATTATCGGAACACAGGGAGCTGCGACGGCAGTTAAGACAACACCGACAACAATGAGTTCTCAATATGGAACCGTAAATACTGCACCGGAAGATTATAAAGAGGGTATCGGGACCGGCAGTACATTATCTCCGCAGTCGTTATATTATGACCAATTGGCGAAAAGACTTGGCGGCAGTACAGAACCGCCGGCAGTGACGAATCAGATTCCGGGAACAGTATCTGTAGGAGCATATACATCAAAGTCAGACGGAATTACATTTAACAAGACGGGAGATATACTTTACGCAGGAAACTTGAATAGTAATTCGTATCTGGATTATACAATTAATGCAGCGGAGTCAGGAAGTTATCAATTAAATTTCAAGTTTGCAGCAGGTAATACACAGTGGAATGCAAAAAATATGTTGATAAAACTTGATGACCGGACAGTAGCAACAGTACCGGTGCAGGGAAGTACAGATTGGGAAATATTTATAGACCATACTGTTACAATTAACATTACTTCCGCAGGGCAACATAAATTATCTATCGTAGCAGATGGCGGCTCATGTAATGTAGCAGATTTTACAGCACAAAAGGTAGATGATTTTACGACAGAGCAGACTACACAGCCTGAGGAAATAGCCACACTGCCACAGGAAAACATTACCACTTCGGCGAATAGAGTTGTAGGATATTTACCGTCTTATCGTTCAGGAACAATCAATAGTATCGATTTTTCAGCATTAACGCATTGTGTATTGTCTTTTATGACTTATGCAAATGGCACATTAACATCGGGATTTGATGCAGGAACAACACAGAATATTGTAAATAAGTGTCATCAGAATGATGTTAAGGCTTTGATTGCTATTGGTGGCGGTGGAGGATTTAACACCAGTGATAATCCATTTGGTACCACTGCAAAAAGGACAAGTATCGTAAATCAGATTATGAATTATGTAACCCAAAATAATTTGGATGGTGTAGATATTGATATTGAAGTTTCTGATGCAAATACATGGAGTAATTTTGATTCGTTTATCAGTGAGTTATCAGGAAGATTAAAGGCGCAGAATAAACTTCTGACTATGGCAGTGTCTTCATGGTTTACAGGTTCTATTCAGAATAGTACATATAATTATTTTGATTTTATTAATCTGATGACCTATGATGAAAATGCGGGAAACGGTCCGGTTGCATCCATGAATTTTGTAAATAATCAGCTTTCTCATTACAGGAGCAAGGGAATTGGTGATGACCGCTTAGTCATTGGTGTACCGTTTTATGGATATGGACCAGGGGGATACAGTGATGCATTTACTTATGCAGAGATTTTAAGTGCGAATGTAAATAACAGATGGTCTGATACAGCGACGGTGAACGGAAAGACTGTGTATTATAACGGTGAGAATACTATTAAAGAAAAGGCAGAACTCAGTAAGTCCTATGGCGGTATCATGATATGGGAATTAGGACAGGATTCTTTTGGAAGCAATTCCCTGTTGAAAGTAATTAAAGATACAGTATCTACCGGAACAGGGGTAAAAGACCCGACAATTACAGATGTTCCGGGAACGGTTGCCGTAGATGCTTATGTATCAAAGAGCAGCAACATTACAATGAACACAGGGGGAACAAAATATGCCGGAAACCTAAAGGACGGTTCAACACTTGATTATTATATAAGAGTTCAGGAAAAAGGAACTTATACATTCAAGTTGAAACTTGCAGCAGGTGATGCACAGTGGAATGCAAAAAATATGCTTATAAAGCTGAACAATCAGACAACAGCGACGATACCGGTGCAGGAAAGCAGTGGTTGGGAAAATTTTGTTGAACATACAGCAGAAATAGCTTTCCCGGCAAGGGGAGAATATAAGATTTCGCTTACAGCAGAGGCGGGAGCAGTCAATGTCGCAGATTTTACAGTTACAAAACATGAAGAAACTACGACGGAACCGTCTGTCTCAAAAGAAATGTATATTGAAATGAATGGTCATCAGATTAGTACAACGCTTGGCGGATTTAGAACTGTCTATTCAGTATATGACCCGAATGATGAAGTTTCAGAGGTTGGACTCGTATATGGTCTTGGAAAATATGCGACAGAGAATGAGATGACCATAGACAGTCAGAGTAAATATGTCACAAATCATAAAGGTACTATAGAAATCGGGCGGTTGGATAATTTTACCTTTGGTGACAATCCGGATGCCTCAAGTTATGCCATGACAATGACATTTGGTAATGTACCGGCAGATTTTTATGGTGAAAAGATGATGGTCAGGGCGTATGCAAAGATGAAAGATGGAAGTGTGAGCTATACTGCCATAAACGCTACAACAATCTATGATGTAGCAGATGTGCTTTATCAGAACAGAAAAATGACGAATAAAGATTCGCATGATTACTTATATCAAAATATTCTTTCAAAAGTTCAGCCTTCTTATAAAGAGGTAGACTATGATTGGGGAACAACAATCGTAAAAACACAGTAAAATAAAAAACCTGTTTGCGTATTTTTCAGCAAGCAGGTTTTTCTGTGATTGTGATACCGCTTTCGGTGATTATTTTTTGGTAATAAAAAAATTGCTTGACATATTGTACCAGTCTAACTATAATACAATTGTACTAATTGAGATAGTACAATTAATTCGCGAATAATACAATCGAAAGAGTGGTATAGGAAAATGTTAGAGACAAGAAGTTTAAGAAAGAGTTATAAAACAAAAAAAGGCGTTACAGTGGAAGCCTTAAAAGGTATATCCCTAAAGTTTCCGGAAAAAGGAATGATATTCCTTTTGGGAAAGTCAGGAAGTGGAAAATCAACGCTTTTAAATCTCTTAGGTGGCTTAGACAAATATGATGATGGAGAGATTATTATAAAAGGTGTTTCATCTAAAGATTTTAAACAAAGTCATTTTGATTCTTACAGAAATACATATGTAGGATTTATTTTTCAGGAATACAATGTATTGGAAGAATTTAGTGTTGGCGCCAATATTGCTCTTGCAATTGAATTACAGGGGCGCAAAGCATCGGATGAGGAAATCAGTAAAATATTAAGAGAAGTGGATTTAGATGGTTTCGGAGATAGAAAACCAAATGAGTTATCCGGTGGTCAGAAACAAAGAGTTGCTATCGCCAGAGCTTTGGTAAAGAAGCCACAGATTATTATGGCGGATGAACCGACAGGGGCTCTCGATTCGAATACGGGAAAACAGGTATTTGATACATTGAAGAAATTATCAAAAGAGAAGCTTGTGATTGTGGTCTCTCATGACAGGGAATTTGCCGAAATATATGGTGACAGAATTATAGAGCTTGCAGATGGTAATGTGATTTCAGATGTTGAAAGAGTATCGGAGGATGATTCAGATTTTGATGCAGGAATACAATTTGAGGAAGATGGATTTATCATATCAGAGGGATATCATCTTACAGAAGATGACAGAATTGCCATTAACGAGTATATGGATAGTGTGTCAAAAGGTATCAAAGGAAAAATAAGAGCAGCTAAGAAGGGCAGTGGAAGATTTAAGGAAACGAATCAGCAGGATATCGATTATGTAGATGGAGAATTTAAGTTGATTAAGTCAAAGCTTCCAATGAAAAACTCCTTTAAAATCGGTGCAAGCGGATTGAAACATAAGAAGTTTAGGCTGGTGGTAACCATTGCTTTATCATTTGCAGCATTTGCGATGTTTGCCTTAGCAGATACTTTTGGAAATTATAATCACATAAAGACATGTACAAATTCTATCTCAGATTCTAAAATACAGTATGCTTCCGTTTCTAAATCCGTTTATGTAGATGAGGACGGATTTGGATGGTGGGATGAATGGAGCCATAAACTGACAGATAAGGATTTAGAAAAAATAAGCAAGGATACGGGAAGACAATTTAAGGGAGTGTATGTACCGGATGAAGAGGGCAGTGCATTGAGCAATCTGGACGAAAGTAAATCGTTGCTTGAGAGCTTATCGGAAAACGAGTCATATTGTGCTTATGCAACAAAATTTCAGGGATTTTCGGATATCACGAAACAAAGTCTGGACGATTTCGGTTATAAATTGTTGGAGGGAGCATTGCCGGATGGCAGCAAAAATGAAATTGCTATCAGTGAATATATCTATAAAACCTATGAAAAAATGGGTTATATGGATGGAAAAAATCTGGTTAAAATCGGTAACTATAAAGATATGATAGGTAAAAGCCTGGAAATACAGGGAAATAAATATATTGTGACAGGTATTATAGATACAAAAGTAGATTTTAACAGATATAAAAGTATTGGGGAAAGTACAAAGGGAAAAACGAATGCTCAGACGCTTGCGATGTTTGCCTTGAGCAGAGAGTTAGATGGAATACAGAGATATAGTTTAGCTACCATTGCTATGACCGGGGAAGGTCATGTGGAAAAGATGTTGCACAGTAATGATAAATCAGTTTCCATCGACGGATTTTATATGGATTTAAGCAATAATTCTTATAATTTTTATGCAGATTCCATCACAAAACTGTCTGATGTCGATGCATCGAAAATCACATGGGTAAATGGAGAAAAGAAAAAATTAGCGGATAATGAGATTATTGTTCCTGACTGTCAGATATACAACAGTGATAGTCAGGTGGACAGCAAGAAATTATTAGAGTATTTGAAAAATGACCCATCTTTTAATTTCGAATATGGAATGTATAATGAGGAGAGTAAGGTTGAGAATAATTGGAAAATTGTAGGTGTTATAAAGGCGAATGAGGAGCATAGTCCTTATGTAATACCGGATAGTCTGTATCATCAGGGTTGGGCTGAAAAACGTGGAAGTTATAATTTTGCAGTATCTTCTATGCCGGATAAAAAAGAGGATATTGAGAAGCTTGTAAGATATTGTTACACAAAAAAGGATAATGTAAAATATCAAATGCAAAATTCTGTTACATTTGAATTAGATACTGTGGATGAAGTGCTTAAGGTTCTGGCAAAAGTATTTCTATATGTAGGGTTAGGATTTGCGCTATTTGCAGCAATTATGTTGTCTAATTTTATTGCTACAAGTATTTCTTATAAGAAGCAGGAAATAGGAATCCTAAGGGCAATTGGTGCCAGAAGCAGTGATGTATTTAAAATTTTCTTCTCGGAAAGTTTTATTATTGCCATGATTAATTTTGTACTCGCAATGATTTCAACGGGAATGGTTACAGCATTGATTAATAGTGTAATAAGAAAAGAGGCTGGAATTTTGATAACGATTTTGAATTTCGGTCCGAGACAGATATTATTACTGTTAGTAATAAGTATCGGTGTTGCAGCAGTTGCAAGTTTTATACCGGTTTATAAGATTGCATCGAAAAAACCGATAGAAGCAATTAGAAATAAATAAAAAACAGTGTGGTGTTGGCAAATGCTGACACCACTTTTTGGTTGAAAAAAAATAAGAGACGTTATATAATTAAAAACATATCGAATATAAACTTTATGTAACTGAATATAATTCAAATACAGGGGGATACACCATGAATTATGAAAAGTTTACAAAGGAAGTAAAAAGAGGGCTTGAAAAACTGGTACAGGAAAAATTAGATGAAGGGATAGTGGTTATTAGAAATGTAACGAAAAATAATAATGTTAGAATGCGTGCAGTGAGTATTATGAGAAAATGCGATAAGGCTACACCCACGATATATTTGAGAGAGTATTATAATGAGCATAAACATGGAAAGGATATAGCAGATATATGTAATGAAATTTTTGATGTGTATTTACTTGGTCTCGATACTTTGAAGACGAACATAAGTATAAAAGATTTATCCGATTTTGATAAAATAAAAGAACAGATATATTATAGATTAGTGAATTATGAGATGAATAAAACGATGTTAAAAAGTGTTCCTCATATAAAATTTTTAGATTTAGCAATTATATTTTATATTATGGTAGCCTGTCACGAGGAAGGACAGGCCACAGCCTTGATTTATAACAGTCATATTGAACAGTGGAATAAGAGTTTTCATGAGATAAGGGATATTGCATTTCAAAATACATGGGAAAAATATCCACCGGTCATTAAGCGTATGGAAGATATTGTTTCGGAAATGCTGATAGAAGACATGTTAGCTGATGTTAATATGAATCAGAGTGAAGATGGAGAGATTGTGAGTGAAGAAACAAAATATGGTCAATATACTTATCATGAGGTCCGCGATATGATACGAGAGGAAGTAGAAAAGTTAAAATTGAATGAGAATATGGATATGTATGTCATGACAAATACTCTAAAAACGAATGGCGCTGTATGTATAACATATCCGGGAGCAATTCGTGAATTTGCTGAAAAGAAAGGAGAGGATATATATATTATTCCAAGCTCTGTTCATGAGGTTATTTTAATTCCCGGAGTGAGTTGGAATAAGGGGGATATAGACCGGATGATACATGAGGTAAACAAGACACAGCTCGAACCTGTTGATGTATTATCGAACCATGTTTATATTTACAGGAAAGATATTAATGAGATTGAATATTAAATAACTATCTTCTGAATAAATATCAATATAAAATTAAAATTATAGTTTCCTTAAGATTTTAGTTGCTTAATATAGTTTTCTAATGTAAAATATATTGGAATGTTAAAAATTGCATCCGTAGTTTAATGGATAAAACGCCGCCCTCCGGAGGCAGAGCTGTGGGTTCGATTCCCGCCGGATGCATTATAACATTACACAATAATTGTATTTTTACTGTTTTTTTGTTACTATATGTTTGAATATGTAATTTAAAGATAAAGGAGTGTATCTATTGTGAGCACTGAAAACAAAAAAAATCGAATCAGTTCAGAGCTGGAAGATTTATTAAAAGAGGTTGAAGAGGAACATAAGCAGACAAGGGCGGCACAAAGGGACAAAAAAGAAAAAAAGAAATCAAAATTGAGAATAGATATCATCATTGCAGTTTTATTGGCTGTAGTATTAGTGGCTGGAGTTATATTTCTGATAATTCATTTTACCGGAGATTCTTCAAAAAATTCTGAAAAACAGACGTTAGACAATCCGCTGGAAGATGAAAAATATCCTGAGATATCAGATGTAATAAAAAACTATATGAATGCATTTCTAATTGAAGATGAACAGAAGCGTTCTCAGGTATTAGCACAGTATGTAGGGAATATGTACGATATCAATAGCGTGAAACAGAGAACACATGTAGCAGGTTATAGCGATATAGAATGTTATACCAAGGAAGGTCCATATGATAACACATATGTAGTAT
>NZ_CALGRE010000057.1 GCF_937958975.1 uncultured Eubacterium sp. | reverse complement strand
ATGGCACGAGTGCTAAAAAGTGGTGGCAAATTTGTTTTTATTGATATGGAAGCCACAGAGGAAAATTTACGGACAACGCAGGACAAAATAGAAACGCTGCGTGAACCGTCACATATCCGAAATTTGAGCCAAGCAGAAATGTTGAAGTTATATTCAGACAATCATCTCGTTGTGGAAAAGCATGATAGTACAAGAATGACAAAGAATTTGTCTGAATGGTTGGATTTCACAAAAACACCGATAGGCGTTAGGCGTGATATTACAAGTCTATTTGTAGATGATTTAGAGGGCATAAGCAAAACTGGTTTACAGCCATATCAAACGGATGAAGGAATATGCTTTAACCACAAGTGGACTATGATAATCGGCAGAAAGCCACAGGCGATATAATCGGCAGGCATGAATATGAGCTAATCTACAGAATGGATATATTGTGCTATTTGCAATAATAAGACAAGAAACAAAATTAGAGAAGATACAATATTAAAAAATTATCCTCTCTACTGCCCGAAATGCAAACAGGAATCTTTGATTGAAGTCAAAAGTTTTCAAATAACAGTTATCACAGTGCCAGACGCATAGACGTAGAGCCGATGAACGTGTGAAATAAAGTCATAGTTCATTGGCTTTAAGTCAATAAGATAATCATAACTAACATCAAAGAGCTGTGCAAATGCTCTGATTTCATAATCTTTCACATATCTTTTATTTGTTTCAATTGGTATAATTGAACATAAGAAAAACATTGATGGAATCGTATTGAATGCGGGAGAGGAAGAAGTAGTATCGGAGAAAGGACTAATAAGAGCAGTTTTGTGGATTATCGACCATGCTCCCAAAACAGAATAAATATTGGATAAAAAGTTGAATTTTTTTACATCGTCTCACTATCTATTAGGTTGGCATATGGAACTTGGAAAACAGTCGAAAAGGCTTTTAGTTCAATATCTGTTTCATATCTTTTTTAATAAAATTAATTTTAATGAGGAAATTAAAAATTGGCGAAAAGTTGACTTTTTCGTGATATAAAGTTTCTATCTTGTTGATAAGGAGTGAAAAATATTGAAAGAGAAATATAAAATCTTACTTGTAGATGATGAACAATCCATTTTAGATATGTTGAAATTACAACTCGAATTTGATGGATATGCTGTTTACGTTGCCAGTAGCGCAAAAGAAGCTTTGGATAAATTAGCCTGCTCGCCAGATATCATTTTATTAGATATCAATATGGCTGGAATGAATGGTTTGGACTTATGTGTATCTATTCGTGATTTCATTTCTTGTCCGATTATTTTTCTTACTGCCAGAGTATCAGAACAGGATAAAATCAATGGACTTATGGCTGGTGGAGATGATTACATTACAAAGCCGTTTTCCGTAAATGAATTGTTGGCAAGAATTTCTGCACATTTACGGCGTGAACAAAGAAGTCATAATAAGACGAAAAGTAAATTTTCAGAAGAACTTGTTATTGATTATTCAGACAGAAGTCTTTACATCAAAGGAAACAAAATTGAATTGTCAAATAAAGAATTTGAAATTATTCAATTACTATCTTCAAATGCAGGACAGGTTTTTGATAGAGAAAAAATTTACGAATGTATCTGGGGGATTGACGGTAATGGAGATAGTGTTGTTATTAAAGAACACATACGAAAAATAAGACTGAAATTTAGTGAATTTACGGATAAAGCATATATTATTACGGTTTGGGGAGTTGGATATAAATGGGAAAAATAAAAGAAACTTTTCAAAAAATGTCATTAAAAAAATCTCTCTTATTATTAGCGGTGTTCTGTCTTAGTCTGGTTAGTGTGCTTTCGATTGTTACAATATTGAAATTTTCAAATATCCAGCAAGAAATACTTGATACCAGACCTATTATTATTACTGGATATATAACAGATAATATAAATGAACATAATACGGAAACAGAAAGCGGAATGATTGTTACACCGCAGATATATTCACATGGAGAACTTCCCTCAAAAAGTAAAATGCATTACTGGGGGGTTACTGTTCTTATGATAGCTTTACCTATCATCTATATTATAATCGCTTCTTTTATGGTAGCAAAATTATATTACAAATGGAAATTACAGATACCGCTTGAACATCTGAAAAATGGTATGTACCACATTTCACAGCAGGATTTAGATTTTCAGATACCATATACTTCTAATGATGAATTAGGACAGTTATGTGATACATTTGAACACATGAAGAATGAGATTTATATAAGCAATCGTAAAATGTGGGATATGCTACAAGAAAGAAAAGCTCTGACTGCTTCTGTTTCACATGATTTAAGAACGCCGATTACAGTTATCAATGGTTATCTTGATTATTTAGAAAAAGCAATCGAAAGAGAAACTCTTACAAGTGAAATTTTACAGACAACAATTAAAAATATGACAGAAGCTGTTGAACGATTAAAACGATATGTAGAGTGTGTGAAAGATATACAAAAAATGGAAGATATTGAAATCAAAAAAGAGAAGTACAATTTGAAAGAACTTATTACCAACATAACAAGAGAATTTTCTATTTTAGCGACAAAGCAAAGTAAAAAACTCATTATACAGGATTTTTCAAAGTCTACTTCTATAACAACAGATAAAGCTATGTTGTTAAAAATTTTAGAAAACGTTTTTGACAACGCACTCCGCTTTTCGTATGAAAAAATTATATTTTCAATCGAAGAAAAAAAGGAATATCTGTATTTCTCAATACAGGATGATGGCGTAGGATTTACATCAGAAGAATTAAAATCTGCTACTTCTTTCTTTTTCAGTTCTTCTACGAATGGTGGGAACTTTGGCATAGGATTATCAATTTGTAAGATACTTTGCGAAAAATTGGGTGGCGATATATGCTTAGATAATACCGCCGAGCATGGAGCTATTATTACAATTAAGATTAAAAAATAAGCGGAAACTTTTCTAAAAATTGACTTTTATATGAAATAATCTCCTTACAGAAAACGTAAGGAGGTTTTTTTATGGAAATTAAAATTGAACACTTGAATAAAAATTATGGGAAACAATGTGCCTTAAAAGATATATCTTTGCATATTCCCATTGGTATGTATGGTTTGCTGGGCGAAAATGGGGCTGGCAAAACAACGTTTATGCGAATATTAGCTACATTATTGGAGCAGTCAACTGGAACTATAGAAATCAATGGAATTGATATAAAAAGAAAAAAAGAAATCCGAAAAATAATTGGTTATCTTCCACAGGAATTTTCAGTATATCCTAATATGACGGTTTATTCTGCTTTAGATTATCTTGGGATTTTGGCGGAACTTCCTAAGAATATTCGTAAGAAGCGTACCAATGAACTTTTGAGGCAAGTGAATTTAGAACAAGAGAAGAATAAACGATTTAAAAATTTATCTGGTGGTATGAAACGTCGTTTCGGTATTGCACAGGCATTGTTAAGTAACCCTCAAATTTTGATTATTGATGAACCAACGGCAGGACTTGACCCAGAAGAAAGATTACGTTTCTATAATCTTCTTTCTGGATTAGCAATGGAAAGGATTATTTTATTATCTACGCATATAGCAAGTGATATTGAAGCCACCTGCTCTAAAGTAGCTGTTTTATCTGCCGGAACTGTTATTTTTGAAGGGCAAATAGAGAAGCTGTTACAACTTGGAGCTGGAAAAGTCTATACCACTACGATTATGCCAAATGAATTAAATCAGTTTAAAAAGAAATATCGTGTTATCAGTATTCATCAAAATGGAGCAGATGTATCTTGTCGTTTTTTATCAGACACTTCTCCACAAAAGGAATGGTTTTCCAGTCAGCCTACGATAGAGGACAGTTATATGTATCTTTTATCAAGTTTTAAGCAGGGGGTGGAATAAATGCTGTTTATCAAAGAATTGAAAAAAATTTGCTTTAGTTTTGTATATGTACTGTTTATTGGCTTTGTGCTTTTTAGCTGGCATGAAAATTTTTACGGTGTAACAACGAAAGAAATATCTGCTTCGCAGGGAAATGATATGTCTATTTCTTCTAAACTGACAGGTGGCTCAATACTGAAAAAACCAGAGAAAGAAGCAGAAAGTTATGGAATGAAAAATAAAGAAGTGCCGGAAAAAATTATGTGTGGTGGTACGGATAAGCTAATTATGGAATATCTTGCAAACTCTTATGCAACATACCCTTTTGGTTATTATAAGGAAATTATTTTGAATGAAAATGAACAAAAAGAGATTTTAGATATAATCAAGGAGATAACAGGGTTAAATGAACAGCAGATTAATAATCTTCCAGATGATTATTTTCCTGCTGTGAATGGAAATATCTTTCACATTGGAGCTAATGGAGAAGAGACGAATGAGGGTTTTACATTTAATCCGGCAGAAAGTGATATAACTCAAAAATCGAATGATTTTACCGAAAATTTCATATCACAAGTATCTTATGAACGATTTAAGGAACTTATGACAAAAGTAGAAGATATTGTTGGAAATGGTTCTAGTTATTCTATGGAAACATTAACAGAATATTATGGGCAGTCTGAAATGACGTATGAAGAAGCAATGAATGAATATGATAAAACAATTTATGAGGATAAGGTTTCTACTGCTTTTGCAAGATTGTTTTGTGATTATATGACAAGGGATTTAGGCTTATATCCTGTGTTTTTAGTAGTTATCTTCTGGTTAAAGGATAGACGAAATCGTATGAATGAGTTGATTGACTGTAAACAGATTGGAACTATAAAACTTATTACTATTCGCTTTCTGGCAATGCTTGCAGCTGTTATGATACCGATATTTGTTTTGAGCTTAGAGTCGTTAATCCCATTGGTTGAATTTTCTGCTGATACAGGTATTGTAATAGATGTGTTCGCTTTTCTGAAATATATTGTATGGTGGCTGTTGCCGACAGCAATGATTGTTACTTCCTTGGGAATGTTTTTGACGATTTTAACAGCTACTCCGATAGCTGTTTTAGTACAGATTATATGGTGGTTTGTTGATTCATCTATGACAAGATTGTCGGGGGACACAAATATTTATACGTTAATGATACGTCATAATATATTGCAAGGTTCTGAACTTATCAATCAAGATTTTATTTTGATTTGTTTGAATAGAGGATTGCTTGTGATTTTATCTTTGATATTGGTAGGATTATCTGTTGCAATGTATAACAAGAAAAGAGGTGGAAAGTTAAACTATGATTTCAACTTGCAAAAGCATTTTGGATTTTTTAAGAATAGATTTACCGCTCACATTCAAAAATAGCTTGTTGTTGGCGGTTGGCTATACATTCCTTATCCCTGTAATAAGAGGAATTTCTAATTTAGATAACATTCATTCCGCAGATGTATTCGGACAATCCTTGGCTCTGATTGGGATATTTCTTTTAATTCCTATAACCAAACAAGAATTGGAAGTTGCGGTAAAAGAGATTGTTTATACGAAAGCATGGTCATATAGAAAGAGTGTATGTATTCGGCTGATATGCGGTTTTCTACTGATTGTAATTATGGTTACTGTATTTGCAGGTATCATGCAACTTCAAAACTGCGATTTCCCATTTTTAGAATATGTGTCTGTAACCATTTTGTATGCTGTTTTTCTAGGGCTTTTAGGACTTCTTCTTTCACAACTGGGGAGTAATGTCATTATCGGTTACTTGGCTTCACTAGGGTATTGGTCTTTCTGTCAATTTGAAATTTTAACAGAAGAAAATGCATCATTTCTATTTCCGATTATAAATGGAGAAATAGATACGGAAAGACTACTAATTCTTGTAATCATAAATATATGCTTACTGGTGCTTTTCTTTTGGGTAGTAAAAAGGACCAAAGGAAAAGTTTAACGAATATTATTTAGAGGAGATTATCTTATGGAAAGTTTTAAACAACATACTATACGTTCCAACACAGCATAATCTTAAAATAATTGCATATTTTAGTTTTTTAGCTCGTACAGACTATTTGTTTTGTGCGGGCTTTTTTCGTACAAAAATTTTTTTGATTTTCTTTTCCATTTATGCAACAAATCACACTTCACAGCAACAGCCAGTTGCTTGTTAATCTAATAATATAATGGTATATTGTTTTCGGAGGTGATTATTATGGAAATTAAGGATATTTTATTGAAACTTAGGACAAAAAATAGCTTGTCTCAGGACGAACTTGCAGAAAGGATATTTGTTACCCGCCAAGCAGTGTCACGTTGGGAAAATGGAGAAACTGTACCAAACACGGAAACACTTAAGTTGCTGTCAAAATTGTTTGATGTATCAATAAACACGCTTTTAGGTGAACCGAGACAGCTTATTTGCCAGTGTTGTGGCATGCCACTAGATGATTCAACTATTAGCAAGGAAAATGATGGTTATTTTAATGAGGATTATTGTAAATGGTGCTATGCTGATGGTGAGTTCAAATATACAAGCAAGGAACAATTGATTGATTTTTGTGTTGAACATATGTCAAATGAAAGCTGGCCGCCGGAACAAGTTAGAGCTCATATGGAGGCAGTTGTACCAGGTTTAAAACATTGGAAATAATCAAATGTCAAAAATGGGATTTCATATATAAAACATTATTAGTATTGAACAAGAAAATGGAAAAGGGAATGGAAAAATTGGGAGCGACTAAGACCATATAAATGAGTGATTGGACTGTGGGAATAATCCTACAGTCCTTTTGAGATTTTTATGATTGGGAAAACTAATTACTCTAGACAAATTTGTTGATATGAAATCCATTTATGAGATTGCTTGTATAGAATAATCAGAAATATATATAAATTGTACCAAATTATAACAATAACACATTGTGATATGCATGGAATAAAGCTATAATTATGTAAAAATATATTATATCGTAGATTAATACTGATTATATGTAATGAAAAGGGAGGAAAAAATGAAATTTTACAAAATATTATTGTCTTTATTTTTAGTTTTAGGGTTATCTCTAGGGGGAATGCACCCATGTGATACTTTCGGCGCTTCCCATGACAGTGAAACTCCACTAATTTCAGGAAGTTTTCTACAGGGATGGATGTGCCGTGACTGGAGTCAGGAGCGATGGAATCAGGAATTAGCAGCAATGAAATCATTGGGGATGAAAACTCTCATTCTTCAAAGTTCTTATGACTGGGCAACGACTGCCTCTGTAAGTTCTGAATATGGGCAGGATTGGAGCAAATATACTACGACCAGTCGTTACAGTCTTTATCCTACAGAAATTCCGGAGTTAAAAGGTGCAAATAATTCCATGGACCAGTTAAAACAGGCACTTGCTGCTGCAAAAGAGAATGATATGACAATTTATATCGGTTTAGTCAGTGATGACAGGTGGTGGAAATTTGGCTGGGGGATTCCGACAGCTGCATCTTCAAATGCAGATTTGGCAACAGAATCTTATTTTGCTCAATGGTGTGCTTATAATGGAGAAGTTTCTGCAAAAATGATTACAGAAATTTGGAATCGTTATAGTTCTGATTATGCAGAGCAGATTGGTGGATGGTACTATAACAATGAGATATGGAATTTTGATTCAGCCTGCGCAGGTACAGACAATGGTGTTTATTCTCAGATTCTTGCAGATAATTTTAATACATATCTGAAAGCAATTGAGCAGAATTGTCCGGATAAGCCCCTAATGCTGTCACCATATTTTAATCGTACACTTTCTACCGGAACACAGTATTGTAATTTTTGGAAATCGGTTTTTGCAAAGACAAATTTTAAATTAGGCGATATTTTTGCACCACAAGACTGCATTGGCGAGCATCCGGACAAAATTGATACAGCGCCGGAATGGATTGGAAAGCTTGCAGAAGCAGCCAAAACGAAAGAAGGACTTCGTTTTTGGGTCAATAACGAAACCTTTACTGCATCATATAGTTCAGCCTCTGTAGACAGGGTTATTTCTCAGATTGAGGCAACAAGGCAATATGCAGAGACACATATCTTGTTTTCATGGAATCATTATTACAATCCAATTTATAATAGTGCGTTTCAAAGTTACAATGACCAATTGGCTGCATATATAGAAGAACAGAAAACTCCGCCGGTGTCCAATAAAATTGATGGTGGAATAGAGATTAACGGATTCCAAATTAGTACAAATATTCAAGGATTTAGGACAATTTATTCTGTTGAAAATAAAATTGACGGAAAAGATGTTGTAGGATGTGGATTGATTTATTCTCTATCTGATTATGTTACTGGGGATGAAATCTGTATGGAGAGTGAGAATGTATATGTAAAGAGCTGTGCAGGCACAATTGACTTGGGGCAACACGCGAATCAATTTTCTAATTCTGAAACAGCGGCAAGTTTTGCAATGACGATGCGTTTTGCGGAAAAGACATCAGCAGAATTTCAGACCAAATATAGTATTAAAGCATACGCTCTTCTTTCGGATGGTACATATGTATATAGTGATGTCGAAGAATTTACAATTTTTGATGTTGCCGGTGAGTTGTATAATAATAGTATGATGAATCATTATGATGCACATAATTACCTATACACAAATATTCTTAAGATTGTTGATGCGAACTATAGGGAGAAAGAGTTTGTTTGGAAAAATACAGTTGCAAAGCAATAATGTATTTAAATCATAAGAACTTATTTTCAGAATAATACATAATGTAAAGAAAAAAGGTTTTTTATGGATTATACAAACTATGTGCCTATATTGGGAACAATTTTAAGTATTACAAATGAGGGAGACTGTTGCAGTCAGATGATGTCTCTGCGCACAGGAAATGGAATTGTCAACTTTAGAATCAATTCTGAGACGACGGTGATAGACAGCAGGCAGCTTCGGGTGGGAATGCAGGTGGCAGCATTTTACGACAGTAGTCTTCCGGTTCCGCTTATTTTTCCACCACAGTATACCGCACAGCTGGTTACTGTAGTGGGCAGAAACGAGCAGGTAATGATAAATCAATTCAATAATAATTTAGTTGCTACGGATAATTCGTTACAGCTTAATGTTGCAAGAAATACGATTGTAAGAACTATCAATGGACAAAATTTTAATTGTAATCTTGGAAATCAGAATCTATTAGTTTATTATACGGTAACTACAAGAAGTATACCGCCACAGACTACACCGAGAAAAATAGTAGTATTATGCTAAATACTAAGAGATAAGAAAGTTGTATCCGTTAAATACACCATATTTTAATCTTAAAATGAATATAATAAATAAAATGTAATAAATTAGGAAATAAAATATGTATCAGTGCAAGTTTAGTAATGTTACAAAAAATTATTTAAATGCATTTTATGGTATCCTGGAAGAAATGATTCAGGGGATGACGAGAGCAGAACTTACAGACAGTATATCTCATAATTTTATTGTACAAATGATTCCGCATCATAAAGCTGCGATTGAAATGTCAAAAAATCTTTTACAGTATACGACTTGTGTTTCTTTGCAGAATATTGCTTTGCAAATTGTGGAGGAACAGACAAAGAGTATTGAAAATATGTTGGAAATCGAAAATTATTGTTCTGAACTTGTCAACTCATGCGAAGATGTAAACTTGTATGAGAGAAGAGTAGGTCAAATTATAGACGTTATGTTTTCTGAAATGAGTAATTCTTGTACAACAAATCAACTGAATGACAATTTTATGAGAGAGATGATTCCTCATCATGAAGGTGCCATCAAAATGTCAAGGAATGCACTTCAATATGATATTTGCCCCGAATTAATACCGATTTTAGAAGCAATTATTGTTTCACAGGAAAAAGGGGTTATACAGATGAAACAATTATTGTGCAATAAATGTTGTTAAATAGTGTATAAATATACACATAAACTATTGACTAATTGCATAAATATGCATATAATTAACAAAGTACAACGGAGTATCACTTAGGTGAATCTCCGTTGTATTCATGTGCGTGGATAAAAATAAAGACGGGCTACGCAGGTTTTATCAGAGAAGGAGGAGACAAATGAGAAAAATTATGACAGCGCTTGCCATTGTTGTAGGTATGACAATAGCAATGGCAATACCGGCAATGGCATGTACATCTTACTATGTAGGTTCAGATTGTACCGCAGACGGTTCCATTATGTATGGTCGTACAGAAGATTTGAAATCTTACGGTGATAAGGTATTTAAAGTGATTCCGGCTGAGGAAGTAGGAGAGAATGCTGTATATACTGACACTACAGGGGCAACAAACTTTAGCGGACCAATCAAGGTGACAAAAACATATCGTTATACCGTTGTTCGTGACTGTATTGAGGCTGCTGACGGTTTTTTTGGTGAAGCAGGTGAAAATGAGCTGGGGGTATCAATGTCAGCTACCACATCGGCTTCCGCATCAAGGAATGTAACAAAGTTTGATACATATGTTAGAGGAACAGGTATTACGGAAGAAAATCTGGTAGATTATATTTTATGTCAGGCTTCAAGTGCGAGGGATGGTGTAGAGATTCTGGCAAATGTAATCGATACAATTGGCGCCGGTGAGGGAAATGGACTATTTATTGCAGACCAAAACGAAGTATGGTATTTTGAAATGCTTACAGGGCATAATTATTGTGCAATTAAGCTTCCAAAGGACAAGGCTGCTATTATTCCAAACTGTCTTGTAATCGGAGATGTTGATTTAACAGATACAGAAAATGTAATTGCATCAAAAAATCTTGTATCATTGGCAAAGGAAAATGGATTTTATGTTGAGGCAGTGAATCAGGGAGATATCAATGTAAAATTGTCTTATGTAGGAAACGGATACTCAGCAGGAAATGCAGATAGAATCCGTGGTGGGCAGTATTTATTATCCGGAAATGACAATGAAGCAATTTATACAGATAATTTCCAGGATATGTTCTTTACATGTGCTGATATTACAGTGGAGAAACTTTATGAATTAGCGGGATACCGCTATGAAGGTATGGATTTTGGAGAAAGAAAGATATCAAGAATGATAGGTGTTCCTTCTTCTATGGAATGCCATATTTTTCAGATTCGTCCGAACATGCCGGCAGAGTTAGCAACCGTTGAGTGGTTGTGTATGAACAGTGCAGACCTTTCTGTATTTGTACCATTTTATACAGCAGCAATGACGGATACATCAGACTCTTATAAGATGGAAGCATACTCCTATAATGATGACTCTGCTTATTGGGCATTTCGTGCTGTGAGTGTTTTAGCAAATGCGAATAGAAGCAGATATGCTGATGCTATTAAGAATTTTTACAAGACATATATGACAAAACTAGAAGCTGCTCAGAGTACAGTAGATGCACAAATGATGGAAATCTATAAAAAGAATCCTGAATTAGTCCAGTATTATGCAACACAATTAGGTATTGCTATTGGAGAAAAAACAATCGGTTATAGCAAACGTTTAAAAGGTGCCATTCTTTTTGATATGGCAAGATATGACCAGAGTAGTAACCCTAGAGCATTTTCCTTAAATGTAAATTCGGATGACTTTGTATATGATATTTCAATGGTAAAAGAACCGCAGGAGGAGACAACAGAAGAAATTACCACATCTGGAAATGAAGAAATATCATCAGAAGTGGAAACAACAGGTGTAAAAGCTCCGAAAAAGGTTAAGTTTGCTAAGATTCCAGCAAAGAAATTATCTTCTAAAAAAGTTAAACTTTCCATCAAAAAAATTAAGAATGTTGCAGGGTATACAGTTCAAATTTCAAAATCAAAGAAATTTACAGATAAACAGGTTTTAGTAAAAAAGAATGTTAAAAAGGTAAGTGTAACAATTCGCTCTAAAAAACTTAAGAATAAGAAAAAATTATATGTGAGAGTAAGAGCTTACAAAGTTGATGCGTATGGAAATAAAATTTATGGTAAATGGTCCGGCGTTAAAAGAATTAAGGTAAAAAAATAATATTTTAAAAACAAACAATATAAAATGTGAAGTCGCAGCATTTCGACTTCACATTTTTTGTATAAATGACGAGAAAAAATAATTAACTTTCTAAATTGATTTTGACCACCGCATACAATCCCGGAATGTGTCTGATGATGTTTCCGGTGATTTAATACAGTTTACATACATCTACCCATTTAACATAATTAGAATATTTTTCTAATTCTTCTATGGATAACTCGATTGCGCTGTTACTGCTCCCGCAAGCCGGATAAACTGTAGGAAAACGACGCAAAGAACAATCAAGATAAACAGTAACGTCTTTATTTATGGCAAAGGGACAAACGCCGCCAATACTATGACCGATAAATTTTTCTACATCTGTTGGGGATAGCATTTTAGCTTTCGTATTAAATTCTGATTTGTATTTGGGATTGTCTATTTTGGCATCTCCTGCCATAACAACTAAAATAGGATTCTCTTTTACCATAAAAGAAAGTGTTTTTGCTATTCGGCAAGGTTCACAGTGCAGAGCCTTGGCAGCAAGTTCTACGGTTGCACTGGATACATTAAATTCCCGTATGCGGCTTTCTAAATTAAATTCTTTAAAATATTCTTTTACTTTTTCAATTGCCATATTGAATCTCCTTATTAATTTTTTAATATCGTGGATAATAAATGGTGTTATAGATAGTACAGTCTTCATGAAAAGGGTTATTATAAGCGTGAGGAATATCTGCACGAAAACGGATGGCTTGTTTTTCCTCTAAGATAATTTCTTTATCATTTAATATAAGTTGTAATTTTCCGGTAAGGACGAAAACATATTCTTCAACACCTTCGTTATGTTTTTCTGATGTGTGTTGACATCCTTTATCAAATTCAATATAAAAAGTCTCGACATTGCGAATTGGGTCATAAGTAAATAAAGGATAGGCTCTCATATTCCCATTATCCTCGGTGATAACATTTTTAGTTGTAATTTTAGCAATTGTGTATTCGGTTTGTGGTTCTTCTAAAAACGAGGAAAGGGGAACTTTTAATCCGGTTGCAATTTTCCAAAGTGTTGTTATAGTTGGAATAGATTTTCCACGTTCAATCTGTCCAAGCATTGGTTTGCTGACACCCGTCAAATTGGCAACAGTATCTAAGGTTTTTTGTTGCGATAACCGTATTTTTTTCAAATTTTCTCCGATTTCAAAATTACTAATATTCATAATACTCCTTTATAGAAAGATGATATAACATATATTTAGTATAATATAACATATAAAGATAAAAAAACAAAGCATTTATTAGGATAATTAAAATTGACGAAAAGAAGATAAGTGCTATATTGTTTGAAAATATAGACCTTTATAGAAAAATAATACCTTATCCTAATAATTGTTATTTTGATACTATAAAATAGTATGAGATTATATTAAAAAGGGAGGTATAAGATGAAGGGACTTGTTAAAATGGTGATTACGGGAATACTGGCAGTTATTCTTGTAATTACTCAGGTATGCAGCGGATATAATATTCCGCAAGCTGAAGCGGCAGATATTGATGTAAGCAATGATGCGGATATTGATGAGAATGCTGTTTATCGAATTATAAATGTTGCAACAGGTAAATGTATTGATGTTCCGAATAGAAACACAGATGACAATACAGAATTACAGACATATACCAACAATGGTACTGTTGCACAGGAGTTTAAATTTATTAAGTCGGTGGATAAGGGGTATTATGTGATAATACCAATGTGTGGACAGACCAAAGCAATTGATGATACATCACGCTCAACAGAAGATGGAAAAGTTCAGCAGATTTACCAGCAAAATGGAAATGAGGCTCAGGATTTTAGAGTTGTCACAGCAGGAAATGGAACTTATCGTATTATCAATAGAGTCAGCAAGAAAGCTTTACAGGACGAGGGAAGTTTACAGCAGAAAACAGTTGCCAATGATAATAAGCAGTTGTGGAAAATTGAACAGGTGAGACAGACAAATAGTTTTACGAATCCTATTCGATATTCAGGAGCGGACCCTTGGGTTATCAGAGCAGGAGATTCTTACTATCTATGTCAGTCAAGTGGTGGAGTAGGTTTATATAAGATGGATAAGTTAGACCAATTAGGTGTGGCGAAATATATAAAAATATTCCAGAATGATTATGTGGGAAGCGAGACCTTGTCATCCTATTGGGCGCCGGAAATTATGTATCTCCAGGGAAGATGGTATGTGTATTTTGCACCGGAAGTAAACAGAGGGGGAAATGACAGCCATAGAACTTATGTGTTACAGGGTGGTTCAAATCCGAACGACCCGACAGATGGTGCTTATGTATTGAAGGGCAGACTGGCAGATGTAAATGATAAGTGGTCGATTGATGCCACAGCTTTTGAGTACAATGGAAAACTTTACAGTGTATGGTCAGGCTGGGAAGGTGATACGAATGTAAGCCAGAAAATATATATTGCAGAGATGAGTAATCCATGGACCCTGTCTACCAATAGAGTTTGTATATCAACACCAACTTACAATTGGGAGACAAATACATCTCCGCAGGTAAATGAGGGGCCGGAAGTTCTAATTAAGAATAATAAAGTACATATTATTTATTCTGCCAGCGGAAGCTGGACAGACAGTTATTGTTTGGGAAGATTGACATGTTCCGATGGTAATTTTTTAAATCCATCTTCATGGAGCAAGGCAAGTCAGCCGGTATTTCAGCAGACAGATTCTGTATATGGACCGGGACATGCATCTTTTGTACAGTCAAAAGACGGCACACAGGATTGGATTGTCTACCATGCAGCGAGATATAAAGGTGGCGGATGGACAAGAGACGTTCGCATGCAGTTATTCACATGGAATGGTGATAATCCATATTTTGGGGAACCTATTGCGAATGGAGTAGAAATAGCAAAGCCATCGGATACAGATTTTTCGGCGGTAGATACAAAAGAGTATTATACAATACGAAATGTCGCTACAGGCAGATGTTTAGACATTCCGAATGGTGAAGATAAAAATAGTTTACAAATTCGCACATGGGAATCCAATAAGTCGGCGGCACAACAGTATATGTTTAAAGAAGCAAGTAAGGGTTGGTATACGATTGTACCAAAATGTGCACCGACAAGGGCGTTGGATAATCCTTCGGCCTCTAAAGATAAAGATAAGCAATATCAGACATGGGAACAAAATCAAAACATTGCGCAGAACTTTAGATTAGAGCAGTTATCGGATGGAAAGTTTCGAATTATTAATCAGGCAAGTTTATTTGCTCTGACAGATATGGGTGAGAGTAATAGCTATGCAGTAAAACAGCAGGCATTGACCAATGATGATAATCAGAAGTGGGAAATTGTAATTACAAATCCTACGGGTGGAACAGCCGGCCGCACAAAAATTCCCGGAACAGGAGAGGAAATGTACAGCAATAATTTCTCCAATGACAGAGGGCTTGAATATTATACGGGAACAGCAGCAAGTGATGCCAGTGTGAGTTCAAATGTTCTCACTATCGGTGGCGGAAATTCCAATAAAGTGGTTGTAGCTGACAAAAATTACAAGGATTTTGTTGTGGAAGCTGATATCATGGTAAAGGAAAATACCAGTGCTGACAGCAATCAGGGTGGAATTATTTTCAGGGTGAAAAATCCTACATCCGGCGGTACGGATGGGTATGATGGATACTACTTTGGAATTGATGGCAGGAAAAAAGAGGCAATCTTAGGAAAAGTACATGGAAGTACATGGACAGAAATTGCCAAAAGAAAGATGACAGTTGATTATAATAAATATTATCATGTGGCTGTAACTGTTTCAGGAAACGTGATAAATGGATATGTAAATTATAATGGTAAAAATTATGCTAAAGTCGTTGCGACAGATGATGATTTTAAAGAGGGTAGTGTTGGTTTCAGGCACTGGCAATGTAGTTCCTCATTTAAAAATCTGAAAGTGAGTGAGTTTACATCTCCTGACATTGGAGAGAGTTACACAAATAATGTGCTTGGCGGCTGTGCAGATCCGGATGTACTTTATCATAATGGTGTGTATTATATGTACAGTACAAATACATATGGTGCAAATCAGGGAATTAAAGTATTTACGTCTACAGATTTGGTCAATTGGACTGACAGAGGATGGGCATTATCCAAAGATAATGTTTATGGTACATCGGGATTTTGGGCGCCGGATTTGATTGAGAAGGATGGAAAATTCTATATGTACTATGTGGCAAATGAACATTTAAGTGTGGCAACAAGTGACTCACCGCTGGGACCATTTACACAGACTGCGGAAGAAAAGAAACCAATGCATGAGGGAAAAGAGATTGATGCCCATGTATTTAAGGATGATGATGGTCAGTATTATATTTATTTTGTTAGATTTTATGACAAAAATGGTACGGCAAACGGCAATCATATTTATGGTGCAAAGTTGAATCCTGATATGCGTACGATGGACGATTCGACAATAACGTGTCTAATTTCACCTGAGGCAGCGTGGGAGACAAATAAAGCGAGAGTCTGTGAAGGACCGTTTATGTTAAAGAAAGATGGCGTATATTATCTGACATATTCCGGTTCACACTTTGAGAGCAGTTCTTATGGAAGCGGATATGCTACAAGTAATAGCCCCCTTGGAACATATGCGAAATATGAGCATAATCCGATTATGCAGTCAAACTCTTTAGTCCATGGTGCGGGACACCATTGTATTACGGAGTCACCGGACGGAAAAGAAATGTTTATGGTATATCATCGCCACAGCAGCCTTACAAAGACAGAGCCGAGAGCATTGTGTATTGATAGGATGCACTTTGTAACATACAATGATGGGAAAACGGTATTGGAAGTATATGGACCTACAACAACACCACAGCCATTACCATCAGGGGTTGTGAAAGAAGACCCGGTTAAAACAATTGACGGTGGAATTGAGGTTAACGGATATCAGATTAGTGCAACCAACAAAGGCATGAGAACACTATATTCAGTAGACAGGACTATTGACGGAAAGAAAGTGGCAGGCTCCGGCATGATTTATTCTCTCTCAAAGTTTGTGAAAGAATCAGATTTGCGTGTGGATAGTACAAGTAATTATGTGAAGAGTTTTGATAGCACGAATAATGGAAAATGTACGGAAGTATTTTCAGATTCCGATTTGGCGACAAGCTATTCCATGACAGTACAGTTTACATCAAAGGTGGCAGCAGAATATAGTGATGTGTGGAAAGTTAGAGCGTATGCCAAGTTAGAAGATGGTACATATGTATATTCAGATTGTGTGGATTACTCGGCGTATCATGTTGCAGATAAACTATATCAGGGTTGTATGATGACAAATAAAACAGGTCATGACTATTTATATAATAGTATATTAAAGCTTGTAAATAATTCATATACAGCAATTGAGTATTCGGAAAGAAAATCAATTGTAGAAAATAAATAGGGGAGTGATTTTAAAAAAGGACAAGTTTTATCTTTGAATTAAATTAGGAAGAATTTTAGAGAGAATGGTGTAATCTTCGAAATGTAAGATTACACTATTTTCTTTATTGGCTTTGGTAAAAATATGAGTATAATGTAAAATATAGATATATTGTTATGGTGTGACAAAAGGTGTAACAAAATGGTTGAAGCAGAATGTAAGAATGTAGAGGGATTATAATGAAGCATAACGATGATAAAACAAATGTAATGAGACTCCTGGAACAGAAAAAAATAAAATATGAGATGCATAGTTATGTTGATACAGGAGCGGTCAGTGGCAGCGATGTGGCAAGTGTATTGGGACAAAATCCGGCTATGGTATTTAAAACTTTAGTAACAGTTGGAAAATCGAAACAACATTATGTGTTTTTGGTTCCGGTAGAGAAGGAGCTTGATTTAAAGAAGGCAGCGAGATGTGTTGAAGAAAAAAAGATTGATATGCTAAAGTCTAAAGAGTTATTAGGTCTGACCGGTTATATTCACGGCGGGTGTTCACCGATTGGAATGAAAAAGACTTTTAGGACATTTATTGATAATAGTGCCGGAAATTTTGAACATATTATATTTAGCGGTGGCAGGATAGGCTACCAAGTGGAAATATCTTTATTGGAGTTAAATAAGATTCTTAAATATGAGTTAGCAGACATAACGGTTGAGTAATAAAAATGCTCCACAGGAAGAGGAAAGTCCCCCTCGCTTCGCTACGGCGGAAAGGTGCAGAGGCGCGAAAAGGTAGTTGTCCATGCGAACCCGCACCTCGCGAAAGAGTTCGCAAGCGAACTCTTTATTCTGAAATACGATGAATTTCAAATATGCATGAAACTTTGAGTTTTGCAGAAACTAACAAAAACATGAAATGGGGAAAGTGTATGTTAAAATCGGTTTGGTCAAAGCAGCAACAAGTTTTAGAATTTGAAAAATTACAGGGAAGTATCAAGACAGATGTTTTAATTATTGGCGGTGGAATCTGTGGGATTCTCTGTGCTTATATGTTGAAAAAATCGGGAGTAGATTGTGTATTAGTAGAGGCTGATAGGGTATGTAGCGGAGTCACCGGTAAAACGACGGCTAAAATTACTTCCCAGCATGGTTTAATATATGAAAAGATTACGAAATCTGTTGGCAAAGAAAATGCTCAGATATATTTACAGGCAAATGAAGCTGCACTACAAAAGTATAGAGAACTTGCAAAAGAAATTGATTGCGACTTTGAAGAAAAGGATTCATTTATTTACACGATAACAGATAGAGAAAAAATTGAACGTGAAGTGCGTGCTGTAAATGACTTGGGATTTCATGCGGAATTTGTAGAAAGCATTCCTCTGCCATTGGAAACTGAAGGTGCGATTAAGTTTCCCCGGCAGGCGCAATACAATCCAATGAAGTTTTTGAATGAAATTATGAAAGATTTAAAAATATATGAGCATACATTGATTAAGGACCTTGCACCACATAAGGCATGGAGTGATAGTGGTGAAATTAATGCAGAAAAAATAATTGTTGCGACACATTTTCCGTTTTTAAACAAGCATGGCAGTTATTTTTTAAAACTTTATCAACATCGTTCTTATGTGATTGCACTAGAGAATGCAGAAGATGTTCGCGGAATGTATATGGACGAGAAAGAGACAGGTATGTCATTTCGAAATTATAAGAATCTTTTATTGATTGGAGGAGGAAGTCATAGAACAGGAAAAAGTGGAGGGAATTGGAAAGAATTAAGAGAGTTTGCTGCTAAAAATTATCCTTTTGCAAAAGAAAGATATGCTTGGGGAACTCAGGACTGTATGAGTCTTGATTCGATACCTTATATCGGACAATATTCGAAACGGACTCCGGATTTATATGTTGCCTCCGGTTTTAATAAATGGGGAATGACTTCGTCAATGGTGTCAGCAATACTTTTATGTGATTTGATAACAGAGAGAAAAAATGAGTGGAAAGAGGTTTTTTCACCAAGCCGTAGTATTTTGAAACCACAGCTTTTTTTGAATGGATTAGAGGCAGTAAAGAATTTACTTATACCGACGACAAAGCGTTGCCCTCATCTTGGCTGCGCTCTAAAATGGAACCCGATAGAGCATACATGGGACTGTCCATGTCACGGGTCACGGTTTCAGGAAGATGGAAAAATCATTAGTAATCCGGCAACGGGAAATGTTAGGTCTTTTTCTCGCTAATATTCATATAATATAGAGATTAAGTTTGTAAAGTAATGGTTGAAATATGCTTATTAAAATGCAGGTGAATGCACAGGATAAAGGAGAGTTGCAGGTAAATGTAGTAGATAGTGAAAATTCTCCCATCAGGGATGCCAGAGTAATTATAAGAAAACCAAGGACATTACCGGAACAACCGGTAGTTCCCAGTGATATTCTGGAGGAGTTAGAGACTGATGTTTCCGGTCAGACCCAGATTGTAGATTTAGATGCTCCGCCTTTGGAGTTAAGTTTAAATGAAAATAATGATTTAATGCCTTATGCAAATTATGATGTAGAAATAGAGGCACCGGGATATGAGACGGAGAATATTGAAAATGTTGAAATTCTTCCACAGTCTTTAGCAATTCAAAATGTAAAACTTAGAAGACTGGAAGGTGAAGCGACAGAAAATATTGTGATAGGTCCACATACTTTGTATTACGAATATCCTCCTAAAATTCCGGAGGATGATATCAAAGATATGGGTGAGCCGGGAGAAATTGTTTTAAGTCGTGTAGTAGTACCGGAATATGTAATTGTACATGATGGAACACCTTCAAGCAATGCAAAAGATTATTATGTAACATATAAAGACTATATTAAAAATGTGGCTTCTTCCGAAATATATGCTACATGGCCACAGGCTACATTAGAAGCAAATATTTTGGCAATTATGTCATTTACTTTAAACCGTGTCTATACGGAATGGTATCGAAATAAAGGTTATGATTTTACAATTACATCGTCTACGGCATATGACCAGAAATGGATTAATGGAAGAAATATTTTTGAATCCATTAGCCGTGTAGTAGACAATATATTTGACCAGTATTTATCGCTGCCGGATGTCAGACAGCCGATATTGACCCAGTATTGTGATGGAAGAAGAGTGACATGTCCGAATTGGCTGAGTCAGTGGGGCTCATGCAATTTGGGAGAACAGGGATTTTCTACTCTGGAAATAATAAGAAACTACTATGGAGATGATATGTATATAAATACTGCGGAACAGATTTCAGGAATCCCAGCTTCATGGCCGGGATATAACTTGGATATCGGTGCAAGTGGACAGAAAGTACAACAAATGCAGGAGCAGTTAGATACGATTGCTGAAGTTTATACAGCAATACCAAGGATTGCTGCGGATGGAATATTTGGCGAGAGAACTCAGGCAGCGGTCAGAGCGTTTCAGAAAATATTTGATTTACCGCAGACGGGTGTTGTGGATTTCGCAACATGGTATAAGATATCACAGATATATGTTGGAATTACAAGATTGGCAGAGGGAATACCGAGAGGATAAAAGAGAGACGAAAATAAGGGCAATACTCTATCAAAGACAGATTTGATTTGTTTTTGATAGAGTATTTATTTGAAAGGCTTGGTACGAAAAGTGAAAAAAGATTTATTGTTAATCGTAGATATGCAGAATGTATATCTTCCGGGAAATGAATGGGAATGTCCTTCTATATATGGGACAATTAGGAAAATTAGATATCTGTTGGACAAAGGAGTTGATGCGGCATTTACCAGATTTGTTAAGCCACAGCCTATTGGGACGTGGGAAAATTATAATAAAGTAAATGAAAAGATTAATAACAGCGTTTATCTAAATGATATTGTACAAGAATTAAAGTTATATACCAATAAATTTCCGGTTTATGATAAATCTACTTATTCATCATGGACAGACGAAGTAAAAGACGTGTCAGAAAAATATGACAGAATTATTTTGTGTGGTGTAGTGGCAGACTGCTGTATACTTTCTACATTATTTTCGATAATAGATAGTGGAAAAAATCTGATTTATTTAACGGACTGTATCTCAGGAAAAAGTTACGATAATGAGAAAATGATACAGAAATTAGTGAAAAATTTTTCTCCGATTCATGTGAGTATTATGGATATGAAAACTTATTGTAAAAAGTATAAACCAGCGGGGATTTCATCTTGACAATGCCAATTGTAATAACGTATCATTAAAAATGTATGTAATGTAAAAAGGTTAAGATACGGAGGCAATAATGAAAGAAACATCTAAGAAATCAATTGTAATTTTTACAACAAGTATAGTAATAATAGTTCTGGCAATTATTATTGTACTAAATATGAATGGTTATTTTGCAGGAAAGAATAATGAGATTAAAGAGACTGTAACGATACAGAGCAAAAAAATAAGCCTTGATATAGAAAAAATTGAGGCAATATGGAACGATAGTAAACTGGAAGGCAATAAAAAAGAAAATGCCTATTATAGATTTGAGTTCCCTATGTATAGAGGAGAAAGTGAAAAAGAAGCATTTAGTTTATATTTCAGATTTTATGTTGTATGCGAAGAGGGAGAAAATTATCTGGACCAGAGAATTATTTTCGGTGGATATTATAATATAGCTGATTTAGCAGAAGACAATAAAATCAATAAGAAGTTTTCTATTTCGTCGGGAAAGAATGAGATGTCATTTGATATATTCAAAGATGAAAAGAAAAAGTTTGAAGATGGTAATTCGTATAATATGATGGCATTTTCAACAGTTGATGTGGAAAAGTTACAGGAAATTGCCGGAAATAAAAATGTTAAAATAAAGATTACACTTGGAGATAAAGAATATGAATATAAATTAAAAAAAGAAGAACGAAACAAGTTAAAAGCTTTGGTAGTAAATTATTTAAATTTGCTGAAAGAGACGAATGAATAAGAGGTGAAAAATGCTTACAGAAAAACGAAAGAAAAATTTAGAAATTGGGAACAGAGTTAGGGAAATCCGGATGGATATGGATTATACACAGGAGAATATGGCATATGAACTGGGAATTTCCCTGTCGGCTTATAAAAAAATTGAGTCAGGTACAATGACAATTACAATTAAGAGCCTCAAAATATTGAAAGAGAAGTTTGGCATTTCAACCGACTACATATTGTTTGGAAAATTTAATCATATCGATGACATCGAACAGATAATTGAAGGGATGACACACGAAGAACAGGAAGAATTATATAACGAATTGGTAGATTATTTTGTGAATCAAAAAAAGAGGGTATATATGAGAAAATAGTATTGTATAAAGTCCGCTTTTCTGCTATAATATTTTCAATTTGGGCATATGTAGGAATCACATTTGCGCTCGGCGCTGGAGAGTTCGCAAGCGAACGCTTTTTTGTTTAAATTCCTACATATTTTACTATAATTTTACGAAAGGAAACACACTTATGAACGCTTTTCTAATCTTAGAAGACGGAACCGTCTTTCAAGGAACATCTATTGGAGCTACAAAAGAAATAATATCAGAAATCGTGTTTAATACATCGATGTGGGGATATTTAGAAGTGCTTACTGACCCTAGTTATGCCGGACAGGCAGTCTGTATGACATATCCGCTTATTGGAAATTACGGTATCTGCCATGAAGATATGGAGTCATTAAAGCCATGGCCGGATGCATATATCGTAAATGAATTGAGTCGTATACCTAGTAATTTCAGATGCGATGATACTATTCAAAATTTTTTAGAAGAGAATGAGATTCCGGGGATTGCAGGAATTGACACAAGAGCGCTCACGAAAATTCTCCGTGAAAAGGGTACAATGAATGGAATGATTACCACCAATGAAAATTATAATCTTGATGAGGTGCTTCCAAAGATTAGGGAATATAAGGTGACAGGAGTAGTAAAGGCAGTTTCGTGCAGAGAAAAGAAAATATTAAGTGGTGAAGGTTTTAATGTAGCCTTACTGGATATCGGAGCAAAAAATAATATTGCAGATTCTTTACATAAAAGAGGGTGTAATGTCACTGTTTATCCATGTGATACTTCTGCAGAAGAAATTATTGAGAGTAACCCGGATGGAATTATGTTGTCAAATGGACCGGGAGACCCAAAAGAGTGTGTTTATCAGATAGAACAGATTAGAAAATTATATAATACAGATATTCCAATTTTTGCGATTTGTCTGGGACATCAGTTAATGGCTCTGGCTACCGGAGCAGATACAAAGAAAATGAAATATGGTCACAGAGGTGGAAATCATCCGGTAAAGGATTTAGATTCGGGTCATGTTTATATTTCATCTCAAAATCATGGTTATATGGTGGATGGTGATACTGTAAATCCTGAAATTGCAAAAGTAGCGTTTGTGAATGTAAATGATAAAACCGTAGAGGGACTTAGATATCACAACAAGAGTATTTTTACTGTTCAGTTCCATCCGGAAGCATGTCCGGGACCACAGGATTCCGACAGACTTTTTGATGAATTTATCAATATGATGGAGGTGAAGAAAAATGCCTAGAGATTTCAGTATTAAAAAAGTATTAGGGGATCCGAATTCTATAATGAAAGGCAAAAGGCAAGTTATGCGACAGATGGAAATAAAGGCACAAGATGGGAGACAGATTATGCTGACCCAC
>NZ_CALGRE010000056.1 GCF_937958975.1 uncultured Eubacterium sp. | reverse complement strand
AATTTCCCAAAACTTTTTCATTTGCTATGTGCACCTTATCCACACCGTCGCTCGTCTTAGCACTACCGCCAATAATTTTTATTTCAGTTGTATTTGGTTCATAACCGCTTAACCGTCCGTATGTATATGTGTTTCCACCGTCGCTGTTTTTAATGATTTTATTACCGCTCAAATCAATATAGAAATTACCTAATCCCCTACTGTTTTCAGGCTGAAAAAGTTCAAACGAGACAGTTAAATATCCCGTTGCCTCTATGAAATCTGTTGGCTTTTTATCAAGAAGTCTAGCTATATCATAAGACCAACCGTTTCCATATACGTCTGAGCCGCATAAAAACTTAACAGCATTTCCGTTTCCTGATGGGTCTTTTGATATTTTGGCTTCTACCCCTGCATTTAACGACAACGGCTCCCAACCTGTAGAGCAATTAGAGACAAGTTTGCCGTCAGGCACCGAAAAATTATTTGTAGTCGCGTTCTCTCCATAAGGATATAATTTTATATCAACAACGTCTAAAACCCCATTCAAATTCAAAATTCTTTGTTCTATTTGTGTCATTCTAACGACTATATTATCAGGGTCTATATCTCCCCATGATTCGTTTAATTCAGCAAAATAATCTGATATAGTATTTTGATAACTTTCAGTTATATCGTTCCAGGTATAACCCTCTTGATACTCAATTTTGGAAATAACCTCTATTCCAACCGTTTCTACAGCTGATACAGTAACTCTATGTCCTATTGGTGCCATTCCAAAACCGTTGCCGCTGTTAACAACCGGGTCAATTAACGTTTGCACACTGCCAACCAACTCGTGAGACGGCTCGTTATATTCGCTGTCGCAGATAATAACGCCAACAGTACCGCCGCCTGATGGCGTTCTTATCAATCGGCAAGCTCCTACACCATTTATAGACCTGATATATCTCTTGTAGTCAGCACGGTTGCCGCCAAAAGGTGGGTTTAAAATAGTATCAAAATATCTGTTCCTAAATTTTTCCGTAGTCTCTGTGTCTGTACCATAAGTAGCAATGCCAACAATTTTAGCAACAGTTAATCCTTCTATGTCGGTTATGGGTATTAAGTTTCCGGTTTGATTGCCTTTACTCCCGGTTGTTTCACACATCATCAAATAATAATATAACCGTGCATTGTCCCCATCCCATTTGGGACTTTCAGACATTACTATATAATTTAATTCGCTGTCTTGTAAGCTGAATCGTGTTCCCTCAGGTATTTTCTTGTTAAATTCACCCCTAACAATGGCATAAGTGGCTTCATTAAGAGATAAATTTTTCATTTTGGCATGTCTCTTCAAATATTCTATGCTTGCAGTATCGGGAAAGGCTTCTTTTTCTATTGCTTGTAACATAAGATATATTTTTGCAAATTCCAAACTTGCCGGGGCTACAGCGTTATAAATCAATGAGCCTTGTCTTTTATCAATTTTACTTGGTACTCTTTGCAACATTCTATTTGTTATATCTCCAAAATCATAGTTGCTAGTAATCATGCTTCTATCACCTCATTTATGTAGAGCGTATCTGATATTTTGTTCTTCACCGCAAAACTAACATCATATTTGCCTCTTTCTATATGGTTAATTTTAAAATCTATAATGTCCGTTATCCTATCATCTTGTAATAATGCTTCACGTATTCTACATTGCAGTTCAGGCACAACAAAATCTTTTCTCATACCGTATAGAGGGTCAATATCTGTAGCATAATCCCAACTATATATTGGATAACGATACCTTTGAGTTAGTAAAATTAAGTGTATTGATTGCTGTAACGCTTTTACGCCGTCAATTGACCCAGCTATACATTTGTTTTCCCAATCTATTTCATATGTTTTAGAGGGGTATATAACTATTTTAGTATCAATAATTTTTTCTCTAGGCGTAGATATAATTGGTAACATTACACAACCCCCAATACAACATGTCTTTGACCGCCCTGCATTTTAAGCAGTGCAACTTTGTCTCCTACCTTTAGGCTGTTATCAATTTCTATTGTGTGTCTATGCGGCGGACTACCGCTGCTTGTAGTTGTATATGTTTTTTTATCAAAACATAGCGGTAGTATTATAAGACTTCCGCTTATAGGTTTTTCATATCCAACATCTATTTGCAACGGCTCGGCAGAAACAACTGTTCCAAACACAGCGTTAGCCGGAACTGTTTCTTTAACAGCCTGAACGGCAACACGTTTTACCGCCCTTGTAAATTCCGTTATATCAATCATATAAATTGCCCTCCTACTAAATGTAAATCCATAAAATGCTCTCCATTTTTAAAAGTATGTTTAACGCTAAAACACTCCATCCACTTTTTTTGAATTACATCACCTAAATTAAATTCAATATATACCTGTGTTCCCCCCCTTACTGTTACATCACCTAACGCGCCTTTTATATCAAGTTTTCTTATTTTATTTGTTGTTATTTTTATAATCTCATCAGCTTTTTTGGCTCCGTCCTCTCCCTCGTCAAGAGTATCACAATATTGCAACACTCCATATTTTGGATATTCAGCAGACTTATCTCTGATGTATACTTCTCTTACTCCCGTTTGCTCATTATCGTAATATAATTTAACCCTTGTGTAAGTGCCCTCGTCTATAGTTGTTGTATAATCAAAATCTTGTGCTGTAAAGTCACACACAACATAATTTTTCTTATACCAGAATTTAGGAGCCAGAACCAGCGAGCCAAAATTATCCCATAATAAAAAACGATAGCCGCCATGGGCTACCGTATAATCTAATGCGTCCTCAATTATTTGAAAAACCTGAATATTATCACAAACTGTAAGGGGTAATTTAACGCCTGTGTCCTCAAGCTGACCATATGCTATTTTATAATCATTACAAATAGATTTTATTATTTCTGTAGCTGTACAGCCCTCAAACACAAAACAGTCACTATTCTTAAAATATCTCGTTTGGTCATAAGCAGTTACTTTTATGTGATGTTGCTTAGTCCGTTGTTTTTGGAATATGAATCCATAAAATACAGGTGCACCCCGATACTTAAATATAACCTGGTCTCCCTCCTCAAATGATACGTATTCATCTTTGATTACCGTAAATGCTAATTGTGCCGGACTTCCGTATGCTTCCGTTTCCCATATTATTTCATCAACTACAACAGGCTTATATATCGCCCCTTCTGCACCTACTATATATAGCTCTATGTTATTCTGATTCAGCATCTTTTTGCTGTTAAGAGGGTTTTCTCTAAAATCAACACTTGCGCCTATATATGACATAGTTTGTGCGGAAGTTATAGGAACAGATGTTGAATTGTTACATTCGCCGCTGTCCGAACCGTCAATCGAATAGTTACCGCTTCGCATTTTAGCGAGATTATCTTGTCCCTCGCTGTCACTTTCAACACCGCTTCCCAAATCTGCGCTCGCTACATCTCCGCCTGTCAAATTCTTATATACAGCAGATACGCCCCCATACCATTGATTATTGGTGCCGTATGGGTCGTTAGCTGCTCCAACAGGACAATATTTTTCTTGTATCTGTTTAAAATTTAATCCTTGATGTAGATAATTTCGTGATATATTAGATATACATTTAGTCAAGCCTTGCTCCAAGCTGTCAAATTTTGTGAATATCATAGAGCCGCTTCCTGACATATATCCAAAGAAATTATAGTTCCTTTCAGCAGGTCCGTAATCACCGTAAGAACTTTCAAAGCATGCTATAGAAGCCGCAAATGCAGGGTTAACTTGATATGCTATACATATTTCGCAGAATAATTTCCCCTGATTTGCAAGTCCGCCCTTAAATATTTCGTTCAATTTATCCGCTGTAACAATATCAGACCATGTTTTTAAATTCAGTGACGGCTTGCTGCTGTTTAAACCGTTAAACGGCGGCGTTACGTAGCAGTAATCAGAAACATTGCGGGTATTAGAAGCAACACTATCGCTAAAGTTTCCCTCCACACTTGAGAAACTTCCATTTGCGGCGTCCGTTCTTACTATTCCTATATGTGAAGCCCAATCAACCCCGTTATAATCTTCTAAAAACAAATCCCCGATTTTTGGTGAATAGCCACTTCCTTTACCGTGAAATGTACCCTTTCCCTCATTTTCTGCCATGTATGCAAAAGCCGCCGCTGCGCCTTGAGTTCCATAAACACTGATTCCGGCTGTTTTTAAACACCAAGACACAAAATACGCACACCACGGGTCACCGGTACTATCATATTCTTTGTATACACCGCTATTTTCAGTGTATCCTATTTCCTTTTCTGCGATTTCTACTAACTGTTTTGCCGTAGCCAGTTTTGTTCACCTCTTTTAACAAAAAAGACACCCTCTCAGGTGTCTTCACAAATATTTATTTATAATATTCTTGCCCGTCTACTATTACTGATGTCACTGACTTCCCATCCGGTGTATATGTAACTTTAAACTCGCTACGTATCATAGCGCCAAAACTATTTTGAGAATCAACATACGCCTGAACTGTTATTTCTTCTTTGTTTTTTGAAAAACTATAGTCCAAGATAGTTGGGAATTTAGCTGTTGATGGTGATTTTAATATACTTTTTATTATCTGCTCTGTATTATACATCAAATCATTTGTTTCCGAATCTGTCAACGTATAATTTTTTATATTATCAACTGGAATACCATTTTCACATAACACTTTATCTACATATTTTAGCGTAACAATTTGATTTTCCTGTGTTGTATAGACAATTATATTTTTTATATTATTTGCTGTCATTCTGTAACCAATAAGTCCGTCATGGTCTAACATTTCATCATGATTAACATCACCTATTTCTTCAATTCCACATTGCGCCAAGATACTGTCAATCGCTGTTGCTTGCTCTTCAGTTGCTTGTGCTGTTATTGCAAGATTGCTATGCTTAACTGTATTGACACTGTTTTCAGTGCTAGCAAAATTTACAATACAAACCACGAAAAATATAAGACCTAAAGCAATTACAAGAGTAATTATCCCACCACGTCTCTTTACTCCATTATTCTTCTGTTGTTTTGTCCTGCAAAGTAACACCACTAAATCAATAGCAATTAATATTACTAAAAAAGGAGACCCCTCCCCTAGACTTTTAGTCATTGCAAAAACAAGAAACATCAAAACACTAAAAGCTATTAGTACAATACTTATTACTTTTTTGGCACCTAAAGAAACTTTTATATTTTGGCTATTTGCTGATTTAAACATATTGTTTGTATTTTTAGTCGATGAATCTTGTTGTATTTGGCTTGAATTGTTGTTATTTTTTAATTCATTGCCACAACCGCTACAATATAGCTCTCCTTTTTTAGTTTTTTTTCCGCATTTTTCACAATACATTTTTTTATTACCTCCCATATAATATATTGTAATTAATATATCATATGAGAAAAATATTGTCAATTACATTTATCATAACGGGATATAGTTTTCAGGTGTAGGACAATCTTTTCCGAAAATACCAGCTCGGGCAAAAATACAAATTTGACGTATCATGTCATCAGTCAACCCAAGTTCTCCGCTATCGTCTCCTTTTAAAATTAAAACGGACAGCCAAATATTTTATGCTGTCCGCCACTATTAAATTTCTGCTGGTTCTGCGTAAAATTTGCGAATCAACTTTATAATCAATTATCATAATTATTATTCTCCAACGCCTTAATTTTTTCTGCTTGCTTTTCCGTCAATACTCCGAGTGATATATAACGCATAAGCTGACTATTGGTTACATATCCTTTTTCGTATCTGTTTTTAATCTTTTCATACATTGTTTTCACCCCCTCCCAAAAGTTGTAATTCGAGGTCTGTTATGTATTGTCCCTGTTCGATTAATTCTAACTCTAAATCAGTCTGAGCTTGACCCAATGTTTTAATTTCATTAAGCAGATTTGCATTGTTAAGACGGGATTTTTCCAAAAGGTATTTTATATATTCTGTTTCTCCCATTTCATAAGCCTGCATAACTTGAGATTCGGTCGTAAATTTTCTGCCCTCAAGCCACAGTATTTCTGACACATCAAGGGGAACAATCTCCGCTGGCAAGTCGCTGATTTGCTGGTGCAGTTCCAATGACTGATTAGCTTCAACTTCGTCCAAATGATAAAATTCAAGTTTTGTACCATGCTCATTTGTTACAACCGTTTTATATTTGCATATATGGCAAATACCATTTATAAGTCTATACTTCATTTTAGACACCTCACTTTCTTAAATATGTAACTTTTAAATTAGGCAAACTTGAATCTGCTGCTATATCTCCAAATGTACCTTCGACATTATCAATATATATGTTAGTTAAATTTCCACACACAGAAAATGCGTTAGTGGCAAGAGATGTACAACTATTAGGTATAAAGACCGTTTTAAGTCCATAACTAGCCCAAAAGCCTTGACTTTTAATTGTCTTGACTTTTGGCATGATTATTGTTGTCATACCCGAATTATCATCAATTGAACGTGATTCAACTGTTTCAAGATTTGGTGCATAAACAATTCCTTTTAGTTTATTATCAGGATTATAATTATCCGAATATTGATACATCTGAGTTACAGTATCTGAAATAACCGTAATAGTGTTGCCCAGCATTTCGAGTAATGGAACTATGTTAATCCCAGTATTAGCAAGCATTTGTATCAGCATAATCAAGCTATTATTTTGTTCTGTTATTTTGGATAGTAATTCAGCTGTGTTATTTTCTACTTCATTTTCTAATTCATTAATAGCATCTACAATGCTTGATTGATTAGTTGTATATAATCTCCCCAGTTGACCCACATCTTTAAGATA
Organism: uncultured Eubacterium sp.; assembly: GCF_937958975.1. Lineage (GTDB taxonomy): Bacteria > Bacillota > Clostridia > Lachnospirales > Lachnospiraceae > Eubacterium_G. The sequence continues at coordinate 1,530 of NZ_CALGRE010000056.1, read as the reverse complement.
ATATCTATCGTCTGTAATGTCATATCTAACTATCTTATACCTCCTGAATTGCAGACTTTCACTTTCACTGTTACTACCGTTTCCAATTTGCACAGCATTTTGAGCCAAACTTTCCGCAACATCTCCTATTGCAACGGAATCAATCCCGGAAGCAATTGACCCATGACCTATTGATACACTATCATTTGTACCTTCCGCTCCGGCTCCAATTGCTATTCCATATTCTCCGGTGGAGCTTATACCGCTTCCAATTGATATACTGCCGACTTTTCCGGCTTCCGCTCCTCCGGCTACAAATCCGTTATTTGTAACTTTATCCGCTTTTTTTGATATTGACGTTATCAACTCATTTATCGCTGTAACGATATTTGTTTTAGCCGTTGTAGTAAGATTTGATAAATTGCCTATCTTTTGTTCTATGTTTGATATATTAGACATTGTTGCTATCGGAGAGAAATTACCCCAATTCGCCGGAACACCTAACACACCCAAACGGACCGAGACTTGATTTTCATGAAATAAAACTTGCATTACTACTGTTTCCTTTGTATCTTCTGCCGTATTAGTAGAGGAGACATCAAAAACAAAAAGCGTAAAATCTCCCTTTTGCTTCATGGACTGATTATTCCATATTCCTTTATAAAAACCTGGACTTATTTGTGTATTAAATACGCTTTCGGTGCCGTTCAGTGTCCCTATATCTTCTATTTCTGTTTTTGTATTTAAAACAGTGTCAATTTTATCAAAATTGTTATTAAAATCCATAATGTTATAAACATCTGTTAATGACGGTTTTTTTAAACCGTATATTTTTGTAGTTGTAGCCATGTCTAACCTCCCAAAACATTTTCTTTCAGCGCATAATGTGTAAATCTACCTAAATAATCATGCGTATATAATCCTAAAGTCTCATAGGTGTTATATAACAGCTTGACATCTATAATCATATTAAGCGGCACCATTTTTTCAATCATTTTTATAATTTCTGCTAATTGGTTTTTTCTGCTCAATGACAATCTGACCGTAACTTTATAATTTTTTACATCTATACTAACAGTAACATTTCCTTTGCCTACAAGCATTTCTAATCTTTCCAGCATTGTTATTTCCGTGTATGGCGTATCTCCAAAATATATAGACTTTATTCTAAATCTTCTGTCTTCTAACGTATCAGTTTCACGCATAGATATTTTTAATATGTCTTCCCAGCGTTTACACCCTTGCTCGTTTAAAAAATTAAAGAAAAAGTTATTTAATAACTTTTCAATTTCTTTTTCGAGAAGCAAAAATTCAACGTCATACGTTTTGCATAATTCGGCAAAATCAATTATGTCATGAAAGAATTCAGGCAAATATTTTAATGTGTATATTTTCCCCATATTTTCACCTACTCCGTTATATATACCGCAGACACATTTTTAATATACGTTTCTATATCATTGGTATGTTGTGGATTGTCAGAAAGCTGTATATTAAGATATAATGAAGACGGGTCAACAGTTGACGGGAATCCCGTAACAATATGTTCTC
>NZ_CALGRE010000055.1 GCF_937958975.1 uncultured Eubacterium sp. | reverse complement strand
GCAATCACTTTTCTTCGAAAAGTGATTACAAATAATTGTATTGCAACACATTTTAATCTGCTTCGCAGATAGTGTTGCAAGCAAGCAATCACTTTTCTTCGAAAAGTGATTACAAATAATTGTATTGCAACACATTTTAATCTGCTTCGCAGATAGTGTTGCAAGCAGGCAATCACTTTTCTTCGAAAAGTGATTACAAATAATCGTATTGCAACACATTTTAATCTGCTTCGCAGATGGTGTTGCAAGCAGGCAATCACTTTTCTCCGAAAAGTGATTACAAATATTGTATCACAATTTGACTTTCAAGTGCGAAAAAAGTATGATTTTTTTCATTTTTTTCATTCCAAAAATGGTACTATTTTTCTTCTTTCACAGTAAAATTAACTTTCCCATTTCTACATGAAACATTTACGCTATTTCCGCTCTGTATCTTTCCGGCAAGAACTTCTTCTGCCAGGCTGTCTTCCACCTTACTCTGTATCATTCTTCTCAATGGTCTTGCTCCATATTTTTTATCATAACTTTCTTTTGCAAGCATTGTTTTCACTGTATCTGTAAATTTAAGCTGTATCTGCATCTGCTCTTTTACCTGCTTTGCAAGAGAACGCAACATAATATTTACAATACTCCTTACTTCTTTCTCCGATAATGCATGGAAGACAATAATGTCATCTATTCTGTTAATAAATTCCGGTTTGAACATTTGCTTTACTTCTTCCATAACCGCAGATTTCATTTTCTCATAATCCTGCTTTTCAGTATTTCCACTACTAAAACCAAGATGTCTCGGATCAATAATACGATTTGCACCGGCATTACTTGTCATAATAATAATCGTATTTTTAAAACTGACCTTCCTTCCTTTAGAATCAGTAATATGTCCATCGTCTAAAACCTGAAGAAGAATATTAAATACATCCGGATGTGCCTTCTCAATCTCATCAAACAGAACAACGGAGTATGGATTTCTTCTAACCTTATCACTCAACTGTCCCCCTTCTTCAAATCCTACATATCCGGGAGGCGAACCAATCATTTTTGAAACGCTATGTTTCTCCATATATTCTGACATATCGATTCTTATAATCGCATCTTCCGTTCCAAAAACCGCTTCTGCCAATGTTTTAGACAACTCAGTCTTTCCGACTCCTGTTGGTCCTAAAAATAAAAAGGAACCAATTGGTCTGTTTGGATTTTTTAATCCCACACGTCCTCTTCTGACCGCCTTTGCCACAGCACTGACTGCCTCTGTCTGACCAACCATTCTTTTATGCAGTATATCTTCTAACTTTAAAAGCCTCTGCTGTTCATTTTTTTCTAATTTTGTCACTGGGATTCCGGTCCACATTGCCACAACATCCTCGATAGAACTCTCGGTAATCGAAGGCCGATATGAACCCTCTGTTCCTTCCCACTTTGCTACTGCTCTATTTAATTTTGCCTGTGCCTTATCCAGCTCCTTTTTTATATTTGCAGCCATTTTAAAATCAGAATGCCTGATACACATCTCCAATTCTAAATTCAATTCAGCTACATCAATTTCCTTATCTTTCACTGACTTTGGTTTTGGAATATCTCTAATCCTGATTTTAGAACATGCCTCATCAATCAAATCAATCGCCTTGTCCGGCAAATTTCTGTCATTAATATATCTGGTAGATAATTTCACAGCGGCTTCTATCGCTTCATCTGTAATTTGAACCTGATGAAATTCTTCGTATGCTCCCCGCAGCCCCTTTAAAATTTCAATCGTCTGTTCCTGTGTGGGTTCTTCGACTGTTACCGGTTGAAACCTTCTCTCCAAGGCAGCATCTTTTTCAAAATATTTTCTATATTCAGAAATTGTCGTAGCGCCGATTACCTGCAGTCTTCCTTTTGTCAGAGACGGTTTTAAAATGTTAGATGCATCCATAGAGCCTTCTGCGCCGCCTGCACCGACAATAGTATGAATCTCATCGATAAACAGAATAACATTTCCGGAATTTTCTACCTCTTCAATAATCTTTTTCAGCCTTTCCTCAAATTCTCCTCTATATTTAGAGCCTGCTACGGCTCCTGATAAATCCAAACTTATAACTCTCTTTCCTGCCATTGTCTTTGGAACTCTGCCCTCTACAATACGCTGTGCAATTGCCTCCACTACGGCAGTCTTTCCCACACCCGGCTCTCCGATAAGACACGGATTGTTTTTAGTTCTTCTGCTTAATATCTGAACAATTCTCTGTATTTCATTTTCTCTACCGACTACAGTATCTAATTTTCCGGACTTTGCTTCTTTTGTTAAGTCTCTTCCATATCTCTCTAATGTTGGCGTCCCACCAGATGGATTACTCCTGCCTTTTTTTTCCTGTTTTAAATATTTTTTGACCTCACTGACATCTCTATTCGTAAGTCGCAATATATCTGCACACACTTTTTTCATGCTAATACCAAAGCTTGATAAAATACAATATGCCTCGCAATCCGAATCCGCAATGATTGCCAGCAAAATATGCTCTGTCCCGATTTGTGGCAGCCCCTGCTCCGCAGCTTCTGATGCTGCGCGGCCAAGAAGTATATGTGCCCTGGATGACGGTAAAATATTTTGTTTTCCTCTGCCCTTTGTTGATGTTCTCGCTTTTATGCCCATATCTTCCTCAATGGCAGAAACAATATCTGCATAAACCAGATTATAATTATATAAAATATTAGCAGCAACTCCATCTGTAACTTTGGAAAGTCCCGCTAATATGTGTTCTGTACCAATATAATTCATTCCCAAATCAATTGCCAAATCTTTCGCATATCCAATTGCTGCAATTGTCTGTTTCGTAAATTTATTGCTCTCCATTCCAATTCCTCCATTTTGCCTGCTAGGTATAAAGTATAACCATTAATTGTGTCTATTATTTAAACTGTTTTTTAAGAAAGGAGTAATTCTAAAGAAGGGTTATCCCCTAGAATTACTCCTTTGTTATTAATTATGAATCAATATCAATAAACTCAAAATCATCATCCTCATCATTTTCATCAGAAAGCATGGATTTCAATGTTTCTTTTATATCTTCTTCCATTTCTTTGTGAGCCTCAATTGTATCATTTTCTATCTGCTCTTTCTTAGAAATTTCAGGTTCGTCATCTGATATATCGATAAAAATTTCATCTTCGTCAGCATTCTCACCACCATAGAAACCTTCGTCAGACTGTAAGTCTGAGCCCAATGTAGGTTCATCTCCGTAAGTCCTGTCTATCTTATTTCGACCAAAAAATCTTGGTTTGCCAACTGTTTTCTCCTCGTCTAAGGCAATTTCTTCTAAATTATCTGTCTCAAGATTCACTTCTGTTGGTTCTTCATCTTCTTCTGCAATATCTTCATCTACAGTTTCCTCAATCTCATCATCATCGGAAATATATTTATCTTTTTTATCAGAACTTTCTTTCTTAATCCTTTTTTCTTTCTTGTTCAACCCTATATTGATACATACAAAAATCAGGATAATAATGACTATAACCAGGCCACATAATATTTTTAAAAGAAAATTATATTTATCTACTAATTTATTGTAATCCTTTTCAAGATTATCATACGCTTTTGCCGCTGCTTCTGACTGTTTATTTGCATCGTTTGATACTAAATATCTCTGAAAGCATTTCTCGTTATCATCATAGCAGTAAAGATTTGTATCACCATTCCAGTTCATAGCATATACAAGATACATCCCCGCTTCTTCATCTAAAACCCATGCTCTTACTTCTGTATCTATAATGGTAACTTTCTTCTTATCATAATTTTTAAGAATCCCATCTTCTGTCTCAGGCACAACAATGGTATACATTCTACTCTTAACTTTGATGTTATTCATTGCATAAAAATTATCTTTATCTGCATTGTAAATATAGAAACCTTCTGTCTCGTCATCATAGAGATAAAAAGCTGTCAACTCTTTTACTTCACCCTTGATACAAGTATATTTCTTACCGTCAATTTTGTCAGATGATTTTACAAATCCATCAGGAATAGCACTCTTTGGGAAAGACGAAGATATCTTCATTTCCTTTTTCCCAACTTTTATTACTTTATCCTTTTCATTCTTATTCGTTTTTGTGTCATCTGGTTTATCCGAATCATTCTGAGGTGCAACATATGTTGCTTCTTCTTCCGCTGTGAGCTTTGTCGTATTCAGCGTATATTTCTGTACTGCACCACTCGCTGATGTAACTGATACTTCTGTCAGGTTTTTTCCCGTATCCATTCTTGTATTTGCCCACTCTTTTTCAACAACAGCCTTTGACGAGCTGTCCGCCGGCACCGCCTCAATTTCAATTTTTACTGCATTTGACATAACCGTTAAATTATATGTGTAGGTTGTAGCACTAAAATTCATTGGAACTTCCGTTTTTTTACCTGCTGCATCCACTGCATATACTTTCAGAGAGGACAAATCTGTTGTCGTATCCGCACTGACTGATATTGTCATTCCAATTACAAGTACCAATAACATAAAAACTGTTATGAACAGATTCCTAATTTTTTTCATATCTTTACCATCCTTATATCAAAAGATTCTTGTGTATCTCTAATAATTTATTCTATAATTGTTTTTCAATACCACTTTTTTAAGCTTCGTCTATTGCTTTTCCGATATCATTACGCATATATTTGTTATCAAAATCAATCCATTTTGTTGCATCATATGCATTCGCTCTCGCCTCTTTTAAATCTGCTCCCTTTGCAGTAACGCCGAGAACACGTCCTCCATTTGTCACTATCTTTCCATCAGATATCTTTGTCCCTGCATGGAATACATAATAACTATCCTTCCCGTCAAACTGCTCCAGACCTTTAATTTCAAATCCTTTTTCATAAGAAACGGGATATCCGTCACTTGCCAAAACAACACACACTGCTGCATTATCCTCAAACTGTAAATCAATCTGCTCCAGGGTTCCGTCAATACATGCCTCAAACACATCAATAATGTCATTTTTCATTCTCGGTAAAACAACCTGAGCTTCCGGGTCGCCAAATCTGGCATTATACTCTAACACCTTCGGCCCTTCCTCTGTAAGCATTAAACCAAAGAAAATAATTCCCTTAAATTCTCTTCCCTCAGCCGCCATTGCATCTACAGTAGCCTGATAAATGTATTTTTTACAAAATGTATCCACTTCCTCAGTGTAAAACGGACTTGGTGAAAAGGTTCCCATACCACCTGTATTGAGTCCCTTATCTCCGTCTTTTGCTCTCTTATGGTCCTGTGCAGATGTCATAATCTTAATTGTTTTTCCGTCCACATAAGAAAGCACAGAAACCTCACGTCCTGTCATAAATTCTTCAATTACAATAGTATTTCCGGCGCTGCCAAATTTCTTATCCAGCATCAACTCCCTAACACCATCCATTGCTTCCTCTCTGGTCTGACAAATCAAAACACCTTTTCCGAGTGCAAGCCCATCTGCCTTAAGAACAATTGGATATTTGGAAGTTTCAAGATATTCCATCGCGGCTTCCGGAGAATCAAAATTCTCATATCCTGCCGTAGGAATATTATATTTTTTCATTAAGTCTTTTGAAAATGCCTTTGAACCCTCGAGAATTGCCGCATTTTTTCTCGGTCCGAACACTCTGAGTCCTGCATTTTCAAACTCATCCACAATACCACCTACGAGCGGGTCATCCATTCCCACCACCGTAAGGTCAATTTCCTTTTCCTTTGCAAATTCCACTAACTTTGCAAATTCCATCGCACCGATATCCACACATTCCGCAATCTGCCCGATTCCTGCATTTCCCGGTGCACAATATATTTTATCCACTTTACTGCTCTTTGCTACAGCAGCGGCAATAGCATGTTCTCTTCCACCGCTTCCAACGATTAAAACTTTCATTTTTACCTCTTTCCTAAATGTGTCAAACTTACAACTTGTCATTTGCTATGGCATCAATGGCTTGTGGAAGTATTTTCCACTCTGCCTGCTCCATAACACGTTTCTGTAGTATCTCCGGTGTATCTCCCGGAAGAACATCTACAGCCTTCTGATATATAATAGGACCTGTGTCCGTTCCTTCATCCACAAAATGTACGGTTGCTCCTGTCACCTTAACCCCTCTCTCCAGCGCCTTCTCATGCACATGAAGTCCATAAAACCCGTTTCCACAAAAAGAAGGAATCAGTGAAGGATGAATGTTAATAATTTTATTTCTATATTTTGCAATCAATTCTGCCGGAAGTACAACGAGAAATCCTGCAAGAACAATCAAATCTAACTGATACGCATCTATCGTCTCAATAAGAGCTTTATTAAATTCATCTCTCGTATCATAATCTTTGATACAAACACTTTCTGCTTTAATGTTATTTTCTTTTGCTCTGGTAAGTGCATAAGCATCTTTTTTATTGCTGATGACAACCTCTAAAGATACATTTGTTATTTCCCCGCTCTTGACCGCATCAATAATAGCCTGAAGGTTTGTCCCACCTCCGGAAACTAGAACTCCAACTCTAATCATTTTTACCTCATTCGAAAACTAAACCAATTCAACTGACTTTTCTCCGGCTTCCACTTCTCCAACAACGAAACATTTTTCGCCTGCCGACTCAATAGCTGCCATTGTAGCCTCTACATCACTTTCATCCACCGCCAACAACATTCCAATACCCATATTGTAAGTATTGTACATCATCTCTTCTGCGATATCACCCTGCTTTGCAAGAAGTCTGAAAATAGCCGGAACCTCGTAAGAATCCTTTTTAACCACAGCCTTAACTCCATCCGGTAACATTCTAGGAATATTTTCGTAAAATCCACCGCCTGTAATATGACTGCATCCATGAATTGTCACACCGTTTTCCCTAATGGCTTTTAACGCCTTAACATAGATAACTGTCGGTGCAAGCAGCGCTTCTCCAAGAGTTGTTCCGAGTTCATCATAATATGTATTCAACGACTCCTCTGTCATATCAAACACTTTTCTTACAAGTGAAAATCCATTACTGTGTACACCGGAGGATGCAATACCAATTAATTTATCTCCCGGCTTAATATTTTCTCCTGTAATCAAATCTTTTTTATCTACCACACCGACTGCAAAACCGGCCAAATCATAGTCATCTTCCGGCATAAGTCCCGGATGTTCTGCTGTCTCTCCGCCAATTAATGCACATCCCGACTGCTTACATCCCTCTGCCACACCTTTTACAATCTGCGCAATCTTTTCCGGGAAATTCTTTCCACAGGCAATATAATCCAGGAAAAATAATGGTTCTCCACCGCCGCAGACAATATCGTTGACACACATTGCCACACAGTCAATACCTATCGTATCATGCTTATCTAAAACAAAAGCAAGCTTAATTTTTGTACCTACCCCGTCTGTTCCGGAAACCAAAATCGGTTCTTCCATATTTTTAAATGCACTCATATCAAATGCACCGGCAAAACCTCCGATACCTCCTAAAACCTCGGGTCTCACTGTCTCCTTGATAGAACCTTTAATCAATTCAACTGATTTGTATCCTGCCTCGATATCAACGCCTGCTTTCTTATAATCCATTATAAAATTCCTCCTGTTTTTTAATATATATCAATATCTTTTGCTGTTGTTTAATAGTTCTTATAACCGACTTCTTTCAGCTTTGCATCCTTTGCTTCCACTTCTGATTTCATCGTTTCCGCATATTCTTTTATTTTATCTAAAAGAGCATCATCAGATGTAGCAAGTATCTGTGCAGCTAAAATTCCTGCATTCATTCCTCCGTTAATAGCAACAGTAGCTACAGGTACACCTGATGGCATCTGTACGATGGAATACAATGAATCTACTCCGCCTAAATCTGACGTTTTCATTGGAATACCAATCACCGGCATCTTAAATAATGCTGCACACATTCCCGGTAAATGAGCCGCTTTTCCCGCTCCTGCAATTATAACCTTAATTCCCCGGTCTTCAGCACTTTTTGCCCAATCAAAGAAAATATCCGGTTCTCTATGAGCCGAAATAATCGTCATCTCATAATCAATACCAAACTTGTCTAAAATCTCTGCTGCTTTACTCATGACAGGCATATCTGAATCACTGCCCATTACAATACCTACTTTTGCCATTTTGCTCTCCTTTTTCCATTTTTATACAAATATGTTTTTAAACCATGTCGATTGCCATCTCCATGGTTTTTCTCGTCATATACCGATTCGTACAGGCACAATCGGCATTTTCTTCGTTATTGTACCATAAACATTATGAATAATGAAGAATGAAAATAAATTTATATTATTTTTTTAATGCTTCATTTAGCATCTCTGTCCCCTTTAGCACAAATCTTCCATCCTGAATAATAACGAACTCCTCCCCGTTCTTCGTGACGGCAGTTATCTCCCCGATTTCATCATACGGAATTGTTATATCTGTATGACATCCAAAATATGCTTTTTTCACATCTGTTTTTCGCAATGCGGAAATTTCATTTTCTCTTGCCACAATTTCTTTTCCATCTGGATTATATGTCTTAACATCCTCCTCATGACTGTAACAGGTATCCCCTACCGCAAAATGAGGACCCATTTTTTCTACAATTAAAATAGGTAATTTATAAACTACATCAAACTTATTCGCTATCGCATACGCTGTTGTGTTTGTCCCAATAGCAAACTCACCAATCGGAAGTGTCTCGTGATTGAACATTACATTTTCTTTAATATATTTTTTATTTTCTTCCTCTGTATCAAAATTTTTACAACTATAATCTTTTATTTTTCCATCTTCAAATGTAATTTCTAAATCTTTATATTTTAATTCTCCAAGATAAACCTCGCTCACATGAAGCAACCCATTGGTTCCTGAAAGCTTTGGAGACGTAAACACTTCACCCAGCGGTATATTTACATCTGCCAGACAATTCTCAAAATTTGTTTCCTTCTCAGGCTCATCTAATTCATGCATCTGTACATTGATATAAGTCTTGTTTTCACCTTTTCCTGTCACTCTCACATATTCTGCCTTATCCAATGTATCGATTAATGCCTGCTGAACCTCTGCATATTTTTTCTCATCTAAAGTATTGATTTCTACTGTCGCCTCAAACATTTCCTCAAATTTATCACCAAACTCCGGAATCGGAAATGCAATAATTGTAAAGCTTCTCTCATCTCCTTTGATGTATTCCTGTATAATCTGCTGATATTCCAGTGAAAAATGAACCTGAAGCCTCTGTTGTTCTTCAGTGAAGCTATATGCCTCTTTTTTGTTCTCCGGTTCAAAAGGTGTCTCACCAAACACTTCAATCACTGCCGGGCCTGCCATCATTGCAGCCATTTCTTTTCTTGTCTCAAAAGCCTGTCTCGATACTTCTAACTTTCTTTTTACAAATGCCTTATCTAAAAATAATGCATCATCAAACTTATGGTCAAACCAATATTGTTTATTGCACATCGTACTGTTATAGCCCCTCGGATAAATCACCGGTTTTAATCCCATTTCTCCAAAATTTCGAATTGCAGCTTTTACAATTCGCTCGAACCCGATGTTATATCTTATATCTACGGTACTCTTAATCGACAAATCCTTTCCCGTATTAATAAAACCATTTCTATAACCCTCTGTATAGACCTTTGCAAGCCGGTCAATCTTGTTTTGCTCTAAAGAGTTAAGATATATTGCCATTTCAATTTCATTACTTCCGATATATTCACCATAACGATATAAATATCGCAAATCTTCTAAATCACTTTTAGTCACAATATCAACTGCAAAACTATTTTCAGGGTTTAACATCGCATCAACAGAAATCTCCGTAAAAATCTCTGTATTATCTTTTATAAAGGAATACATCGTTTCTTTTACATTTTCAAATATGATTTCGTCAATATTTTCAAAATAGTTATATATTTCAATAAATAGCTCAAACCATAGTGTTGCAGCTTCTAACTGTCCTCTATACAAATTCCCAATTACCGCTCTAATTTTTGTATACAAAAAGCATAGAATCTGCCCATATTCCTCACCCAGACATTCCACGGCATACCGGGGATTTGCAAAACTTTTCCCGTAATTTTCTTTATAAATATCACAATAAAGACTGTAATTTATTTTTTCTAAACGGTGTCTATCTAAATTAATCATTTCACCGCTGTTTATCATGTTGTAAACGCCATCAAGCATAATGATAAAGCTTGCTGTCTTCTGAAAAAATTCATTATACGGCTTTACAATATCATCATTCTTTATTTCTTTTATTCTGTTTATCGCAATGTTATAGCGCTCCTCAACAATATTCATTCTAATACCTCTGCTTATATATAAATTAAATACATACCAAGAATCGCAATCCAGATTACTGCATTGGCAATTGTTCCAATGTATGTGTATCTCATAAACTTGTTTTCTTCTCTAAAACTGTTAATTCCTATCACAAATCCTGCAATGGAAGTTGCAAACGCAAACAACATTAATATTCCCACATATATTCCCGCCTTTCCTTTCATTGCAACGGAAATGGAGACAGATAACACAATAACCAAAAAACTTTCCAATGCAATTAACGAGGAAGACTTTCCTCCCCTGGTATATTTGCTTAAAGGAATTTTTTTTGCCTTTTTATCTTCTTTTTCTTCTAATCTAATCTTCTTATTTTTTTTCACTTATATTTACCTTCAATAATTTATATTGCCACTCTGCTATATATGTTTCCGCACTTTTGTAAGTTTCATTGACACATAACCTAAAAATCCACCCAATGTGTTTAAAAATATATCATCCACATCAAACGCTCCAACTTTAGAAATTAACTGTGCCGTTTCTATTCCTGTACTAAAAAGCATAGCAAAAAATGTCACACTTACAACATTTTTTAATACCCTTTTTCTTGAAATAGTTGGCAGCAAAAATCCAAAAGGCATAAAGCAGACTACATTTCCAAGTAAATTAACAATTGTAATATGCCATCCATAAGTATATCTCATGTTCCAAAATCTATTAATCTCTTTAAAAAGAGTAAGATTATATCTATATTCATCACTGACCCTTGTCCTATCCAGTGTCTCAGAAAAGAACATAAAATACAATGCCAATATCATATAGAGTACAAAAAATATTCTGCCAAAAACTCTGACTTTTATTTCTGTCTTCGCCACTTTGATTCTCCTGACTATTTCGCACCGTACTGCTCATAATACTTATCAATCGCTGACTTTATCTCATCGTCTATTACAACCTTGCCATTACATTCTTTATTATAAAGGTGTTCTACTACCTCCGCCATAGACACAATTGCATTCGCTTTAAATCCGTACTTTTCCTGTATTTCTAAAAGTGCACTCTTGTCACTGTCACGTCCCTTCTCCATCCTATTCAAAGAAACCATTAAGCCAAGTATCTCTACATCCCCCTGTGCCTTAATAATAGGAAATGTCTCCTCGATAGACTTACCGGACGTTGTTACATCCTCTATAATAACAACCTTGTCCCCATCCTTTATAGGACTTCCAAGAAGTATCCCGGCATCTCCATGGTCCTTTGCTTCCTTTCTATTAGAACAATATTTAATTTCTTTTCCATATAGCTCTGAAAAAGCTATACATGTAGCGACTCCGATAGGAATCCCTTTGTATGCCGGTCCAAATAATATATCAAAATCTTCCCCATAATGGTCGTGGATAGCCTTGGCATAATACTGTCCCAGTTTATGAAGCTGAGTTCCTGTCACATACAGACCTGCATTCATAAAAAATGGAGACTTCCTTCCGCTTTTTAAAGTAAATTCTCCAAATTTCAATACATCACTTTCTACCATAAATTCTATAAATTCCTGCTTATAATTTTCCATTCTTATCCATCTCCTTTATAGTCATTAAATAACTATTTTATATTATCACGAAAAGATAACTTGCACAATCTGTTTCATACATCTATTTCACAAAAGGCCGAATCCAAAGTTCCCCTCAGATTCGACCTTTATCACTTATTTTTTATTTTACAATAATGCTGCTCCAATTAAACTGTCTTTCTTCATAGTCACTATTTACAGGTCTTAATATTTTCTGATACAAACAATCAAATGTATGTTTATTCTTCACAAATTGATTCTGATAAAGAAAATCTGCCACATCATATATTGTAAATGCTTTCACCTTGCTATATACAATACTTCCATCTTTTAATTTGGCATATGCACGGACATAATATTGTGTGGTATACGCATTTACAGAAACATTACCACTTCCTGTTCCATTTCCACAATCCATAGTAAGTACATAATAGGATGCCGTGTCAGAATCTCCCATAACCGTTGGTGATTTTCCATTTTCTGTTGCCGTATGCTGCCGCACATACGGATTATCAGAATCATAAACTACATCCTTTTTTGTTATTGGATTATCACCATACACCAGTCCATACACCAGTCCGACCTGTGTAGCTGTTTGTCCATCAATTTGAGGTTCTGCCTGATATACAGTTCTAAATCCCATGTTTCCATCTATATTATTTAAAGCAGAAGTCATCTGATAGCCTGTAATAGCAATATCATTACTGATAGAAACAATTTCTTCTTTTCCATAGGCTTCAAATTCCCAAATAGAAAATCCCCATTCCTCATTAGATGTTCTAGATGCATCAATTCTTATATAAGATGCACATATCGGTTCATCAAAGTTATAACTCCAATCGAGTACATTATTATCTGACACAATTTTTACTGTTTTCCAATTCACTCCATTATTTGAAACTTTAATTACAAAATCCTTGGCATATGATTCTTCAAATGCAATTTTTATGGATTTCAAAAAATATTCATTTCCTAAATCCACCTGGAACCAATGTTCCTTTGACCACGCAGAATCTCCCCATCTTGTAGATATATCTCCATCAACCGCCTTTCCTGCTTCATCACTTTTGCTTCCGGCAGTCGCTCTTTTATCTAATGCCACATTCTCATATTCTTCCTGTCCATAGACTCCCAATTCCCAGATAGAAAATCCCCACTCCTCATTGGATGTTTTGGATGCATCAATCCTTATGTAGGAGGCATATACCGGCTCATCAAAAATATAATTCCAATCTAACGTTTCATTGTTAGTTACTGTTCTAATCGTTCTCCATTTTCTTCCATCTTCAGAAATCTTAACCTCAAAATCTTTCGCATATGAAACCTCATATGAAATTGACAATGCTTTTAAAGCATATCTTTTTCCCAAATCTACCTGGAACCAATGCTCATTTGACCACTCAGAATCTCCCCATCTTGTGGATAAATTTCCATCTACAGCCTTTCCTGCTTCACTGCTTCTACTTCCGGCAGTGGCATTTTTATTTAATGCCACATTCGTATATACATGAACTTTAGCTGTTACTTTAATATCCGTTCCATATATTTTCCCCTCCACAGTGAAACTCTTTTTATCTCCGTCATACTGTGTCTCCTTTACATCCGGCCAAACAACCAGTGCATACTGTTCTACTCCCTGACAACTTACTTTCGTCATCTTTGGAAGTTGTGGTTTTACTCCCTTTAATGTATAAACATCTACATCTGTTTTCTTTGTCTTGACCAAATCATCTCCGCCTATAGCAACAAAATCACCTAAATCAATACGCATCCCATTCATCATATATGTATAATCTATAACTGCAGACGCATTAAATGAAGATGGTTCTACTCCTTCTAAATGGGTACTGTCTCCCGATACTCTCAAACACTCAGCAAAATCCACATTTTTAATAGCGTTCGCCAATACTGCATTGATATAATCTTTCCATTTTCCTGACAATTCAGGATACTCTAACTCTTTTTCTAACAAACCATATGCAGTATGACAACCGTCACCATATTTATAAAACTTGAAGCCCAATAACGGCTCCTCTTCATGTCCGTCGGTAAATGCCAGATAACTATGTACTAACTTATCTGTCAAATCCTTTGGAAATTCAGCAAGCAATGCTTCATAAACATAATTCAGTGCTTCATCACTCGTTGCATTATGACTGGAACCAGGCCAGCTATAGCTGTTTGTTCCATTATCGTTTAAGAAACAGAAAGCTTTAATTCTGTTGTTTCTAGAATCCGGCTGACTGGTATCGTACTCTGCAAAAAACCATTTTCTTGCATTTTCGCCCATGGCTGCTTTCATTCTCTCATAATTTGCAACATCATTATATTTTCCTAATTTTTCTGCAATCTTAATTGCATAATCCACATCACTGTACCACTGGGTCACAAAGGAAATATCTTTTTCGTTTTTAAAATTTTCATTTCCGTAAATCCATCTTGGGTTATCAGCTCTCCATACTAAATATTTATAAATATATGCATATAAAGAATTCAGTTCACTGTTTAATTCTTCTTCCCGTTCTGGAAATTCTTTAATCATATTTCTATAACACAACCATGTTGTATGAGCCTTCTGTGACGGGAGACATTCACCATCCAAAATTCCATTATCATCAATACTATATATAAATCCTTTCATTGCATCCCATGCAATTTCCGGTTCTACATAGGATAACTCCTGAATATTAAACAAAGATTCCCATGAACAGCTATTTGGTGCGGAAGCAGAACCACTACCCCATGTAGATGCTTTTCCCAACGTAACCTGATAATAGTTATATCCCTTTTCCGGCGTAGGTTCTACGATGTTCTGATACTGAAAAGCCCACGCTGCATAGAACGATTTTCTATGTTTCTCTGCTGATATTGTCCCATTTGTTCTATTTCCCGAAAAGCCAAAATTCTCAGGTACCGGAACCTTTCCAAGCTTTTCATCCCAGAATTTTTTTGTATTCAGAAGTAATTTATTAATATTTGTTCCCTGTCCAACTGTTTTGTCCGCTAATTCCTGTGTACTCTCTTTACTGTTATCTTTAACGTTCTTTGGTAACATTGTCAACGAAAATGCTAATTTTGCATGTTCACTGTCAAATGTGGTCTCAACATACCAATCATCCCCATTAATAACCGGTGTGTACTGTCCTACAACCTCTCCCTGTTCATTCAGTTTTAAGAACTTCAATACCATCCAATCATGATTTTCATCAATAACTAAATCATTTCCCACTCGAGAGATTCCTGTTCTTCTCGCTGACATCTTCATCTTTGCATCTTTTGCTTCTGTCACATCTATCAAACGAATGTATGTATTCTTATCTGCAAAGAATTCGTCCATATATACTTTTCCTTTGGAATAGGTTGCCTCTGCTGTCAACTTATATGGATACCAGGCTACTTTTAAGGAACCCTCATTGAAATCTCCTGCCACTCCATCCTTTGGTCCCATCTGAATCTTATGCACATTGTTTTTTTTCTGAATACCATTTACCAGTACAACCATATTCAGATTCATTCCACCATCATATTTGGCAGTTTCCGTAGCTCTTGCCTGGTAATTCATTTCCATACGGCTTTCCGGATAACTGATCCATCTCCACTGGTCACTATCACTATTTCTTAAAGTGTCACAGTCAAAATCTTTATCTCCCTGTACCTTTACACTTCCTACCATCGTATCATCATTGCTCTGCTGTGTTAAAATTTTTTCAGTCTCCACAGCATAACCATAATTTACTTGTCCCAACAATAATGCCACCACAGCTGCAAAACTTACAAATTTCTTTATAAACTTATTTTTTCCGCTCATTAAACTTTTCCTCCTTTTTTGTTTATGTTATCGATACCATTAATGTGTAAAAAAAATTAACACATAAAAAACTATATATGTATAATATCACAATTTATCTTCTTTTAAAAGTTTTATATCTCATATTCCACTGCCTTTTTACAAAAAATAAAATCCCTATCAAGAGTTCTTTATACATGAACTCTCGCAGGGATTTTTATTCTCCATATACTATGAAGATGAAAAAACTTTTTAATACATTTCTAACAATTATTCTCTGGTAAGATTAAACATTTTCAATATCTCATACGCATCCAGCATACCAGCCATATAAGCATTTACTGTAGAATCATATTTTCTTTCATTCTCTCTTGCAATTAATGTCTCCACTACATTTCTCTGTTCTTCAGTAAGGTTAAGTTCTTTAAATAACCGTGTAGCTTCTTTTACTTCTTCAGTTCTCTTCTGATATTCAATATCATTCTTCAATAATTCATCTAATGTACGATTTTTCATACTATCCGCCGCTAATTTTAACAATTCTTTTATCTCACTCATTTTTATCTCCTAAGTATTTTACTAAATATTACAGAAATATCTTTGCTTTAGCACTATTTCTTTTAGTAATCTACCTATATTCCCCTTTCTATTATGTAATCTAAACTTATGTATATAGTATTATACTCGGATATTCGTACATTTTCAATATCCGAGTATAATTTTAAAATTATTTTAGTAACAGTTTCGTCAAACAGGAATTTATACTATTTCTTGTTTATACGTTAAACGAAAGGGGAAATATATGATAAGCTACGCACCACTATATAAAACTATGTCCGAAAAAAGAATAACTTCCTATGTTTTGTTTAAAAAGGGCTTTTCAAAGGCAACTTATTATTCCATACGTCAAGGAAATAGCATTAGTACGAATACAATCAACCAGCTTTGCAGAATATTAAATTGTTCTGTCTCCGAAATTATGGAATACATCGACGATAACAATGAATAAAATATGCACGATTTTTCGTACATTTTCATTATCCGAGTATACTCATATAATTATTACATGAGGTGAATTATGATTAGCTATGAACCACTTTTTCAAACTATGAAACAAAGAAAGATTAGTTCTTACGAACTTTCTAAGCGAGGGTTTCCTCGCTCGACATATTATGCCATAAAACACGGTAAAAGCGTTACCGTCAATACATTAAATCAACTATGCACAATTCTTCATTGTGATGTAGCAGATATTATAATTTATAGGGAAGATTCTTGACACTTTGTACAGCAGACAAATCCTGCAATGCTGTCTAAAACTATAATATTTTTTACATAATCCGGCAATATGTCCTGAAACAACAACTGAATAATTTTAAAATAGGAGACTGCGAAAAAATTCGTAGTCTCCCATATCTATTTAACATTTATTAATGCTAACCTATCTTTTTTACCTGCTCACTATTGGTTTCACCAATAATATAATGCGGTCTACCCTTAACTTCCATATATGTCTTTGCCAGATACTGACCAATAATTCCCATACAAAACAGTTGAATCCCGCCAATAAAAGTAATAATACATGCCAATGACGGCCATCCGGAAACAGGGTCACCCCAAATCCACTTCCTCAACATAATAAAAATAATTGCTATAAAAGATATAAACGTAAACAATAAACCTACCAATGATGCAATCTGTAATGGCGCCTGTGAAAAGTTAACAATTCCATCAATAGAATATTTTAATAGTCCCCAAAAGCTCCACTTCGTCTCTCCGGCTACCCTCTCCACATTTTCGAAAGGAAGCCATTTTGTTCGAAATCCAATCCAGCCAAAAATCCCCTTTGAAAACCGATTCTGCTCTCCGATTCTTATAATAGCCTCTACCATATTTCTGGTCATCAGTCTAAAATCCCTCGCACCGTCTACAATATCGGCATCCGATATACGATTAATTAATTTATAGAATTTTCTGGCAAAAAATGAACGAATTTTAGGCTCGCCCTGCCTCGTCACCCTTCTTGTAGCGACACTGTCATACTCTCCGCTTTCGAGATACGACATCATCTCCGGTAAAAGCGATGGCGGGTCCTGCATATCTGCGTCCATAACAGCCACATAATCACCTGCTGCATTGCAAAATCCCGCATACATAGCCGCCTCTTTTCCAAAATTTCTTGAGAGAGATAAAAATATGACACGAGAATCCTCTTTTGCATAACTTTTTAAAAGGTCAAGCGTCTTATCCTTTGAACCGTCATTGACGAACAAAAATTCAAACTCATACTTTGACATTATCTCAGTAACACGATTTAATTCTTTATATAGGTACCCCAAAGCTTCTTCTTCATTATAACATGGGATAATTAATGAAATTTTACTCATTTAACTCACCTAACTCTGTTTAATTATTTTACAATTCCGACCAGACTGTTAACATCATTAACCGCATGTCTTCTCATGTAATCTTCTATTCCCTCTATAACCTCTATTGTTGTGTTGGGGTTATTAAAATTTGCCGTACCGATAGATACTGCCGTGGCACCCGCCAATATAAACTCTATCGCATCTTTGGCATTTGTAATTCCTCCCATACCGATAACCGGTACCTTCACAGTGTTCGCCACCTGATATACCATTCGGACTGCCACCGGTTTTATTGCAGGACCGGAAAGTCCTCCTGTTTTATTTGCCAGAACAAATTTCTGCCTCTCCACATCTATCTGCATACCTGTCAGTGTATTAATCAGTGAGAGTGCATCTGCTCCACCTGCCTCTGCCGCTCTTGCCATCTCTGTAATATCCGTAACGTTCGGACTGAGTTTCATAATCACCGGCTGCTTTGCCACTTTCTTTACTTCTCTTGTTATATTTTCCACTGATTTCGGGTCTTGTCCAAAAGCGATTCCACCATGTTTTACATTTGGACACGAAATATTAATTTCTAACATATCTACATCTTCATGTCCCAATTTTTCAACCACATCTATATAGTCCTGCGTAGTTCTACCGCATACATTTACAATAATATTTGTGTCATAATCCTGCAAATATGGAATATCTCTTTTTGCAAACAAATCATATCCGGGATTTTGAAGCCCTACTGCATTCAACATTCCACCGTAAGTCTCTGCGATTCGAGGTGTCGGATTCCCCTCCCAGGGAACATTTGCCACACCCTTAGTAACAACAGCCCCTAATCTATTCAAATCAACAAACTCTCCATATTCCGCACCGGACCCAAATGTTCCGGAGGCAACCATCACCGGATTTTTAAACTCCACACCCGCAATATTAACCTTTGTATTCATTACAGTTCAACCTCCTCTGCCATAAATACCGGACCATCTTTGCAAATCCGCTTATTGTTCACATTTGTATGATGGTCCTTTTCCTTTGATTTGCAAACACATGCCAGACATGCCCCAATCCCACATGCCATTCTCTCCTCTAAAGAGAGCTGACATTCAATATTATTCTTTATTGCATACTCCTTAATTGCTCTTAGCATAGGAGTTGGTCCACATGCATAAATAACAGTACCCTCTATATTCTGTTCCCTGATAGCATCTATTACAGTTCCTTTCGTTCCCACACTGCCATCCTCTGTAGCAATATAAAGGTTTCCGCTGTTTTGTAATTCTTCTGTCAAAAAGAGTTCATCACGATATCCCGCTATAATCTGTACCTCTGCTTTGTCTTTAAGCGCCTCTGCCAGACCAACCATAGGTGGAATGCCAATACCTCCACCGATTAATATTGCCTTTTTATTTTCTCTCTGCATAAATCCATTGCCTAAAGGTCCAATCAATTCAATCGAATCTCCTGCCCTATATGCAGACATTTCTTCCGTTCCACCGCCTACAACACGATAAACAATTCTAATCGTTCCATCTTCCCTATTTATCTGGCAAATACTAATAGGCCTTGGCAATAATTTTGTCTTATCCTTACAATAAATTGAAACAAACTGCCCTGCAACTGCCTCATTTGCTGCCTCTGTTTTTATTATCATACTATATACGCCTGTGCCAATGCATTTCTGGCTCACTACTGTCGCCACTTCCTTTTGTCTCATAAAATTCATTCCTTTACATTTATCTCTTTTCATTCCTGATACACAATTCTTCACTAAAAAATTGAGTTAATATCTTCTATCATATCAATGACCGCCTGGCGGGATGCATCTGCATAATTAAGTTCCCCAAACTTAGCATACTGCTCCTGTTTATATGCACAAATAATGCCTCTGGAAGAATTTACGATAGCTCCAAGTCCATCCTCATTGAAATAAGGTTTTAACCCTTCTGCCGTACCACCCTGGGCACCATAGCCCGGTACTAATATATAACTCTTTGGCATAACTTTTCTGAGAACTTTCCCCATTTCCGGATATGTAGCCCCCACGACAGCGCCAATATAACTATAGTTTTCTCCCATATGCTCTTCTCCCCATTTTGCAACCTGTTCACCTACCCACTCATACAATGGTCTTCCGTCAATTAATCTGTCCTGAAATTCCCCGCTGGATGGATTGGATGTCTTTACCAAAATAAATAATCCCTTATTTTCTTCTTTACACACATCGATAAACGGTTTGATTCCATCGGTTCCCAAATATGGATTTACTGTGGCAAAGTCTTCATCAAACAATGAATAAGTTTTACTTCCGACCTGAACTTTTCCAAGATGTCCTGTGGCATAAGCTGATGATGTTGAGCCAATATCTCCACGCTTCACATCACCAATAACTACGAGGTCTTTTTCTTTTGCATAATCTACTGTCTTCTGGAAAGCCATAAGTCCCGGAACACCAAACTGCTCATACATCGCAATCTGTGGTTTTACAGCCGGAATCAAATCATATGTAGTGTCAATAATTCCTTTATTATACTGCCATATTGCCTCTGCCGCTCCCTCTAATGTCTCTCCATATTCCTTAAATGTATTTTTTACAATATATTCCGGTATATAACTCATCATCGGGTCTAATCCCACGACTACAGGTGCATTTGTTTTCTTAATCTTTTCCACTAATTTGTTAATCATATTTTTTTCCTCTCTTTTCAATAGTATTTATTTTATTTCTGATATACAATATCTCCATTCATAATGGTATACTCCACTTCGCCAAATACTTTATAACCATTAAATGGTGTATTCTTTCCTTTGGAAACAAACTCCTCCACATCAATCACATATTCCTTATCCGGATTGATAATTGTCACATCCGCAACTGCTCCCTCGTCCAATGTTCCTTTATCGATTCCAAGAACCCTTGCCGGATTAAAACTCATTTTGGCTGCCATCTGAAGCGGTGTAATATATCCTTTTTTTACTAAATTTGTGATTGTAAGTGCCACAGATGTTTCAAGTCCTACAATGCCAAACGGTGCATGTTCCAAATCTTTTGCCTTTTCTTCTGCGCTGTGCGGTGCATGGTCTGTAGAAATCACATCCATAATATCTTCACTTAATCCCCTGATTAAAGCTTCCATATCTTCTCTAGCTCTCAATGGAGGATTCATTTTGAAGTTTCCATCATTTCCTGTGATATCATCTGTGCACATAGAAAAATGATGCGGACACACCTCTGCGGTCACTTTAACTCCTTCAGATTTTGCCTGTCTGACCATTTCCACACTATCCTTTGTAGAACAATGACAGAGATGTAATGTGGCTCCTGTCTCTCTTGCCAGCAAAATATCTCTCAAAGCAATCACGTCCTCCACCGCATTACTGATACCTTTTACGCCCAGCTGCTCTGACTTTTCGCCTAGATTGATAACACCACCCTCGACAAGATTGATATCCTCACAGTGTGCCATCACCGCAATGCCTGCCTTTGCAGCATTTTTCATCGCCTGTCTGTAAACTCCTGAGTCCATAACAGACTTTCCATCTTCACTAATGGCACAGATTCCCGCTATCTTTAACTCATCCACATCGGTAATTTCTTTTCCCTGCATGAATTTTGTTACTGCCCCCACCGGAAGAACATTTGTAAGACCTATGCCTCTTGACTTTTCAATAATATATCTTACGGTATCTGCGTTATCAACTACCGGTTTTGTATTCGGCATACAGCACACCGTTGTAAATCCCCCTTTTGCTGCCGCCCTGCTTCCTGTTTCAATATCTTCTTTATATGTTAATCCCGGGTCCCTGAAATGCACATGTAAATCAATTAGTCCGGGCATTATATAACATCCCCGGGCATCAATAACCTTGTCTGCACATGCCTCCATATCTAAACCCTTTTTCTTTATCACTCCATCTTCGATTAACACATCCATAACTTTATCTAAATTCTCTGACGGATTTAATACTCTTCCATTTTTTATCAATATCGACACAAATGTTTCCTCATCTTTTCTATATATTTGCCTATAAAACGGCATAAAAATCCATCTAAAAGTATATCAAAAAAACACATCTCTTTCAACAATGGAAAGAGATGTGATATTTTTTAATCTACTCTATGATAAATGCTGATGATTCCTTCAACATTATATACCTGCTCATATTTTCCGGATGACAGTATATTGACAAACTTTTCTTTTTCATGTTCATATCTTTCATCTACTGCGAGATAATCTGTATATACATCCCCATTCAAATGGTTCTGATCATACATTATCAGATTTTTTGATAAATGAGGAACAAAAAATCCTGATGCACAGACAGAAGCGTCTTCAGGAATCATATCAAGCGCCTTATCCAACTGCTCTATCGTGGCTTTATCACTCTTATATTTTGAAACATAGTGCGGCGCCTTCTGATAAATACTTCCCATAAACATAATACTTGCACATATAACAGAAATTGTTGCAACTGTTTTCGCCTTCTTTATTTCCATGCCCGAAACATTCATTATAATGGCATACATAAAAAGCGCAATCACACTAAAATCATACTGAAAAGTAATATCATGCATATAGAGATATGTAGGCAACAAATTAATTATAATAAACGGAAGTAACAAAATATATCTGGAGTATTTTTTTCCTACACTAAATAGTACCGCTGCCATTGGCACTACCATAGACAAAATATATCCAATTTTATCCATTCCATTCTCTGTTGTATTTCTTACTATCTGACTGAAAAGATATCCCGGATTTGCCAGCATTGTTTCAAATACCTGGATTAATCCACCCTCTTCGGTAAAATACAAATTTTTAAATCGATACTCCTGAATCCCCATTCCAAAACTGTTAACAATAGCTGTAGCAATCATAAAATATATTCCTGATGCCAATATTAATAACAATCCCCGTTTTTTGTCCTTTCTGGAAAACAGATAAAAAAGTCCTAATATAAATACATACACCGGCGCATCTTCTTTTACCATAAATGTTAATAATGCAAAAACGGCTATCCATATATTTTTCTTTTTTTCCACTGCCCATGCCAACATTAACAGGAAAAATGTGATAAAACAATTTTCGTGGATATCATACAAAGTTCCACCTGCTGTTGCAGGATATAAAACATACAACAATGACAACGCCACCGCCATCCAGTTAGATAACTTATAATGTCTGCACAATAAAACAATAGGTATTACCGGAAGTGCCACCATAAATGCCTGTATTAATTGCACTGTTACTGCACCGGAAAAAATAAAATATATCGGTAATGCAATATAAAATATAGGTGAAAAATGTACTGCAAAATGAGAAAGCAGATAATTCCTTTCAACCGTTGTACTAATGATTCCTTTTTGTTTCATATACTCATACATCTGTGCAAAAATACCAAAATCAAATGTTGAATTGCTATAAGTCAAATATCTATATACAGTCACAATTCCGACAAAAGCGAATATAACGATTCCAATTACAGCTATAATAATATTGGTTGTTCTTTTACTTATTTTTACCTCTTGAAACAAATCAAAAATATCTTCTTTTACATAAATAAATGCCAACACTGTAATCAGACATAAAATCACTTGAAAACACACATTTCCAATCTGGTTATAATATTCCGCTGTTGTCCACTCGACTTTAAATCCTTCACAAGCACACAACAATGTAAATACATATACCAAAACAAACATTGCAATTCTTGCCACATTGGCCTTGTGTACATATACCATAGTTAGCAATGCCATTCCAATCACAAAAAGACACAGCACAACGATTATATTTGTCGCTCCACCAAAACTTACATTACTGACATGCTTATATGCCCCTCTGATAATAGAACATAATGCCCAGCTGCCTATTGCACTGACAACAAACCCTTCAACAATTTCTTTTTGATATTTTAATAATGATTTTATTTTATCCACTTCACAATCCTCTTTCTGAATTTGTATTATTTATATTGTAACACATAATAATATTGGGGTCAAAACGTGTGTTTATTTTATATATGTGGATATAATTATATATGTAAAATCTGTATTTATTTTTTATTTTGCTAAAATAATATTGATTATTAACATATATGTGCTATACTTATGTAGTATTGAATACTATATGAAGGAGTTTTTAAAGTCTATGTACAAAATTATCAGCGATAGTGCTTGTGATTTATCACAAAATTATACTCAAGAACATGATATTACAATTGTGCCTCTTTCTGTTTCTTTTGACGGAGAAAATTATTATAGAGATGGAATAGATATTACCAGAAATGAATGTTATGAAAAAATGGTAACCAACCCTTCTGTATATCCTAAAACCTCACTTCCTAGTGTGGATAGCTATTATACTACATTCAAACAATTTACCGACCAGGGGTTACCTGTCGTTTGTTTTACGATAACCCTTATTTTTAGCGGTTCCTATAATTCCGCAATGAATGCCAAGGGATTAATTGAAGAAGAAAACCCAAATGCCCGAATTATAGTCATTGACTCGAAACAAAATACTGTTACACAGGCACTCATTATCGACCAGATGGTTAGAATGAGAGATGCCGGCATTTCATTAGATGAATCTCTTATAAAACTTGAAAAACTGATGGATAGTGCAAGAATATTTTTTACCGTGGGTTCCCTTGACTATCTACAGATGGGAGGACGTATTGGGAAGGTAGCCTCTGCTGCCAGCAAAATAGATGTTAAACCCGTTATTATTATGAAAGATGGAGACATTAGTCTTGGCGGAATCGGCAGAAACAGAAATAAACTAAAGAGCAAGGTTCTATCAGCCGCCCAAAAATATCTAAATGAAAATGGAAAAGAAAACTTTATTGTATCGGTGGGATATGGATATGATAAATCTGAGGGAGTTCATTTTATGAACGAAGTCGAAGAAACCCTCGATATTCAATTAAATTCCGAAACTAACGTTGCTATCGGTATTGTATCTGCTGTTCATACCGGACCATATCCTATAGGACTTGGCGTAATTAGAAAATTTGAAACATTATAAAACTGAAAAAATAGGGTATCGAAAGGTCTAAAACCTTTCGACACCCTATTTTTTTCTTCAGTCCCCCGCTCTCTTGGGGTTAAGAGAGATTAATTTATATAAAAAAGAAAACGACACTTTCGAGGACATGCATTGCATATTTATATTTTACAGTGTCTCTATTCTTTTTTATAACAAGTTGACCGTCAACTATTTTTAAATTCTAATTTTTATCTTTCCCTGCTCTATATGTGAGCTGTTCTACCGTCCATTCCTTAATCTTTCCTGATATCGCTAAAGTAGTAATTAAATCGATAAAACCTGTAACTGCAAAAATAATGCCTGTACATTGAATAAAGAAATCACCTGCTGTTTTCGAACCATTATCATTTTTATTCATTGGCATCATTAAAACTGATACTCCCAGTAAAATACATATAATCGCAAATGTCAATAGTGGAATCCAATTACTTCCCATTTTTTTTAAATCTATTGCATTTTCTATTTTCATAAGCCCACTGACTATAATAATAATTGCAACCACATAGGTAACAATAGATAAAATCAAATTCATACAGGAAAGAACAACCACACCTCCTGCAATCAGTGCAACCCCGGCCACAAGTTCATATCTATAAAAATCCTGAATTGCATTTTTTCGTCGATACTCAAGAATACAACGCACTCCCATAACAAACAAGATAGTAGCCAGAACAGCACAAACCGTGGTCATTATTTTACTAGGATATAACCACATAAGTATCCCCATGACAATACTCATCAGAGAAAATAATATCATTTCCCATTTTAAACTTTTTAAGTAACTCATCTTTATCTCCATTCAAACTACTTTTACAAACTGCTGCCGAAGCAGCAGTCATATGAATTATTTAAAATATTTTATACCGGATTCAAATACCTTAAGGTCCTGTTCACCATAAATATTCATGGCAACAGAATTACCTTTTCTCTCTATATGAGCCATCTTACCAAAGCATCTTCCATCCGGACTTGTAATACCCTCAATCGCATAGTATGAACCATTCACATTCCACTCTTCATCCATAGTAGGTTGTCCCTGCTCATTGACATACTGCGTTGCAACCTGACCGTTTGCAAAAAGTTCTTTAATACAGCTTTCCGGTGCAACAAAGCGTCCCTCACCGTGAGATGCCGGATTCACATACACACCACCAAGCTCTGCCTCCTGCAGCCAAGGTGATTTGTTTGAAACAACTTTCGTATAAACCATTTTAGATACATGGCGGTTAATTGTATTATAAGTAAGTGTCGGTGCATCGGCATCCTGACCTGTGATTTTTCCATTTGGAACAAGTCCTAACTTAATCAATGCCTGGAAGCCGTTACAAATACCAAGGGCAAGTCCATCCCTTTCATTCAACAATTTATGCACTGCTTCTTCTATTTTTGCATTTCTAAATGCTGTGGCAAAGAACTTTGCTGAACCATCCGGTTCATCACCTGCACTAAATCCACCTGGGAACATAATAATCTGCGACTGTGAAATAGCATCTTCAAAAATCTTAACCGAATCTCTGATATCCTCCGGTGTAAGATTTTTAAACACTTTAGTAATAACATTAGCTCCGGCTTTTTCAAATGCCTTTGCAGTATCATATTCACAGTTTGTTCCCGGAAATACAGGAATAAATACCGTAGGTTTCGCTATCTTATTCTTACATACATAAATGCTTCCCTTATCATAAATCGGTGTATCTATAGAGGATGTATCTTTATGGCTTCTGGTTGGGAATACTTTTTCCAATGGCTTTTCCCAAGTTTTTAATGCTTCTTCCATAGGAATTACATCATATCCATACTCGAATACCGCTTTATCGTTCGTCTCACCGATAAGAACATAACTTGCCGTAATATCGTCCAACTTATCTGCCGGTACTTCAGCAACAATATCCCCAAACGAAGGCGTAAACAATTCTGCTCCCGGTATTCTTCCACTAATACTTACACCAATATTATTACCAAATGCCATCTTGCTGACCGCCGGTATTACACCCTTGCTATCCAAAGCATATGCTGAAATAATAACCCCTTTTTGAATCATGTCATGAATGTGGTCATATAATTTCATTACTTCATCATATACCGGTTTCTCATATTGGTCTCTTACAATTTCAAATTTAACAATTTTATTTCCTGCGGCTTTAAATTCCGGAGTAATAATGTCCTGCTCTTTTGCGACATCTACTGCAAAGGAAACAAGTGTCGGCGGAACATCAATATCATTGAACGTTCCTGACATACTGTCCTTACCACCAATAGAAGGCAGACCAAATCCCATCTGCGCATCATAGGAGCCAAGAAGTGCAGCAAATGGCTGACTCCAACGACGTGGGTCTTCTGTCATTCTTCTAAAATATTCCTGGAAAGTCATGCGAATCTTTTTATAATCACCACCGCTGGCAACTACTTTTGCAATAGAATCTACGACTGCATAAATTGCTCCGTGATATGGACTCCAGCTTGACAAATATGGGTCAAAACCATAACTCATAATCGTCACAGTATCACATTTTCCGGTTAATACCGGAAGTTTTGCAACCATCGTCTGTGTCTCTGTCTTCTGATATTTTCCACCATGTGGCATAAACACAGAACCCGCACCGATAGAACCATCAAATTTTTCCACCAGCCCTTTCTGTGAACACACATTCAAATCTGAAAGAGTTTCTAACCATTTATCCTTTACATTATTCACAACAGGTTTATGGAAGAAATTCTTATCACTATCCGGCATATCAACTTCAACAGCTGTTTCCTGATGTGCTCCATTTGTATCAAGAAACGCTCTTGAAAGGTTTACAATTTCTTTTCCTCTCCACTCTAAAACAAGTCTTGGTTCCTCTGTTACCTCTGCAACAACAGTGGCCTCCAAGTTTTCCTCGTTGGCATATTTTAAGAATTGCTCTACATCATTCTTATCAACAACTACAGCCATTCTCTCCTGTGACTCGGAAATAGCAATCTCTGTACCATCAAGACCTGCATATTTTTTAGGAACCTTATCCAAATTAATATGGAGTCCATCTGCCAACTCTCCTATTGCTACTGATACGCCACCTGCACCAAAGTCATTACATTTCTTAATAATATGGCTGACTTCTTCTCTTCTAAATAATCTCTGTAACTTACGCTCTGTCGGAGCATTACCTTTCTGAACTTCTGCACCACAGGTTTCAATAGATTCTTCTGTATGAATTTTGGAGGAACCTGTAGCACCACCACATCCATCACGTCCTGTTCTTCCACCAAGAAGCACAATAATATCTCCCGGGTCAGAAGTAAGTCTCTGTACTGCTCTTCTTGGAGCCGCACCCATAACAGCGCCTATTTCCATTCTCTTTGCCACATAATCAGGATGATATATCTCTTTTACCAATCCTGTAGCAAGTCCAATCTGGTTTCCATATGAACTATAACCGTCTGCCGCACCCTGTACCAGCTTTTTCTGTGGAAGCTTGCCACTCAACGTTTCGCTCATTGGTTTTGTAGGGTCTGCTGCACCGGTAACACGCATAGCCTGATATACATAAGTACGTCCTGACAATGGGTCTCTGATAGCGCCGCCAAGGCATGTAGCAGCTCCACCAAAAGGTTCAATTTCTGTAGGATGATTATGTGTTTCATTTTTGAAGTTTACTAACCACTCCTCTATCTGTCCATCCACTTCTACCGGAACAACAATGCTGCATGCGTTAATTTCATCTGACTTTTCCTGGTCGTCCAGCTTGCCTTCTTTTTTCAATTTCCTCATTGCAATTAAAGCCAAATCCATAAGACAGACAAATTTGTCTTTTCTATCACCAAAAACATCTTTTCTTGTTTCTAAATAACTCTCATATGTTTTTTCTATCGGCTCATTATAATATCCATCATCAAACTTAACATCCGTAAGCTCTGTATTAAACGTTGTATGACGACAATGATCAGACCAATAAGTATCTAATACTCTTATTTCTGTCATGGATGGATTTCTTTCTTCTTCATTCTTAAAATAATTCTGTATATGAAGAAAATCCTTAAATGTCATAGCTAATCCGAGGGAATCATAAAGTTCTTTTAATGGCGCTTCATCCATGTCTTTAAAACCATCAAACACAATCACGTCTGCCGGTTCGTCAAACTCTGTAACTAATGTTTCAGGTTTTTCTAATCCCGTCTCTCTTGAGTCTACAGGATTAATACAATAACTTTTAACCTGCTCAAACTGTTCCTCTGTAATATCACCAACTAAAACATAGGTAGTAGCAGTCTTGATAACAGGCTCTTCATCTTCATTTAAAAACTTAACACATTGTACTGCCGAATCTGCTCTCTGGTCAAACTGTCCCGGTAAATATTCTACGCTGAACACTTTTGATGTGTCCGCGTCGTATGGGAATGTTTCCTCGTATACATCATCAACAGGCGGCTCTGAAAAAACAGAATTCAATGCTGTCTTATATGTGTCTTCCGATAGATTTTCAACATCATATCTTACAAGCACTCTTACTTCTTTTAGTGCATCCATCTTCAGATATCCTTTAATGTCCTCTGTAAGTTCTTTTGCAGTAACAGCAAATGGCTGTTTCTTTTCTACATACACTCGCTTAACTTTACTCATCGATTCCTCCTAGAATAGTACAATAATCTTGTGTTATTATTTTTTTGTCATAAATCCGTTCTATGGCAAAACTACTTCGATAGTATAACACTAAAGCAATGAAAAGTGAAGAATGAACATGAAAAGTTTATCCTTCTTTCATTTCTGTCATATGCTTCCTATACCACTGTGGCATATGTGTCTGCTGGCATCTCGGATTATATCTGGCTTCAATCCCTATTGTGTCAAAAAATACTTTCCATAATTCCCGATATTCATCATTTTTCTGTAAATCTTCTGTCAATGCCACAATATCCTGTCCCTCCACTAACACGGAATCCATATTATGCTTATGAACCGCAGCTTTTTTCCTTCTGATATCATATATAATCCAATCTTCCTCCGGAAATCTGCTCTCAAAGTGCTGTGCGAGAAAAGGAGTTACATCACACTTCGGTTCAATTTTTCCCAATAAAACTCCACCTTTTAATTCATCAAATCGAATAAACTCCTTGAATAAGTGCGCCTCATTTGCTACCTTTCTGCTCAATTCCAGCAAACGCATTACATAAGGGTTTCCCAGCATTTTGGTAACTCTGGCTCCAATCCTATATCCCAATTTTAAAAATTCAAATACTGTATCTGCTCTATCTTCATCAAAATGCATACATGCACGATAAACCATAGTATACGCCTCTACAGAAATTTTTATCCTTATAGATGTTGCTACTTTTACAGCCTTGTCCAAATTTGTCTTAATAGGAACAAACTCCGAAAAAAATGTAGGTGTATAATTTTTTCCCGGATGTATGTTTACTTTATTTCCTCTATTCATTAAGACCCACCCGTCATATATTGCTGTCATAATACCATCAAAGGTGTCATCACATACTAATGTGATATCAGCCACTTTTACTCACCTCCAAATCCATTAAAGTCATCTGTTTATAAGTAGTATCTTTTTCAATATCAAACATCTGCCTCCTGTCAGAATCAGCGAGACATCTCGCAATAAAATCCTGTTCCATACGAATGGGGAACATTGTCTTACCATTACATGTTATAAAATATGCCGCTCTCTTCAGGACAACCCCCATCTTTTTTAAACTCTGAAAATCCAGGGGACCATATCTTCTAGCCGAAACGATTCTACGCGCTGATTTTACTCCGAGTCCCGGAACTCTCAAAAGTGTATAATAATCTGCTTTCATGATTTCGACGGGAAACCTTTCCAAATGATTTACCGCCCAATCGCATTTGGGGTCTAATACCACATTAAAATTCGGTCTTTTTTCATTTAGCAGTTCCTTTACTGCAAATCCATAGTATCGCAACAGCCAATCCGCCTGATATAACCTATGTTCACGAAGTAAAGGATTTGGCCCCATCGGAGCCGGGGCATCTATATTATGATTGACATCCACGAAAGCTGAATAAAATACTCTTTTCATTTTATATTCTTTGTACATATATTCAGTCACTGACATCAACTGGTAATCGGTCTCAGGCGTAGCGCCTATAATCATCTGTGTGCTCTGACCGGCCGGAACAAATTTTGACTTTTTTTCTGTTCCCTGCCTTGTAATCAGACTGTAGCCATCACCTTTCGCTGCAAGTAGATTTCCGGTTCCCGCCTGTATCTGCCTCATAGGAGCCAAGATGTTTTTCTGGCTCTTATTCGGTGCAAGTTTCTTTAGACCCTCCCTTGTTGGAAGTTCTAAATTTGTGCTCATTCTATCTACCAGAAAACCTATTTTTTCAATAATCGCAGGCGATGTCCCCGGAATAGCCTTTACATGAATATAACCGTAAAACTGATGCTCATTCCGCAATTTCCATACAGTCTCGTAAATCAAACTCATAGTAAAATCAGGATTCTTTAAAATGCCCGAACTTAAAAATAATCCTTCTATATAATTTCTCCTATAAAACTGAATTGTTAATTTGCACACCTCATCCGGTGTAAAGGACGCACGGGGAACATCATTTGATTTCCTGTTAATACAATACTTACAATCATATATGCATTCATTTGTATATAAAATTTTAAGCAATGAAACACAGCGCCCATCCGATGAAAAACTGTGGCAGATTCCACAGGCATGGGTATCTCCCATTCCCTTTCCACCATTACTCCTGTCAACACCGCTGCTGGTACATGCCACATCATATTTTGCTGCATCTGTAAGAATTTTTAGTTTTTCTGCAATACTCATATTCTGCTGTATCTCCATGACTGTACCTCCTTGTTAATTCGAACATTTGTTCTATATATGTTAGTATAGCTTGTTATCTAAAATAAATCAAGCATTCTAGAAATAAATTATTTATAATTTGATAACTAAAATTTAATTTTGCATAATGTAATAATATAAATACAATTTATTTTTAATTTACTCAGTGTTACACTAAAGTAAAACATTCTTTAAATATTATTAATATTTTTTGTATACTTTATTATTAAAAGAATCTTAAAAGGGGGATTTTCATGCCATCGTTATACGCTCATAATAAATTTGGAAAATTAGTGATTTCTAAATTACCAAAAGACATAAAAAAAACAATAAAAAAATATCCTGACTCTTTTAGAATCGGATTACAGGGACCTGATTTTTTATTTTTTTATAAAGCCGTTTATAAAAACAGCATAAACCAAAAAGGCGTGTACTATCATCACCACGATATTTATCCGTTTATGGAACATGCAGTTAATGTTATCAAAGAGTATAGCATAAACAGCCCTCAATACAGTTATATTTTAGGTTTTATCTGTCATTTTGTATTAGACAATGCATGCCATCCATATGTAAATAAATTCATGGAAATAACAGGATGTGGCCATGTTGAAATTGAGGGAGATTTGGACCAGCTTATTTTGTCTTCTGAAGACTTTCAACCGGAATGTTACCCAATGCATCTGCTCATTCCGGCTACAAAAAAAACCGCTAAAAGTATTCAGCCATTTTATTCTGATATGACAACAGAAACGATATACTCCTGCTTAAAATGGATGAAATTTATTAAAAAATTCTTTGTTTCCCCCGGAGTTTTGAAGCGCTCTGCCATTGATTTGATTCTTCATATGACACTGCATTATAGACGACTAAATGGTCATATTATCATGCCTGCAGCAAACAAAAAATGTAGACAACAGACCAAATTTCTATATAAAACATTAAAAAATTCTGTTCCGGAAGCAGTTGATTTCATTCAAAATTTTAGCGACACTGTGAATGGTAATTCTGTGTTAACAAACAAATTCCATAAAGATTTTAATGGAACAAAATATAACTAAAAAGTGCCAAATTCGACTGAATCCCTCCCCAATCATAAGCTGTTCTTAATTTTGGGATTATTCATACCGAATTTGGCACTTTTTTAATTATTTGATTATAACCTTTTTTACTTTACTCCACTTTTTAGAATAAACTTTTTTCTTGCCGTTTAATTTATACGCTTTTACCCTAAAATAATAGGTTTTCTTTTTTGTAAGTTTTTTAATTGTCAGTTTTGTCTTTGTAGTTAGTTTTGTTTTTGTATACTTCTTTTTAAAAGAGCTTTTTGTTGAATATTGTATCTGATATCCTTTGGCTCCTTTAACTTTCTTAATGCTGATTTTTGCACTCTTCTTTGCTCTCTTTAATTTTGATATAGAAGCCCTGGCAGGCGATGTTACTTTTGTAGGAAGCGGTGTGGCAACTGTTGTAGGCTGCTGTACCACCAATCTTTTGGCATTATAATTTCTATCTCTGACTTCGCCAAACCAAAAATTTATATCTACATTACCATAAATACCATCCACTTTTCCTGTCTCCGTACACTGCCACATCTGATAGACACCCGGATATGTAGTACCAATATTATTATATTGAGCTATCCATTTAAAATAATTTTGATTGTTCGCCACCGAACTATCAATATAATTCATCCACCAATTGAGATTCGCATAAACTCCACACTCATATCCGGTATTGCGTATGACGGTAGCAAATGTATTAATAATATTTGCAAGCTGTGCTTTCGAAAGCTTTGCCTGTACAGAATCTTCAACATCTAAATAAATCGGGAAGTTTAATGTATGTCCTTCCACAAGCCGCAACACATGTGCCGCTTCACTCTTTGCCTGAGCTACTGTCTCCGCATACGAATATATGTACACACCATATGGAATATTATTTTTTTCACACCCCTCTACATTCTTTTTCCAATATGCGTCATCCTGACTGATATAATTATCACCATATCCGCATCTTATGATTGCATAATCCACATCAGAAGCTGCTACTTTTGCCCAGTTTATTTCGCCGTTCCACTTACTGACATCTATACCTTTCATGGTAGCGCCTTCTAAAACTGCCCCATTTCCGTTTATAAACTGCCCCTGCTCATTTTTTGACCAAGGTACGGATGAAGCGGCAGAAACAGCGGGGCTATTTATCGTTCCAAATATTAAAACCACTACAATCATGCAAATAAACACTTTATTATATATCTGTCTTTTCATCCTACTGTCCTTTCTCCTTACTTTATCAATGCAATAACTATACCATAACATATTGATGGTACTATGACAACTTTATAAACCCAAACGTATCATGCCAATATTTTCATAATATTATCACAAATCTCAAACGCCACTTCCTCTTTTGATTTTATCGACAATTCCTTTTCATTATCCTTTGTGATAATGGTTACAACATTCGTATCTGTTCCAAATCCCGCTCCATTAACCTTTAAATTATTCGCACAAATCATATCCAGTTTTTTCTTTTCCAGCTTTGCTCTGGAGTTTTCCAGCATATTTTCCGTTTCCATTGAAAAGCCGCATAAAAACTGTTTTGTCTTTCTACCTGACATTGTCCCTAAAATATCGTCTGTACGCTCCAATTCAATAACAGCAGCATCATCTTTTTTCTTTATTTTTTCGTCTGCAATTGTTTTTGGTCTGTAATCTGCCACTGCCGCACTCATTATTACAATATCCTGCTCATCAAACACCTTATCTACAGCATCAAACATCTCTTTTGCGCTTTCTACTTGAATAACATTCACAAAATCCGGTTTGTCAATATATGTTTTTCCTGTAATAAGCGTAACGTCAGCTCCCCTGAGCATTGCTACCTTTGCCAGTGCGTAACCCATTTTTCCGGTGGAATGATTACTTATAAATCTTACAGGGTCTATTTTTTCCATTGTAGGACCTGCTGTAACCAATACTTTCTTGCCAGTCATATCTTTTTCTAAAGCAATTTCCTTTAAAATATAACTTTCAAGAACCGACGGTTCCGGCATTTTTCCTGCACCTGTATCACCACAGGCAAGATATCCGCTTGCAGGCTCAATAATCTCATAACCAAATAATTTTAACTTTGCAATATTATCCTGAACAATAGGATTCTCAAACATATTTGTATTCATTGCAGGTGAAATAATCTTATGGCACTTCGCTGCCATAATTGTTGTTGTCAACATATCATCCGCAATACCGTTCGCTATTTTCCCTATTACATTGGCGCTTGCAGGCGCTACCATAAAAATATCTGCCTGCTTTGCCAAGGATACATGTTCTACCTGAAACTCAAAATTTCTATCAAACGTATCCACTAAACATTTATTGCCTGTAAGAGATTCAAATGTAATTGGATGAATAAAATTCGTTGCATTTTTTGTCATAATCACATGCACATTTGCACCTTTTTTTACAAGCATACTGGCTAAATTTGCAATTTTATAAGCTGCAATGCTGCCTGTCACACCAAGAACCACCGTTTTGTCTTCTAATATCCTGTTCATAATAACTCCATGTTTTTAAAATATAAGACACAAAATAATTATACTTTACAAATGTATCTATTTTGTTTCATCTCTCATCAAATCAAAAAGCTTTCCATGTTTTTCATAATTGGTAAGCCTTGTTATTTTGTTTTCATCATCTACAAAAACTACTTTTGGTCTATTTTCTTTTATCTCTTCCGGTGTCATCTGTGCATAACTCATTATGATAATTTTGTCTCCTAAGCTTACCATATGAGCTGCCGCACCATTGAGACAAATCATTCCCGAATTTTTCTCTCCGGCAATTACATAAGTTTCAAATCTGTTTCCATTATTTACATCCGCTATTTGTACCTTTTCATATTCATAGATACCCGCTGCTTCCATCAATGCCTCATCAATGGTAATACTCCCTACATAATCCAATTCTGACTGCACAACTGTTGCTCTATGAATCTTGCTTTTTAACATATTAATCTGCATTTTCGCCTCCTAAATACTGCATTTTTTCTTCTTAAGCCCATGGCTTTCCTTAAGCCATTACTTTCCTTAAGCCATGCTAAGCTCAAAAACTTCGTTTTTTCGCTTAACGGGCTCCGCCCTATGCTTAATTTCGCATTATTTCACTATTAAGCCATGCTAAGCTCAAAAACTTCGTTTTTTTCGCTTAACGGGCTCCGCCCTATGCTTAATTTCGCATTATTTCACTATTAAGCCATGCTAAGCTCAAAAACTTCGTTTTTTTCGCTTAACGGGCTCCGCCCTATAATATCAAAATTGAATATATCCTTTTGTGAACAAGTTCACAACGGATTATTCAATTTTGATATTGCATGGCTTAAGCCAAAATAACATTGTCGATAAGTCTTGTTTTTCCAATGTATACTGCCATTGCTATGAGCATTGGCGCTTTTATTTCTTTTTGTTGCTGCATTGTAAGACCATTGACTGCCTTTACATAATCTATCTTTGCAAGCGGTTCTTTTTCAATATTTTTTTTCATTTTTGAGACGAGAACATCTGCATCCTTTTCACCCTCTGCTATTAGTTTCTTGGCAAGTTCGATTGTCCGGCTTAAAATAAGAGCCGCTTTTCTTTCTTCCTCTGATAGATATGTGTTTCTCGAACTCTTTGCCAATCCGTCCTCTTCTCTGACAATTGGACATCCAATCACTTCTATATCCATGTTTAAATCCTGAACCATATGTTTAATGATGGCTAGCTGCTGTGCATCTTTTTCACCAAAATACGCACGGTCCGGCTGCACAATATTAAATAACTTATTTACAACGGTACAAACTCCTCTAAAATGAACCGGGCGGCTCAGACCACATAATTCTTCTGTAAGTACAGACATATCTACATATGAGCTGAAATCATCATGATACATTTCTGAAGGCTCCGGATGAAAAATTAAATCAGCTCCCAAACTCTCACAAAATCTACTGTCTTTTTCTAAATCCCTCGGATAGCTCTCTAAATCTTCTGTTGGTCCAAACTGCATTGGATTAACAAAGATACTTACAACAACTTTATCATTGTTTTTTCTTGCTGCCGTAATTAAGCTTCCATGTCCCTCGTGTAAATAGCCCATTGTTGGTACAAAACCAATCTTGTCACCATTTCTTTTCCACTCTTTTATATGCTCTCTAACTTCTTTTATCGTTGATACTACTTCCATCTTATCTCTCCCTTAATATAACTTTTCAATGACATCATCATCTATTTTATATGTGTGTTCTTCGCCCGGAAAACTTCCATTCTGAATTGCATCCATATAATCTTTAAATGCATTTTTCATAATTTCTCCAACACCAGCAAATTGCTTTACAAATTTTGGTACATAATCTGTAAACATTCCAAGCATATCCTGATAAACCAATACCTGACCATCACATCCATTTCCTGCCCCAATACCAATGGTAGGGATATCTAACATCTCTGTAATCTTTGCTGCAAGTTTTCCCGGCACACCCTCAAGCACAACCATTGTAGCTCCCGCCGCCTGAATTGCCTTAGCATCTTCAATTAATTTTTTTGCCGCTGCCTCCGTTTTTCCCTGAACCTTAAATCCACCAAAAGCATTGATTGACTGTGGTGTGAGTCCAATATGAGCACATACCGGAATAGATGCTTTGACAATCGCTTCAATCTGCGGTGCGACTTCCACACCACCTTCTAATTTAACCATATTTGCATGTCCTTCTTTCATAAGGCGTCCTGCGTTTACTACCGCATCATACACAGATGTCTGATAGGACATAAACGGCATGTCACATACTAAAAATGTATTCTTAAGTCCCCTCGACACTGCCGCACTATGATGTATCATATCCTCCATTGTTACCTGAATCGTATCCTCATATCCCAATATTGTGTTTCCTAAAGAATCACCTACCAAAATAGTATTTACCCCAACCTCTTCCATCAGCTTTGCGGTGGAATAATCGTAGCATGTAAGCATTGAGATTTTACTCCCCTCTCTCTTTTGCTGTAACAATGTATTTACTGTATTCTTCATTTTAAAATCTCCTCTATTTTTCTATAATCTCTATCCTCGTTTTTATCTTTTGCAATATCAAGTACTTTCTGCGAAACTGCTTTATATATTTGTTTTGCATTACCATCCAATATAGATATATGCTTTTCTATTGTCTGTATATCATTTCTCTCTATGGGACCGGTCAAGGCTTCTTTCACTCCATCTTTTATAATATGACCGATATTTCCCTGAATGATTGGTACAAGAGCGTTATGTGCATCTTCTCCCAAAAAACCACACTCAGAAAGCAACTGTTCACTAAGTCCTATCAGACCAACAACTAAATTGCTGGCTATTGCTGCGGCGGCATGGTATTTGACTTTGTTTTCAGAGGTAATCACACACACCGTATTGCCCATTTCTTCTAATATTTGTCTGATTACATTCATTTTTTCAGACGAACCCTCTATTGTAAAATAACTATTGGAAAGCTCTTTGTAAGAATTATACTTATCACTTACTGCAAAGAGCGGGTGGATAGAATAACCAAAACCTCCCAGTTCTGATATATCCGAAAAGACTTTTGATGATAAAGCACCACTACAATGGCACAGAATTTTTCCACTAATATCTATTTTCTTTAAAACATTCCAGACATGTTGAATCATCCCATCCGGAACTGTCAAAAATAAGACATCACTATCTTCTACCAAATGTTCTATATTATTATAACTTGTAGATTTGGTAAATCTTGATGCTTCCACAGCAT
Organism: uncultured Eubacterium sp.; assembly: GCF_937958975.1. GTDB lineage: Bacteria > Bacillota > Clostridia > Lachnospirales > Lachnospiraceae > Eubacterium_G. The sequence continues at coordinate 20,380 of NZ_CALGRE010000055.1, read as the reverse complement.
CCTCGTAAAACTCGCTGAAATAACCTGTCACTATATGACCGTTTACAGCAAAATATTTTCCCAGGGAAAAACCAACCTTCCCTGCTCCTATAAATCCAAATTTCATGGGCATCCCTCCTCTTATTACACAGGTCTGGGACAATGAGTCTCATTCTTAGACGATATGAGCTACAACTCCATTGTTTATAGTGAAAAAATCAATTTGCCGGTATAGTTTCTGTAATATTTCGAATACTATCCGCGACTAATTTAACACAATCATTAACTTTATGCAATAAAAATAGATAGATTTTAGTTAAAATGTTTTTTGCATGCCTACTCTTTTTTACTTACATACGACGTCCATGCACAATTGTTTCACAATCATGCATGGCGCGGACATTCGCAGAATGACCGCGCTAAAATAGAAAAGAGATAAAAGCGTTTTGTGCATGCCTACTCTTTTTTACTTACATGCGACGTCCATGCACAATTGTTTCACAATCGTGCATGGCGCGGACATTCGCAGAATGACCGCGTTAAAATAGAAAAGAGATAAAAGCGTTTTGTGCATGCACAACGCTTTTATCTCTTTTCTATTTTACGTCGCTTTGACTCATTGTCTCCGCGTCTATTTTGCTTTTGTTTCTTTTGCTGTTGTTTCTGCAGCAGTTGTTGCTTCTGTTGTTTCCGGTGCAGTTGTAGGTGCTGAACCTTCTTTTACTTCAACATTATCGGCAACAACATCCATGATTTCCTGCATAGCTATCACATACTTTAAGCTGTCGGAACCATAGCTTGCTCCATAATATGAATCATACTGCTTTTCTAAATCTTCTAATTTTACAGATGACTTCTTAGCCAATTCTTCTGCTTTTTCTTTATAGATTTTGTCAAAATCTACACCTTCTTTTGAAAGAATCGCAAATGGAATCATCTTTGCTTTCATTGCTTTCTTTACGCCGTCATCCCAATCTTTGTCTGACATGCTGCATGCTTCTTTGTAAGATTTCAAATCTACATTATAACTTGACTGAATAAATGTCTCAAATAATGATTCATATTCTTTGATGGAATCATCACTATAGTCCTTTACCTCACATGACTCAACATACGGTTCCCAAACACCCTGCATGATTTTGCTGTTTCTTAACTGCTTTTTAAGGAACTCTTTATATTCTGCTACTGTTGATAATTTTTCAGTGCTGTAATTTTCTTTTACGAAATCGTCTGTCAACTCCGGTGTAACTGTTTTCTGAAGTTCATTAATTGTATATGTGAACCAAACAGCTTTTCCTGATAAATCAATGTCTTTATTATTAATTTTTGTTGTTTTGCCATAATCATCCGGGAATTTTAATTTTTTTGTAAATTTGTCTCCCACTTTATGTCCCTTTAATGCATCTACAAATCCATCAATCATTGTACTGCCGTTTACTGTTCCTGCAGCTATATCTGCTGTCTGATTTGTAGCTGAACCATTCTCAAAAACTACTTTCTTACCATCTACTTCAATCTTTCCTTCGAAGTCAAATACAACGCTTGAATCCTTTTGTACTTTTCCTTTTTTGCTGGATTCTGTTGTAGCATGACTGGATAAGTCTGAATCAATAGATGACTGTACCTCTTCATCAGTAACAGCTATATCATCTTTGTAAGCTGTCAATCCCTTATATTCTGCTAATGCAATTGTTCCGTAGTCTGTCTTAACTTCATTCTTACCTGTCTTAGAAGTTCCACATCCTATCAAACCGAATGCCATAGTTGCTGAAAGAGCAACTGCTAAAATCTTTTTATACATTTTGTTTTTTACTCCTCTTCTCTTTTTCTGTGTCTAAGCATTATGCAATCCATATAGCATAAAATCAGTTGTACACTTAAACCACGCATACAACTGATTCTACCACAATTATTAAATTATTGAAAGTGTTTATTTATAATAACCATATTTTGAAATTGTTTTTCACAAAATAGACACAATGTAACAAAAAACAATTTCCTATTTCAATTTTTTACCTGTGAGTTTTTCATATCCTTCTAAATAAATGGCAATTGTTTTATCTTCCACTTCTTTTGGAAGTTTCCAGTCATGTTCATTTGCTTTTAACCAATCCCTGGCAAACTGTTTGTCAAAAGATGGCTGCCCATGTCCCGGTTCATATACATCTGCCGGCCAGAAACGGGAACTATCCGGTGTAAGCATCTCATCACCAATCACGATATTTCCATTTTCGTCGAGACCAAACTCAAACTTTGTATCAGCAATAATAATCCCCTTTTCTAATGCATAGTCTGCACATTTCTTATATAGGGCAATTGTATAATCTCTAAGTTTCGAAGCATATTCCTCACCTTTTCCCGGGAACTGCTTTTCCAAAACCTCTATACTCTTTTCATATGAAATATTTTCATCATGGTCACCAATCTCTGCCTTTGTTGATGGTGTATAAATCGGTTCAGGAAGTTTATCAGATTCCTGTAGACCCTCCGGAAGTTTGATTCCGCAAACTGTACCATTTTCCTGATAACTTGCCCATCCGCTTCCTGTGATATAACCACGGACAATACATTCGATAGGCAGCATGTCAAGTTTCTTGCACATCATGCTGTTTCCATCAAATTTAGGCTGTCTAAAAAACTCCGGCATATCATTTACATCTACAGAAATCATATGATTTGGAAGAATGTCCTCTGTCATGTCAAACCAGAACTTTGACATCTGTGTGAGAACTGTACCTTTTTTTTCTATAACGTTTTTCAATATAACATCAAAACAACTGATTCTATCTGTTGCAACCATAATAAGACTGTCGCCATTATCATAAATTTCTCTAACTTTTCCTTCTTTTATCGGTTTCATTCTTTCCTCTCTTTCTTCGGACAATCCACAGCTCGATTTCGCTCCGCTTCTTCTCGCTGTGTTTGCTCCGCTTCTTTTCTTCCATTTTTCCCTCGGACAATCCACAGCTCGATTTCGCTTCGCTCTTCTCGCTGTGTTTGCTCCGCTTCTTTTCTTCCATTTTTCCCTCGGACAATCCACAGCTCGATTTCGCTTCGCTCTTCTCGCTGTGTTTGCTCCGCAAATAATAAAAAATAAAAAGACACTCCAGTGTGCAAGCACTCTGTGGTGCCTTTTTATTTTTTATTGCTTGTCCGAGCTATGTTACACGTTTATATCTGCTGTCATTCCAAGTAGGTCTTTGTTTGCTTCTAAAATAGGATTGATTTCTTCTGTCAGGAACTCTTCCACCTGTTCTGGTGAACGTCCCACATATTTACTTGGGTCCATTGTCTTTTGGAGGTCTTCTAAAGACATATTAAATGCTTCATCCCCTGCAATCAATTCCAGTAAATTATTATCTAAACCTTTCTGTTTTACATTAGCTCCTGCCTGCATGGAAAGCTCACGGATTTTCTCATGTAATTCCTGTCTGTCACCACCGGCTTTAACTGCATCCATCATTATATTTTCTGTTGCCATGAAAGGAAGCTCGCTCATAAGTCTCTTTTCAATTACCTTATCATAAACGACCAATCCATCTACTACATTCAAGTACAAATCTAAAATGCCATCAATCGCAAGAAATGACTCAGGCACACTCAATCTCTTATTTGCAGAATCATCTAACGTTCTCTCGAACCACTGTGTAGCCGATGTAATTGCCGGATTTAATGCTGTTACCATAACATAATTTGCAAGAGATGCAATTCTTTCACTGCGCATTGGGTTTCTCTTATAAGCCATTGCAGAGGAACCTATCTGATTCTTCTCAAACGGTTCTTCTATCTCCTTCAAATGCTGCAACAATCTGATATCATTTGAAAATTTATGTGCACTAGCTGCAATTCCTGCTAAAATATTGAGAACTCTTGTATCCATCTTTCTGGAATATGTCTGACCGGAAACCGGAAAACATTTTTCAAATCCCATTTTCTTTGCAATTTTATTTTCTAATTCTTTAATTTTTTCATGGTCACCTTCAAACAGCTCCAAAAAGCTTGCCTGTGTACCTGTTGTACCCTTGCTGCCCAAAAGCATCATATTATCCAATATATAATCAAGGTCATCTAAATCTAACTTTAACTCCATCAGCCATAACGTAGCCCTTTTACCTACTGTCGTAGGCTGTGCCGGCTGAAAATGCGTAAATGCCAGTGTAGGCTGTGCCTTATACTTTTCAGCAAACTTTGCCAACTCATTTATTACATTAACTAATTTCTTACGAACTAACTTCAACGCCTCTGTCATTACTATGATATCTGTGTTATCACCTACATAGCATGATGTCGCACCAAGATGAATAATTCCTTTTGCCTTAGGACACTGTACACCATAGGCATATACATGGGACATCACATCATGACGTACTAATTTTTCTCTTTCTTTTGCCACATCATAATTAATGTCATCAGCATTTGCTTTCAATTCATCAATCTGTTCCTGTGTAATGCCCAGTCCTAATTCCATTTCTGACTCAGCAAGCGCAATCCATAACTTTCTCCAAGTTTTAAATTTCATATCCGGCGAGAAAATGTACTGCATTTCCTTACTCGCATATCTCTCTGACAACGGACTGTTATATCTGTCGTTCATAAAAACCTCCCAAATTTTTTAATATTTATAATACTCAATCCTTCGGATTGGTTATCTCTGATATTCACCTCTAATATCCTCTGTCGGTGGCTCTAAAGGATATTCACCATTAAAGCAGCCTTTACAGATAGCCTGTCCACCCGACAATTCAATCAATCTGTCAACTTTCAAATATGCCAGGCTGTCACAGCCAATAATATTTCTGATATCTTCTATTGTTCTGTTATGTGCTATCAGCTGCTCTTTGCACGGAATATCCGTTCCAAAATAACACTCGCTGATAAACGGTGGAGAACTGATTCTCATATGCACTTCTGTAGCGCCCGCATCTCTCACCATCTGAACAATTCTATCACTTGTAGTTCCTCTGACAATTGAATCATCTATCATAATTACTCTTTTGCCCTTAACCACTTCTTTTAACACATTCAGCTTCACACGCACACTGGACTCTCTGCTTTTCTGCTGCGGTTTAATAAATGTACGTCCCACATAACTATTCTTAACAAATGCAGTTCCATAAGGAATACCTGACTGCATTGCGTATCCCATAGCCGCTGCATTTCCCGATTCCGGAACACCGACTACAATATCCGCTTCTACCGGACTGTCCATAGCCAAAAACTTCCCTGCCATAATTCTAGAGTCATAAACACTGACACCATCAAAATATGAGTCCGGTCGTGAAAAATAAATATATTCAAAAATACATCTTGCCTGTTCATCCTTTTTCAAGCACATAGATTTATCTGAACGGATTCCCTTTTCGTCTATTGTCACAACTTCGCCCGGCTCCACGTCCCTGACAAACTCCGCGCCAATCGTATCTAAAGCGCATGTCTCTGACGTGATAATGTATGCATTATCTCTCTTGCCAATACAGAGAGGCTTAAAACCATATGGGTCTCTGGCTCCGATTAATTTTCTCGGACTGGAAACAACCAATGCATATGCCCCTTTTATTTTTTTCATTGCATTAATAACTGCCTGTTCGGCAGTCTTTGCATGAATCCGCTCCCTGGCTATATGGTAAGCAATCACCTCTGAGTCAATCGTCGTCTGGAAAATTGCTCCTGTATACGCCAATTCCTCACGAAGCTCATTGGCATTAATCAGATTACCATTGTGCGCCAGCATTAAAGTTCCCTTAACATAATTTAGAACTAAAGGCTGTGCGTTACTCGGAATACTATCTCCTGCCGTAGAATAACGGCAATGTCCCACACCAATATTTCCTTTTAATTTCAAAAGATTTTCCTGATGAAATACCTCATGAACCAGTCCCATTCCCTTTAACAAATCTACTTTTCTGGGACCATTGGTGTCTGATACAGCAATGCCACAGCTCTCCTGGCCTCTGTGCTGCAATGCAAACAAACCATAATAAATCGTTGAAGCTACATCATTTCCATCTAAATCATACATACCAAATACACCGCACTCCTCGTGAGGTTTGTCCGGCTCCCAACTCATACTAACATCTTTTTGATTCATTTTTTTCAGTCTCCTAATTTTTCAAAAATAAAAAAGAGAAAAATGAAAATATAAATATAACTTTTTTCACTCTCCTCCTTCATTCCTGTTTTACTTGATACATGGCTGTCTCTCCTACGACATACCACGCGTTCATTATAAAACTAAGAAAAGAGAAAATCAACACGGATTTTCTCTTTTAAACCTTTTATTTATTTTAAAAATAAATTTGCTCTTATTCGGAACATACCATCCACTTTCCGTAAACCTTTTTTCCGTTTACTATTTTGTATGGTCGTATTTTTGCGTACACTTTCTTTTTACTCTTCTTCATCTGTATCACCGCCGAAGTTTTACTACTATTATATGTTCCTTTTTTAACATTCTTTCTAAACTTTTTATCCGAAGCAACTGTCACAATATATCCACTGATATCTTTTACTTTCATCCATCTTACAGTTACCTTTTTAGTTTTTCCTTTATTATTCACTCTCAGAATTGCAATTTTAGTCTTCGCTTCCTTGATTCCGGCCTTATATTCAAGAACTACTCCTTTTCCCTCAAAAGCTGCCTTATGATAGCCTTTCGTTTTTCCTTCTATCACAATATCATGGGTTCCTTTTGCATATTTTCCCTCATGTGAGAGCCATGAATCAAAAGCCATCTCCCCTATCTTACTAACATTTGCAGGTATGATTATTTTGCTCCATTTTACTCCGGCAAAAGCGCATTCTTCAATCGTAGTAAGATTTTCTCCAAATTTAAACTCACCTAATTCTAATTTATTACAATCAGCAAATGCCATCTTTCCAATCACCTTTACCGTGGAAGGAATATAAATACTCTTTAAATTTGAACATCCATAAGCTACCCTGTCAGGAATTTCTGTCATTCCCTCTGAAAATTTTAAGTCTTTTATTCCTGAATAACCAAATGCACCGTCACCAATGCTTTTTACATTTGATATATCCAGCGCTTCAATATATGTTCCACTAAATGCTTCCTCACCGATTTTCGTAACATTTTTAGGTAAATCGATTAACATAAGATAACTATTATAAAATGCATAATCATCAATAACAGTCACTGTGTCAGGTAAAATTACCCTATTTAAATCATACCTGTATTGAAAAGCGCTTTTTCCAATTACCTTCACTCCATCAGGAACAGTTATCTGCTTTTTATTTCCTAAATAACTTATCAAATATCCATCATTTGTAATATACATCTCTTCCTGTTCTCTAATTTGATTTGGCAACTGATTCATTATTTTATTCAAAATTAAATATTTATAATCATCAAAAATGTTTACAAAGTTAGAAAGACTCTCTCCATCTAATTTGTCTGTTTGAATTTCAACATCTAAAGAATTAAAAATTGGCTGACTACATTTACTTTTATATCTGTCATTATCTATTTTTTCCAGAGACTTCGGAAAGATAATTTTTTCTATTTGATAACAGCCTCCGTAATTATCCCCTTCTCCATCCTCTGTAGAATATTGAATAGCGCTGGTATTAAAAATTTTACATCCCTCAATGACATTTACTACTTTTCTGACTGAAGGTACTCTGACCAATTCTGTTTTATCCTTAGAGTATATTAATCCATCAACACTCGTAAATTTTGAATCACTCTTACTTACAATAAAATTATTTGCATTTACATATGATACAGTTTCGATATCGAGAGGGGATGTAAACTCCACTGTGTCAACATTCGTTCCACAAATAAGATATAAATCCTCTTCGTTACCGTATCCTATATTCTTAATCTTTCCGGGCATTTTAATCTTTTTTAGTTTATTACATTTCCAAAAAGTCTCTATACCAATCTCCGTTACAGAATTTGGAATTGTCACACTCTTAAGTTTTGTATATGCAAAGGAATACATGCCAATTGTTTTTATCGTATTTGGAATAGACACTGTCTTTAAATTTTTGCATTTGTAAAATGCATCGTTACTAATCGATGTGACACCTTTTTTGATAACAACTTTTTTAATCTTCTTATTATTTTTAAATGTCATACTTTCCGGCATCCTGCCTTTTCCTTTAATAGTCAAAACACCTTTTTTTAATGTATAACTCACGGTGACTTTCTTTTTTGTTGCAGCATTGATATTTCCTGCGGGTACCATTGAAAATATCATCGCGCACACCAACATAACCGAAACGCTCTTTAACAATTTTTTCATAATTAACCTCCAAACTTTTTATAACTATTAAACGCAAGAGCTGGTATTTTTATCGCAACGATTCTATAAAAATTACTATTACAGGAAAAAATATAGAGCCAACACCACATAAAACATGGTCTGGCTCTATTTATCTCTATAGCAATTCTTTTAACAATTTATTTACCACACCCGGATTTGCTTTCCCTTGTGTAGCTTTCATTGTCTGCCCAACTAAAGCTCCAATCGCTTTTCCCTTTCCGGAACGTACATCTTCTACAGCCTTAGGATTTTCTTCAATCACTTTCCTGACAATCTCTCGCAAAGCATCCTCATCATTATCCTGTTTCATTCCGTGTTCTTCTACATAGACCTCAGGGTCTATGTCAGACTTGAACATTTCTTCAAATACTTCTTTTGCAGCTCCTCTGTTGATAACGCTTCCTTCTATCAATTTAATTAATTTAGAAAGATTTGCTGCTGAAAATTTTATCTGGTCAGGGTCAATACTTTCTTCTTTGCAAAGTCTCATCGTCTCACCCATAATCCAGTTACTTACCTCTTTTGGCTTATTGCCCAGAGCAACCGTCTCCTCAAACAAATCAGCCAATGGTTTATATAATGTAATAATATCCGCATCATATTCCGGAAGCTCAAACTCAGAAATATATCTCGCCATCTTTTCATCACGAAACTCCGGCTCTCTTGATTTTACTTCCTTCAACCATTCCTCACTAATAATTACCGGTACAAGGTCCGGGTCTGGAAAATATCTATAATCCTGTGCATCCTCCTTAGAACGCATTGCATAAGAATACTCTTTTGCGTCATCCCAGCGTCTGGTTTCCTGTATTACTTTTTCACCCGATTCAATTAAATCAATCTGTCTCTCTGTCTCATTTTCAATTGCTCTTGCAATCGCCTTAAATGAATTCAGATTTTTCATTTCTGTTCTGGTACCAAACTCCGTGGCTCCCGCCTCTCTTACTGACAAGTTCACATCGGCTCTCATGGAACCTTCGTTTAACTTGCAGTCAGATGCTCCAAGATACTGGATAATCAGTCTTAATTTTTCCAGATAAGCCACAACCTCGTCGGCGCTTCTCATATCTGGTTCTGATACAATTTCAATAAGCGGCACACCTGACCGATTCAAATCCACAAGAGAACAATCATTCCAATCATCATGAATCAACTTTCCGGCATCCTCTTCCATATGAATCTCATGGATTCTTACCTGCTTTGTCTCTCCATTGTCCCCTTTAATCTCTACATAGCCATTGGTACAGATTGGTTTATAAAGCTGTGAAATCTGATAATTTTGTGGATTATCCGGATAAAAATAATTCTTTCTGTCAAACTTTCCATTTCTTGTGATATCACAGTTTGTGGCAAGCCCTACAGCCATAGCATATTCGACAACCTGTTTATTTAAAACCGGAAGTGAACCCGGCATACCCGTACAAACCGGACATGTATGTGTATTTGGTGCTCCACCAAACTCTGTTGAACAGGAGCAGAATATCTTAGTCTTTGTTGCCAACTCTACATGGACTTCCAGTCCAATTACTGTTTCGTACGCTTTCATTTTGCTCCCTCCTAATCTCTGCTTTTAGCAACAGTACATCTCTCATAATCTCTGGATTGTTCAAATGCATATGCCGCTCTGATAATATTATTTTCTTTAAAACAATCACCAATTATCTGCATTCCTATAGGAAGCCCCTTGCTGTCTTTTCCACATGGAACAGAAATTCCCGGAAGTCCTGCAAGATTTACTGAGATTGTATATATATCTCCAAGATACATCTTAATTGGGTCTGACAGACTATCCCCCAGCTTTGGCGCCGTTGTCGGTGCCGCCGGTCCGATAATAATATCATATTTTGCAAATGCATCATCGAATGCCTTCTTTATTAAAGCCTTTGTTCTCAATGCTTTTAAATAATATGCATCATAATACCCCGAACTCAAAACAAAAGAACCGAGCATAATTCTTCTCTTAACTTCCTCGCCAAAACCTTCGGAACGTGTCTTCTTGTACATATTGTGAAGTCCCTGGTAATCCTCTGTTCTATAACCATATTTCACGCCCTCAAATCTTGCAAGATTTGAACTTGCCTCCGCTGCTGCTATAACATAATATGCAGGAATAGCATACTCTACAAGACTCAAATCAAATTCTTCTACAATAGCGCCTTTGTCTTTTAAAACATTTACAGCATTTAAAATAGCTTCCTTTACTTCTGTGTCCAGACCTTCCCCAAAATAATCTTTTGGAATACCAATTTTCATTCCCTCTACATCATCCACTAATGCTGAAGTAAATTTATAATCATCCCTTTTTACAGAAGTAGAATCCTTTGTGTCATAGCCGGCAATCGTTTCTAAAATCGTAGCACAGTCTGTCACATCCTTCGCAATCGGCCCAATCTGGTCCAGAGATGAACCATATGCAATCAAACCGTAACGGGAAATCGTGCCATATGTCGGCTTAATCCCTGTAACACCACAAAACGAACTCGGCTGTCTGATAGAGCCGCCTGTGTCTGAGCCAAGGGCATAAGAACACTCCTCTGCTGCCACAGCCGCACAGGAACCACCTGATGAACCGCCGGGTACATGTTCTGTATTCCAAGGATTTTTTGTCTCACCATAATAAGAAGTCTCTGTTGTACTTCCCATCGCAAACTCATCCATATTCGTTTTTCCTATAATAATGGCACCTGCTTTTTCTAAGTTCCGTACCGCCTCGGATGTATAGGTTGGATAAAAGTTTGACAATATTTTTGAACTACATGTTGTAAGAACTTCCTTTGTACACATATTATCTTTTATTGCCACAGGAACACCTGCTAACGGAGAAGTCAATTCTCCGGCATCTATCTCAGCCTGTATCTTCTCTGCCTGAGCCAATACCTTTTCTTTTTCTAAAACAGTTACAAAACTGTTAATATCTTTTTCCACTGCTTCTATTTGGGCAAAAGCATCGAGAACTGCATCTTTCACTTTTACTTCGCCGCTCTGAATCTTCTTTCCCAGTTCCACAGCTGTTAAACGCATTAGATTCATCTCAAATTTCCTTTCTAAATCTACGAAAATAAATATTTTCGATATTTATTCAACATATCTAATTTTATTAGTCAAATGTTTTTGGCACTACGAATGCTCCCTCTCTTTCTTCCGGAGCGTTTTTTAATATGTTTTCTCTATCGTCCCCATTTGTCACAATATCCTCCCGGAAAACATTGTTTACCGGAAAAACATGGCTCATAGGTTCTACTTCGCTTGTATCTAACTCATTTAGTTTATCAATATAATCAAGCATTTTTCCCATATCCTGTTTTGCTTTTTCTTTTTCTTCGTCAGACAATTCTAATTTTGCAAGAATCCCAACATATTCAATTGTTTCATCCGAAATAACGTTAGCCATAATGACCTCCTTCTATAATTAAGTCTGTTTTAGACATAATCTCACACTTAATCTATATCTTACAAAATATCCCATTAAAAATCAATTCATTCAGAAATTTCTTTTATTTTTTTCATCACATTTATATCAAATTTGTTTCGTTGACATTTTTCGTGCCTAGTATTATATTAATTCTATCTATGCATTTATAAATATTACATTTTTTTTAATATTTTGGAAAAAAAAACAAATACTTCTATTAGAAGCATTAGGAGGCAGAATATGAACCAAATAAAAATTGCCGTTGCCGGCACAGGCTATGTTGGATTATCTAACGCAATTTTATTATCATTAAACAACGAAGTCGTAGCATTTGATATTAATAAGGAAAAGATTGATTTAATCAACAATAAAATCTCACCGTTAACAGATGATTATATTATTGATTATTTAAAAAATAAAGAATTAAATCTCAAGGGTACAACAGATTATAAAGAGGCATTTTCAAATGCTGATTTTATTATCATCTCTACACCTACCAATTATGATACGGAAACCAATCACTTTGATACTTCTTCTATCGAATGTGTGATTGAACAAATTATTGATTTGGGTGTAGATGCGACTATTATTATAAAATCTACAATTCCTGTAGGTTATACCAAAAAAATCCGTGATAAGTATAATCTGAAAAATATACTTTTCTCACCTGAATTTTTGCGTGAAGGAAAAGCTTTATATGATAATCTCTACCCTTCCCGTATTGTCGTGGGAACAGACTTCTCGGACGAATATCTCGTAGAAAGAGCAAACACTTTCATTTCTCTATTAAAAGAGGGGGCTATCAAAGAAGATATTACCTCGCTTGTAATTGAATATACTGAAGCTGAGGCTGTCAAGTTATTTTCTAATACTTACTTGGCACTCCGCGTTTCCTATTTTAATGAATTAGACACTTATTGCCAGGAAAACGGTTTAAACTCCGAACAGATTATTACCGGTGTGTGCCTGGACCCGAGAATCGGAAATCATTATAACAATCCTTCTCTCGGATATGGCGGTTACTGCCTGCCAAAAGATACGAAACAGTTATTAGCAAACTATACGGATAAACATGTACCAAACGATATTATCGAAGCTATCGTTAACAGCAATATTACAAGAAAAAATTATATTGTCAACAAAGTAGCTTCATTTAATCCTCAGGTCGTTGGTGTTTACAGACTTACAATGAAAGCCAATTCTGATAACTTCAGAGAATCTGCCGTTTGGGATATTATGAAGAAATTATCTGATAAAGGTATAAAGATTGTAATATTTGAGCCTATTATTAAAGAAGACCATTACAATAACATTCCTGTTATTAATGATATGAAAGAATTTAAAAATACCTGTGACGTTATTATTGCAAACAGGTACAATGCTGACTTAGAAGATGTCATGGATAAAGTATATACAACTGACATCTATTTCCGCGACTAATTTCTTTGAGGTGTAATATGTTGAAAAATTTATGTAAGCCTAGTGATACGAAAATCAAGTTATTACTTTATATTATTTTTGCTGCAATTTCTGTTTATTATGGTATCCACCTGTCAATTCCACTTGTACTTGACGAGGTGGGTACAGTTGCGAATACGGCATTTCTAGCCGGTGACGATTGGAGTCTTTGTGTTCAGAGTATGGGCGGTTTTTATTATAAATATGGTGTATCCGCTCTATATTTGCCTATATATCTGATTTTTAGAAACAATCCTTTTATGATGTATAAAACTATTATGGCGCTTCACATGCTGATTATTAGTTTTATTCCTGTAATTGCTTATCATATTTGTAGAAAGCACTTAAAAATTGAATCATGGAAAAAGGCACTCCTTCTGGCAGTCGCTTCCGGCGGAATATCATCTTTGTGGCTCTATTCTCTCTATGCAAGAAGTGATATGATGCTTATTTTTCTTCCCTGGTTAATTGTTTTAATTTTATTAGAATTATCAACATGTACCAAAACTGAAAATAAAATAAAACGAAATGTTTTATCTCTCATATTGGCAATTGTTTCTGTATACGCTTACATGTCTCACTCTCGAGGTATCGTATTGATTATTGCCACATTTATGACACTTCTTTTTATGTCCATCGTATATAGAAAGCATATAGCTAATTATATTGTTTATTTACCGACAACACTAGTTATGCTTGTGATAGACAAAATGCTTTCCTCCTATATTAAGAGTGGTGTTTATGGAGAGTATGGAACCCGTCATGCCAGCATGGAAAGCTTTGATTTTGATGCTTTCATGAAAATATTCACCCCACAAGGTTTTATTATTGAATTAAAATTATGTATTGGATGGCTTTTCAACCTATTTGCCTCCTCAATGGGATTAGTGATTATTGGAACATTTGCCACCGTGATAATCATCTTTGTAAATATAAAAAAACGTCAGGGAACAGACCAGGAAAATATCTTTGCTGTTTTTTCACTGCTCTGCCTCCTTGGAACTTTTGCAATGGGTGCGCTCTTCTTTTTCCCACATATATACGATTTAATGATTGGTGTGGAACTCAACAGAGCTGACCGTATGATTTATGGACGATATACTGTGGGCGCTGTTGCCCCGATATGCCTCATGGCATTATATGCTCTTGTATATAAAAATAATTTAATTATAAAATGGAAGTCAAAAATACTTGCGCTGGTAACATACGTTGCTGTTTTTGCATTATTTATCACTAAAGTAAGCCCAAGCCTTACGAATGTGCCAAAGACCAATGCCAGATACTTTTTATCGCTGACAGGATTTTTGAAAATTATAAAGGGAAAAACAAATGCTGCTTTTCCTGATTTAACCGATGCGCTTTTTAAAGCCGGTATTGCCGCTTTGATTGCTTTCGTTATCATTTTAGTTTTAACCAGTATAAAGAAAAAAGAAATCATTTACTCTGCGTGCATATTAACTTTTACACTATCTGTAATTAACTTTAATCATGTATTTGGTTATGTGCGAAACGGAAGAGATGATGTTGCCGTAAAAAAATCAAAAAATGTAATTAATTACTTTAATGGTCTTAAAGGACTTGATGAAATATCAGAACAATACCATACTGTATTTTTTGCCCGAAATGCATATTTACTCAAATCATATCAGTTCGGACTTCCCGGCTTTGATGTCAGCAGTTATAAATATATCAAGGACAGCAAAAATGATAGTTTCTTTGTGATTTGTAAGAAAACCCTGATAAATGAAGCCATTGAAGAATGCTCTAAAATATATGGAAACGACAATTATTTTACATTAGATGACTTTAATTATGAAAAAGCGAAGCGTGACGTTATCATCATTAAAGGAGATGATTTAGCCAACTCACTGCGGGAAAAAGGCTACAGCCTTCAAATATACAATAATAAATAAGGAGAGAGAAATGAAGCTTATAATTCAGGTGCCTTGCTATAACGAGGCTGAAACATTGGAAATCGCTTTAAATGATTTGCCAAAACATATTGACGGAATAGACGAAATCGAATACTTGATTATCAATGACGGAAGTGCTGACAATACTGTGGAGGTTGCCAGAAACTGGGGAGTTCATTATGTTGTTAATTTCAAACAGAATAAGGGACTTGCCAAAGGTTTTATGGCCGGTCTTGATGCATGTCTCAGAAATGGTGCAGACATCATTGTAAATACCGATGCTGACAATCAGTATTGTGGCGAGGATATTGAGAAACTTGTCCGTCCTATCTTGGATGAAAAAGCGGATATTGTTATTGGTGAAAGACCAATTGATGATACGGAACATTTTTCACCTTTAAAGAAAAAATTACAACATCTTGGAAGTTGGACTGTAAGAGTTGCTTCCAAATCAGATATTCCGGATGCTCCAAGTGGATTTAGGGCATATAGCCGTGAAGCCGCCATGAGACTAAACGTAGTCAACGAATATACTTATACTCTGGAAACGATTGTTCAGGCAGGAAGAACTAAGATGGCTATGGCTTCTGTTCCGATTCGGACAAATCCTGAGCTTAGAAAATCGAGACTGTTCAGCAGTATGTTCGGATATGTAAAACGTTCCATGGTGACAATCATTCGTTCGTTTATGATGTATAAACCATTAAAGTTCTTTGGTATAATTGGTGGTATTTTATTCCTGCTTGGATTTGGTATCGGAATACGATTTTTAGTCTACATGTTTATGGGCAGCGGAAGCGGACATATACAATCACTTATTTTAGCAAGCACATTTATACTCATGGGAGTACAGACATTTATTATTGCACTCCAGGCTGACAATATTGCCGCTAATCGTAAAATTCTGGAAGACGTACAATATCATGTCAGAAAATTAGATTACGATTCTGAAAAGAAAAAACAGGAGCAGGAATAAATGAGAGATGTTTTTATTGGAATTACCGCAGCATCATACAGTGGTAATAAAGGAGCGGCTGCTATGCTTCAAAGCTCAATCAAACAGCTGCACAATATTTATGGTGACAGACTGAATATCAATCTTATGTCTGTTTATCCCGGAGAAGATAAAAAACAGTTACCTTTTGATTTTATAAATATTACAAGCACAAAACCGGAACAGCTATTATTTATTGCTTTTCCTCTTGCAGTGCTATACAAACTTTTTAAGTGGTGTCCACCAATTAAAAAGTTAATTGCCAAAAACAAAATTATTAAAACTTATCTAAATACTGACCTGGTAGTTGACGAAGCCGGCATCTCTTTTGTGGACAGCCGTGGATTCGTAATGAATACTTACGCATTTGTATGTGCGGCTGTTCCTCTGCTTGTGGGAACTCCGGTTGTCAAATACTCCCAGGCTCTCGGAACATTTAAAAACCCATATAACAGGTTTCTTGCAAAATGGATTCTTCCAAAACTGAAACTTATTTGTGCCAGAGGTCAGGGAACATATGATAATCTTATGGGCATTGGTATAAAAGACAATGTAAAGCTCTGTGCTGACGGCGCTTTTTCTATGGAAGACAGTGAGTATTGGAATGCAGAAATCAACAAAATCTGCGGGGAAGACAGTTTCTATAATGAGAATGTAGTTGGTCTTTCCATTAGCTCTGTTGTAGAAAAAAAATGTGCCAAGATGGGAATTGCATACAAGGATACTATGGTTTCTTTCGTAAATTATCTTAACGAGAGCGGTTATCATGTTATCTTGATAGCAAATGCCGCTAGAATTAACAGTGAGAAATCAAGAAATAACGACCTTTTGGTTGGTGATGCTATCTACAATGATATTGCCGATAAAACCAAAGTGCGCTGGTATCATAAAGAAATGGATGCCGAAGAAATTAGAGCGTATATCGGTAAATGCCGATATCTTGTCGCTTCAAGATTTCATGCGATGATTGGTTCTCTTGAGCAGAAAGTTCCGGTTTTACTGATTGGTTGGAGTCATAAATATCAGGAAGTCCTTGATATGTTTGAACTAGGTCAGTATGCAATTGACTTTTCAAAACTAGAACTCTCTGAATTAAAAGAAAGTTTCCGGAATTTTATTTCAAATGAAAAAGATATCCGTGCAAAATTAGATAAAAACCTTGATAAAGTCCTGGAAAGTTCTAAAAATAACATTAAATATATCAGTGAAATTATTGATGAAATCATTGAAAAACCATATAAGAAATCTAAACTTTTGGATTTGAAAAACCCGGACAAATACATTGGCTCTCATATAGGCTGCAAAAAAGGCTACGCAACTGACGAAGCTATTCGGGCAAACGCTGCCTCGGGAGGTATGGTTACTGCCCTTCTATGTAATATGTTAAAAAACAGAGAAATTGACGGTGCGTGGGTAACAAAAACAGCTTTTGAAAATGGTGAGCTTACTTATAAAACATACGTCGCAACTACAAAGGAAGAGATATGTGATGCTTCTTCGAGTGTCTACATGAACATTCCTTTACTCAAACATATTGATGTTATTAAAAACTTTGACGGAAAAGTTGCTGTCGTAATGACACCATGTATGCTTCGCGGATTAGACGCTATTTTTTCCAGAGATGAAGAATTAAAGAATAAAGTTGTTTTAAAACTTGGTTTATATTGTAGCGGAAATCACTCTCCAAAGGCGACTACTCTTTCTATGGAGAAATCCGGTATTACAGGCGAAAATGCAAAAAGACTGTACTATAGACGAGGTCATTGGCGCGGTACATCCAGCGTGATTTATGATGATGACAGTGCAAAAGAATTTTCTTACTCCAAAACAATCTGTGCATACAAAAATGCATATTTCTTTGAAAAAGACAGTTGTATGTCCTGTCAGGACCATTATGCTGCATGCAGCGACATTAGTTTTGGTGATATCTGGTTAAAAGAAATGAAGGGAAATCCTATTAAACACACAAGCTGTGTTATCCG
Organism: uncultured Eubacterium sp.; assembly: GCF_937958975.1. GTDB lineage: Bacteria > Bacillota > Clostridia > Lachnospirales > Lachnospiraceae > Eubacterium_G. The sequence continues at coordinate 2,357 of NZ_CALGRE010000055.1, read as the reverse complement.
CTCACAAAAAGCTTATGATATGATAAATCAGGCAATCTCAGATGGAGATATTATGGCAACACATATCAGTGACAGGGATATGGTTAGAAGTCAGAAGCGTGCTCTCGTATTTAAATTTAATCTGGCAAGTGCTAAGTCTAAACACACAAAGATTAAAATGGATACGAGTGATAAATGCAAATGGAATCACAAATTAGCGCTGAAACTGGCAGAACACAACAAAAAATTCTCGGAAGAACACTATGACAAGCTGGCAAAAATACCAACAAAAATAATTTATTATTATATGTGCTTTATCCGCGTATTGTTAAGTTTTTAGGAGTATAACCAATGAAATCTATAAAAATAAATAAACAGTCTGCAATGAAAATATGTAAAGCTATCTTTCTTATTCTTGTTGCAATATTTCTTGCAAAATACTTTATAGATAATATAGATGATATCAGAAGTCTTGATTTCAAAATGGATTGGAAAATATTTGTTCTATCCATGCTATTTTATTTTATTTATAAGATAACACTTGCATCTTTATGGCATTATATTACTTACAAGAATAATGCTTCTATCAAATTTAAGGATGCCATTATTTGTTATCTCTATTCCATACTTGGAAAATATATTCCCGGAAAGGTTTTCATGCTCGCAGCAAGGATTCCCGCATATGAAAAGCAGGGCGTAAAAATGCGTAAAGTTACTGTATGTTTTCTCTTGGAAAATGTATGTACACTTTTAGGTGCAGCCTTTTTATTCCTTTTATCGCTTTTCTTCTTTCCGAATGATTTATTAAACAAATATCAGTTTATGACAATTATACTGATTATCGTTTTCTTTATCTGCATTAATCCTAAAATTATCAACTGGGGATTACGCATTGTCGGCAAAGTTATGAAGAAAGATGATATGGAAATCCCAATGAATTATCTCGATATGATAAAAATTGTAGTGATGTTTATTGGAAACTGGCTTATTGTCGGAATCGGATTTTATATGCTTGTAGCGTCTATTTATCCCGTTCCTATCTCACAGGCATTGTATTGCGGTGGAATTTACGGTCTGGCTGCAATCATTGGTATACTGGCAATTTTTACTCCATCAGGACTTGGGGTCAGAGAAGGTATTATTGCTGTGGGACTTGCATTAATTATGCCAAATGAATATGTGGTAATTGTCTCTATTATCTCCCGGCTCTGGGCTACTATTGCAGAATTGATTCTAATCTTTTTTGCTTTTATCATTAATAAAATAATGGTTCTTCGGGAAAAGAAATTGAGTCATTAAAATAAAATTTTTTTAAATACAATGCTTCTGATTGATTTCAGGAGCATTTTTTATATTATCCATCTGAAATTATATTGTATCAAACTACATTTGACGGTATTATTGGGATGAAGAAAAAACACAGGAGGACAATAAAATGTTTCAATTATTGTTAATTATCATTTATCTTGCTTTTATCAGCCTGGGACTTCCAGACTCTCTACTGGGGTCAGCATGGCCGGCAATGTATCAGGAGTTCTCCGTTCCCGTTTCCTATGCGGGCGGTATTTCCATAATTATCGCTATCGGAACAATTATCTCCAGCCTGCAAAGTGACAGACTGACAAAAAAATTTGGTACAGGAAAAGTTACGGCTGTCAGTGTGCTAATGACTGCTGTTGCACTACTTGGATTTTCAATCAGCCACTCCTATGCCATTTTATGCTTGTGGGCTATTCCTTATGGACTTGGAGCCGGAAGTGTAGATGCTTCTTTGAATAACTATGTCGCACTCCACTATGCGAGCAGGCATATGAGCTGGCTTCACTGTATGTGGGGCATTGGTGCTTCCCTTGGCCCATATATCATGGGATATGCATTGACCGGTGGGCAGAGCTGGAATATGGGCTATCGTTATATCGCTATGATTCAAATTACATTAACCTTTATATTGATTATTAGTCTTCCGTTATGGAAAAAACAAGGAACAGGTGTTGCAAATCAGGCAGATGAAACCTCCCAAAACAAACCACTTTCATTACGCCAGATTATTAAACTTACGGGAGCAAAGGAGATAATGATAACATTTTTCTGCTATTGTGCTCTCGAACAGACCACCGGATTGTGGGCCAGCAGCTTCCTTGTACTCCACCGGGGCTTATCTGCAGAAACCGCTGCAGGATTTGCAAGTCTATTTTTTATTGGAATCACTGTAGGCAGGGCTTTCAGCGGATTTTTGACAATGAAATTAAGTGATATCCAAATGATTCGGCTTGGCCAGGGACTTATCCTATTGGGTATTATATTTTTAATTTTACCGTTTGGAAACATAAGCGCATTACTCGGACTGATATTTATTGGTTTGGGATGTGCTCCAATCT
>NZ_CALGRE010000054.1 GCF_937958975.1 uncultured Eubacterium sp. | reverse complement strand
ATGTGACTGGAGTTCTGACGTGTGCTCTTCCGATCTCTCGATGTCCATAGTGGCGATGACCAGGCGGAGCTGGCCGAAGATGATGTCCATGGCCAGCTCCTGGATCTCCTGGAGCTTCAGGCCCAGCAGGCGCTCGGCGGCGTTCTGCATCACGCCGGGCTCGGTGGACACGCCCACGGTGAACCGGCTGGGCACGTTGATGCGGATGTTCTGGCGGGACAGGGCGTTCTCCAGATCCACGGAGATGGACATGGGGGTCAGATCCAGGAACTCATAGGCCTGGATCACCGGCCAGATGAAGGCCGCGCCGCCGTGGATGCACTTGGCGCTGCGGGTGGTGCCGTCCTTGTTGCTGCCCACCTTACCGTAGATGACCATCACCCGGTCGGAGGGGCACTTCTTGTACCGCTTGATGATGAACACCAGCAGGGAAAAGACGATGAGGACGATGACGCAGACCAGAATCATGCCGAAGATACTGTCAAACATGAGCTTTCCTCCTTTACTTCCTATTCTTCTTGCTTTTCTTGCTGCCCGGATGACGCGGGGGCGGGCTCCACCAGCAGGATGTCCCGGCCGGCCAGGCCGGTCACCCGGACGGTGCTGCCCGTGGGGATGGGCTGAGGGGAATCGGTGCGGGCGTCCAGCTCCCGCAGCTGCTCCTGCACCGTCACCATCACCTTGCCCTCCCCCGTCCGGGCGGGGGGCACGGTGAGGTACACCTGGCCGGCCAGGCCCACGGCGTTGCGCAGATCCAGGGTTCCGTCGTACTGGAGGCGCACCGCCTGGCGCACCGCCAGGGCGATGCCCACCATGCCGGCAAAGCCGATGGGCACGGCCAGGAACACGGCCAGGAAGCCGGGCATCCCCACCTGGCACAGGCACAGGCCGCCCCACCCGAAGAGCACCAGGAAGGCCACCACGCCCCGCACCGTGAACAGGTGCAGGCCGCTGTCGGGACCGCCGGAGTGGTCGGGGGTCAGGTCGGAGCCGTCGCCGCCGGGGGGAGCGTCGTGGCCGCCCACGTCGAAGTGGCTGTCCACGTGGTCAAGGCCGCCGTCCCCCTCCCCGGCGCCGTCGCTGTCAAACACGCCGCCGGCGAAGAGCAGGACGGTCTGGATGATCAGCACCAGCGTGGCGGGGACGGCGATGTAGAGCAGAATGTGTTCCAGGGCAGTGAGGGACTGCCACCAGGCTGCCATGGACGCGCGCCTCCTTTCTCTCAGGCGAAAAATTCAGGGAACTTCAGGGATGTATCTGAAAACAGCGGCAGAGGCCGGAAAGCCGTCCCGCCGCTGGATCGGGACGCCTCAGGTCAGGGCGGACAGGAGGGCCTCCGCCTCCTGCTTGAGCCGGGCGGCCAGGTAGGCCGTCAGGATCACATGCAGGCAGCGGGCCACCCGGTCCCGGGCGCCCGGGACGCTCTCACGGTAGCTCTCCGCCGCTGTCTGGCACCAGCGGGCCGCCTCGTCCGGCCCGCTGGGAGGCTGATGCTCCACCAGGGCCGCCAGGCGTACAATATAGAGATACAACTGGAAATCGTCAATCAGATCGTCCGATTCATCGTCCAGCTCCCCGTTGACATAGGAGAGCAGGGCGCAGATTTTGTCCAGCTGCATGGAATCCTTCAGCATATTGATCAGGACGATGCGGGAAAACTGGCGGCGGGAGTACCGCTTGCGCTCCGGCGGGGCCACAAAGCCCCGGCGGACCCAGTTCTGGATGACATAGGGCTCCAGCCCGGTCAGGCTGGCCACCTGGGAGAGCATCAGCCCCCCGGCCAAAAAGAGGTAGTTCAGCAGGGTCTCCGCCTCCTCCGGTCGGTTCCAGTCCACCGCGATGGTGGTTCCCGGCAGCGTCTTTGCCATATCATCCACTCCTTTTCTTGCTTTGACATGATTATACTAAATAATCATATGATTGTCAATTGGGATTTAAAGATAATTTATTGGGGTGTAAGATACTGTGATGTGTATGTAAAGAGGTAATATAGGATAGAATGAAAAAAGGAACTTTCGCATATTTGAAAAGTTCCTTTTTGCGTTATTGAAATAGAGTTCCATTTATTGTATAATTTTATGCATTATGGAAAAAGTAATAAAAATCGGAGGCAAAAGATGGTAACAGACAAAAATATGAGTGAAGAGATGGATAATGAAAAGGCAGAATCCAAAAATTTTATAGAACAGATTATTGATAAGGATTTGTCGGAGGGAAGATTTGACCATGTTCAAACGAGATTTCCCCCGGAGCCGAATGGGTATCTTCATATTGGACATGCGAAATCTATTTTATTAAATTATGGATTGGCACAAAAGTATGATGGAAAGTTTAATATGAGATTTGATGACACGAATCCTACAAAAGAAAAAGAAGAATTTGTGGATTCAATTTTAAAGGATATTAAATGGCTTGGAGCAGATTGGGAAGACAGATTGTTTTTTGCATCCAATTATTTTGAGGAAATGTATGAGGCAGCTGTAAAATTAATAAAAAAGGGTAAGGCTTATGTATGTGATTTATCTCCGGAAGAGATAAGAGAATATAGAGGAACATTGACAGAGGTGGGCAGGAACAGTCCTTATAGAGAGAGAAGTGTAGAAGAAAATCTTGAACTCTTTGAGAACATGAAAAATGGTCTTTATCAGGATGGAGAGAAAGTATTAAGGGCAAAAATTGATATGGCAAGTCCGAATATTAATATGAGAGACCCTATTATATATCGAGTTGCACATATAACACATCATAACACAGGTGATAAATGGTGTATTTATCCGATGTATGATTTTGCTCATCCGATTGAGGATGCTATAGAAGGTGTAACACATTCTATTTGTACATTGGAATTTGAAGACCACAGACCTTTGTACGATTGGGTTGTGAAAGAATTAGAATATGAAAAACCGCCAAAGCAGATAGAGTTTGCTAAATTATATGTTACAAATGTTGTAACAGGTAAAAGATATATTAAAAAATTGGTTGAAGATGGTATTGTTGACGGATGGGATGACCCAAGACTTGTATCGATTGCAGCACTTAGAAGAAGAGGCTTTACGCCGGAATCCATTAAAATGTTCGTAGAATTATGTGGTATCTCAAAAAGTCAGAGTTCAGTAGATTACGCTATGTTGGAATACTGTATCAGAGAAGATTTAAAATCTAAGAAAACAAGGTTAATGGCGGTATTAGACCCGATAAAGGTAGTAATAGATAATTATCCGGAGGAACAGGTAGAATGGTTTGATGTAGTGAATAATGTGGAGTGTCCTGAGCTTGGAACAAGAAAAGTACCGTTCTGTAAGGAAATTTATATAGACAGAGAAGATTTTATGGAAGAGCCGCCTAAGAAATATTTCAGACTTTTCCCAGGAAACGAAGTAAGACTTATGAATGCTTATTTTGTGAAATGTGTGGACTACATTAAAGATGAGAATGGTAAAGTTGTAGAAATTCATTGTACCTATGACCCAGAAACAAGAAGCGGAAGCGGATTTACGGGAAGAAAGGTAAAGGGAACCATTCATTGGGTCTCCGCAAAGCATGGTGTAAAAGCAGAAGTGCGATTGTATGAAAACATTGTAGATGAAGAAAAAGGAAAATTAAATGAGGACGGCACATTAAATTTGAATCCAAATTCACTTACCGTTTTAAAGGATTGTTATATTGAGCCGAATATTTCTGATGTAAAACCGGAAGATAAATTCCAGTTTGTAAGACAGGGATATTTCTGTGCAGATTTAAAAGATTACACAGAAGAAAATCCGGTGTTTAATAGAATTGTATCTTTAAAAAGCTCATTTAAGCTGCCAAAATAAAAGAATAATCAAAAGCTCCAAACAGATGTAGGTGATACAGCGTTTGGAGCTTTTTACATATTGTAAAAAATCATGAAATTATTTTTTATAAATCTTTTAATTCATCTGTCAAAAAATCATCATCGGAATCTGTGTCTACCGTGACATCATCTTCTGTCTCAGCAGAATCAGAAGCGTTATCTGAAGGTTTGGTGACTATGTCTTCATCTTCAAAGATATCTTCATATTCATCATCAGCGGAATTGAAAATTTTGTCTACAGTTTCACCAACTTTTTCTTTTGCGGTGGCTGCAACATTTGCAACTTTATCTTTGGCAAGTTTAATGTTATCTTCACCAACTTTTTCTACAACCATATCTTTGGCTTCGTTTGCTTTCTCCATTGCAAAGTCAGCCATATCAGAGATTTTCTCTTTCATATTTTTGATATTTTCTTCGCCAATTTTATCTGTAACAGTATTCTTTAATTTATCTGTGGCATCAATTACTTTATCAGCAGTGTCATCGGCAACTTTTTTTACTTTCTTTTTGTTGATAGTTATAGTAACTTTTGTGTTGCCCTCATTATCAGCATTTTTGTTAAATTCGAAAGCTTTCTTATCATCGAAATCATCAAAACTGTCTACTTCCCCGTTGCGTGTTTCTTTACGTTTTTTTACATAAAGTGCACTGCCAACTGCAGCACCGGCGACAGCAGCTGTACCAAATAATTTTTTTAAAAAACCCATACCATGTTCCTCCGTTACATTTGTTTTATTATGTCAGAAATTTCCTAGACATGATTAAATTGATTATAATACTATTTTAGCCGAAAATAAAGCAGTAATACATAAAAACTTCTTTACTTGATTATAAAACCTAAAAATGATAGTCTAATAATTGTTTAAATTTTCGGTAATGATACATATATAAATACAAATAGCAAGAAATCAAGTATTTTCCTGCTAAATTTCTAAACAGTTATAATAGATTATGAAATAAAACAAAAAATGTGAAATCTAGGAAAGAGAAGAAAGATGGATAAAAAAATAGTTTTTTTTGATATTGATGGTACAATATACAAATACGATATGGGGATTCCAAAAGATACTTTTGAATCTATTCAACAATTAAAAGAGAATGGTCATATTCCGGTGATATGTACAGGAAGAACACGGTGCATGATATATAGAGAACATCTATTGCCTGGATTTCAACATATAGTAGCCGGAGCTGGAACTTATGTTGAAATTGATGGGAAAGAAATATTTCATGCTAAATTGGATGAAAAAGAGGCAAGGCGTGTTATAAACAGTTTTATAAAGAACGGATTTGTTCCTGTCGCAGAGGGGAGAGACCATATTTATATTGGAACTGATAAAAAAGGACTGACGGAAAAAAATCAATATGTATTAAAGGTATATGAATCGAATATTGGTGATGCTATATTAAGTACAGTAGAAAAAAAGATAGATGTTTCCAAAGTAAGTGCTATGTTTACATATCATAGTAATATGGAAAATATGATACAAGAGTATAGGGATACTTATAATATTATTAAACATAATGATAATTTGTTAGAGCTGATTCCAAATAACTTTAATAAGGCAAAAGGAATTGAAAAAATGATAAATTATCTTGGAATTTCATGGGAGAATACCTATGCATTTGGTGATAGCTTCAATGATATTGACATGTTGAAATATGTGAAATATGGCTGTGCAATGGGAAATAGTGATATGGAAATAAAATCGCAGGTAAAATATATTACATCTGATTTTGATAAAGGGGGAATTAGGGACGGACTTGAGATGTTTGGATTAATATAAGAAGTGTAATTTAATGAAATAAACAAAGGAAGCTTCGATGAGAATGTCAGGAGGAAAATTGTGAGAATACTCGAAGAGAAAAATAATACAATTATAAAGGGGATAAAAGATTTCGACCTGGAACAAACCCTCGAATGCGGGCAGTGTTTTAGATTTTATAAACAGGCAGAGAAAGATTATGTTGTAGTCGCGTATAACCGCTTGTTACATATAAAACAGAAAGAGAATACTCTTATTTTTATGGATTGTAAAGAAAAGGTTGCGAGACAGGTCTGGATACCATATTTTGACTTGGAGAGAGACTATGGGGAAATTAAAAGATTTTTAATAAGAAAGAATACGGTATTAGAACCGGCAATTAGTGAAAAATATGGAGTGAGGATTTTAAATCAGGAGTTTCATGAAATATTAATCTCTTTTATTATATCTCAGAACAAACAAATTCCTCATATAAAACAAATTGTTAAAACGATTAGCGAAAAATATGGTACATATTTAGGGGAAGTCAATGGTAAAAAATATTATTCATTTCCGGAAATACAAAAATTGGAAAAAATAACAGAAGCAGAGTTCAGAGAAATGAAAACCGGATTTAGGGCGCCATATCTTGTAGATGCAGCTAAGAAGCTTTCATCGGGTGAAATATCGGAAAAGATATTGGCAGATATGAATGAGGCAGATACCCGGAAAAAATTGTTGGAAATCAGAGGAGTTGGAGAAAAAGTTGCAAACTGTGTAATGCTTTTTTCGCTTGGATGGCGTCAGGCATTTCCGATTGATGTCTGGATAAAGAGAATAATGGAGACTTTGTATTTTAATAGTGAAGATACATCCAAAGAAAAAATTGCAGAATTTGCAAAGGAGATGTTCGGTGAATATGGCGGATACGCACAGCAATATCTTTTTTGTTTTGGAAGAGATAATCATATCGGAAAATAACAGAATGTGAAAGAATTGTTAAATTTTTGTTTTAGGGTTGCAATTATTTACAAAAGTGTTAGTATATGTATTAGAAATTAGCACTCAATAAATAAGAGTGCTAATAAAAAGAGTGAAATAAATTTAATGGAGGTTGTTATAATGAAATTAGTACCATTAGCAGATAGAGTAGTTTTAAAACAATCTACTCCGGAAGAAAAAACAAAATCAGGAATTATTTTGACCAGTCAGTCACAGGAAAAGCCACAGCAGGCAGAGGTTGTTGCCGTAGGTCCTGGTGGAATGATTGATGGAAAAGAAGTTGTGATGAGTGTTAAACCAGGGGACATGGTTATATATTCAAAATATGCAGGCAACGAAGTGAAGTTAGAAGATGAAGAATATATCATTGTAAAACAGTCAGATATTCTTGCGATTGTTGAATAGTTGTTATTTAGGAGGTATAGGAAAATGGCAAAGGAAATTAAATATGGTGCAGATGCCAGAACCGCATTGGAATCAGGTGTAAATCAGTTGGCAGATACAGTAAAGGTGACATTAGGACCAAAGGGAAGAAATGTCGTATTAGATAAATCTTTTGGTGCTCCATTGATTACAAACGATGGTGTTACCATTGCAAAGGAAATTGAGTTAGAAGACTCTTTTGAAAATATGGGAGCTCAGCTTGTAAAAGAAGTTGCAACAAAAACAAATGATGTGGCAGGAGATGGAACAACGACGGCTACAGTATTGGCGCAGGCAATGATTAATGAAGGAATGAAAAATCTTGCCGCTGGAGCAAACCCTATTATCTTAAGAAAAGGAATGAAAAAAGCTACAGATATTGCCGTAGATGCGATTGCAGAGATGAGCAGTGTTGTTACGGGAAAAGAGCAGATTGCCAAGGTTGCCGCTATTTCAGCAGGTGATGAAGAAGTAGGAAACATGGTTGCAGATGCTATGGAAAAAGTATCTAATGACGGTGTAATTACAATTGAAGAGTCAAAGACAATGAAAACTGAGCTTGACCTTGTAGAAGGTATGCAGTTTGATAGGGGTTATATTTCAGCATATATGGCTACAGATATGGAAAAGATGGAAGCTAATTTAGATGACCCATATATATTAATTACAGACAAGAAGATTTCCAACATTCAGGAGATTCTTCCAATACTAGAACAGATTGTACAGTCTGGTTCAAAGCTCCTTATTGTGGCAGAGGATGTAGAAGGAGAGGCACTTACAACGCTTATTGTTAACAAGCTTCGAGGAACATTTAATGTAGTTGCAGTAAAGGCACCTGGATATGGCGATAGAAGAAAAGAAATGTTAAAAGATATTGCGATTCTTACAGGTGGTCAGGTCATTTCAGAAGAACTTGGACTTTCCCTTGCTGAAACTACGATTGAGGATTTAGGTAGAGCAAAATCTGTAAAAGTGGCAAAAGAGAATACAATTATTGTAGATGGTCTTGGTGATTCCAGTGAGATTGAGGCAAGAGTCGGTCAGATTAAGGCTCAGATTGAGGAGACAACATCAGAGTTTGATAAAGAAAAGCTTCAGGAAAGACTGGCAAAACTTGCCGGAGGTGTAGCAGTTATTAGAGTTGGTGCCGCAACAGAACCTGAAATGCAGGAAAATAAATTAAGAATGGAAGATGCATTAAATGCTACCAGAGCTGCTGTGGAAGAAGGTATTATCGCAGGTGGTGGTTCTGCATATATTCATGCATCCAAGAAAGTTGCGGAACTTGTCAATACATTAGACGGTGACGAGAAGACAGGAGCTGCAATTATTCTTAAGGCATTAGAGTCTCCGCTTTTCACAATTGCAGCAAATGCAGGCTTAGAAGGCTCCGTGATTGTAAATAAAGTAAGAGAGTCACAGCCGGGAACAGGATTTGACGCATTACATGGCGAATATGTTCAGATGGTAGATGCAGGTATACTTGACCCTGCTAAGGTTACAAGGAGTGCATTACAGAATGCAACCAGTGTGGCTAGTACACTTCTCACAACAGAATCTGTTGTTGCGAATATTAAAGAAGATATACCACCTATGCCGGCAGGAAACCCGGGCATGGGAATGATGTAATGCAATAAAATCTTCAAGCACGACAATGCAGAAAGACCGCCGAAAGGCGGCACAAGGATAAAGAGATACCCGAAATCATACATTTATGCATGATTTCGGGTATCTCTTTATCCTTATGTACACATCGCTTCGCAATGTTCTTTCTGCATATTTCTGTATTTGAAGTTAAACAATACAGTTATAAAAATGTGAAAAATCATTTATTGACATAGAGGTTTTTCACATTTTTATAACTGTATCCTTTCCCGGCTTAATCAGTGCCTTTTTACATTGTCATGGAAATATGATGTTTTCTTATACATACTGCATAAAAACATTTTTATAATTGGAATGATTGTGTATATATGTTACAATAAAGAAAATAAAATAAGGAGTAAAAAAGAATGAGTAGAATGAAACAAAGAATTTTTTCTTTAATTTTAGTTTGTACATTGGCTATATCGGGAATGACAATAACCCCTGTGAAAGCATTAGATTTAAGTGCTACACCAATTACAAAACTGACATTTGCAGAAAATGCCGATGGAACAAGTACCATTTCATGGGAGGCGAAAGGAAATGGTTCTTATAATATTTATAAGGCAAAGAGCAGATACGCAAATTATACGAAAGTTGCAAATGTTAAGGAAACAACATATGTAGACAGTGATTATAATGGAGAGTATTATAAGGTTTCTTATGTTGATAATGGTAGAGAGTATATATTATCAACTCCAATTTCATACGAAATCGCAACATTTGGTTATAATACAGACATTTTTGAGCCAACGGATAAAATGAGTGAGATACAGTCTCGTATTAACACAGTTTATAAAAAGACAGAGGCGGGACAGTTTTTGGCAGATCGCTATGACCGTTACGCATTTATGTTTGCACCGGGTACATACAGCAAAGATTTAAATGTAGAAATAGGATTTTATACACAGGTAGCCGGATTAGGAAACTCGCCGGAAGACACAGTCATTGGAAATATTAACTGCAAGGCAGAGTGGATGAAAGGAAAAAAATATGACGGCTCTATTAATTATAGCGCCTTATGTAATTTCTGGCGTTCTGTTGAAAATCTGACAACTACGGCAAACAGAACGATGTGGGCTGTTTCACAGGCTACGTCAATGAGAAGAATGAATATTAGAGGAAATCTTGATCTACATCATGATGGTGGATATGCCAGTGGTGGATTCCTTGCTGATACTAAGGTTGCAGGAAGAAAGTATACATATAAAGATGACAAGACAGGAAAAACAATCGCCGCAGAGGCAGGAATTTCAGGTGGTTCACAGCAACAATGGCTGACAAGAAACACAGAGATGAATAGATGGGATGGCAGTGTCTGGAACTATGTATTTGTAGGTTGTAAAACAGCTTCTTTATATGATTCGGCTACAGTTAAGAATGGTCCGGATGGAGAATGGCCTTACGCTCAGTATACAAAGGTAACAGATACACCGGAGATTCAGGAAAAGCCTTTCTTAATGAAAAAGGATAATGGAGAATATGGTGTATTTGTGCCGTCTGTCAGAAAAAATGTATCCGGAGTTTCGTGGAATAGTGAAGGTAGTGAAGGGGAATTTATCAGCTTAGATAAATTCTATATTGCAAAGCCGACAGATACAGCTGCAAAGATAAATGAACAGATTTCCACTGGTAAAAATCTTATTTTAACACCAGGTATATATGATATCAGCGAGCCAATCCGTATAACAAATGAAAACACCGTTGTTTTGGGGCTGGGATATGCTACCTTAAAACCAACAAAGGGAAATCAGTGTATGACGATTGCTGATGTTGGTGGAGTAAAACTGGCAGGAATCTTATTTGATGCAGGAAGAACAAAGTCATCAGCGTTATTGACAGTGGGTGCGAAAGATAGTAAGACAAGCCATGAAGATAATCCGATATTATTAAGTGATACATTTTACAGAGTCGGTGGTGCAGATAACACACCATGTAAAGTTATAACCTGTGTTATCATAAACAGCAGTGATGTTATTGGTGATAACTTCTGGGTATGGAGAGCTGACCATGGTGCAGGTGTTGGCTGGACAAAGAATACAGCAGATACCGGTGTTATTATTAACGGAGATAATGTTACAACATACGGTCTTATGGTGGAACATTTCCAGAAATACCAGACAATGTGGAATGGTAATGGCGGAAAATGTTATATGTACCAGAGTGAGCTTCCATATGATATCACGAGTCAAAATGTATGGAATGCGTCAGGCTCCTATGGATACACAGATTATAAAGTGGCATCTAATGTAAAAACGCATGAGGGATACGGTATTGGAATTTATTCGTGCTATCAGGCTGCAACCTGTTTCTTAAAATCAGCGATTGAATGTCCAAATGCACCGGGAGTTAAATTTACAAATGTATGTACATATAGTTTAAGTGGAAATGGTGGCATTGATTATGCGATAAACAAGAGTGGTTATGGTGTATATGCAAACAGTGAAATGTGTAAAATAATGTCATACTCTAATGGTAAATTTACATGTGACAAAACAGGGGATAAAGCTAGAAAAGTAATTTGGCTGGCAACAATTAAATCATCTACGGATTCTGTTAAATATACAGGAAAAGAAATTAAACCGAGAGTAACAGTTACATATAAAGGCATCAAGTTAAGAGAAGGTGTTGATTATACCCTTACATATAAAAATAACAAAGAAGTAGGGAAAGCAAAAATTTATGTAAAGGGTATTGGTAACTTTAGAGATAGTGAAACGCTTAAATTTAAAATTAAGCTTGCAAAAACGGCAATCACAAAGAAAAAAGCTACAAAGAAAAAAATCAGCATATCATACAAGAAGATAAAAGGTGCGAATGGATATCAGGTTGTTTATTCGACAAAGAAGAATTTTAAGAAAAAGACAGTAAAGAATACGAAAAAGACTAAGATTTCTTTCAAAAGAAAGGTAAAGGGTACATATTATGTTAAAGTCCGTGCCTATAAAAAAGTTAAGAAAAAATATACATATGGAAGCTATAGTAAGACAATAAGAATTAAATAATTTACTCAAAAGAGTTATCCTGTTACGTTATGAAACAGGATAACTCTTTTCGTGTAATCATAAACTTGAAAATGCTTTGTTGTGGCAATCTAGTTATATATGTGATAAAATAAGCGGTAGGTTTTGAGAGAGAACAAATTATAAGGAAGTGGAAATGATATTAAAAGATTTAAATGGCATTGGTGAGAAAACTGAAAAATTGTTAAATAAAGCCGGTATTTTTGATGTAGAAGATTTATTAGAATATTATCCACGATACTATGATGTGTTTGAGAAACCTGTTTTGATTAGAAATTTGGAATGTGACAGAACCCAGGCAATTCAGGCGGAGGTAGTGAGAGAAATAACTGTAAAACGTATAAGAAATCTACAGGTTGTCAATGGATATTTGCGAGATGGGGAAGGAAATGCTATTAAGGCAACTTGGTTTAATACACCTTATCTGAGAGGAAAACTGAGAGTTGGAGATATATATATTTTTAGGGGATTTGTAAGGGAGATGAGAGGAAATTTTACCATCGACCAGCCTAAAATTTATTCTCTGCCGGAGTATGATAAAAAGATGGGGGAAATGCAGCCTATTTATCCATTGGTGCATGGATTAACCAACAATATTGTTCAAAAAGCCATAAAACAGGCAATAACTAAGGTCAATATAACAGATAATATTCCAAAATCAGTGAGAGAAAAATATGCATTAGAAAATAAAAAAAATGCAATTGTTAATATTCATTATCCTAAAAAAATGAACGATATGTTACATGCAAGAAAAAGGATTATATTTGAGGAGTTTTTTTCTTTTATTATTACTCTTAGAAATTTAAAGGAAAATAATGATATTGTAAGAAATCCCCATGTTTTAGAAGAACCGGAAGAGGTGAAAACGCTGGTTTGTCATCTTCCTTATAAACTTACATATGCTCAAATCCGCACATGGGAAGAAATAAAAAGAGATATAAAATCTGAACGAGTCATGAATCGCCTGGTGCAGGGCGATGTAGGTTCAGGAAAAACAATTATTGCGATTCTGGCATTGCTTACCGCAGCATGCAATGGGGTGCAGGGAGCGATGATGGCGCCAACAGAAGTTCTTGCAAGGCAGCATTATGAAACTATTTGTCAGATGTTGATTGAAAACAATATTTCCATTAAGCCGGTTATTTTGGTAGGGTCTATGACAGCAAAAGAAAAGCGAGAGACGTATGCCCTTATCGAAAATGGTGAGGCTGATATTATTATTGGGACGCATGCTTTGATTCAGGAAGAAGTAAAGTATAAAAATCTTGCACTGGTAGTCACAGATGAACAACATAGGTTTGGTGTCAGACAAAGAGAGACGATATCGGAAAAAGGAGAAAACCCTCATGTTATGGTAATGAGTGCTACACCAATACCGAGAACGTTGGCAATTATTATGTATGGTGATTTGGACATTTCTATTATAGATGAATTGCCGTCCAACAGAAAACCTATCGCAAATTGTGTTGTAGGAACCGATTATCGGTATAATGCATATAAATTTATGGAACAGCAGATTTCACAGGGAAGACAGGTATATGTAATTTGTCCGACGGTGGAATACAGCGAAGCTGTTGAAGGGGAAAATGTAATTGAGTACGCAGAAAAATTGAAACAGATATTTCCTGTGTCCATTCATGTTGAATATTTGCATGGAAGGATGAAAGCATCAGAAAAAAATGATATTATGGATAGATTTGCCAGAAATGAAATACAGATTTTAGTGTCTACTACGGTTGTCGAGGTCGGAGTAAATGTACCAAATGCCACAGTTATGATGGTAGAGAATGCTGAGCGATTCGGTCTGGCGCAGCTTCATCAGTTAAGAGGTCGTGTTGGTCGAGGAAAGCATCAGTCTTATTGTATTTTTATGAATGGCAGTGGAAAGAAAGAGGCAGCTGAGCGTCTGGAAATTTTGAATCAATCAAATGATGGATTTTTTATTGCGAATGAGGATTTAAAACTTAGAGGCCCTGGGGATTTTTTCGGTGTCAGACAGAGTGGTGATTTTGAATTTAAACTCGGAAATATTATGAATGATGCGAAGATTTTAAAAGATGCGGCAGAAGCTGTCACTTTAATGGAAGATGGGAAGTTACAGGTGACAGAACAGGAAAAAACAGTTATGAACAGTAAGATTATACAGACTGTGAATATATAGACTATGAGGAAGGAGTAGTTATTATTTTTTAATAATAAAGAGTAGGTTATGAATATTGTAGTTTTATGCGGAGGAAACAGTACAGAGAGAGAAGTTTCCATTCATTCGGGTTACAATGTATGCCAGGCATTAAGGCGGAAAAATCATAATGCGATATTACTGGATGCTTTTTTCGGAACAGATAAAACTGATATTTTCGAGGAAGCAGAGAAGAGTTATGATATTGAAAAAGAAAAAGAATACATCTGCTCTCTTTCGTGTAAAGTAAACGAGATAGAAGAAATGAGAAATAGTTTTTTTGGGGAAAATGTAATTGAGATATCTAAGAAGGCGGATATTGTATTTTTGGCATTGCACGGAAAAAATGGTGAAGACGGAAAATGCCAGGCTGCTTTTGATTTATTTGGAATCAGATATACCGGTTCAGGACATCTTGCAAGCGCTATGGGAATGGATAAAGCTGTTACAAAACAAATATTTATAGCAAAAGATGTGCCAACGGCAAAAAGTGTATGGATTGAAAGAGGAGACAGCACGAAACTTTCTGACTATGGGATGAAATTTCCGGTGGTTGTAAAGGCATGTAACGGAGGTTCCAGCGTAGGTGTTGTTTTAGTTAAGGATGAGAGTGATTATAAAGAGGCGCTTGATACCTGTTTTGCATTAGACAGTCAGGTTTTAATTGAAGATTATATTGATGGAAGAGAATTTTCAGTAGGTGTAATCAATCATAAAGCTTTGCCGATTGTTGAGATTATACCGAACGATGGCTGGTATGATTATGAGAATAAATATAAAGAAGGCGCAACTGTTCATGTCTGTCCGGCACACTTAGATGAAGAAATGACAGAAAAGATGATGAAGATAGCAGAAAAAGCTTATGCTGCTATCGGATGCGAGCCGTATGCCAGAGTCGATATCATGATGGATTGCCAGGGAAATATGTATTGTTTAGAAGTTAATACATTGCCGGGAATGACAGCAACAAGCCTGATTCCGGATGAAGCAAGGGCGATAGGCATAGATTATCCTACACTTTGTGATAATATTATAGAGTTATCGTTAGCTAGATATCAGTAGATTAAAATATTAGGAGGCAAATATGGGATTAAAAAATATGACACTCAGTAATATTGCAAAAGCGTGCAATGGTGTTTATTTTGGAGACGAAAATCTAAAAGAAAAAGAAATCACTGGTGTTGAAAAGGACAGCAGACTGATAAAAGAAGGATTCTTGTATTTACCATTTGTGGGAGCCAGGGTCGATGGACACGATTTTATTCCACAAGTATTTGAAAAAGGAGCTTCCTGTACATTATCTGAGAAAGATTTAGAAAACGTATGTGGTCCCTATATTAAAGTAGATTCTGTGGCAGAGGCATTAAAAGATATTGCTGAATTTTACAGAGAACAGTTATCTTGTAAAATTATTGGAATCACTGGCAGTGTAGGAAAAACAAGTACAAAAGAAATTATCGCTTCTGTTTTGAGCGAAAAATATCAAGTGTTAAAAACGGAAGGGAATTATAATAATGAGATCGGAATGCCTCTTACAATTTTAAAAATAAGAAATTATCATGAGATTGCGGTAATTGAAATGGGTATCAGTGATTTTGAGGAAATGCACAGATTGGCAAAGGTATCCAAGCCGGATGTCTGCGTGATAACAAATATCGGAACATGTCATTTAGAAAACTTAGGAGATAGAGATGGTGTATTCCGTGCAAAAACAGAAATATTTGATTATGCAAAAGAAGACTGCTTTGTTGTATTAAATGGTGATGATGATAAATTGATTCAAATTCATCAGGTTAAGGGGAAAAGTCCGTTATTTTTTGGAATACATTCAAGACAGGATATCAGTATCATTACATATAAAGAAAATGGTGTTTTAGGTACAGAGGTAGAAATAAAATATTTCGATGATATTTTGAAAACAGTAATACCAATTCCGGGGTTTCATATGCTTTACAATGTTATGGCAGCAACATGTATTGGTGTACATTTTGATATGACATTGGAGGAAGTTGATAGAGGAATTAGAAAATTAAAGGCTATTAATGGTAGAAATAATATTTTTACTGCACATGGAATAACTGTCATTGATGACTGTTACAATGCGAATCCTATGTCGATGAAGGCTTCTTTAAATGTGTTGTCCAAGGCACAAGGCAGAAAAGTTGCTGTTTTAGGAGATATGTTTGAATTGGGAAAAAATGAAGTAGAATTACATGCGCAGGTAGGAGAAGAAGCGGCAAAACTCGGTATTGATTTAGTTATCTGTATTGGAAATTTGTCAAGAAATATTGCAGAAGCAGCAAAAAGGGGAAGTGGGCATGTTTTGCATTTTGCCCATAAAGAAGATTTTATGACAAAAATTGAAGACTATATTAAAGAAGGTGATACTGTTTTAATAAAGGCATCAAACGGTATGAAATTTAGTACAATAGTTACTAAGTTAAAAGAAAAAACATTATCATAAAAATTATATTTGAAACAAGTAAGAAAAAAATGTCAAATTAACAACAAGTTACCAGTTTATTAATCTTCTTTTTTCACATAATACTATTGTAACAAAAATTCAATTGAAGCTTGGTTACAATTTCTAAATTTCTAATATGAAAAATGGAGGTAATTGAAATGAGTAATTCAAACAAGGTTAATGTTCCAGAAGCAAAGAGTGCTATGAACAGATTCAAAATGGAGTGTGCATCAGAAGTAGGTGTTCAGCTTACAGATGGTTACAATGGTAACTTAACATCAGCTCAGGCTGGTTCTGTTGGTGGACAGATGGTTAAGAAGATGATTGAAGCTCAGGAAAGACAGATGAGCGGTAAATAACATTTTGTTTTTTCTGAAACAGAGAGGTTCACTTAGATGTGAACCTCTTTCTTTTTGTGATGGCGACGAGGAAAATGGAAATCATGCTTGCATAGATGGACATTTGACGGCCGCTTACAATCCCGGAATGCGGCTGATGCCGCTTCCGGTCATTTGAGGTTTTTCGTTTATATAATCCAGAATAGAGTACACATAGGAAGAGATATTATTATCATTCAGGGTATTGGATTGGATAAATCCTGATTTTGATTTATAATCTTCTTTTAAAATATGTGTCCAAGCTGAATTTTTCAAATCAAATACGGGTAAAAATTCTCCGGAAAACTTTTCATAACATGTAGAGGCAGTTGCCTGTTTTCGATATTGTTTATCTACAAAACCTGAAATACTTTTGTGGACTGCTTTATCTTCCAGGATAAGATAATAATAATCCTTTGGATTCGAGAAAAAGTATTTGTAGGTACCATAAATAATAGGAATCGTTATAACTGCCCGATTATCATTTGCGTTTAAATGGATAGTGTAATGATAGGATAACGGAAAGGGAATAGGATTCTCTAATTCTAAATGAATTAATAATTCTTTTTCAACTTCTCCATTTATATTTTTGTAATCTTGAAATTCATAATCGATTAATGTGAATTTTTTCTCAAATAAATCGCCAATGGATAGAAGAGATATCAGTTTTCCCATATTGAACACATCTTCGCGATTGTGGAGGAGTAATGGAAAAATGAGGCGCTCATCCTTTGTTTCTACATATTGTTTATAAACTTCTATTAAATCTCCACCGGAGAATGGGTCTTCACGATGGATTGATAATTTTTTTTCAAAGGATTTTTGCTTGAGATTTTCCATTTTTAAAATATGATTGAGTCTGGACAATGGTTTGTAAATATCAATACTTTTAAAGTTTTCAAAACAAAAGTCTAATTTATATTTTGCGCCACGTTCTTTTACAAAAGGTATGTCAAAATTATTTCCATTAAAATGTATGATTGTATTAAAATTTTGTATAAATTTATGGAAAGCCATGAGGACGTTTGCCTCATCATTGAAATTCTCGGCAAGCCATTGTATGTACGATAATTCTTTTCCTGAAAAATACATACAGCCAATTAAATAAACATTACAATATTTTCTAGAAAAGCCGGTTGTCTCAATATCAAAAAATAAAACTTTATCGGTATCTGCTATCTCAGAAATTGGATATTCAATTTTTGTATTTGCTTTATCTCTAATTACTAACATATATTTATATTATCATATTTTTTTTGTAATTGACAATATAAATTAGAATACTGTTTTACTCTTTTGAGAATAGCAGCATTTTCTTATGTTTGCTTGAATAACTTTAAATAATTCATTTTATTTTTTTGAAAAATAAGTACTAGCCTTTCCCATTGAAGAAATTGACAAAAAGTATTATTATAGAACAGATGGGGATTTATAGCGAAAAATGGGTTTTGATATATATGCCATTATTATTTATTGGTATTGAAATAAATTGAAAAGAGGTATTAAAATGTCTATTCTAACATTTAAAGGCGGAGTTCATCCATATGATGGAAAAGAACTGTCGAAAGACGTGTCTGTTAGGCAGATTTTTCCGGGAGATGAAGTGGTATTGCCGCTTTCCCAGCATATTGGTTCTCCGGCGAAGCCTGTTGTAGAAGCAGGACAGAGAGTCTTAAAAGGGGAACTGATTGCTGCGGCAGATGGGTTTATATCAGCAAACATTCATTCCTCCGTGTCAGGGATAGTAAAGAAAATCGAACAAAGGCTTGTACCAAATGGAAGCAAAGTGCTATCTGTTATAATTGAAAATGACGGAGAATATGAAGAGTTTGTGTACGAGGCAAAAAAAGAGCCTTGGACGAAAGAATATATCAGGGAAGCCGTAAAGGATTGTGGAGTGGTAGGTCTAGGAGGTGCATGTTTTCCTACACATGTTAAGCTGGCACCTAAGGATGAGAATGCTATTGATTATGTTATTGTAAATGCGGCGGAATGCGAACCATATATTACTTCTGATTACAGGAGACTGGTGGAACAGCCTCAGGAAGTAATAGAAGGATTAAAAATAATGTTACAGCTTTTTGAAAATGCTAAAGGCGTTATTGCGGTGGAAAATAATAAACCGGATGTAATAGAAAATTTAAAAAAGCTTACAGATAATGAAAATAAAATAGAAGTTGCAGCTTTAAAGACGAAATATCCACAAGGGTCAGAGCGGCATATCATTTATGCCATAACACATAGAAAAATCAATTCCTCAATGCTTCCGGCAGATGCGGGTTGTATTGTTGATAATGTAGACACTGTCTACAATATATACAGAGCGGTAAAGTTTTACAAGCCTTTGACAGAGCGAATCGTTACTGTTTCCGGTGACGGGATAGGTCAACCGTGTAATTTAGAGGTTCCTTTTGGAACAAGCCATGCTTTGGTTGTGGAGGAAGCAGGCGGAATAAAAGAGAATGTAGAGAAAGTTTTATCCGGTGGTCCAATGATGGGGCAGGCAATGTTTACGCTAGATGTTCCGGTGATAAAAGGTTCCTCAGCGATTCTTGCGTTTCAACGGGATGAGATTGCACATGCTACAGTCACAAATTGTTTAAACTGTGGTAAATGTGCTCAGGTATGTCCGGAGGGGCTTATCTGTGCAAAGCTTGCTCAGGCTGCGGCGGCAGATGACATGGAAAGCTTTGTGAAAATGCATGGTATGGAGTGTATTGAGTGTGGAACTTGTAATTTCAACTGTCCTGCGAATAGAAATATTACACAGTCAGTTAGAACGATGAAGAAAAAAGTGCAGGCAGCACACAGGAAAGGGTAAGGGTGAGTAAAAATGTATAATGTATCTTCAAGCCCTCATGTAAAGGCGAAACTAACAACGCAGACCATTATGCGTGATGTGATTATTGCATTACTGCCGGCAACAATTTTCGGAATATACAATGCAGGGAATCTTTTTGGAATGAAGTATGCAGTTCACTCAGCATTACTTATTATAGTGACAGTGATATCCTGTGTGGCTGCTGAATATATCTATACGACAATTTCAGATCAAACAATTACAATTTTTGATTTGAGTGCGGTAGTAACCGGTATGATTTTAGCGCTTAATCTGCCTTGTACGTTTCCTTATTGGAAGGCAGCGCTGGGCGGAGCCTTTGCAATCATTATTGTAAAACAGTTATTTGGCGGATTGGGGCAAAATTTTATGAATCCGGCGCTTGGTGCCAGATGCTTTTTGATGCTTAGTTTTGCAGGGAATATGACGGCATTTTTCCCGAAAGACGTAAGCGGAGTAGATGCTGCAACCAGCGCTACACCTCTTACGGCATTGAAAAACATGGGAGAAAGTTCTTCTCCGCTACTTGATATGTTTCTTGGTAACCATTCGGGTACAATTGGCGAAACGAGTATTATTGCACTATTAATAGGCGTATTGTATCTTACTGTAAGAAAAATAATTGATTTAAGAATACCGATTACATATATTTTGGTTTTTGCTGTTTGTATTATGTTGTTTCATGGCAGTACGGATATTGAATTTTTATGTATGCATTTATGTGGTGGTGGATTGATTTTTGGTGCTTTCTTTATGGCGACAGATTACACTACATCACCTATCACAAAATCAGGGAGATATATTTTTGGAATTTGTTTAGGTGTTCTTACAGCTGTTTTCAGAACTTTTGGAAATACAGCAGAGGGTGTGTCCTATGCAATTATTTTCTGTAATCTTTTGGTTCCACTCATTGAAAAATGGTCGATTCCAAAGGCTTTTGGTGTGGTTAAGATGAAAGGAGGCAAATAATATGAAAGCGATTATTAAAAATACATTAATATTGTTTGCCATTACATTGGTGGCGGGACTTGGACTTGGCTTTGTATATAACGTGACATCGGAAGCGAGAAAAAATCAGGAACAAAAGACTATGTTAGCGGCATATGAGTCTGTAATGCCGGGAATGGAGCGATTTGATTATATAAAAACAGATTTTGCTAACGCAGATACACCCGCATATCAATTTATTCAGGATAAAGTAAAAGAAAATGAAAGTAAAAATAATATCTCAGCAATAAAGTCATTTAATGCAACGATAGACAGTGTTGCTAATGCTTATGATAAAGAGGGAAATAGTATCGGTTATATTGTGACTGTTACAGATCATGAAGCCTATGATGGCTCGCTCCAAATGACTGTAGGAATTAAGGAAGATGGTACTGTGATTGGAATCTCGTTCCTCTCTCTCTGTGAAACACCGGGACTTGGAATGAAAGCAGATGCGGATGATTTTAAATCGCAGTTTGGGAATAAAAAGGTTGATTTTTTTCAATATGAAAAAAGCGGCGCATCGTCAGATAATGAAATTAATGCTATCAGCAGTGCCACAATTACTTCTAACGCAGTTGTTCATGGTGTGAATGCGGCAATTTATTGCGTTGAATATATCATAGGAGGTGGCAGGTAATGGGAAAATGTATAGAGCGTTTATATAATGGTATTATCAAAGAAAACCCTACTTTTGTACTGGTTCTCGGCATGTGTCCGACTCTTGCAGTTACCTCTTCTTTGATAAATGGTGCAGGAATGGGTTTGAGTACAACGGCTGTATTGGTAATGTCTAATCTTGTAATATCATTGTTGAGAAAAATAATACCGAACGGTGTCAGAGTACCTGCATTTATCGTAATTGTAGCAAGTTTTGTAACAATTTTACAATTTTTGTTAGAGGCATATTTACCATCACTCAACAGTGCACTTGGTATTTATATTCCTCTTATTGTAGTAAACTGTATAATTTTGGGAAGAGCAGAAAGTTTTGCATCCAAGAATCCTGTGTTGCCATCTGTATTTGATGGAATCGGTATGGGACTTGGTTTTACGATTGCTTTATCATTGCTTGGTGGTTTTAGAGAAATATTAGGTGCAGGAACCATCTTAGGGGTTTCCATACCTCATTGGGATGGTATCGGAATTTTTGTTATGGCGCCGGGTGCATTCTTTGTATTGGCATTTATGATAGCAATTCAAAATCAGATTCGGTTGAGCAGAGGAAAGAAACCAAGGAAGCTGCAGTGTGAAGCAGGCTGCGCGGGCTGTTCCGGTTGCGGAAAAGAATATGAAACTTGTAATAAAGATGAAAAGGAGGAAGCATAATGGTAAATTGTATGTTGATTGCAATCGCTGCTGCGTTGGTTAATAATGTAGTTCTCAGCCAATTTTTAGGCTTGTGTCCTTTCATTGGAGTATCAAAGAAAACGGATACTGCGGCAGGAATGGGAGCAGCGGTTATTTTTGTTATTATGATTGCTTCGGCAGTTACTTATGGATTGTATTATGCATTGCTTGTGCCATTTCAATTGGAATATTTACAGACCATTGTATTTATATTAGTTATTGCAGCTTTTGTTCAATTGGTAGAAATGGTACTAAAAAAGTTTGTCAAACCTTTGTATCAGGCGTTGGGAGTTTATTTACCACTGATTACAACAAACTGTGCGGTTTTAGGAGTTGCTATTTCTAATATAGACAGTGGTTATGGGTTTGGTGAAAGTATGGCAAGTTCACTTGGAACATCTGTTGGATTTTTGATTGCTATTGTAATTCTAGCGGGAATTAGAGAAAAATCAGAAAATAATAATATTCCGAAAGCATTTCAGGGAACACCGGTGGTTCTTTTGGCTTCCGGACTGATGGCAATTGCATTTACCGGATTTACCGGTGTGATTTAAGGAGGCGTAATAATATGGGATTATTAGCGATAAGTGCTACAGCAAAAGGCATATTGCTTGCAATAGTTATTGTAGGTGGTGTTGGGCTGATAGTAGGAATAGCACTTGGAATTGCAGGTAAGTTTCTTGCTGTAGAAGTAGATGAGAAAGAAGCAGCTATCAGAGAAGTACTTCCGGGAAATAACTGTGGAGGTTGTGGTTTTCCGGG
This sequence comes from uncultured Eubacterium sp., assembly GCF_937958975.1. Taxonomy (GTDB): domain Bacteria; phylum Bacillota; class Clostridia; order Lachnospirales; family Lachnospiraceae; genus Eubacterium_G. The sequence continues at coordinate 42,675 of NZ_CALGRE010000054.1, read as the reverse complement.
ATGTGATGGTCTGGCCGCTGCAATAGCAAAAGGTGAGTGCGAACCGTCTGCATGTCCTGTTGGTGGTGAACCGGTGGCTAAGTTAGTTTCTGAAATTGTCGGTATAGAAGCAAAAGTTGTCAAAAAGGTTGCTTATGTTGCCTGTTCTGGAGATTGTGACAAGGCGAAAGATAAATACAATTATTATGGAAATATGTCATGTCAGGATGCTGAAAATATTCCAGGTGGGGGTGCAAAAGCGTGCGGTTATGGGTGCCTTGGACTTGGAAGCTGTGTAAAGGCATGTGAGTTCGATGCTATACATATTATAAATGGAAAAGCGGTTGTAGATAGTGATAAATGCAAAGCGTGTGGAAAATGTGTAAGTGCATGCCCGAAAAATTTAATAACGATAATATCTGCGGACACGCAGTATATGGTAAAATGCAGTTCTCATGATAAAGGAAAAGACGTTATGCAGGCATGCAGCGCCGGATGTATTGGATGTGGACTATGTGCAAAGAATTGTCCACATGATGCCATTGATTTTGGTTATAATCTTGCTACAATTGTTCAGGATAAATGCCAGAACTGTGGGACTTGTGTACAAAAATGTCCAAAAAAAGTTATTGAAAAATTATAAATATATGAATAATTAAAATGAAAATTCTCACACTAATACTAGTGTGAGGATTTTTTATGGAAAATTTTATTAAAAAAAGTGTAAAAGAAAATATTAAGGTTTTTGATAACATTTTACATGTAGACGAGAGCTTCGATATACTAAAGCGTGAGTTTGTTGTAGGTGGAAAAAATGCGGTCATGTATTATATCAATGGTTTTTGTGACAATGATATGATACAAAAGGTACAGGAGTTTTTTACGGGACTGACAGAAGAAGATTTGAAGGTGCCGGTGGATAACTTTGCAAATAATAAAATACCTTATATACAAATTGACTTATATAGTGATAAGTATAATGTAATGACGCTTCTGTTATCAGGTGTTATTTGTCTTATGATAGATGGCTATGAAAAGGCTATGTTGATTGATGTGAGACAGTACCCGGCAAGAAACGTTCAAGAACCGGAAAAATATAAAGTTTTGAGAGGTTCCAGAGATGGATTTGTGGAGACACTCATTCTCAATACTGCGTTGATTAGAAGACGTATCAGAAATCCTGAATATATGTGTGAAATAACGAGGGCAGGTAAGAGTTCCAGAACCGATATTGCTATCTGTTATATGAAAGACAGAGTAGATAAAAAATTGTTAGACAGAATAAAAAAACAGATTGATAAAATTGATGCAGATGCTTTGCCAATGAATCAGGAGAGTCTTTCAGAGTGTATTCATAAAGGACATTGGTTTAATCCTTTTCCGAAATTTCGATACACAGAAAGACCGGATACGGTTGCTGCAGAAATATTGGAAGGACAAATTTGTATTTTAGTGGACAATTCGCCGGCAGCTATGTTACTGCCTACGACAATTTTTGATGTCATAGAAGAAGCAGATGATTATTATTTTCCACCTATAACTGGAACGTATTTGAGATTGGCGCGGGCAGCAATTACAGTGCTATCTTTATTGCTTACACCACTTTTTTTGCTTTATGCAAATAATCCCGTATATTTACCGGATTGGCTATCGTTTACACGGATAACCGAAGTGCAGTTTGTGTCGATTTTTTGGCAGTTGTTAATCTTAGAACTGGCAATTGATGGTTTGAAGCTTGCGGCAATTAATACACCAAGTACGCTGAATACACCTTTGAGTTTGATTGCGGCTATTGTTATCGGGGAATTTGCAGTAAACACAGGATGGTTTAATCAGCAGACAATGCTTTATATGGCGGTAGTGGCAATTGCTAATTTTACGCATGAAAATTATGAATTTGCATATTCGATTAAATTTTTTAGATTAATATTATTAGTCTTAACAGAAATATTTGGTTTATGGGGACTGATTGGAGGAATTGTTATATCTGCTTTGGCAATTGCAATGAATAGGACAATCGCACAGACAAGTTATATATATCCATTAATTCCATTTGATTTTAAGAAATTCATGTTGAGGTTTTTCAGAGTCTCAATTAAGAGGAAACAATAAGGAGCTTTATAGCTCCTTATTGTTCTGCTGTTGTTTCAAGTTGAATATTTTTATCTTCTGATATTTCAAGACCGTTTGTGAGATGTAATTGTCCATCCCAGGTGATAAAGATTGCTTCTGTTTTATCCATTCTATTTATAAGAGATATTCCTTTATCTAATCCTAATGCAAAAGCAGTTGTGCTCAATGCATCACCGTCCTGAGAGGAAGTTGAGAGAATTGTGACGGACACAAGTTCATTTTCTACAGGATAACCGGTTTTTGTGTTTAAAATATGGTGATATATTTTACCATTTTCTTTAAAATATCTCTCATATATTCCTGAGGTCACAACAGATTTATCTCTTATAGCTAATTTAGCACAATACTCATCATTGTTTGCATTATAATCGATTGTTTTTAGGGAATTTTTCGGTTGAATATCTTTATTATTATAAAATGGATTTTTAATTCCGATTATAAAATCAGTATCATCTGGTTTATTTCCGATTGTAAGTATATTTCCACCTAAATCAATAATTGCCGAGGAGACGCCTTCGGCTGTCATATAGCTTTTTAGTTTATCGGCAACAAATCCCTTTACAATGCTCCCTAAGTCGAGCTTCATGTTTTTATCTGAAAGATAAACTTCCTCGTCATCACATCCAATATTTTTATAATTAACATGTTTCAGTGCATTTCTAATTTCTTTTTCTGATGGAACAGACGGTGAATCACTGTTCATATTCCACAATTTAGTGAGTGTTCCAATAGAAATGTCAAAAGCACCGTCAGAGATTTTACTGTATTCAAGGCTGTCGTTAATGATATCTGAGACAACATGGTTCACTTTACAGGGTTTACCTTTACTTTGGTTAATGAAAGAAATATCGCTTTCTTCAATCGTTTTGCTGAAAAGTTTTTCAAAATGATTACATAATCCGAAACATTCATTAATTATATCTTTCTTATCGGATTCTCCTGCATATTCATATATTGTGATTTTTATTACGGTATTAAAACAGAAATGGGTAAGTGAAACAGGTGAATCTCCAGTTGTTTTACAACCGGATAGATTGAAAATAAATGCTGAAATAATAAAAATGATAAGTGTTTTTTTGAAGTATTTTTTATATAAAAAACTCATTTGTGTCCCTCCGGAAATAAAAAATGATTTATTCAAAAAAATTATATCATATATAAAAGAAAAAGTAAGGGGCGGGAGTGTTTTTGTACATTTAGGAAAAGTAAATTATATTTGTATAAAAAAAACATATATGATATGATACTTACGGTAAACATTCGTTCTTGTGCAAAAATGTTTGATTTGTTTATGAAGTGAGATTTATCATGAAAAAATATAAAGCAGATATTGTTTTAATCGTTATATTGGTCATAATAGCATTTATCAGTTATATTGTGATTTATAATTTTATGTCCAAGCAGGGTGATGTTGTTGAGGTTTATTTAGAGGCAAAATTGATTAAAAAAGTTCCGTTAGATACAGATACAGAATTTGAGGTTAAAATAGATAACCATGTCAATGTAGTTCGAGTAGAGAAAGGTTTCGTATTTATGCTTGATGCTGATTGTCCGGATAAACTTTGTCAAAAACAGGGAAAAATCCATAACAGCGGAGAAACAATAGTATGTCTGCCCAATAAAATAGTTATCAGAGTTAATGCAGAGAAACAAAACAGTGATGCTGTTGATGCGAAAGCACAGTAGTGAAAGAGGGGAGATATGAAGTTATGACGAAAAAGGTCTCCATACTTGCTTTATTTTCAGCTTTTGCAATTATATTAAGCTATATAGAAAGTTTTATTCCGGTGTCGGGCATTGGGGGGGCAAAGCTTGGTCTGGCAAATTTTGCGGTTATAATGGCAATGTATCTTCTTGGAAATAAAGAAGCACTTTTTATTAATATTATACGAATCTTTATTATAGGATTTATGTTTGGAAATCTTTTTAGTATTTGTTTTTCTATTGCAGGGGCAGTGGTAAGTTTTATTGCAATGATTTTGTTAAAATATTTTAAAAGGTTTTCTATGATTTCTGTTGCGGTTATGGGCGGTGTTTTTCACAATATCGGTCAGATTATTGTTGCTGCATTTGTTGTAGAAAATATAAGTGTTGTGGTTTATATTCCAATATTGATAATTTCCGGTATTGTAACAGGCTTTATTATTGGCATTCTGTCTAATAGTATTTACTTAAGGGGAAAGAAACATTTTTTCGTATTATTAGATAAATAAAGTACAGTAGTTCTGATTAAATCATTAGGAGACAGATTATGATTGCATATATAAAAGGGGTTGTTGAAAATATAGAAACAGATAAAGTTATTTTAGATAATAACGGTATCGGTTATGGAATTTTTATGCCCGCCCATGAGTTGGAACATTTGGGTATCGGAGAAGAAATCAAAGTATATACATATTTTAATGTTCGTGAGGAGGCCATGCTTCTCTTTGGCTTTTTGTCAAAAGAGGAATTGAAGTTTTTTAAAATGTTGATTGGTGTCAGCGGAGTCGGACCAAAGGGGGGACTGGCAATTATCTCAGCATGTCCGGGTGATATGCTTGCCATGTCTATTATATCCGGCGATGCGAAAGCAATAGCAAAGGCGCAGGGAATCGGAAATAAAACAGCTCAGAAGATTATTTTAGAATTAAAAGACAAAATAGATATAGAAGAGATGGTTATAGCTGCAAACAGCAGCGAGGCCGTAGTGGATAGCAGTATTTATGGAGATGTAATAGAAGCATTAACGGCGCTGGGATATGCTAAGACTTCAGCATATAATGCTATAAAGCAGGTGAAAAATGCAGAAGATATGGATGTCGAGGAATTGTTGAAAAATGCATTGAAACATATAGTATAATGAGGAATTTTTATGAATAAAAGAATTATTCAGACAGAAATGGCGACAGAGGATGTCGTAATGGAAAAAGGGTTAAGGCCAGCGCGTCTGGAACAATATATAGGACAGGAAAAAGCAAAAAATAACCTTAGAATATTTATAGAGGCAGCAAAGACAAGAAATGAACCGTTGGACCATGTTTTGCTGTATGGTCCTCCTGGATTGGGAAAGACAACTCTTTCTACAATAATTGCCAATGAAATGGGAGTAAACATTAAAATAACTTCCGGTCCGGCAATTGAAAAACCGGGAGAAATGGCAGCTATTTTGAATAATTTATCAGAGAATGATATTTTATTTATTGATGAAATACACAGATTAAACAGACAGGTAGAAGAAGTTTTATACCCTGCAATGGAAGATTTTTCTATTGATATTATGATTGGAAAGGGGCAGGCTGCACGCTCTATCAGACTGGATTTGCCTAAATTTACTCTAGTAGGAGCGACGACAAGGGCAGGACTTCTCACAGCACCTTTAAGAGACCGTTTTGGTGTGATAAACAAATTAGAGTTTTATACAGTTTCTGAGTTGGAAAAGATTATAATAAGATCTGCAAATTTACTGGGAGTAGAAATCGATAAAAATGGAGCATTAGAAATGGCGAGACGTTCGAGAGGAACTCCAAGACTTGCAAACAGGATTTTAAAGAGAGTGAGAGATTTTGCGCAGGTTAAGTATGAAGGTGTTATCACAGAAGAAGTTGCAAATATAGCATTGAATTTGCTCGAAGTAGATAAGCTGGGACTTGATCGGGGAGACAGGAGTATTTTAGAGACAATTATAATGAAGTTTGCAGGTGGACCGGTAGGATTAGATACTCTGGCGGCAGCGCTTGGTGAGGATTCCGGAACTTTGGAAGATGTTTATGAACCATACCTGATTCAGAATGGATTAATACAGAGAACACCGAGAGGAAGAATTGCTACAGAAGCAGCATACAGGCATCTCGGTTTCCCATTGGAACAATAAATTTACATTTAACGCATTTTATGATATTATTATAAAAGTTTTTTTAGGTTGTACAATTAAGGAGAAAAGTATGTCGTCAAAGAACTATATAGATGTTATTATAGATGGAAAAATATATAATATCGGAGGCTTTGAAAGTGAGGCTTATTTACAAAAGGTGGCTTCCTATATTAATAATATGATTTTGGAGTTTAAACAAAATGAGAGTTATCGTATGCAGAAAATGGATATGCAGCGGATTCTCTTGGAAATTAATATTGCAAATGATTATTTTAAAGCAAAGAAACAGGCAGATTTGTTAGAAAATGATTTAGAAATGAAGGAAAAAGAAGTTTATGATTTAAAACATGAACTGATTGTTTCTGATGCAAAAGTGGAATCTACTACCAAAGAATTAGAGGATGCTTTAGAAAAGATAAAAACATTGGAAAAAGAGATTGTAAGATTACAGACAGAATTGAAAAATGAGTGATTAGAATATAATAGCGATCAGGTAGCACCTGGTCGTTTACTTTAGAAATATTTGGAGATTGCTATGAATGTTGAACTTTTAGCACCGGGAGGCTCATACGACAGTACAATCGCAGCATTAAACGCCGGAGCAGATGCTGTTTATACCGGAGGTGAGATGTTTGGTGCAAGAGCCGGGGCTGATAATTTGACAGAAGAACAGTTAATAGATGTTATTCATTATGCCCATATACATGATAAGAAAGTGTATTTAACAGTAAATACATTGTTAAAAGATGAGGAAATATCACAAAAATTATATGATTATATTTTACCGCTTTACGAAAATGGTTTAGATGCCGTAATTGTTCAGGATATCGGTGTAATTGAATTTTTCAGAAAACAATTCCCAAAGCTACATATACATGCCAGTACGCAGATGACAGTCTTTGGAAAGACAACAGCAATGGAATTAAAAAAAATGGGAGTTACCCGCGTTGTCATGCCCAGAGAATTGTCTTTGGGTGAGATTCAAGACATATATGATAATACGGGAATTGAAATTGAAAGTTTTGTACATGGTGCGTTGTGTTATTGTTATTCCGGACAATGTTTTCTCAGCAGTTATATTGGTGGAAGAAGCGGAAACAGGGGAAGATGTGCACAGCCCTGCCGAATGGAATATGATATTATAAAGGATAATGAAGTATTAAATAACGGGGATCAAAAATATGTTTTAAGTCCAAAAGATATTTGTACCCTTAGTATTCTCCCACAGATTATTTCATCGGGTGTATATTCTTTAAAGATAGAAGGAAGGATGAAAAAGTTAGAATATATTGCCGGAGTTGTAAGTATTTATAGAAAGTATATTAATTTATATTATGATAGTTTACAAAAGAATATGGCTTATAAAGTGGATGAAAATGATAAGAAACTTCTCTATGATTTATTTAACAGAAATGGATTTCATGAAAGTTATTATTTGAAACATAACGGACGTGAGATGATATCGCTTTGTAAACCTAAATTCAGAATTGAGAATGAGGAGTATACTTCTTATTTAAGAGAAAAATATTCCGGAAAAAGACTAAAGAAACAAATTGATATTAATATCTCATGTAAGAAAAATCAACCATTTAAAATTACCGCATATTTAGATGGAAAATGTATAGAAGCCAGTGGGGAGATGCCTGCTTCAGCACTAAAACGTCCGATGGATGCAAGCAGTATAAAAAAACAGATTTGTAAAACAGGAAACACAGATTTTTCATTTCATAATGTTAAAATAGAGTTGGATGAAGGTCTATTTGTTCCGGTTGGTGAGATGAATAATATCAGGCGGAAATTTATTGATAAAATTTGTGATGAAATATTGTCATCCTATCGTCGGGATAAAGTAAAATTAGAGAACAATTCTAAGATAAAAGAGGAGCACTTTTCGGGGATATCCGTTCATGCATCCGTTAGCACGATAGAGCAGTTAAATGAAGTTGTAAAAAAGAATTTTATAGATACAATATATATAGAAATACAGGATTTTTCAAAGAGAGATTTGCATAGTGCCATACAAAAGATATATAATGTATCGAAAAAAAGCATGATTGCCCTTCCTTTTGTTTTTAGGAAGGATAATATAGAATATTTTAAAAAAAATTATATGGGGTTAATTCGTCAATTATCCGATAAAATTGATGGTGTGTTAATCAGAAATATAGAGCAGTATTTCTATTTAAAAAATACAGGTATCGTAAACAACTATATTTTTGATTATAATGTATATACATATAATCAGAATGCGAAAGAGTTTTATCGCAGCTTTGGAGATGTTAAAACCACTGTACCAGTGGAGCTTAATTATAAAGAATTGAAACTAAGAGGCTGCAGTGGGGAGGAAATGATTGTATATGGATATATGCCGGTTATGATTTCAGCGGGATGTGGTTTGAAGACTACAAATCACTGTATCGGTAAAAATTCAATATATCAGTTGAAAGATAGAAAAAATAACATCTTCCAGACGAAATGTATATGTGAATACTGTTATAATATTATGTATAATAGCAATCCTCTGTCATTGTTTAAGTTTCATAGCAAAATACAGGGGTTAAATGTAAGCAGCGTAAGGATTTCTCTTACATTTGAAAATAAAGAAACAACCAATGAAATTCTTGCGAGGGCAGAAAGTGCTTTTGTTAATAATAAATTGGTCTATGAAGATGATAAATCTACAAGGGGACATTTTAACAGAGGTGTTCTCTAGGAGGCAAAGATGGATACTTTTGTGATTATTGTAACAAAATATTTGTTTATTCTATTGATGCTTTTTTATACATGGGAGTGTTTTAGCGCACTCAGATGTAAAAATCCATATAAGGCATCAGGAATATTCCAGCGTCAGAATGGTATAATATTTGCCACATATCTGCTTGGAATTACAACAATATTTTTAAATCAGACAGAGACAACAGACATCGTGATTATTGTATTAGGTGGGGCGCAATTATGTTATTTAATTGTCGTACTTGGGATTTTCCCAATTATTTATCCTAATATTAACAAAGCTGTTCTGAGTAATATGTGCATGCTTTTGACAGTAGGGTTTATTATTTTGGCAAGGTTAAGATTCCAAAATAGTATAAAACAATTTATCATTGTTGCCATTATTTCAATGGCATCATTAATCGTACCGTATCTGATGAGTAAATATGAAATGTGGAAATCTCTTACATGGATATATTGTTTTGTTGGATTAGGATTACTCCTGTCTGTCTTGGTTTTGGGTAAAAAAACGGGAGGAGCGAATCTGGCAATAAAGTTTCCGGGCGGCTTTGCTTTTCAACCATCCGAATTTGTAAAAATTATTTTTGTATTTTTTGTTGCCGGACTTCTTGCCAAATCTACGAGTTTTAAGAATATAGTGCTATCGGCAGTTATGGCGGGAGCTCATGTAATCATTCTTGTCCTGTCAAAAGATTTGGGCAGTGCACTGATTTTCTTTATGATATATGTATTTATGGTATATGTGGGAACAAGAAAAATAGGTTATGTCTTCATAGGTTTTGCAGGATTGTCCGTAGCATCTGTTTTTGCATATAGAATTTTCTATCATGTGCAGGAGCGGGTAATAGCGTGGCAGGATCCATGGTCGGATATTAATGATACCGGATACCAGATTACTCAGTCTTTATTCGCCCTTGGAAATGGTGGTTTTACAGGTACAGGATTATATCAGGGGAGACCAAAAGATGTACCGCTGGTAGACCAGGATTTTATTTTTTCAGCTATCGGTGAGGAATTTGGAGCAATATTTGCTATTTTAATCATTCTGGTATGTCTCAGTTGTTTTATCGCATTTTTAAATACAGCAATGCAGCAAATAAGTCTTTTTAACAAATTAGTTTGTGTAGGACTGGGGATTCAGTATGCTGTTCAGATTATTGTTACAATTGGAGGGGCAATAAAGATGATACCTTCGACGGGTGTAACATTGCCGTTAATTAGTTATGGTGGTAGTTCAATTTTAAGTACATTAATAGTATTTGCAATTATCCAGGGGCTTGCTATTGTCGGAACTACAACGACAAGGAAGCCGGTGAGAAGGAAAGTGCCAATGGAGGGAACAGGAAATGTCACAACGAGAAATACAGCCAAAATCAGAAAAACCTCGCACACGCAGGAAATCAAAATCAACAGGCATTGAGAAAAAAAAATTAAATCGTCAGGCGATGGTTACTACAATAGTAATTTCAGTCATATTCATTTTTATGATTGGGTATTATGCCTATTTTATTATTGTAGATAGTCCTAAAGTATTGAGTAACTCTTCTAATAAAAGGATTGACAGCAAATCTTCTTCGGTTATTCGTGGAACTATTTACAGCAAAAATGGTAAAAAACTTGCATATACAGACACAAAGGGAACCGATAGGGATTTGTCAGATGATACAAGAGAGTATCCTTATGGAAAAACATTTGCACATGCCGTTGGGATTACAACACATGGTAAGTATGGTTTAGAAAAGATGTGTAACTTTGATTTGTTATCCTCTGAGAATAATGCATTGTCTAAGATTATCAATGATTTTACAAATACAACAGAGATGGGATGTGATGTCCACACGACTTTAAGTGTTGGAATCCAAAAGTCTGCATATAATGTTTTAGATGGCTATAAAGGTGCCGTCTTTGTGATGAATCCGGATACAGGAGAAATATATGCGATGGCGTCAAGACCATCATATGACCCGATGACAATAGACGATATTTGGGATGAACTTGTGAATGACCCGAAAGATTCAAGGCTTGTTAACCGTGCAACTCAGGGAAAATATATTCCCGGTTCCGTATTTAAAATCGTGACAACGCTAGAATACATGCGTGAAAACAAAAATTATAATAATTTTAAATATTATTGTGATGGAAGCGCTAAGTTCGGTGGTTTTACCATTAAATGTTTCGATGGAAATTCTCACCATAATGAAGATTTAAAAGATGCATTTGCCTATTCCTGTAATAGCGCATTTTCTACGATTGGTGATAAGCTAAAAGTATTAAAATATAAAAACACGGCAGAACAATTGATGTTTAATGAAGCGTTGCCACTGGATATGGATTATAACCAGAGTGTATTTCCGCTTACAAAAAGTTCAACGCAGTTTGATATCACACAGACGAGCATTGGACAGGGAAAGACTACGGTTTCACCGGCTCATATGGCAATGATTGCGTCAGCTATTGCGAACAATGGCGTTTTAATGAAACCGTATATTATTGATTATATTGAAAACAGCAGTGGAAATGTTGTGAAATTAACAAAACAGCAGGAATATAAGAGATTGATGAAAAAGTCTGAAGCAGAACAGCTGAAGGAATATATGCACGCAGTATGTGAGTATGGAACCGGAAGAGTATTTTCGGGCGCAAATTATCAGGTCTATGGAAAAACAGGAACCGCTGAAGTTGATAAAAATGACAATGTCAATTCATGGTTTGTGGGATATGCAAAGAAAGGCAAAAAGAAGCTTGCCATTGCAGTTGTCATAGAAAATATGCATGAGGGCAGTACCTCGGCGACAAATTGTGCAAAAGAAGTGCTTGATTCATATTTTGATTAAGTTTCTTGAAATGGATGGATTCATACGGTATACTTAAATTATGTACACACGAAAGAACAGGAGGAATCGCAATGAAGAAAGCGGTTAGCTGTGGCGGTGTGGTTATATTTCGTGGCAAAATTTTACTGTTATATAAAAATTATCATAATCGCTACGAAGGATGGGTTTTGCCAAAAGGTACTGTGGAAAATAATGAATGTTATGAGGAAACAGCACTGAGAGAGGTATATGAAGAAACCGGAGTAAAAGCAAAGATTGTTGAGTATATTGGAAAAAGTGAATACTCTTTTAATACACCATCAGGTATGGTGGATAAGGAAGTTCATTGGTATTTAATGACAGCAGAAAGTTATTACAGTAAACCACAACGTGAAGAATATTTTTATGATTCGGGATATTACAAATACATTGAAGCATATCATTTGTTAAAATTTCCCAACGAAAAAAATATTTTAGAAAAAGCATATGAGAGAAGTATGTCATTATTTAGAAATAATGGAAACAGGATTGTAACATACAGAAATAATGGCAGATAATAAAAAAAGGACAGGCTCTTTCCTGTCTTTTTGTGAGCAGGTTTCAATATGAATAAAATAAATTATCAAAAAGAATTAGAGAATGAATTAAAAATCATACAAGAGAAAAAAATCATTCCTAATTTGTTATTGCATGTATGCTGCGCACCTTGCAGTAGTTATGTGTTAGAATATTTGACAAATTATTTTAATATTACCGCGCTATTTTATAATCCTAATATATCCAGTGAACAGGAATATTTACATAGGGCGCAGGAATTAAAACGATTTGTAAATGAAAAAAAATTTGTAAATAACGTAGAAGTGATAATTGAAAACTATCTGCCGAACGAATTTTATAATGTAGTTCAAGGATTAGAGGATTGCAAGGAAGGTGGGAACAGGTGTTTTCAATGTTACAAATTACGCTTAGAGAATACGGCATTGAAAGCTTCCAAAGAAAATTATGACTATTTTACAACGACATTATCTATCAGTCCGTTGAAAAATGCTGAAAAGTTAAATGAAATCGGAAAAGAACTGTCAAAACAGTATAATATAAAATATTTATATTCTGACTTTAAAAAGAAAGAAGGATATAAACGTTCTATTGAATTATCGAGAGAATATAACTTATATAGACAAAATTTTTGTGGATGTAAGTTTTCCAAAATGAGTGTAGAAGGAAAGGAAAAATAGTATGATTTGTCCAAATTGTGGTTGTGAATGTGATGAAAATCAAATGTTTTGTACGAAATGTGGTACAAAAATTAATTCGTTTGAAAATGATATTGTGACAACTCCACCGGATGATACATTTGAAAATATATTAGGTGGTATTTCCTCACGAGTACCGGTAAAAGAAGAGAGTGACAGTGGTCGTAATCGCAAACAAAACAAAAAATACACTTCTGACCTGCACACTGAGTTTATGGAAGAAGGTCAGGACAGAGAGCGAATTAAATCAAAGGCTGTTTATCAAAGTGACAGCGATATTTCAAAGGATATGTATTCTACAAAGAATAAGAAAAAAATTTCAGGAAAGAAAAAGGTTGTACTTGTAATTTTACTTGCAATTGTGCTAGTAGTTTCTGCTGTATTTATTACATTGGCAATTAAAAAGGCGAGTATGACAAAAAAGTTTGACAGATATTATTCTATTGGCAGTGAGTTTTATGACAATAAGAATTACAAGGATGCAAAAACACAATTTATAAATGCCTCAAATAATGCTTTTACAAAAGAACAAAAAATAAAAGCATATGAAATGGTATATGTTATTGATGGAATTATCGGTGGATATGACCAGGAAGAAATCAAATATTTAGAGTTATTAATTGATGTGACAAACACAAATATTGATTATTACAAGGAATTGATTGTCTTATATCAAAATAATGATATGGAAAATAAAATTGACCCATTAATTAATTCAGCGCCGGAAAATCTTAGAGATGAGCTGAGAAATTTTGATGGAACGATACCGGTTGCCAGTGAGGAGGAGGGAAATTATGACAGACCTCTCGAAGTCAGCCTTACAGCCGAAGATGATGTGAAAATTTATTATACAACTGATGGTAGTAATCCCAAAGAAAGCTCCAGTAAAACGGAATATGTCTCACCAATAAAATTTGAAAATGAAGGAACATTTACACTGAGAGCCTATTCTGTAGATAAAAATGGAAAATCAAGTAAGGAAATGTCTGCAAAATATATATTGGACTTTAAAAAAGTTGAGGCACCGCAAATAGAACCGAAAAGTGGAAACTATAGTTCGGCGGAAGAAATTTCAGCAACAGCTGAACGTGGCTGTAAAATATATTATACGACGGACGGAACAGTTCCTACAGAAAAGTCTAAATTATATAAAAAGAGTTTAGAGATGCCAAAAGGAAATAATATATTTTATTTTGTTGCCATTGACGAAGAAGGCGTGACAAGTAGTGTGGTTACAAGGGCATACAATTATACACCGGAAAAGATTTCTTATAATCAGGCGATAAACAGTCTTACAAGCACTTTGGTATCCAGTGGAAAACTGGAAAACAGCAGTGGGGATTTTGAGAATGGCGATGTTGCTTATTTTAATTATGAAAAAATAGAAGAAATAAACAAACAGGAGTATTATATTATTACCTTAGAAATAGAAAATAAAAGTGGAAAGAATAAGACATCAGAGACTTATGCGGTTTCCTGTGAAGATGGGACGAGTAGTAAAGCGGTGAGAAGTGGAAATTCTTATCAGATATCATCTGTTGGCAGAAATAATGGGGATGAATAATATAATTATTTAGGATAAAAAATAATAAAATTTAAGATAAATAGAAATGTTGCACTGGAATAGTGTGGCATTTCTTTTTTTCTATTCAATCCGTCAAGTGGTTACCATACTTGTTGTAGTAATGAGGAAAAAAGTAATTCGTAAAAGTATTTTTATTTGTATTTTGTAAATTTTAAATATAATAGAAAAGATATGAAATGAAAGAAGTATTATAAAAACATATAATGTAAACAAATAAATCTAAGAGTAAAATTGTAAAATATGGTAAAAATTGTACAAAGTGCATAAAAAAAATGAAAAAATTACATTTTTTTGGTTATTATATTGCAAAAAATATTTTCATAAAATAGACTTTATGTATAAAGAAATGAAGGGGACTTTATTATGTTACTTTACTCAAAAAAAGGAGGGAAAGTAATATGAAACGTAAGCATTTAAAAATGCTCAACAAAACACTGGCTATTACATTGAGTGCGGTAATGGCAGTTGGTAACATCAGTTTCACTTCTGTTCAGACGAAGGCAGCGGACAGAAGTAAGCCTTGGATATTGTCTACGGGCAGACCGGCATATTCTTCGTCGGTTAACGGTGGAGATATTGCCAGCTTTGCTACTGACGGTAAGCTCGGAACACAGTGGGGAGCGGCAGCTAACAAGGCGAATCAGTGGTTAGATGTTGACTTAGGTGGAAAAGCCGACATTAGCAAAATTGTAATTGATTGGCAGAATGATGCCAGTTATGGTGTAGCTTATCAGATTCTTGTCTCAAACGATGAAATAAATTGGACAAAGATTTATGAGACAACAACAGGTGACGGTGGCAATGTTAAGCAAGTGTTACGAAATGACGGAACCGAAGATTATAAATACTACGAAGATGTATTAAGTACGGATGGAAAAAATGAGCATCGATTGGATGCGAAGAACGGAAGATATGTAAGAGTTTTAATTAATTATAGTAAATCTCAGTCCGGTTCGGATGACAAAAAGTCCGGATGGGGAGCATCTATTAGAGAAATTAAGGTATACGGTATCGGAGATAAAGACTGTGTACAACCTGTTTCAGAGGCAGAAAATATTGCACTGGGAAAAAATGTAACAGTAACATCCTATTCACAGCCTTGGTGGGCATCACAACCATTAAGTGGTGCGAATGCAGTAGACGGCGACTATGAATCCTATTGGTTGTCGGAGGGAGACGATGATGTCGCAAGTAAATGTAATCAGAGTCTTACAGTAGATTTGGGCAAAACATATACACTCGGTCGAGTGTTGCTTCAATGGCAGGTTGAATATGGAAATATTTGGGACCTTCAGGTTTCAGAGGATGGAAAAAACTTTAAAACGGTTTATCGCCAACTGGAAGGTAATGGTGAGGATGAGGAAATTAGATTTTACGAAGAAAATGTAAGATATGTGAGAGTACAGGGAATCCTTATGGGAAGAGGTTCAGGGTATTCCATCAGAGAACTTCAGGTTTATGAATATGAGCAGGGAGATGAAAAGATTACAAATACAATTGGTGAAATTCCGGAAAAGAAAGTCGTAAATCTTGGAAAAGGAAGTTATGTGATTGATGATGCCAATCTTTTACAGCCGAGAGAACCTAAATATGTAACAAAAAATATTACAAAAGCAGTACCATCCAATGACTGGTGGACATCAATTCTATACACGAAATACAGTGATACAATGCCCGCACTTCCGATGGTATACAAATATTCTTCCACAGGTCTTGGAATGTATTATGCTGATGGTTTTTATACAAGAACAGATAATGGAGGAATGGGAGCTGACAGCAAATATTATGATATCACTGTAGGAGCTTCCAATATTACCGGTGAAGCATCTGCGAAGCTTGATGGTTATGGAGACTGGTCGGTTAATGTATCTTTCAGTGACGATGATACACCAAAAATGCTGACAACATTAGTGAAAGGTTCCCCTTATGCATACACGAAATTTGCAGATAGAAATGCCGCTGAAATTAATGTCAGCAGTTTGGTAAAATTCTTTGATAAAGATGGAAAAGAAATTTTAACAAAAGATGGCGAAGAAGTAGTGACAGACCATTTTGGTGTGGAGGCAGCCAATGAGAGTGAGGCACCGGGTGATGGAAATAAAAAGCAGTATCATTATTATGGTGTATATATGCCGGAAGGCTCTCATGTTACAAAAGTTGGTAATAAGTTGAAAATTCATCTTGGAAGTAATGAAAATTATATGGTGGTTAGTACATTGTGTGTTGATGAAGCAATCCCATTACTCTCAAAAGAAACAGTCAATAATGCTGAAACATTAAGAGATAAAGAGGCAGTAGAACAACTTCAATTTATGTATCAGCATGCATATTCATATGTGACAGATACGGAAGTAACGTATGATTATGAAGAAAAAAAGGCAGATTGTACTACAAGTTATAAGTCTATAATAGAACAAAAGCGTACTGGAAATGATATTAAAAACACTACACTCATGTGTATGATGCCTCATCAGTGGAAGTATTCTGATGCATCGTATGTATTGAAAGAAAATAAACCATTGAAATATACTTCTGTTCGTGGAGATATGAGAATCCATGAAGGTAACAGCTTTTCATACACACAAAAATTTAATGGTGTTATTCCGCAATATACGACGCCTGACGAATCAACAAGTTATAATAAGGAATGGATGTATGCATATTTAGAACAGTTTACAGATAGCGCATTAAAATCTTATTGGGTGGCGGACCCTTATTGGCAGGGTAAAAAGTCACATCCGATTGCGATGGGGATTTTAATTGCAGACCAATTAGGAGAATATGAGACGAGAGACAGACTAATTAGCGTGCTGAGAAAAATTATGGAGAATTGGCTTACATATGATGGAGAAGAAGATTATCCGTATTATATGTATTATCATACGAGCTGGGGAGCTGTCAGTGGTGACGGTGGTGACCATGGTATGGCAATTAATCTGTCAGACCATCATTTTCTATGGGCATATTTTATCTTTCCGGCAGCGGTACTGGCATCTTATGACTCACAATTTGTAAATGATTATGGTGAGATGGTCGAGTTATTAATCAGAGATGCAATGAATCCGGACAAGGATGATACATTACTCCCTTATATGAGAAACTTTGATGTATTTGAAGGACATTCCTGGGCAGGTGGCTATGGAGACAATAATAGCGGAAATAATCAGGAATCTGCATCGGAAGCGACTTTTGCATGGGCAGGACTGTATTTGTGGGGATTGGTAACGAAAAACGACAAATACCGGGATGCAGGCATCTGGGGATATACATCGGAAGTGAATGCCATTGAACAGTATTGGTTTAATATGGATGAAGGAACAGAGAAAGATAGCAATAACTGGGCACCGGGATATGGTACAGATGTATATGGTGATAAAGATTGTGATGTTCTACCATATACGGGAATGGTTTGGGGCTTAGGTTACACCAATGGTACATATTTTTCAGGAAATCCATGCTGTATTATGGGAATACATCTTCTCCCTGTGACACCTGCAATTACATATATGGGTTATGATAAAGAAAAAGTAGGTGCCATCTGGACGCAGTACGAGAGAATACAGGAAGCATATCAGAAGAAAATAGAAAAAGAGGGAGCTTCTGACCCGGAAGGCTGGTATCATATTTTGTGGCCATTTATGGCGCTCAGTGATGCCGAGGGAGCTGCACAGAGATTTGCAGAAGAATATACATCGCATATCAATGAGAGTGGAGATTATTCAGGTGGGGTACTTTCCACAGATGAAATGTTTAACTCCTACTGGTATATCCAGAATATGTGTGCAAAAGGTTATATTGCCACCGATATATGGAGCAGTGATTACACAAGTTATCAGGTATTTGCTAAGACAGAAAACGGAAAAACGACCTATACCGCTGAAGTATGGAATCCGTTTGATGAGGAAATCACAGTACATTTTGCCAATAAAGATGGGGCATTAGGAAGTGTCAAGGTACCTGCACATTATACAGTAGACACAAATCCGACAAAACACGAAGATAAGACAATAGATGAGAATGGCAATAAGATAAAATATGTACCTGTAAAAAATTATGATGCAGTGAATGAAATTTCAGGTGTAGTGGAAGCAGAAGATTACTATACAAACTTTAGCTGTGAGCCGGCAGAAGATGCAAATGAAGGTGGCTATGTAGGTTGGATTGATGATGGTGATTCTCTGATTTACACAATTGATGTGAAAGAAGAAGCCGATTATGTAGTAGATTATCGTGTCCAGTGTGTTGATAAAAATAAAAACAGTGCAATTAAGTTAAAGACGGATTATGATAATGACTACATATTAACAACAGCGTTAGGAAACGATACGACAGAATGGAAAAATGTTAAGGATACGAATACGATTCATTTAAAGGCAGGAACGTATAAGATGAAACTGCTTTTAGTGGATGGTGGATTCAATTTAAATTATATCAAAATTTATAAGAAAGGAACAAAACCACCGGTTGCGGCTTCAGATGATGTGACAAAGGCTGACCTCTCAGAATATCCGGAGATTTCTTTAGACGATGCAAAAATAATTGATATATCTTCTGTTGCAAATGATTCCAATACAGGAGATAAAATCATTGATAATGATTATAATTCGAGATGGGAGTCGAAAGCGGAGGACCCACAGTATTTTACAGTTCAATTGCAGAAAGAGCAAAAAATCGGTGGAATAAAACTCTACTGGGAAGGCGCCGCTTCCAAAAAATATATCATTCAGACATCGAAAGATAATAAGGAATGGACAACAGTATTTACACAGAACAGAGGTTTGGGTGGAAGAGATAATGGAGATGAAAACAGAAGTTCAGGTCTAGAATCCATTATTTTTGATAAAGTGACAACAGCAAAATATGTGAGACTTTATTCCACAGAGAGGTTGACCGGATATGGCGTATCTTTATATGAATTAAAACTATATGGTGCAACCAATGATGTGGAGGAACCAACAAAGCCGGAAGATTACGGAGAGGTAGCAGATGGAAATGTTGCTGAAGGAAAAGAGGCATATGCTTCCAGCAGAGAAGGGGAAAATGTTGCCGCAAAATATGCTTTTGATAACGACAAGGGTACAAGATGGTCATCAGGTTTTGACGATGCGCAATGGATTTATGTTGATTTGGGCAAGGCATACAGTGTCAACAGAGTTGTTCTTAGCTGGGAGGCTGCATACGGAAAAAATTATGAGATTCAGGTATCAATGGATGGAAATACATGGAAAACAGTAAAGACGATGAAAGAGCAAAATGGTGGTGAAGATATTATTGAGTTTGAGGCAGTAAAGGCGAGGTATGTAAAGATGAATGGCATAACCAGAGGTACCGGATATGGATATTCTCTTTGGGAGATGCAAGTGTTTACAGGAAAACCGCAGAGCGGCAGTACAGAACAGGAGCCTTCTGTTTCAGGAACAAATATTGCACTTCATAAAGATACCGAACAGTCAGGTTCCGAATCAGATTCTATGGCAGCGGATAAAGCGGTAGATGAGGATACAGGAACAAGGTGGTCATCAAACTTTGATGATAATGCATGGATGAGCATAAATTTAGGCAAGATTTATGAAATTAATAAAGTAATAATCACCTGGGAAAACGCATATGGAAAAGACTATGACATTCAGGTTTCGACAGACGGTAAAAATTGGACGACAGTAAAACAGCTTCGAAATCAGGACGGAGGTGAGGATGTTATAACATTTAATGCAGTGAAAGCAAAATATGTAAAAATGCAAGGGATTACCCGCGCAATAGGTTATGGATATTCGATTTGGGATTTCCAGGTAATAGCGAAATAAGATAAAACAAGTTATAGATGTTCTTTCCTAAAGTCAAGGCTCCTGCGGGAGTCTTGATTTTGGTATTTTAGAATTTCCTATATAAAATAAAAAGCTCTCATTAAGAGAGCTTTTTTAGTGCAAAAAAATAATGCGGATGGCGGGACTTGAACCCGCACGCTTTGTGGGCGGCAGATTTTGAGTCTGCTGCGTCTGCCATTCCGCCACATCCGCATAGCAATAAAAATATTATCATTTTACGATTAAAATGTCAAGAGAAAAATTTTACAATTTTAAATTGACATATACCCCATCGGGGTATAATATATATAAAGAAAATAGTTGGAGGTTCATATGTGTAAGGATTGTTGTAATAATAAAAGCAAACAACGGGAAGATACAGAATATAAAGATTTAATCCATAGATTAAACCGTATTGAAGGTCAGGTGCGGGGAATAAAAAAAATGGTTGAAAATGATGCCTATTGTACAGATATTTTAGTTCAGGTATCTGCGATTACAGCTGCACTTAACAGTTTTAATAAAATATTGCTTTCTAATCATATAAATACCTGTGTTGCAGATAATATAAAGATGGGAAATATGGAAGTAGTAGATGAACTTGTAACTACACTTCAAAAATTAATGAAATAGTACGAGGTTATATCAATGAAAAAATATAATGTTACAGGAATGAGCTGTGCGGCATGTCAGAATCGTGTAGAAAAAGCGGTATCAAAAGTTGCCGGTGTTAATTCAGTTTCTGTGAGTCTTCTCACCAATTCCATGCAGGTGGAAGGAAATGCCGGAGATAATGAAATTGTTTTGGCAGTGGAAAAAGCAGGTTACAAAGCCGCTCCCATGACAAAAGTAAAAGAAAAAAATGCCGATTCATTTCACGATACCGAAACACCATTGATAAGAAAAAGACTCATTGCATCGGTTATTCTTCTGATTCCATTAATGTATATTTCTATGGGAAATATGATGTGGGGCTGGCCGCTTCCGGTGGCATTAGAAGAAAACCATCTGGCAATGGGACTCATACAGCTTCTCATTACATTGTTTATTTTAGTAATTAATCAAAAGTTTTTTATTAGTGGAGTAAAAGGAATACTGAACAAATCTCCCAATATGGATACTTTGGTAGCCTTAGGTGCGGGAGCTTCCTTTGGATATAGCACATATGTATTGTTTGCTATGACGGATGCCGTGATGAAAAACAATCATGATATGGTCATGAAATATATGCACGATTTTTATTTTGAATCAGCTGCAATGATTGTAACTTTAATCAGTGTTGGAAAAATGCTTGAATCATATTCGAAAGGCAAAACAACAGATGCATTAAAGGGACTGATGGACCTGGCGCCCAAAACGGCGACTCTTATAAAGACCGATGAGAATGGAAAAGAATATGAAGAACAGGTCCTGCTCGAAGAAGTCTCAAAAGACAGTGTATTTGTGGTAAAGCCCGGTGAAAGTATACCTGTAGATGGTATTGTGATAGAGGGAGCCAGTGCAATTGATGAATCAGCGATAACCGGTGAGAGTATACCTGTGGATAAAACAGTGGGTTCCCAGGTCACATCTGCCACAATAAACAGTTCCGGATATCTAAAATGCAAGGCGACAAGAGTTGGAGAAGACACAACGCTTTCCCAAATAATTAAGATGGTAAGTGACGCAGCGACTTCAAAAGCTCCGATTGCCAAAGTTGCAGACAAAGTTTCAGGGATATTTGTTCCGATTGTAATCATTATTTCTATTGTTACAATGATTGTATGGATTTTATCGGGGCAGAGTATTGGGTTTGCTCTGGCTCGGGGTATCTCGGTTCTTGTAATAAGCTGCCCCTGTGCGTTAGGACTGGCAACTCCGGTAGCGATTATGGTCGGAAATGGAATTGGAGCAAAGAATGGTATTTTATTTAAAAATGCCACAGCGATAGAAAACACCGGAAAGACGGATATTATTGCATTAGATAAAACAGGAACAATTACGGCGGGAAAGCCGCAGGTGACGGATGTGATAACAGCAAACGGTATTTCAGAAAAAATATTGATGGAATCGGCTTATTCATTAGAGAGTAAAAGTGAACATCCATTGGCAAAGGCAATTGTTTCTTATTGTAATGAAAAAAATATAATAAAAAGAAGTATATCAGATTTTCATGCGGAGATTGGAAATGGTTTGTCAGGATATATAGAAGATGAAAAGTTTATTGCAGGAAATTTGAAATATGTAGAAAAGTATGTTTCTATTTCAAAAGAATTGATGTCGACTGCTGAAAGTTTGGCGGAAGAGGGAAAAACGCCTATATTTGTGGCAAGTGAAAAGCAGATATATGGAATTATTGCTGTTTCGGATATTATAAAGCAGGAAAGTGCGGACACAATTTTGAAATTAAAGAAAATGGGACTTCATGTAATTATGATTACCGGAGACAATGAGAAAACAGCAAAAAGCATCGGGGCACAAGTTGAGATAGACCATGTTATCGCCGGAGTGTTACCGGACGGAAAAGAACAGACCATAAGAAAACTCTCAGAAAAAGGAAATACTGTTATGGTGGGAGATGGTATTAATGATGCTCCGGCACTTACAAGGGCGGATATTGGTATAGCAATCGGTGCAGGAACAGATATTGCAATAGACGCGGCGGATATTGTTCTGATAAAAAATAGTTTAGAAGATGTTCCGGCAGCAATTAATTTAAGCAGGGAAGTCCTTAAGAACATTTACGAAAATCTGTTTTGGGCATTTATATATAATGTGATTGGTATTCCGCTGGCAGCCGGTGTATGGTATCCTTTTTTTGGAATTACACTCAATCCTATGTTTGGTGCAGCGGCTATGAGTTTATCAAGTTTTTGTGTTGTGACAAATGCGCTTAGACTGAATTTAAAAAATATATATAAAATAAAAAATAAGAAAATAGAACAAAAAGCAGTTCAATTTAAGGAGGAAAAGAAAATGAATCAAAATTTAGAAAAAGTAATGGAAATTGAAGGAATGATGTGTGGTCATTGCGAGGCGGCAGTTAAGAAAGCATTGGAATCTATTGACGGAGTAGAAGAGGCATGCGTAAGTCATGAGAAAAATCAGGCTGTTGTAAAATTGAAATCGGATATTTCGGATGAAATTTTAATACAAGCGGTAGAGGAAAAAGATTATAAAGTTATTTCAGTGAAATAACATATGATACTTGTATATAAAAAAAATAAAATGTATAATTGTCAGGTAACTTGATTTTGGAAATATATAGGTATTCATATGGATTGTACAAAGTTTCAAGAATTAATTAATGATTTTATTTTTGATAAAATAGAATATTCCGATGATTTGCAAGAGTTTTTAGAACATGCGAAAACCTGCAAAAGCTGCAATGAAGAATTAACTCTATATTATACGATTCACAGGGGACTGGGCGATGTTCCTGTTCCTGAGGAGAGCGAAGAGAGTGCAGATGCAGAGGAGGAATTAGAAAACATTAAAAATTTTTATGAAGAATGTTTTACAAAGCAAAAAATCATGAAAAAAGCCGGAAAGATTTCCGTCAGTGTTTTTCTTGTGATGATTTTATGTACAATCGTTTATATATATTTAAATTTATTCGGATATATATAAAGCTTTGGAGGAAGAATGAGCAAATTAGTTTTAGTAGATGGACACAGTATCCTGAATAGGGCATTTTATGGTGTGCCGGTTTTTACAAATTCAGAGGGGATTCATACGAATGCAGTTTTTGGATTTTTAAATATTTTATTTAAGTTAATGGACGAGGAACAGCCGGATTTTCTGGCTGTTGCTTTTGATGTACATCATCCTACATTCAGACATAAAATGTTTCAAGAATATAAGGGAACAAGAAAGCCCATGTTACCCGAGTTGAGAGAACAGGTTCCTTTGATAAAAGAAGTATTAAATAAAATGAATATTACAACAGTGGAGCTTCCGGGATATGAGGCGGATGATATTATTGGTACCCTGTCTAAAAGAGGTGAAAAAGAAGGTCTGGATGTATGTATCTTCTCGGGGGATAGAGATTTATTGCAGTTAGCTTCCAATAAGGTTATGGTTTGTATTCCAAAAACAAAAAAAGGACAGACTACGATTGAAAAATATAAGACTGAGCAGGTAAAAGAGCTGTATAAAGTTACTCCTCAGGAGTTTATCGATGTGAAGGCTTTGATGGGAGACTCCTCAGATAATATTCCCGGAGTACCTGGTATCGGGGAAAAGGGGGCCACAGCAATCATAGAACAGTTTGGCTCGATTGAAAATGCTTATGAACATGCGCAGGAAATTTCAAATACCAGAAACAGAAACGCTCTCTTAGAACATTATGAAATGGCACAGATGAGCAAAACACTGGCAACAATTGATATTGATTCTCCGGTAGAAATCAGTCTTGAAAGCTGTAAGATGAATGACATTTATACGGCAGACGCTCTGGAAATGATAAAGAAACTAGAGTTTAAAAGTATGATACAGAGATTTTCGGATGTATCGGTTGAGACAGATTTTGAAGAAAATTTTAGAAAAATAAATAATTATATAGAAGCAGAGGAAATTTTTTCAGAAATTGCTAAAATGGAACGAATCGGTTTGTATATCTATAAACCAAATGATGTTGCGGCAGTGTCTATATGCGTGAGTGAAAAGAAAATCTATTTTATTCCGGTAGAAGGATTTATTACTAAGGAATATATTATTTCCAAGATTCAGGAGATTGTATTATCCCAAGTAGTAATTTCTATAGCAGATATCAAAGAAAATAACGGTATTCTAAAAAAAGATATATTATCGAATGAAGAAAACAATAATATTTTTGATGTATCTATTGCGGCTTATCTGCTAAATCCACTACAAAATACTTATGACTACGATGACATCGCAAGAGATTATTTGGGGATTACTGTTCCATCAAAAGAAGAGATTTTCCCAAAGACAAAAAAAGGAGAAACGCCATCAGAGGAAATAGAAGAAAATATTTTAAAATTCTGTTGTTATAATGCAATGGTCTGTTATCATGCTGAGCCTGTTTTAAGAGAGAGATTATCAGAGCAGGAGATGGAAAATGTTTATGATACTATTGAGATTCCATTGACTTATGCACTTTATGATATGGAAAATGCAGGTATCATGGTAAAACCGGATGAACTTAAAGTATATGGTGAAAAATTACAGAAAAATATTGAAGTCCTAGAGCAGGATATTTATAAAGAGGCAGGACATGAATTTAATATAAATTCACCAAAGCAGTTAGGAGAAATTTTATTTGGAGAAATGGGACTTCCGGGTGGAAAGAAGACAAAGACCGGCTATTCTACATCGGCCTCAGTTTTAGAAAAGTTAGAACCGGATTATCCGTTTGTAAGTAAGATTTTAGAGTATCGCCAGTTATCCAAATTAAAATCCACATATGCTGACGGTTTGGCAGTGTATATAGAAAATGACAGCAGAATACATGGCAAGTTTAACCAGACCATTACGGCCACGGGACGTATTAGTTCCACTGAACCGAATCTGCAAAATATTCCGGTCAGGATGGAGCTTGGAAGAGAAATCAGAAAAGTGTTTGTTCCCCAAGAGGGCTGTATTTTTCTGGACGCCGATTATTCACAGATAGAACTTAGAATTTTGGCACATATGTCAGATGATACAAATTTAATTCATGCTTATAAAGAGGCAAAGGATATCCACGCATCTACTGCATCTCTTGTATTCCATGTACCTCTTGATGAGGTTACAAAGACTCAGAGAAGCAATGCAAAAGCTGTAAATTTTGGTATTGTATATGGTATTAGCTCTTTTGGACTCAGTCAGGATTTATCTATTAGCAAAAAAGAGGCAGAAAAATATATCCACGACTATTTTGAAAGTTATCCGGGAATTAAAAATTATTTGGATGGTGCCGTGAATGAGGCAAAGAAAAAAGGCTTTTCTACCACAATATTTGGCAGAAAGAGACCGATTCCCGAACTAAAATCAGGAAACTTTATGCAGAGACAGTTTGGGGAGCGTGTGGCAATGAATGCACCAATTCAGGGAACCGCCGCTGATATTATGAAAATTGCCATGATTGATGTGGCAAAAGAATTAAAAGAACACAATTTAAAATCTCGGATTGTACTTCAGGTGCATGATGAATTATTAGTCGAGACTGTTCTAGAAGAAGAAGCGCTTGTCAGGGATATTTTGAAAAGAAACATGGAAAATGCCGCAAACCTTCATGTAGCTTTAGATGTTGAAGTTCAAAGTGGCATTAACTGGGATGAGGCACACTGATAATTGAAGCGTTAGGAGACGGTTTATGGTGATTGGAATTATGGGGGGCGTAGGAAGTGGAAAATCAACGGTATTGGATTATTTGCAAAAAAAGTATGATGCGTTGATTATTCAATCAGATTTGATTGCAAAAGAAATTATGTCAAAAGGGCATAGTGTTTGTGAAAAAGTTTTGAGAGTATTCCCGGAAGTTGATAGAAACGGTAGTATAGATAGGGATAAATTAGCACAAATTGTTTTTCAGGATAAAGAAAAGTTACAAATTTTAAATCGAATTACCCATCCGGGAACGGTAGCAGAAATTCAACAGCGAATAGAAAATAATTCGAAAAAGCTGATTATAGTGGAGTCTGCATTATTGATTGGTTCAGGAATTGAAAAAAAATGTGATGAGTTATGGTATGTTTATTGTGAAAAAGAAGTGAGAATCCACCGTTTGATGGAGTACAGAGGATATTCAAGACAAAAAGCAATCGATATTATAAACAGTCAGCCTTCTGAGGAAGAATATAATTTTTTTGCGGATGAGTATATTGATAATACAGGAAGTGTAGAAAGAACACAGGAGCAGGTAGATTTCGCCATGAATAAAGAGGGGTGTTCATTTCATGTATAATTACAAAAAATGTTAAAACTTTGTGAACAAATTTTATTTGTGTTGACTATAAAATTTAAAAGAGTTATGATGTGTAGCATGCTACATATTATAACTCTTTTTGTATATTATGGAGGAACGTTATGGAATATTTTGGACATAAATTAAAACTGATTAATCAATTGTTCAAACTTCGTATGGATAAAAATTTAGAACAGCTGGATATTACAATTGCTCAGATGCATGTCCTGCTTTATTTATATCACAGTCAGAGTAAAGTGACACAAAAGCAGTTATCCGAAAGTTTTGGTGTCAAACATTCTACGATGGCAGGGATTTTGAATAGGTTAAAAGAAAAAGAATTAATTGAAATTGTTGTAGATGAGTACAATAAAAAATTTAAAAATATTTTTCTAACAAATAAAGCCATAGAGATAAAGGAAATTCTCGATAGACAGAGGAATGAGACAGAATCAATTTTAATAGAAGGGTTTTCACAAAAAGAGGTTAATGCCTTAGAGGGATATTTAGATAGAATTTATTATAATTTAATCAATGGTACTGAGATATCAGAAAAAGATATAAAATGTTTTAATAAAGATATAAAACAACTGGAAAGGAGACATGAAAATGATTAAAACTTTAGGAAAACAGATTAAAGAGTTTAGTGGTCCATCCATATTAACACCTTTGTGTATGTTAGCGGAAGTGATTGTGGAAAACTTTATACCGCTTTTAATGGCTGTTATTATTGACTCTATTGGAACAGGTGATTTGAAAAAAATTTATATTACTGCAGCTATTATGCTATTTCTCGCAGTTGCAGGATTAGTGGCAGGAATTGGCGGCGGCGTTTTTGGAGCAAAAGCTTCTACGGGATTTGCAAAAAACTTGAGAAAAGCGATGTTTCAAAATATACAGACATTCAGTTTCTCAAATATTGATAAGTTCAGTACCGCAGGTCTGGTCACAAGACTGACTACAGATGTTACAAATATGCAGAATGCTTATCAGATGATATTGAGAATGGCTGTAAGAGCACCATTTAGTTTGCTTGTCGCGATGATTATGGCGTTTACTGTTTCGCCGAAAATGGCAAGTATATATCTGATTGCGGTTATTATATTAGGAATGATACTTGCTTTGATTACAACAAAGGCGTACAAATATTTTAGTCAGGTATTCAAAAAATACGATGCATTGAATGAGAGCGTTCAGGAGAATGTCACCGCTATGCGTGTGGTTAAGGCTTATGTGAGAGAAGATTATGAGAGAGGGAAATTCGGTAAGGCAAGTTATAATGTCTATAAAATGTTTATCAAGGCAGAGGGCATTGTATCTTTAAATGCACCGATAATGATGACTACAGTATATACATGTATACTGTTAATCAGCTGGCTCAGCGCACAGGCAATTGTTGCAGGTGGAAATATGGCGCCGGGCTTGACGACAGGTAATCTTACGTCACTTCTCGCATATTGTATGAATATTCTGATGAGCCTTATGATGTTATCTATGGTCTTTGTAATGATTACAATGTGTTTATCCAGTGGTAAACGTATTGCGGAGGTATTGGAAGAAAAGGCTGACATCGTAAATCCTGAAAATCCAGATTATAATGTTCCTGACGGAAGTATTACTTTTAAAAATGTTAATTTCAGATATAACAGGACGAGTGAGAAACCGGTGCTGGAAAATATTAATATTCATATCAAATCCGGTGAGACCATCGGTATTATGGGAGGAACGGGCAGCGCAAAATCCAGCTTTGTGAATCTTATAAGCAGATTGTATGATATTGAACCGCCAAAAGATGAAGAAACGGAAAGTTATCTTCTTGTAGGTGGCAAAGATGTGAAAACTTACGACCTGGATACGCTAAGAAAAGAAGTGAGTGTGGTATTGCAGAAAAACGTTCTGTTTTCAGGAAGCATTCTTGAAAATCTCCGCTGGGGGGATTCTAATGCTTCGGAGGAGGAATGTATCAGAGCATGTAAATTAGCATGCGCCGATGAATTTATCGAACAGATGCCCGATAAATATAATACACATATTGAGCAGGGTGGTGCGAATGTTTCTGGTGGACAAAAACAGAGATTATGTATTGCGAGAGCATTATTGAAAAAACCTAAAATTCTTATTTTAGATGATAGCACCAGTGCAGTTGATACTCTCACGGATAGCAAAATCAGAAAAGCATTTAGAGAGGAAATTCCCGATACGACAAAGATTATTATTGCGCAAAGAATTTCCAGTATTATGGATGCAGACCGAATTATTGTTTTGGATGATGGTAAGATAGATGGTATAGGTACTCATGAAGAACTTCTGGAAAATAATGAGATTTACAGAGAAGTATATTCACAGCAGACAAATGATAATGCTGATTTTGACAGAGAGGGAGGTGAGGCATAATGGCAGAATCAAAAGTTATTAAGGGACCGGGCAGAAGAAATATGGGACCGGGCCAGAAAATTGAACATCCATTTAAAATATTAGGACAGATTATGAGATTTGTAGGTAAATATTATGCTCCTCATCTTATTATTGTTGTACTGTGTATTGTTGGAAGTGTTTTTGCCAATGTACAGGGTACATGGTTTATGAAGGCACTGGTAGATCAGTATATTTTGCCAATGGTAAAGAATGGAAGCACGGATTTTTCTCCATTGCTTGGCGCAATGGCAAGAGTGGCAGTATTTTATGGAATCGGTATTGTGGCTGCATTGGTTCAGGCAGAATTGATGGTATTTGTGACTCAGGGAACACTAAAACGTTTGAGAGATGCTATGTTTGACCATATGCAGGGACTCCCGGTTAAATATTTTGATACACATTCGCATGGTGATATTATGTCAATGTATACAAATGACATTGATACACTGAGACAATTAATCAGCCAGGCTGTTCCACAGATGCTTAATAGTATTATTACCGTTGTATCTGTACTCGGATGTATGTTTGCACTCAGTATACCTCTTACGGTTATTTCGCTTGTTATGATAGGAGTAATTATATTCGGCTCAAAAACTCTAACTTCTTTATCCGGAAGATATTTCTTATCACAGCAAAGAGATTTAGGTATGGTCAACGGATATATCGAAGAAATGATGGGTGGTCAGAAGGTTGTAAAAGTATTCTGCCATGAACAGCAGGCTATCGATGAATTTAATGAATTAAATGATAAATTGTGTGAATCGGCAAATAATGCCAATAAATTTGCCAATATTATGGGACCTTGTAACGCACAGCTTACAAATGTCAGTTATGTAATTTGTGCCTGTGTTGGAGCAATTATTGCGATAAACGGTATTTTAGGATTTACAATGACACCGGGTGCGTTAATTAGTTTTTTAACTTATAACAAACAATTTGCACAGCCAATTAACCAAATTACAATGCAGATGAATAGTATTGTAATGGCGCTCGCAGGTGCTGACAGAATATTTAAGTTATTAGATGAAAACGAGGAAGTAGATAATGGATATGTCACTCTTGTCAGAGCTAAAAAGGAACATGGAAATATTGTAGAGTGTTCGGAGAGAACAGGTATGTGGGCCTGGAAGCATTATCATAAAGATGATGATACTACAACATATACTGAGATGAAGGGTGAGATTGTATTTGATGGCGTAGATTTTGGATACAATGATGAAAAGATTGTATTGCATGATGTGAAATTATATGCAGACCCGGGACAAAAACTTGCTTTTGTAGGTTCCACAGGCGCAGGGAAAACTACCATTACCAACCTGATTAACAGATTTTATGATATACAGGATGGAAAAATCAGATATGATGGTATCAATATTAATAAAATTAAAAAAGCAGATTTACGGCGGTCTCTGGGAATTGTTTTACAGGATACTCATTTATTTACGGCAACTGTCATGGAAAATATCAGATATGGTAATTTAGAGGCAACAGACGACGAGGTGATTGCGGCTGCAAAACTTGCAAATGCTGATAGTTTTATTCGAAGGCTTCCTGATGGATATCATACAATGCTCAAAGGGGATGGTGGAAATCTATCTCAAGGTCAAAGACAATTACTTGCAATAGCAAGGGCTGCTGTGGCGAATCCGCCGGCATTGATTCTTGATGAGGCAACTTCTTCTATTGACACAAGAACAGAGCGAATCGTCCAGGAAGGAATGGATGCGTTAATGAAAGGACGTACTACATTTGTAATTGCTCATAGACTTTCTACTATAAAAAATAGTGACTGTATCATGGTTTTGGAACAGGGTAGAATAATTGAACGTGGAAGTCATGATGAGTTGATGGATGCAAAAGGAACATATTATAGATTGCAGACAGGAAGTAGTGCAAGTGAATAAAGAATAGTTTTTATTTTGGCAACATATATTTTATACAAAATGTATGTTGCCAATTATTATGAAAAAATCTTATTATGTTTTTCTTATACTATTATTATCTATTATATGTGTACATTTGACAGGTATTATGATTACATCCTGTTTCTATATTCCAAGCAATATTGAAGAGACAGATTTGTTTCGGAATAACAATATATCTCAAAAAGCAATTGTGAAAGCATCGGAAATTGCAAAGAAAAATGATTGTAACATTTCAGAAGTCTTGCATACAAATTATTTATTCCATGATTGCTGCCTGAATAAAATAACCTTATCCGGTAAAATGTTCCGTGAAGTAAAAAAAGAATATCGGACATTGTACCCAAAAGAATACAGTAATTCATTAAAAGTCATGGCAGCAATATATGATGACATTAAATTTTTTCCGGTCGCAAAAAGCTCCAAATCGCAATATTGGGTGGGATTTGACAATTCTTATGGCGCTGACAGAAATTATAACGGAAAGTATCAGCATGAAGGTATAGATATTATGGCAGAAAATAATGTGAGCGGTTTTTATCCTATTGTAAGTGTTACGGATGGGGTAGTTGAAAATATGGGCTGGTTGGAAAAAGGAGGATACCGAGTAGGAATTAGGAGTGATTCCGGAGGGTATTTTTACTATGCACATTTAAGTTCTTATGGAGAGATAAAAAAAGGGGACAAAATCAAAGCAGGCACGCTATTAGGTTACATGGGTGACACAGGATATGGTAAAATAGAAGGCACAACCGGTAATTTTGCTGTTCATTTACATTTTGGAATCTATGTAGAAACAGAGAATTATAAAGAATTAAGTGTAAATCCTTATTCTGTATTAAAGTACTTAGAAGATTCGCTTATAATTGCCAATTATTAACTCTTTGGCTTGTAATAACGAAAGTTAAAGTGTAAAATGTAAAAGAGTTTAAAGAAAGAAGGTAATTATCATGAAAAAAATTAGTACAGAGAAAGCACCGGCAGCAATCGGACCATATTCACAGGCTGTTATGACAGGAAATTTATTATTTACATCTGGACAGATTGCATTAGACCCGGCGACAGGAGAAATTGTTGGGGAAACGATTACAGAGCAGGCAGAGCAGGTTATGAAAAATCTGGGTGCAATTCTTGATGAGGCGGGTATTACATATGAAAATACGGTAAAGACCGTGTGCTTTTTGGCAGATATGAATGATTTTGCCACGTTTAATGAAGTCTATGGAAAATATTTTACGGGAAAGCCGGCGAGAAGCTGTGTCGCAGTAAAAACCCTTCCTAAAAATGTACTCTGTGAAGTAGAAGTGATTGCTGAAATTTAGGCAGATATAGTGAGGTTGAAAGAAGTAATGTAATATAAAAATTACTCTTTCAACCTTTGAATTACATTTTAGAAATAAGAAAGGTTGGGTACATAATGAAAAAAGAGTTTTTTTGTGATAACAATTTAGAGGTTTCCAGTTTTAGCGGGGAAGGATATTTACCTCTTATTGATTATGAGAGTTGGAGGGTCGCCGAACTCAGATATTGTGAAGAATTGGAAGTTGATAAGTTGAAAGATATGCAAAAACACGATGAATCGGATGAAGTATTTATTTTACTGGAAGGTGATTTTACATTATTTTTGGGTGGACAAGGTGATACAATTGGAGAAATTGAGGCAGTTAAGTTAGAACCATTAAAATTATATAATGTAAAAAAAGGCACATTTCATACACATACACCGGAAAAG
Source organism: uncultured Eubacterium sp. (assembly GCF_937958975.1). GTDB lineage: Bacteria > Bacillota > Clostridia > Lachnospirales > Lachnospiraceae > Eubacterium_G. The sequence continues at coordinate 9,564 of NZ_CALGRE010000054.1, read as the reverse complement.
AACTCCACTGTTTTAATTGTAGAAAACCAAAATACATGTGACGACAACTCTCCCAAAGTAAAATTGACAAGGGAACAAAAAGATATTATTGAAGATTTATATAGACAGGTAAATGCTTAGATAGTAGCTTATTTCATAAGGATTGTGAGAAATTTTATGCGATTAGACAAATATCTTGTAACACTTGAAATTGGTTCACGAAGTCAGGTGAAAGAAATGATAAAACAAAATAAAGTGATTTTGAATGGTAAAATTGTCAACAAACCGGATGTGCAAATAGATGAAAGGAAAGATACAATAAATTTTGACGGAGTAAATTTAGAGTATCAAAAATTTTATTATTATATGTTAAATAAGCCGGCGGGAGTTGTGTCGGCTGTCAGTGATAATGTAAATAAAACAGTCATAGATTTACTGAATGTAAGACCTAAAAAAGGATTATTTCCCGTGGGAAGACTGGATAAGGATACCGAGGGTCTGCTCTTAATTACCAATGACGGTGAACTGTCACACAATTTGCTCTCTCCCACAAAACATGTAGATAAAAAATATTATGTGGAGTTGAATGGAAGCCTGATTGCATCTGATATAGAGTTATTTCAGGAGGGATTAGATATTGGTGAAAAAAATCTGACCAAACCTGCGAAGCTTGAGATAATCGGTGAAGAGAAAAATAAAGCTTATATTACAATTACCGAAGGAAAATATCATCAGGTCAAAAGGATGTTTGCGGCAATCGGATTAACAGTAACCTATCTAAAGCGTATTGCGATGGGAGCTCTTGTTTTAGATGAGCAATTAAAGTCAGGAGAATACAGAAGACTCACAACGGATGAAATTCAAAGTTTGAAATAGTATAAAAGATGTAGGAATAATATTAAGAAGGCATGGATTTGATATATGCAGGAAATTGTCATAAACAACAATGAGGCAGGACAGAGATTTGATAAGTTTTTATTCAAATATTTTAAAGAGGCCTCCTCAGGATTTATATATAAAATGTTACGAAAGAAAAATATTCTTTTAAATGGTGCAAAATCCGATGGAAAAGATAAATTAAATGTGGGTGACACTGTAAAGATATTTATGTCCGATGAAACCATTAAAAAGTTTAGGGGAGAATGTGAACAACAAATATTAGAACAGATAGAGATAGATAAGCTAAATATCGTATATGAGGATGAAAATGTAATTATCATCAATAAAGAGGCCGGAATGTTGAGCCAAAAGGCTGAAAAAAATGATATCTCAGTCAATGAATATATTATTTCATATCTGTTAAAATCAAACCAATTGAGTAAGGAACAGTTAAAAACATTTATGCCCGGTGTATGTAACCGGTTGGACAGAAATACAAGCGGTCTGATTGTCGCCGGAAAGTCACTGCTTGGGTTACAGGTTATGTCGGACATGTTTCAAAATCGAACGATGGATAAATATTACCTTACGATTGTTTCCGGGAAAGTAAGACAGAAAGAAAAGGTAAAAGGATATTTGGTTAAAGATAAAAAATCAAACAAAGTATTTATATCAAAAAATGAAAATAAAGATGGACAGTTGATTGAAACAGAATATGAACCATTGGGATTTGGAGAAAAGGTAACCTTATTAAAAGTAAAGCTGCTTACGGGAAGGGCACATCAGATTCGTGCGCATCTGGCTTCCCTGCAACATCCTGTCATTGGGGATTTTAAATATGGAAACAGAGAAATAAATCAATATTATAAAGAACATTATGGATTGAAATACCAGTTACTTCATTCCTGGAAAATCAGTTTTCCCGAAATGGATAAGGGATGTGATTCTCTCTCTGGAAAAACAATAACAGCACAAGTCCCTGAGATTTTTCAAAAAATCATTGCGGATAAAATAACTCAGGGTGAATTTATTTAGGAGGCAGTCATGGGAACCTGGTCATCGAGAGGTCTTCGAGGCTCTACCTTAGAAGATATGATTAATATGACAAACGAAAATTACCGGCAAAAAAATCTCGCATTGATACAAAAAATACCTACTCCGATAACCCCTGTCAGGATTGACCAGAGTACAAGACACATTACTTTGGCTTATTTTGAAAAACAGAGTACCGTAGATTACATTGGCAGCGTTCAGGGAATCCCTATATGTTTTGACGCAAAAGAATGTGCGGTAAAAACATTCCCAATGATGAATATTCATGAACATCAGGTGACATTCATGGAAGATTTTGAAAAGCAGGGAGGTATTTCGTTCATTTTATTATTTTTTAGCAATTTAAATGAAACCTACTATATACCGTTCAAAGATATCAAATTCTTTTATGACAGAAGCATCCAGGGTGGGAGAAAAAGCTTCACATATGATGAGATTGACAAATCTTACCTGATAAAATCAGCACCGGGAGCAATGATACATTATCTGGAGGGGATTCAGAGAGATTTAGACAGCAGGGGATGAGATGATTTTTTATCTATTGACATGGATAGATATTTATTGTAAGATACCTTTTAGTTTAGTAATAAGGTAGCGAATTACCACTTTAAAGTAATAAAGTGTGAGAGCTGACGTTAAAGAAAGGTTAAAAATAATGAAAAAAGTTTTATTACATACACCTGTTGGTGTTCGGGATGTGTATGGAAAAGAATGTGCAGTCAAAATGACAGTGGAAAATAAAATTAATAACATCTTTAATTTATATGGATTTCATAATATTCAGACGCCGACGTTTGAGTTTTTTGATATATTTAGTAAAGAGAGAGGTTCTGTCGCATCTAAAAATTTATATAAGTTTTTTGACAGGGAAGGAAATACTCTGGTTTTAAGACCGGATGTAACCCCTTCTATTGCCAGGCTGGCTGCAAAATATTATATGGATGTTAATGTTCCGATTAAATTATGTTATAATGCGAATACATATATAAACAATTCTGAATTACAGGGAAAATTAAAAGAAATTACACAACTTGGATGTGAATTAATCAATGATGCCTCAGTGGAGGCAGATGCAGAGATGATTGCTCTCGTGGTAGAATCGATAAAATCCACCGGATTAGAGGAATTTCTTGTGGAAATCGGACATGTTGATTTCTACAAGGGAATTTTAAAGGAGTGCTGCCTTGACGAAGAGACAGAGCAGGAATTAAGTGATTTTATACAGAATAAAAATGATTTCGGTGTGGAGGAGATTTTAAACCGAAAAAACGTAACGGGTGAAGCAAAAAATGCTATGTTAAAATTACCGGAATTGTTTGGCTCTGTAGAAGTATTAGAAAAAGCAAAACAGTTAACATCAAATAGTCAGGCGCTGAATGCCATTGCGCGTTTAGAAAAATTATATTCAATTTTAGAAGATTACGGTGTATCGAAATATATTAGTTTTGATTTGGGAACACTAAGCAATTATGGTTATTATACCGGAATTATTTTTAAGGGATATACATATGGAACCGGTGATAAAATTGTTGCAGGAGGTAGATATGATAAATTACTTTCTCAGTTTGGAAAGGATGCGGCATCTATAGGATTTGCGATTTATATGGACCAGATTATGGTTGCTTTAAACGCAAAATCTTATCGTGAAAAGACAGATTATGAATATGAAGTGATTTTATATGATGCTAAATTTAGAAAATATGCGCTGTCTATTGCAACCGATTTGAGAAGTAATGGAATCAAAACAGAACTAATTCCAAAAACGGAAGAAATTTCCATAGAGGAGTATTTAAGATTCAAAAAAGAAGACGGTGCCTCAAAAGTTACATATGTGACAGAAGACGGTGCTGTAGAATTGTAGGTGATTATATGAGATATTTAACTTTTGCATTAGCGAAGGGCAGGCTGGCTAAAACAGCCATGAAAATGTTTGAAGATATCGGCATTGAATGTGAAGAAATGAAAGATGAAAAGACAAGAAAGTTAATTTTCGTCAATGAAGAATTAAAATTGAAATTCTTTTTAGCAAAGGCGAGTGATGTGCCTACTTATGTGGAATACGGTGCGGCAGATATCGGGATTGTAGGAAAAGATACTATTCTGGAAGAGGACAGAAAATTATACGAAGTAATGGACTTAGGATTTGGAAAATGCAGAATGTGCGTTTGCGGTCCTGAATCTGCAAAAGAATTGTTGGAAAATCATAGTATGATAAGGGTTGCATCTAAATATCCGAAGATTGCAAAGGATTATTTTTATAATAAAAAACATCAGACGGTTGAGATTATTAAACTAAATGGTTCCGTAGAATTAGCGCCTATTGTTGGATTGTCAGAAGTTATTGTTGACATTGTGGAGACCGGTACTACATTGAAAGAGAATGGTCTCGGTGTGTTGGAAGAAGTTTGTCCATTGTCAGCCCGAATGGTAGTAAATCAGGTGAGTATGAAAATGGAAGACGAAAGAATCAGAAAGATTATTTCAGACCTAAAAAAAATGAAAGGTTGAGAAAGAGGAGAACGGTAATGAGAATTATAAAATTAGATGAAACATCCAAGAAAAATATTTTAAATGATTTGTTGAAAAGAAGTCCAAACAATTATGACCGGTTTGCGGACAGTGTCAATGAAATTTTAGATAATGTTAAGAAAAATGGTGATAGTGCATTATTTGATTATACAGCTAAGTTTGATAAGGCAGATATTAATGTTTCAAACATTATGGTTACGAAAGAAGAAATCGAGGAAGCTTACAATTCTTTAGAAAATCCTGAATTGGTTGATATTATTAGAAAATCCCTAAAAAATATAAAAGATTATCATGAAAAACAGAAACAATACAGCTGGTTTGACTCAAAGACAGACGGTTCTATTTTAGGGCAGAAGGTCACAGCATTAGAGAGAGTCGGTGTATATGTACCCGGTGGAAAAGCAGCTTATCCTTCATCGGTTCTTATGAATGTGATTCCGGCAAAAGTTGCGGGAGTAGATGAGATTGTAATGGTAACTCCTCCGGGAAAAGACGGAAAGGTAAATCCAAATACATTAGTTGCTGCAAATGAAGCCGGTGTGGATGTGATTTATAAAGTTGGCGGAGCGCAGGCAATTGCCGCTCTCGCATATGGAACAGAGACAATTAAAAAAGTGGACAAAATTGTTGGTCCGGGAAACATTTATGTAGCATTGGCAAAAAAAGCAGTGTTTGGATATGTCAGCATCGATTCTGTGGCAGGTCCCAGTGAAATACTTGTCATTGCAGATGAGACAGCAAATCCGAGATATGTTGCGGCTGATTTATTATCTCAGGCAGAACATGATGAATTGGCCTCTGCTATTTTAGTTACAACGAGTAGAGAATTAGCAGATGAAGTTTCCAAGTGGATAGATATTTTTGTATCGAAATTAAAGAGGACAGATATTTTACAGAAGTCCTTACAAAATTATGGTTATATTCTAGTGGCAGGTACGATAGAAGATGCAATCGATGTGGCAAACGAAATTGCATCGGAACATTTAGAAATTCTTACAAAGAATCCTTTCGATACAATGACAAGAATAAGAAATGCAGGAGCTATTTTCCTTGGAGAGTATAGTTCGGAACCGCTTGGAGATTATTTTGCAGGGCCAAATCATGTTCTTCCAACAAATGGTACGGCAAAATTTTTCTCCCCTCTCAGCGTTGATGATTTTATTAAAAAGTCAAGTATTATCAGCTATTCGAGACAGGCTCTCGAACCGTTGAGTGAAGATATTCAGAAATTTGCAAAAGCTGAGGGACTAACAGCACATGCAAATTCTATTCGGGTTCGATTTGAAGAAAATGACGAAGGAATCGAATAAGAGACAATATAAATATTAATGGAGGTGTCTATGGGAAGAATTGGTGAATGTTCAAGAGATACAAAAGAAACGCAGATACAGGTTTCTATTGACTTGGATGGCACAGGAAAGGCAGAAGTAAGTACCGGTATCGGATTTTTTGACCATATGCTTGTCAGTTTTGCAAAGCACGGTTTGTTTGATTTGCATGTGAAAGTGACAGGAGACTTATATGTGGACTGTCATCACACAATTGAAGATACGGGAATTGCCTTAGGTGTTGCTATCAGAAAAGCTTTGGGGGACAAAAAATCTATTCAGAGATATGGAAATGCAATACTTCCTATGGATGAGTCTCTTGTTCTCTGTGCACTTGACTTGTCGGGAAGACCTTACCTTGTATTTCGTGTCAATTTTACAACAGACAGAGTTGGATATTTTGACACAGAAATGGTGAGAGAATTTTTCCATGCAATTGCCTATACAACCGGAATGAATCTGCATATAAAAATGTTAGAGGATGGGAATAACCATCATATGATAGAGGGAATTTTTAAAGCATTTGCAAAAGCATTAGATCAGGCAACTATAAAGGATGACAGAATTACTGATGTTTTGTCAACGAAAGGAACATTATAATGAGTGAAGTCAAATTAATACCAGCCATATATTTATATAACGGAAAGGCTGTAGATAAAACAACAAAAGAAATTGTAAAGGATGGCGATGCAGTCAAAATTGCTGCGTCATTTGATAATAATGGGGCTGACGAAATATTGATTTTTGATATATCCTCAAATGACAGTGAACATGAAGCAAATATCAGCACAATGATTCAAATTGCAGATAATGTAGATATTCCAATGCTTGTGGGCGGAAATGTAAAACGTTTAGAAGACGTAAAAAAATATATTTATACCGGAGCAAAAAAGGCCATTCTCTGTGCGGAAGAAAATTTAGAACTTTTAAAAGAAGCTTCGGATAGATTTGGAAAAGAAAATATAGCATTATTTATCGCCGGTACGGACATTGATTTAGATTTGAATAATATTAGTTCTTACATTTCATTGATTATATCAGATGGAGATATTAAGACAGATGTTCCGGTGTTAAAGTATGATTATGACTCAAAGAATGATAAGGAAGTTGATAAATATTATGGTATCAGCTCCGAAAACATGAATATGAAATACGATTTTATGTCTGAAAAATATATTTTAAAAGAACAAGGGGTCAATGTTAATGTTTTTGAGAGTCCAATGTCATTTTCAGAGTTTAAGACCAATGCAGACGGAATGATTCCTGTGATTGTTCAGGATTATAAAACAGAGCAGGTTTTAATGCTTGCATATATGAATGAAGAAGCATTTTCCCTTACAATTAAGACTGGAAAAATGACTTATTTCAGTAGAAGTAGAAATGAGTTATGGGTAAAAGGCGAGACTTCAGGCCACTATCAATATGTAAAAGAGCTATCCATGGATTGTGATTTAGATACGATGTTAGCTAAAGTTCATCAAATAGGGGTACCTTGTCATACCGGGGCATCAACATGTTTTTTTAACTCACTTGTTAAAAAAGAATATGATAACACAAATCCGATGAAGGTATTTGAAGATGTGTTCCGTGTAATACTTGATAGAAAAGAAAACCCAAAAGAAGGTTCCTATACCAATTATCTATTTGATAAAGGAATCGATAAAATACTAAAAAAAGTGGGAGAAGAGGCAACAGAAATCGTAATTGCAGCAAAAAATCCGGATGCCCAGGAAGTGAAATACGAAATATCCGATTTCCTATATCATGTCATGGTATTAATGGCAGAAAAAGAAATATCCTGGAAAGAAATCACAAAAGAACTTTCAAGAAGATAAGCAGTTACTTGCGAATCTGGATATATAAAAGAAATCCATCATGCTTGCATGAAATGGATTTCTTTTATATATCCGGATTCATTAGAATGCAAGAAGTGACGAAATAGATACGAAGTATCTATGAGTTACATTCTTGCGTTCGCAAGTAACGTAAAGATAAGAAAAGTGACGAATTGGATGCGAAGCATCCATGAGTTACATTCTTGTATTCGCAAGTAACGTAAAAACAGTTAATTTGTATATATCAACTGTTTTGGTCCGTTTTCTTTTATCAGTGTAATATAGTCATGAATATTCTCAAACTTTTTTTCAACTCTTATTCCAGAGCATATAATTTCATGATGATGACTATCCGCACCGGCTGTCATAGGAAGTTCGTATTGTTTCGCATACATGTATGCACGCTGGTTTTCTTCCTCAAAATTACATGCGTTATAAACTTCCACACCATGAACCTGTTTCGGAAAAAGTCTAATTTTAGGAATATATGGTCTGTCTCTGAATGGATGTGCATGAATAACAAGTCCACCAAGCTTTGTAACTTCCTCATATTGTTGTTTTATCGTCCAATGTTCCACTTCAGGATGGTTCAACAACCAGTCTTTGTCTAATCCATAAACCAAAAAATCCTGTCCGTCAAAAGTCTCTTCCCATCCGAAAAAAACCTGTAGACCTATCTCATCACCGGTCTTTTTCGCCTCCTCATAACCATGACAAAAAAGCCCGACCCGTTCTTCCCATGAGAGTGTATTAGGAACACATGTATTCCCTCTAAAAAAATGGTCTGTAATAATAATTCCTGTGTATCCCGCGTTTTTATATGAAATAGCCTGTCCTTTTCCGGAAATAGAAGCACATGCACTTCCATATTTTGTATGTAAATGTGTTTCGTATTTATACATAATAGTCTCCATAGTTATTTTAAATAACAGTTTTATTGTAAAAAATCATTCTATATAGTATTATATTTAAGGATAATATTATACAAAAAATAATGAATCAATAAGTTATCTAATATTGATACCCAATTGAGAAGTATACCATATTAATGTTTTAAAAACTATACACAAATTTTTATGCAATATTTTATTAAAAAAAGAATTGTGTAGAAAACATGTAATAATAATTTATGAGAAAATAAGGAATTTATATGAGAAAATTAGCGCTTTCAGATGAAATATTAATGAAAATAGAAAAACCGGCGAGATACATTGGCAATGAAGTAAACATGATTGTAAAGCAAACTGATAAAGTTGATGTGAGATTTGCCATGTGTTTCCCTGATGTATATGACATAGGTATGTCTCATCTTGGTATACAGATTATTTATGATATGCTAAATAAGAGAGAAGATGTGTATTGTGAAAGAGTGTATTCGCCTTGGGTTGATTTAGACCAAATCATGAGAGAGCAGAATATTCCATTATTTGCAATTGAATCACAAGATGACGTAAAGAAATTTGACTTTTTAGGTATCACACTTCAATATGAAATGTGCTATACAAATATACTACAGGTTCTGGATTTAAGTAATATTCCACTTTTGGCAAGTGATAGAACGGAAGATGACCCCATTGTAATCGGAGGGGGTCCCTGTTCTTATAATCCTGAGCCTATTGCAGATTTTTTTGATATTTTTTATATCGGAGAAGGTGAAACAGAATATTATCACTTGATTGATTTATATAAAGAAAATAAAAAAAATGGCGGAACAAAAAAAGAATTTTTAGAGCAGGCGGCAGAAATCCCATGCATGTATGTTCCTGCATTTTATGATGTTTTTTATCATGAAGATGGAACTATTAAAGAAATGATACCAAATAATTGCCATGCACAAAAAAAAGTAAAAAAAGATATCGTAATTGATTTTGACAAGGTAGAATATCCGGAAAAACCTTTGGTACCATTTATTAAAGTGACTCAGGATAGGTGTGTTCTTGAAATACAGCGTGGATGTATCA
>NZ_CALGRE010000053.1 GCF_937958975.1 uncultured Eubacterium sp. | reverse complement strand
TACGAGATCTGCGTATGTGACTGGAGTTCTGACGTGTGCTCTTCCGATCTGGGTGAAAACTCTGAGGATGAACCGAAACAGGATGTATTTGTTCCGACAATATATCGTATGAAGTTAGATGGTACAGAGCGGGAAAAGATTATGGAACTTGAGAGTGGAATTGTTTTGGAGTCAACGTTTTTAGGTGACGGAAAGAATATTTATGGGATTCAGAAAAAAGTAAAATATGAAACGAAAGACTCAAACACATATGCAACAGGATGCGATAGAGAGCTGGTTAAAATTGATTTACAAAATAAAAAAATAGAGAAAGTAATAGATTTAGACAATGATTCCTCTATATTAGGAGGTAATGAGAGAAATATTGTAATTGGAACAATGGATTTTGGTCGGACGGTTACAACAGAAGATAAGCAAAAGGATGATAGTTTATATAAAAAAGCAAAATACCGTCTGAAAAGTGTAAATATTGATAGTGGGAAAGAGGTCGAGTTAAAAGTATTAAAGGAAAAGTATTGCCATAGAGAAATGGTTAGTGGAAGCAAATTATATATTTCAAATGAAAAAGAGAAGAAGGTTGATGTGATTGACTTTGTAGCTAATAAATCTGAAAAAATTAAGACAGATATCCCGTTGTCTATAGACAATATTATACAGGATAAGAGTGGTAAGGACATACTTTATTGTATAGCGTATGATTCATATGGTCGTGATGAAAAGAGCTGGGATTATTATCTTGTAAACACAGAATCCGGAAAAACAATTAAGGGAGAGTTAAAGAACAGTGAAAAAGCACCGATAGAAATTATTGCTCAAAATAAAGATAGTTTATTCGTGTTAAGTGATTATAAAAATGTAAATGAATATGTTGCATGGATGGATATTAATCAGGAAGTAATCGGAGAGCAGGAATATAGTATGATTTCAAAAGATAACTATATCAATAACAAAGCAAATTTTAAGAAGGTAAAAATGATTGGAATGAAAAAATAATAGAGAAAGGAAATTGTGTGTATTTGTCATGTTAGAGATTAGAGAAGTCAATAAAAGCTATGGAAAGAAGCAGGCATTAAATAATATTAATATAAAGATGGAACCGGGAATTTATGGCTTATTAGGACCGAATGGAGCAGGAAAATCAACGTTGATGAATATTATAACTGATAATTTACTTCCGGATAATGGTGAGGTCTTGTGGAATGGCAAATCCATTTTTAAAAAGAATAGGCAATATAGACAAATTTTAGGATATGCGCCACAGCAACAGGGCTTATATGATAATTTTACAGGAAGAAAATTTTTGGGGTATATGGGAGCGTTAAAGGCGCTTCCGTCAAATCAGATGTATGATGAGATTGAAAGTGTTGCAAAAAAGGTAAATCTGACGGATAGGCTGGATGATAAAATTAAAAATTATTCAGGAGGAATGAAACAAAGACTGTTAATAGCACAGGCGTTCATGGGTGAGCCGGAGTTATTAATCTTAGATGAGCCAACGGCGGGTCTTGACCCAAAAGAAAGGGTGAGAGTAAGGGAGACATTAAAAGAAATCTCTGAAAATAAAATTATACTTGTAGCAACCCATGTGGTATCTGATATTGAAAGTATTGCAAAGTCGATTATCATATTAAAACAGGGTAACCTTGTGGCAATGGACAGTCCAAATGCGTTAGTCCATAAGTATTTGGAAGATGGGGATTTAGAACAGGTATATATGAGTATTTTTGGTGATGAGATAAACGAGGTAGTGCATGACTAGAATGATAAAATCAGAATTGGCAAAGATATGGAGAGGAAAGACTTTTTGGATTATTATTGTAATTGGGATTAGTATAAACTTGGGATATATGCAGTTTGGTCAGAAAATAGGAAATATGTATAGCCAGGGAGAACAGGAAGAGTTATCTGATGACAGCCTAATTTCTCCGAGTGCATATAAAAAGTTTGATGTTGAGCTTGCAGAGAAAAAAGAAAAGGCAGATTTTATCGAAAATTATTATAAAGATGTTATGGGATTATCTATGATTGAGGAGATACAGAATTATCAGGCATCAAATAATGAATTTAGTAATAAGATGGCAGAGCAGATAATAAAAGAAAATGCCGATGAATATGGAAAGTATCTCACGAAATGGAAGGATAAAAACTATAAACTATATACAAACAATATTTTAGAAGAACAAGAATTTGCAAAAGAGATATACGAAAAGTATTCTCAGACAAAGGATTATGGCGGTTATTTAGATGAAATATTGGAGGAGGAAGAAGAGAAGCTTGGTATTTCAATATTTTCAAACAGTGAAAACAAAGATAGTTTTTCTGAAAAAGTTATAAGAAAAACTGCACAAAAATATAAAAAGTTATACGGTATAGAAACAGACTTTTATTCTTATAAGTGGGTAGAGGCACTCACATCTAATGACATGCCGGATATACTAATTTTATTGATATTATTTATTATTTCAATGTATTTAATTTTTGAAGAAAAAAAGAAAAATTTATTTTCAATTATTAGGGCAACGCCAAAGGGACGGGAAACATGTATGATATCTAAAATTGTGGCTGTATTTATTAGTACATTCGGTGTGGCTTTGATAATGTATGGAATAACGGTAATATATGTCGGCGTAAATTATGGAATGAGTGGTTTGAATGCAACCATACAATCGGTCCCACAGTTTATTTCATGTCCATACCATTTGCGTATATGGGAGTTTTTCTTAATATCTTTTTTGATAAAATGTATTGTATATTTTGTCATAGAGTTGTTAATTCTTTTTGTTAGTTTGATATCTGCAAATTACATGATACCTTTTTCGGTGGGAACAATTTTGGTGCTGATAAATATTGTAATATATTTTTATTTTTCTACAGTTGGAAAATACAATATAATTCACTTCCTTAATATATGGAGTAATATTAAATTTGAAAACATATTGGGGGATTATGTATTACTGAATTTGAAAGACAGCCCCGTATCTGCAATAAGTCTTACTTTGACTATTTTATTTTTCTTAGTTTTTGTATTTGTGCTGGGAAATATTATATTATTTAAGCGATTAAAAAAAGTTCCACAATATTCTGTAAAGCGAAAGATAAATTGGAATTTTATACCAAAAAGAAAGCGTATTTATAATAGGCTGTTTGAGTATGAGGCATATAAAATATATTTTATAAGCGGATGTGCATTGGTAATCGTAATTTTTGCATCAGTAATGATGATAAGTGGAAGAAATACAAAGTGCTATTTGACACCTAATCAGATGAGTTATAAACTGCAAATGCAGGATTTGGAGGGTGAGCTTACAGATAAAAAGAGAGAGAGTATTTTAGAAAAGAAAAAATATTATGACGACATATTCAAACAGTTAGAACAGCTGGAAAAACAATATGAACAGGGAAAGCTTGGTGAAGAACAGTATGAAGACGTCAAGTTAAGTTTAGAGGGAAAACTTTCTTTATATTCAGCGTTTCAGAGGGTGTATGAGCGATATGAGTATGTAAATTCTCATCCAAACGCAAAATTTGTCTATGAGGATGGATATAAGAAGCTGATTGGAAAAATGGATAATTGGTATATGAATTGGATATTTTTAATGGTACTTGTACTAATTATAATCCAGTCTACAGTTTTTACGCTGGATAAGGAAAGGGGAATGGAGAAATTAATTTGTGCGACTACGAAAGGACGCAAAAATGTTACTTTAAGCAAAATGACCATTGGAGTTGTAAATACAATAATTGTATTTTTATGTTTTGTTTTGAGGAATTTATACATTTCAAATAAATTTTATGGTACAGATATGTGGTCTGCATCTTTATGTAATATAAAAGGATTTGAAAGTGTGTCGTCCTTAATACCTATTGGAGGAGCAGTGATACTAATAGGAATTGTCGTTTTGGCTTTATTGGTATTGTTTTCTATTGGGATTATGTTTTTTGCAAAAAAGGTTGGAAATACAATCGGTGCAATTGTGATAGAGGCAATTGTTTTGGTAGTGATGTATCTGATGATAAATATATGATAAAAATAAATGAGCAGCAGTTTATAAAAGTAGACTGCTGCTCATTTTTATTAAGCTGTTACTAGGTTAATTTATTTGATTCCTTTTTATATTCCATAATATCTTCTACATTACAATCAAGTATCTGGCAAAATGTATCTATGGTATGTGTGCTCACGCTTTCATTTCTTTTCAGTCTTGTGATTTGGGCAGGACTGATATGAAAGCGTTTTATTAATGCATACTGAGTTATGCCTTTAGATTTCATTGTTTCCCATAATCTTTCATAGATAATCATAGATAGAAATCACTTCCTTTCTCTTGAATATTAACCGAATATGGTATACAATAATATTAACCAAAATCGGTTAATGTTATGAAAAGCAGAGTACAATAATATTATTGATTAGAAGTGAAAGAATATGAAACATAACAGTCAGAAAGTTCAGGTAAAATATCGGTTAAAAAAATAGAATACCAACCACTTCGGTTCATAAATAGATGTAATATTAAGGAGAATACATATGACAAAATATGAACAGGGAGTAGAGTCAACAAAAATGCTTACAGAGGATTCCTCAATTCATAAGGGAAAAAATATTGCAATTATAATTGTTTGTACAATAATACTCATGTTAGTAATCGGAATTATATTAAATGGTATCGTTATTTCTACAAAAAGTTATTTGAGAGAAGAAAATCTTTTTGAGCAAAAAATACATAATGAATTTCAACAAATAGAAGATACCTTTGATAAGTATATTTTAAAATTTGGAAAATATACGGGTATTGCAATGTGTATCGGCAGTCAGAAAATGAATGAATTATTAGATAGAATAAGCAGTTTTTGTAATTCCGGTAAAAACAATAGAAAATCAGAAAAAATATTGGATATAGCGGGAGAGTATAGATTAACGAATGGAGAGAGTTATAAAGGATATAAATTAGTTAAATTTGTGTTAAACCAAAAAGCAAATCAAACATATATTTCATTTTATGTATTTGCTGATAAGTATAAATGGTATCAGGATAGTTTTATAAGAATTGAGAATGATAAAGGCTTTCATATGACTAGAGTTGGGTATGGAAAAAATGTATTTTTACAAAAGATAGGGAGAAACAGAATAAAGTTACAATATAATGGGAGAAGTGGTTATTATATAAAAGTGAGAAATTAGAAAGATTCATATTGGAATTTTAAAGTAGGGAATTGACCAACTTTCAGAGCATTTGAAAAGTGTATAATTGAGTGAAACAAAAGGAAAATTATTAAGCAATTTGTTTAATAATTTTCCTTTTTTTATTTAATCCTCAATGTACTCTGCAATATCTTCAAGTTTGCAATCTAGTATTTTACAGAGTTGGTTTAATGTATAGGTATTAACGTTTCCGTTCTTGCGTAATCTGTCTAATTGTCCTGTGCTAATTTTATATTCCTTTATCAATTTGTATTGAGAAATCTCACGTTTTTTCATTGTTTCCCAAAGACGTTCAAATGTAATCATACAAATATACACCACCTATTAATTGACCTTTATAAAGCAATGGTAGAAGATTGCCCAATAATTGACAATTGCCCATATATGGGCTATAATTTAAAAAAACAGATTTTTGGGGAGGAAAAATATTATGAGCAAAATAAAAAAATCATTAGCGATTATGCTTACATTAGTTTTAGCAATGTCAATGATTCCAACAATCAATGTAAGTGCTGCAAGAAAGGTAAGATTGAATAAGACAAAAGCAACAATTTATGTAGGGAAGACAGTTACTTTAAAACTAAAGAATAACAGGAAAAAAATAAAATGGAGTTCTTCCAACAGAAAAGTTGCAACTGTAACTAGTAAAGGAAAAGTAAAAGGTAAAAAAGCAGGTAAAGTAACCATTACTGCAAAAGTAGGTAAGAAAAAATACAAGTGTAAAATTACTGTGAAGAAGAAAAATAATAATAGAGTCATCACGGTAAAAGAAAAGATAAAAAAAGCATGTATTACATATGGAAAAATTTCAAGTAATCAGTCTGGTACATATTATTATCTCAGCAGAGCGACAGTGTCTGATAATATGCCGCAGTTGGAGTATTATACAAGTGTTGAATATTTTCCGGCACAGGATATTATTAGAATTAATGTTTTAACTGAAGATACTTATTGGTTGCAAGAATGGATGACTACGTTTGATATTGTTAATCTAAATGATTCTACGTGTAAGGTGTGGTATAGTGATTCATTCAATAATTATGGACAGGGAATTGTGTATAAAAAATTGATTCATCAAAATAAGGCAGTTGATTTCTTTGAAACAGATATGGTGGATGATATTATAGCAATATGTGAAGATGCCACGTCAGATATTGCAATAGGCTTACTTGATTTTGATTATATCATGGGTAAATATTCTGTTGGTGTCAGTGCATATGATTTAGGATTCACAACATTATATTCAAGATATACGGATTGACATTAGAATTATAGATTTTCAAAAATTATTATAGTATTGACAAAATAAAAATCGAAAAAGCAATATAAAAAATTGAAAGAAGTCATGCGTAAGTTCGATTGGATTTCACATTATCTCATTGGACAGCTGTCGTCGTATGAAGAAACTCTAAACTTTACTTGGGAGTAAAGTTTAGAGTTTCTTCATTTTTGTATAAAAAGTAAGCACAGGAGTCCCTTTCGTTTATAGTTGAATCACTACAAAACAAGAAAAAGAAGCTTACCTATGCCTAATAAGGATTTATCTTAAATATTCTGAAAATACAAGACTTAATTATAAAAAATATATAATCTGACAGTGAAGAGATACATATTTACTTTAAACTGGAGCAATACACCATTTCTGTCTAAATTGTTGTGCAGTTACAGACAAAGTTTATGATTATCTCTTTAAACATTGCAGCATAACAGTCAGATTAAATTTTTTTGGGCATACAATGAATGTATCTTTTATTGCGAAACAGCTTGTCATTTCCGCTTTAACTGTTTTCAGACGGATGAATAGCATCAGTTTTCCAAAAATTTTTAGACGCAGTGCCAGTTGTTGAAACGGAAGAATATAATGAAATGAGTTAAGAGATGCGAGAAAAGGAATCCTAGTATGAAAATTATACGCAGGAGTATTAGAAGTAATAAAGAAAGTCATAAAAGTAAAGGTCTTACATATGCCCATATGAGAAATTTTATAAAGGTCATGGATTCAAGTAATAGAGTTACATTTGAAGATACTGTTGATTACTTCCAAGACATGTATAATGGCAATAGTTGAAAAAAATATGTAGCAGTAAGGGATTGGTTTTTAGAAAATTATCCAAGGCATGCAGAAATGATTGTAGAAACTGCTCCAAAGCTGCCTGCTGCTTAAAAAAGCGGCGGCAGCGGGAAATTGTGAAAAGGGGGGAGGCTATATTTCGGGAATGAGCAAAAACAAAAGTACCGTTTCCGTTATAGCAGGTCAATAAAATCTCAAAGAGTGTTTCTGATTTGAAAAGCGATAATTATCTTTAATATCTTTAGCGGTAATATGCTATCTTTAGTCTTTAAGATTTTGGTTATCGGTAATCAAAATTCTCTTTAAAAAATCTTTCAAATTTTGTAGAAAATTGTATTGTTATTTGTTGCCCGATTTGGTAGACTTGTTTTGGGTGCTACCAAGAAACGGTAGGCGGTTAGTCCTCTGGCAGAGGGACTGAACCCTCTGATTACATAGAAATCTCTGAAAAGGGAAATCTGGGAAAGGAGGGCTTGACTTAATGAGCGATTTTGAAATCCTTTCTATTGTATTTATGGTTATTTCAATCATAGTTGCAATTTTAATAGAGTATATCAAGACACTAAAAAAGTAACCGCCCCGACCAAGGAAAGGTTACTTTTTTAAAATCTAACTAATTCTTGGACTAACCGTCTATCGGTAGCACCTTTTTCTATCTTTATATTAGCAAATCCCCCTCAATAAGTCAATCATTAAAAAATCAGAGATTTTTTTGAGGGAAAATAAAATTACGGAAAAAATCGAAAATTATCGGTTAATTACGGTTGTAATTTTGGAATATCGTTTTTGCCATTTCCCTAAATTCATCTATTGCACTTTGCGGAGATACGATTGTGACTTCTGCACTTAAAGCAAATATCCAACCGTAAAATTGAGGGCTTACATTGACTGTCATTTTGCAAATGCAATAGTCGGGATTTTCATAGTTAGGTCTTATGCTTACGGAATCGCCAAAGCGGTCAATAAATACACCCACCAAAGAATTTTTACATTGTACGGATATGGTCTGCTCCCTGCCGCCGAACATTCCAAAAGTCTTTTTGGAGTAGTCAGCAATATCAAAATTTTTGTATGTTTCCAATCCCGCTCTTGGCTCATCTAATAAACGTATGGATTTCATTTTATCCACTCGGTAATGACGTAGTGTTTTTGTGAGATTATCAAAAGCAATCATGTAATAATTATTGTCATTAAGGCATACTGCATAAGGACTGACACAGTACATTTTTTCTTTGTCAGAGGATTCGAGTGTTCTTTTGGTAGTCCATCTTAAATATTTGAATATGATTTGATGGTTGCCGCTTGTTGCAAGATGTATGTTATCTATGTTGGTTAATACGTTATCACGCATACTCTTGATACGCTCGCC
Source organism: uncultured Eubacterium sp. (assembly GCF_937958975.1). Classification (GTDB taxonomy): domain Bacteria; phylum Bacillota; class Clostridia; order Lachnospirales; family Lachnospiraceae; genus Eubacterium_G. Next base: position 18,242 of record NZ_CALGRE010000053.1, on the reverse strand, counting down.
GATTAAAATATTTCTGTTTAATATTTTACTGTCATAAATACTTCCGAAAGATTTGATTTTGTCAATCAGTTCTTTTGATTTCTTTTCCGTCAGAAATTTTGAAACTGCTACAGAATCAATAAGGAATTTTAATCCGTTTGTATCAAACTTTCTGCCTATTAAATGGTATTTATAACCGCCTTTTTCTTTGATTCCCTCAATATCAAAACCTGCCTGCCGCAGCAGGGAAATGGCAGCGTAGATTGTACGTCTGTCTGCGTAAATATTTTTTGTTTCCAAGTATGATAATATTTCGGGCATTCTTAAAAAATGCTTATCGTCTGTTCGTTCAAGGAATAATTCTTGAAGATATATAGGTATTAATTTCTTGCTTTTCTCTGCTGCATGAGCAAGAGAAATAGTGTAAATATCTTTATCATTAATAACTTTGATATAGTCGTTCTGCTCAAGAAAAGTAAGAGAGTTTTTGAGTTTGTCTTTGTTTTTTGAACAAGTAGAAATAGATAATTCGTTACATAAATCGTTTAAAGTTCCCCTAAATGCTCGCTTATTATCTGACAATGCAGTAATAATTGTTAAAACCTTAAATTTATATTTTTCTAATAAAAACCATTCTTCTAAAAATTCTAATTCATTTTCTATCATGTTTTTCTCCTTTTAAATTTAGTGATTTATAATGAAAAAATGGGATTCCTAAAAAATAGAAATTCCATTCTTATCTTTTGCTAATGTGATTATTTCACGCTTTAAAGCGGCTGCCGCCGCCTTTTCTATATTATTTGTAGCAGCTTGTAAATTTAACTGGGCAAGAGATTCTTTTCTTTTGTTTCTATATATGTGATATATATCGGTTGGATTCTCTTGTTTTTCCATATAGGAATATTTATTGTATCTATTTATTTTTTCACTTCCTATATATATTTTATAATAATTTTTTATCAAAATAAAATTGCTGCGATTGGTATATAGAATCAAAGAATCTTATATTGCCATAGTAAATTTTTGAAAGAAAATCAATTCTTTCTGTTGGCGGAATCCCGATAATAAAGTTGATAAATAACTTATACATTTTTTCTCTTCATACTGTTTACTAAATCCACGTTGTTGTAAAATTTTTCAATGTTATGTTCTGTTTTATATCTCTTGAAAACAGAACTTTCTGACAAGTGGGTTTTCTGTGATAAATTTAAATTTTCTTTTGTTTCTCTTGCCCCTATCTCATTAGAAAAATATTGCTTTAAAATAGGCTTTGCGGATTCATAGTCAATAGATGTGTTTTGGTGGTATTTGTCGGGATTATAGGCTTTATTGTGGACTGTTGCGTGACAGCAGGCACAAGAGCAGAATAAGATTGTCATAATCATCTGTACCGCCTGCTGATTTTGCGATTAGATGATGAACTTCTAAATAGTCATTGCCGCCGCAGATAGCACACTGATTGTTCCAACATTTTTCTAATTTATTTCTTGTTGCTTTTGATACTAATTTCAAATAGCTCCTTTCAGAGTAATTTGAAATTGATAAGCAGCAGGTTATATAAACTTGTCCTTACGATATAAAAAAATAGTAGAAGTTGTAAACAGTTGGGATAAGTTATTGTAAAACATACAGAGTTGATAAAAGATATTGATAATTATTAGTTGAATGTAGCAAGATAATGTATTAAAATAATGGGGGAAAAAGTACACTTTTAGAAAGTACACATTTAAAGAAAAATGAATTTGTAAAAATAAAAAGTACACAATTTTTTCCACTTTTTTAGAAGAAATAAGCAACAAAAAAGAGGACAGATAAAATATCCATCCTCTTGATAATTCTTTAATTCCCTTTAAAGGCGTTATGACTTATAATCACGAGCAACCTCCAGCTCGAATCCACTTCGGTGCTTCTCGCTGGAGATTGTCACAACATTAAAATAACAAAACTCACACCTTAGTGAGTAAACTCCCTCGGTGTGAGTCTATTATTTTAACGTTGCTCGTAATTATCCAAAGTATCTCTTAAGTAATCCTTCAAATGCCTTGCCGTGTCTTGCCTCATCTCTAGCCATCTCATGTACTGTATCATGGATTGCGTCAAGGTTTGCAGCTTTTGCTCTCTTAGCAAGGTCAAATTTACCTGCTGTTGCACCGTTTTCAGCTTCAACTCTCATTTCAAGATTCTTCTTTGTGCTGTCTGTCACAACTTCACCAAGTAACTCTGCAAATTTAGCAGCATGTTCAGCTTCCTCATAAGCAGCCTTCTCCCAGTAAAGACCGATTTCAGGATATCCTTCTCTATGAGCAACTCTAGCCATTGCAAGATACATACCAACTTCTGAACATTCGCCTTCAAAATTTGCTCTTAAATCCTTGATAATGTCTTCACTAACTCCCTGTGCTACACCAACAACATGCTCTGCAGCCCAAGCTTTTTCGCCTTCTTCAACCTTATTAAATTTTTCAGCCGGTACACCACAAACTGGGCATTTTTCTGGTGCTGAATCTCCTTCATGAACATATCCACATACTGAACATACAAATTTTGCCATTTTAAATTCCTCCTAAATTTGAAATAATTATTAATATAAATGGTTTTACCATTAATGTTTTTGCTTACATTTATTACATAGGCCATAAAAATAAGTACAATGACCTAAAATTTCACCATTGTAATGTTTTTTTGCTTCGTCACAAATAGGAAAATCTTTCATAAAGATATCCTCGACGGATGCACATTCATTGCAAATAAAGTGATAATGAGGCTCGATATGACCATCAAAATGTTCGCGGCCATCACCTAATTTAAGAGATATGGCCTCACCCTGCTCGACTAGAAATCGAAGATTTCTATACACAGTTCCCAGACTAATGGTAGGAAGCTGTTGGCGTATACTTTGATATACCATATCAGCAGTAGGGTGGTCATAGCGACCAATTAAGTTTTCTCTAATTAATTCTCTTTGTAGGCTTCGCTTGGTCATATTCCCTCCAAAACAATAATAGTAACTGTTATCATTATACCGTTTATTTATTTTTTGTCAATACTTATTTTATTATTTCTAAATTTATTCAAAATAATTAATTTATTTTTAATCTAAATATTGGCATTAATAAAAAAATTTTGAACTAATTGAATTAAGATAATAAAATAGGTGGATTTTTTAGAAATGGTGTTTATTTTTTAGTGCATATTAGGAATTTATATTTAACATGATACAATTAAAACATAAAATGTTAACGTTAACTTACAAAGGAAGGAGTATATATGAGAGTTAAAAAAATAATGAGTTTTGCGTTGTGTATGCTAATGATGGTTACAGTGTTGTCAGGAAAAAATATTACTGAAACAATGGCATCAACGGAAGAGTTCAAGATAGTAAGTCCGATAAATAATGGTTTAATCGGAGCAGGACATTTTGATATTAAATGGACAAAACCCACAGGAAAGGCAGTAAAAAGTTACAAAATTTTTGTAGATGGAAAACAGGTAGCTACTACGAATGAAACAAAATATGAATATTATACAACAAATGTAAAGATGTATGAAATATATGTTACGGCAGAGTTTATAGATAATACTATTTCTACAACAGATACAGTTTCATTTGGCGTAACGAAAAAGGGACTATGTGCTAATGAGGAGATGGCAAAGTATTTAGAACCGGAAGAGATGAATATTGGCTGGTATTACAATTGGGCATCACATCCTCACAATTATAATGCGTTTGAAAATACAGAGTATGTTCCTATGATATGGGGAAGAGCCAGCGAGGGAGATATCAGCTACGTTGTAAGTGCAGGTTATAAACATATGTTGGCATATAATGAGCCGGATATGGGGGGAGATGTCGGGGGAAGTAAAATTGATGTGAACACGGCAATATCTAATTGGTTTAAATTTATTGGAAATGATTATTATTTGGGTTCACCAGCACCGGCACTTAGTCCATCTTGGGATAATGGGGTATGGTTTCGAACCTTTATGAATGGAATAGACCAGAGTACGGTTGATTTTATTGCACTTCATTGCTATTACTCACAGTATACAGGAAAAGAAGCAGCACAGACATTTCTGAGAGAAGTTGTAGATAAGACATACGAAATGTATCACAAGCCAATATGGATTACGGAGTTTGCAGTGGACGGATGGGCTTATGATGATTCTGCACATATTGATTCGGTAAAAGAATTTATGGAAGAGGCTGTCAAAGGACTAAATGAGAGAGAGTATGTTGAGAGGTTTGCGTGGTTCTCCTTTAATACAACAGACCGGAATAACGGAATTGCTTCATTATATAATTATGAAACGGGAGATTTAACGGAATTAGGAAGACTGTATGTGGAATTGGGAAATCCTGAAGGATATATAAATCAGCCAAAGTCCGGTCAGATATTTGCTATGTCATCAACTACAAGAAAGACTTTGTTGGACAATACGATATGTATCGATGGGCAGGAGTATAGAGATTTTATTGATGTTAAAAATACGAAAGTAGTTTCCACATCGGATTATAATAGTGATAATTCTGCTATAAAAGCGATAGATGATGATATATCGACCAGATGGGAGAGTAAGTGGAATACGGATCCCTCAAATCTTATATTGGATTTAGGAAAAAGCATCGATATAAAACAAGTAAGTATTATATGGGAAGCAGCAGGAGCTAGGGAATATTATGTAGAAGTATCCCAGGATGGACAGGAATTTTACAGCATTGCTGGAGAGGAGGATGGAATTTCCTATGACTATAAAAATGACGATATCATATTGAGTAATACAGTAAATGCAAGATATATTAGAGTAAATGGAGTCAAGAGAAATACAAGTTATGGATATTCGATTCGGGATATTGCAGTTTATGGAATAGATAAAACAAAAGAAATTCCTATAAGTGATAAGGTCACAATAGAAGGTTATCAGATAAGCACAGTATTGCAGGGAAGTCGTGTTATAGGTGCTGTTGAGCCGGAAATTGATACTAAAAAAGTTAAAGAATGGGGCTTTGTATATGCCATATCCTCTGCAAATGGTACAGATTTTCATATAAGTGATACAGAAATGTTCGTTGGCAGCGATAATATATATGTAAAATCATATGGTTCTACATCAATTGGAACATTAAATCCGGTAATGGAAAATAAAGACTCACAGATATGTTTTGTTAGGACGACTATGTTTACTGCATTTAATGAACCTGAGTATACTTCAAAATATAAGGTAAGAGCATATGCATTATTAGAGGACGGAACGTACAGGTATAGTAAAATATATAGTTATTCTATTTATGGTATCAGTTCTACTTTATATCAAAATAATAGAATGAATAATTATACTTCTCATCAGTATTTATATAGCAATATTTTAAAAGTAGTAAATCCAACATATGAAGAGGTTGATTATAATTGGAATAGCATCATTTCAAAATAAATTGGCAAATCTCACAAAGAATGCTACATTTTTTTATTCAAGTTGATAATTGTTTTAAAAACGTTTTTTGTTTATAACTAAATTAGGGAAGATTGAAGGGTAAGATAATCACAATTTTTAAGGAGGATGTTATGAAACACATCAAAAAAAATTGGGCGATTATTTTATCGCTCATTATGCTTATAGCTGTTGTTCCGGTAATAGAGCATAATGCGAACGTTTATGGAGCGGCACAATTTGAAATTATAAGTCCGATGGAAAATTCGTTGTTGGGAGCGGGACATTTTGATATTAAATGGTCAGCAGACATTTCATCAGACGTGAAATCTTACGATGTTTATATCGATGGAAAATTAGTAGGAACTACAGAGGGGACTTCATATGAATTTTATACTACAAAAGTAAAAATGTATGATGTATATGTGGAATCTAAACATACAGATGGTTCCCTGCTAAGAACGGATAAGGTTTCGTTTGGTGTAACTAAAAAAGGCTTGTGTGTAAACAACGAGATGGGAAGAAATCTTAATCCTGTAAGTATGAACATGGGATGGTATTATAGCTGGGGAACCGACCCATTTTCATATCGAACATATAAGAATATAGAGTTTGTTCCTATGATATGGGGGCTTGGCGCAGAAAGTAGTATATCCAGAGTTGCAGGGCTTGGTTACAAATATCTTTTAGCTTATAATGAGCCGGATATGGGAGGAAATGTTGGCGGAAGTAATATTGATGTGAATACAGCGATTAGTCATTGGAATAAGTTTTTAGGATATGACTATCATCTTGGTTCTCCGGCACCGGCATTTAGCCCATCATGGGGAAATGGAACATGGCTTAGAACATTTATGGATTCTATCGACCATAGTACAATAGATTTTATTCCGCTTCATTGTTATTATGAAACATACGGAGGTGCGGCAGGTGCAAATACATTTTTAACAGAAGTTGTGGATGCGACATATAAGATGTATCACAAACCAATCTGGATTACCGAATTTGCGGTGAGTGGTTGGGGATATAATAATAAATGGGCAAGGGAGTCTGTAAATGAATTTCTGGAAACAGTGATTAAAGGTCTAAATGAAAGAGACTATGTTGAGAGATATTCATGGTTTTCCTTTGATACAACAGATGGTAATAATGGTGCTTCTGCACTTTGGACAAATTCTACAGGGAAACTTACAGATTTGGGACAGACTTATGTACAATTGGGAAATCCGGAAGGTTATGCTCCTACACCTATTCCTGTGCCAAATTATAAAATATCAGATGTAAAGAGAACAACATTATTATCGGATGAAATTACGATAAAAGGTGTAACCTGTGAGGACTATTTAATGTCGCCGGAAGTTTCTGTTTCGGCAACATCGGAACAGGGAAATGGTTTTGCAAAAAATGCAATTGATAATGACATTATGAGTCGCTGGGAATCGATTCATGGTATAGACCCACAGACATTCACAATTGATTTGGGTAGAGTAAAAAATATAAAGCAGTTCAATATTTTGTGGGAAGATGCCAGTGCTAAGAATTATCATATACAAGTTTCGACAGATGGAAAAGAGTATGTAACGGTAGCTGAAGCAGAAGAAATGGGAAAATATCAGAACAGATGTGATACCATTACTTTAAATCAAATGACAGCCGCCAGATATGTGAGAATTGTCGGGACTGCAAGAACAACCAACTATGGTTATTCGATTTATGATATAGCGATATATGGAACGGATGATGTCAGCGTGGACGAGACACCGACAGTTGAAACTTCCACTCCAAGACCGACAGGTCAGCCAACGACAGAAGAAGTTACAACTAAGCCTGGGAGAGATAAGGAAACTACGAAAGCGGCATCGCCACAAATTTGTAAAACAAAAGTAAAGAAGGCGGTAAAGAAGAAAACTTCAGTGAGCATAAAAATTTCTTTGAAAAAGATTGCAAAGGCAAATAGATATCAAATTAAAATTTCTAATTCAAAGAAGTTTAAGAAAATTCTCGTGAAAAAAACGGTAAAAAAAGTAAAATTTACTGTAAAATCAAAAAAAATAAAAAGAAGAAAGAAACTTTATGTGAAAGCGAGAGCCATAAGAGTAGTAAATAAAAAGAAAAGCTATGGAAAATGGAGTAATGCTAAGAAAGTCAAAATTATAAGATAATAAAAGCCGGATTGTGAAACGTTTGGATTCACAATCCGGCTTTTTATATAAAGATAAAATTATTTTGTTTCAGATAATCTTTTGTGGATGTTTTCAGCTGCCTGTTTTCCGGCGCCCATTGCCAGAATTACCGTAGCTGCACCGGTTACGGCATCGCCACCGGCGTAAACATTTTCCCTTGTAGTTTCTAAAGTATCTTCATTAACTACAAGGCATCCCCATTTATTAGCTTCCAGTCCTTCAGTAGTAGTTCTAAGAAGTGGGTTTGGAGATGTTCCAATCGACATAATTACAGTGTCAACATCGATTTCAAAGTTACTTCCTTCAATTGCGACCGGACGTCTACGACCGGAAGCATCTGCTTCGCCAAGTTCCATTTTAATGCATTCCATTTTGCAGACACGACCTTCCTCGTCACCGATAAGTTTTACAGGATTGTGTAATGTCTTAAAGATAATTCCTTCTTCTTCTGCATGTTCTACTTCTTCTTTTCTGGCAGGAAGTTCTTCCATACCTCGACGATAAACAATATATACATTTTCAGCGCCAAGTCTGAGAGCAGTTCTCGCTGCATCCATTGCTACGTTTCCACCGCCTACAACAGCTACATTTTTGCTCTTAATAACAGGTGTGTCATAATCATTTAAATATGCTTTCATCAGATTAGCTCTCGTCAGATATTCATTAGCTGAGTACACGCCGATTAATGCTTCGCCTTCAATTCCCATAAATGATGGAAGACCTGCACCTGAGCCGATAAATACAGCTTTAAAGCCCATTTCCATAATCTCATCAACAGAAAGGATACGACCGATAACCATGTTGGTTTCAATCTTAACACCTAATTTCGTTAAATTATCTACTTCTTTTTGGACAATTGCTTTTGGAAGTCTAAATTCAGGAATACCATATACCAAAACACCGCCGGCTTTATGAAAGGCTTCAAAAATAGTAACCTCATATCCAAGCTTTGCAAGGTCGCCTGCGCATGTAAGACCGGCAGGACCTGCACCAATAACAGCCACTTTAATACCATTACTTTCAGGCTTTTCTATATCGTCATTGCTATGAGCCATATGGTAGTCAGCGACAAAGCGTTCAAGACGACCGATAGAAACAGGCTCACCCTTAATTCCTCTGATACATTTTCCCTCACATTGATTTTCCTGTGGGCAGACACGTCCACAAACAGCAGGAAGACCATTTGTACTTGTAATAATTTTATATGCTTCTTCAAATTCGCCGGCAGCAACTTTTTCAATAAACTCAGGTATTCTTACGCATACAGGACAGCCGCTCATACATGGCTTATTTTTACAATTGATACATCTTGTAGCTTCCTCTATAGCCATCTCAGCTGTGTAGCCAAGCGCAACTTCATCAAAGTTTTTATTTCTTATATTTGGTTCCTGAGAAGGCATTGGCACCTTTGTTAAACTCATATTTGGCATTATTTTGTACCTCCTATTTTGTCAGCTGCTTTGAACATACGGCAGTTATCTCTGTCGTGTGCTTCAAAATCCCGGTAAGTTGAATTACGTTTCATTAATTCGTCATAGTCAACTTTATGTCCGTCAAAATCAGGACCGTCTACGCATGCAAATTTAATTTCGCCGCCAACAGTGACACGACAGCCGCCACACATACCGGTTCCGTCAATCATGATAGGATTTAATGAAACAAGAGTTTTTATATTGTAAGGCTCGGTAACCTTTGACACGAATTTCATCATTGGGATAGGTCCGATAGCAATGACAAGGTCGTAATTATTTCCTTCGTCAATAAGGCTCTGCAGTTTGTCTGTTACCAATCCTTTTTCACCGTATGAACCGTCATCGGTTGTGATGAAAAGTCGGTTACAGATGGATTTGTATTCGTCTTCTAATATAACGATATCTTTATCTCTAAATCCGGCAATAACATCTACATCCACACCTGCCTGAAACAAAGCTTTTGCAGATGGATATGCAATCGCATTTCCGACACCGCCTCCGATAACGCAGACTTTTTTTGCATCTCCAAATTCGGTTGCCGCACCTAGCGGACCGACAAAATCTAAAATGTAATCACCTTCCTTCATCTGTGAAAGAAGCATTGTAGACTGACCGACAATCTGAAAAATAATAGTTACAGTACCCTTATCAGGATTGGTATCAGCAATTGTAAGTGGTACACGTTCGCCTTGTTCGTCTATACGGAAAATGATAAACTGACCGGCTTTTGCTTTAGCAGCAATAAACGGCGCTTCAACATCAAGACGTACAACAGTGTCATTTAATTGCTGTTTTTTCACAATCTTGTACATTTATATTCCTCCTAAAATGTTCTTAAAATACTTAATCTCTTTTATGTTTTGACAGGAACGTCCTGAAAACATAGTCAACCGTCATTATAGCATATTAATAAAGAAAAATGAAGAATAAAAATAAAAGATAAAAACTTGACAGATTTTGATATAATATATATACTCAATATATAATAAATAAACTGATTTATTATATATGAAAATTCAAATTTTCATAAAAAGTGGAGAGTCCTACCATAAGTGGAATCTATAAAAGCGGAGAGTCCTACCGTAAGTGGAATCTATAAAAGCGGAGAGTCCTACCGTAAGTGGAATCTATTTTATAAAAGATTATTTAGAGGCTGCACACAAGTGTGGCCTTATTTATATAAAGGAGTATGGAAATGAAACAAGAAAGGCTTAATTTGTACATCGTTGATATAAAATATGTAAGAGATTTAGCAAAGAAGGATGATAATGTACTGTCGGTATCACCTCAAAGTGAGAAAGACAGGAGGCCTTTTGTTGGAATAATTATTATATGCAAAGATAAAAAATATTGTATACCATTAAGTTCACCTAAAAAGAAACATGAAACTATGAAAAATGATGTAGATTTTATGAAAATATATGATGGCGAAAGAATGGTAGGGGTTTTAAATTTTAACAATATGATACCAATTGACGAAAGATATGCACATGTTATGGATTTAAAAATAAAAAGAGATGATTTAATACCTATTGTATATTATAAAAAAATGTGTACAAAACAATTAAAGTGGTGCAGAGAAAATCAGCAAAAAATAATAAAAAAAGCAAATAAATTATATTGGATGATTACTGAGGGAAAGGCAAATAGTAATTTGAAAAAGCGTTGTTGTGATTTTATTAAGCTGGAGAAAATTTTAGAAAGAAAAATTAGTGGTTAACATTTTTTATTTATTTAATAAATATAAAAAAATGAAACTTGTCTAAAAAAAACAAACTTTATAATAGTGCTTCCTTAGCTTATAATAAAAAGAGAAATTATGTGTAAAAATGGGCGGATGAAAAAAGGCATAATAATTTGTTCACGACGAGGAGGTACAAATGTCGAATATAATTAAAAAGGTGGTCGTTTACATAATGGTGGTAGCGGTAACAGCTACAAATATTGCAGTGCTAAAAACTGAGGAGGTAACAGCCGCAAATACCAATGTAATAAAGTATAAAGACTTTTTAAAAGCGAACGGAAAGGTACTCAAAAATAACTATGGTCAGGGAGATACTGTGTATCTTAGAGGGACGAATGCCGGTGGATATATGCTGCAGGAATTTTGGATGACACCAACCAGCTATACAACCAATGTGTCAGACCAGATGGATATTATTAATACATTAACAAACAGATTCGGAAGTAGTGCAGCCAGAACTCTGATTGATACTTATGAGAGAAATTATTGGACAGAGGCAGATTTTAACACATGTGCCAGTCTTGGTATTAACTGTATCAGACTTCCTTTGTGGTACAGAAATTTTGTAGATGAAAATAATAATTGGTACAGTAATGCTTTTGAACGTGTTGACTGGTTTGTTGAGCAGGCGGGAAAAAGAGGAATGTATGTTATTATTGACATGCATGGAGCATACGGTTCCCAGAATGGAAGCGACCACTCCGGTATTGATGGGGGAAATAATAAACAGGGAGCTTCGGAGTTTTTCTTTGGCAGCAATGCTGCATCTAATCAGGAAAAATATTATCAGATGTGGGAAAAGATAGCAGAACATTTTAATGGAAATCCTGTTGTGGCAGGCTATGATTTATTAAACGAACCATATAATGAATACAGATATAGTTCCGGATACTCTGATGACCAGTTACATTCATGGCTTTGGAATATCTATAATAATGCGTACAAGAGAATTAGGGCGAAGGATTCAAATCATGTGATTATTATGGAGGCGACATGGGAACCTTACGATTTGCCGAATCCAAGTACATATGGCTGGGAAAATATAATGTATGAGTATCATAACTATTTATATGATGATTATGATAATGCAGGCGGACAACAAATTGCGAATATGCAGAAGAAAATAAATAACATTAACAGTGCAAATTACAACGTGCCAAGTTATATGGGAGAGTTTTCCTATTTTAACAATACGAGTGCGTGGGCAGCTGGATTACAATTATTAAATGATAATGGTTTAAATTGGACAAGCTGGTCATATAAATGCGTATCGGAATATGGCAATTGGGGACTCGTAAATCAGTCGGTTTCCAGCGTTAATGTTGAGAGTGATTCTTACGATACAATTTTATCAAAGTGGTCTAATGTAGGTTCGGGATATCTTAATTCGGGACTTGTCAATGTTTTTAAAAATTATACATCGGGTGTAATCTCTAGCTGGGAAGCAGAATGTATGAATGAGGGAAATTATTATCTTGAATGCACAGACAATATAGTGACCGCAGCAGATAGTGGAAATAGTCCTCTGATTGCAAATAAAACTTCTTATGCAGGGATAGCAGATGTATTGGAGGTAATTAATAATGGAAACGGAACGATTTCTCTGAAATCGAAAGCCAATGGAAAATATGTCTGTGCGGTAATTGATGAAAATAATCAGTTATTGCCGAGAAGTTCCGTCATTAGTATGTGGGAACAATTTGAACCGGTACATATTACAGGAAATCAGTATGCACTTCGTTCTATAGCAAATGGAAAATATGTAAAGGCAGATTTTGACGATACGGCAAATAAAGGGCAGTTAAAAGCAGTAAGTGATAATATTGGTGGTGCGTGGGAATGTTTTAACTTTAATAGTGTTTCAGAGCAGATGACAACGCAGGCACCTACGATTCAGCCGACACAGGAACCAACAACGCAGGCGCCTACTACAGTGGAACCGACAACACAGAATACGGCAAATATACCGACAGAAGTAATTGGATTTGTAATTCAGAACATTGAGGGAAATAAAGTGTCATTTGCATGGGGACAATCAACGGAGCAGATTGCTTCCGGACAAAAATACAATGTATATATTGATAATAACTTGTATGGAACATATGATATGGCGCAGGCATTGACCTGCGAGATTGATAAAGCAGGAGAACATACGATTATGGTAAAGGCAATTCTTGCCGGAAAAGAAAGCGCGGGAGTATCTGAAAAAGTAATAATCGAACAGGAAGAAACGACATCGAAAAGACAGGAAGAGGTAACGACGTCAAAAGTGGAACACATTACTGTTTCAGATAAAATCAGTATAGAAGGATTTCAGATAAGTCATGTATTGGGTGGTCTTAGAACGGTATCATCGGTTGAGAAAACAGTTGACGGAAAAAATGTCGTGGAATTTGGAAATATCTATGCCGTTGAGCGTGATGGCGTTTCAGCGGATGATATGTACATTGGTTCGGATAATATTTATGTGAAGTCGGTTCAGGCTACAAATGCAGGCATTATAAAAGAACAGTTTTCAAGTTCATCTACAGCTACGAATTATGTCATGACAATGATTGAAAATGGATATACAAGCGCCGCATTAACTCAGGATTATATGATAAGAGGATATGCCAAATTATCAGATGGAAGTTATGTTTATAGCAAAGCCGCCAGATATTCTATATATAAAGTGGCAAAAGATTTGTATGAGAATACGATGATGAATACAGGTGCAGGACATAATTATCTATATAATAGTATATTAAAGGTTGTAGATAATAATTATAAAGAGGTGGATTATAACTGGGGAACGATTATTGTAAAATAGTAATGGAGTGTAAAAAAACAGGGAGGAATTTTTTATGAATAGAAAGATAGTTGCGATTGCATTATCCGTTGCATTGACATTTCAGATGGTCTCAGGATTGGTATGGATTCCTCAGATTTCTGTTGCCGGAGCGGATACAATTACAGTAAAAACAATGGAGCCTACATTAAAAAATGGTGTATATCAACTTTCAAATGTAAATGAATTATTGTGGGCAAGAGAGAATCCGGACAAAGACTATGTATTGATGAATGATATTGATTTGTCACAGGAAAAAAACTGGACAGGGATAGGAACAGAGACAAAACCCTACACAGGAGATTTTAACGGGAATGGACATACTATTAAATTAGAAATTAACAGCATAAATTCTTCCAGTGGTATTTACAGTGTAGGTTTGTTTGGATATGTAACCGGAAAAATATCAAATCTTACAGTGACCGGAACAGTGACCGCTAAGGAATATAGCGGATATGTGGGAGGCATAACAGCAGTTCTTGCGGGAGGTACCATTTCGCATTGTACCAGTAATGTAAATATTACTGCAACAACAGATACAGGGGTATTGAATGTAGGTGGTGTTGTCGGAGCAGTAAGAAATCAGAATCAGGTAAGTGTAATTGAGTATGTGATGAATCACGGTTCATTGACTGTAAATGCAGTGTCGGCAGCGAATGGAGAAAATGATGTGAATAATGGCACATCAGGTTCGACAGGCGGTATTGTAGGTTTGATTGCGGCAAAATGTGGTGCAGAAATAACCAGAACTATAAATAATGGTACAATTACTGTTATTGGTGGAAAAAACAACATCGGTGGTATTGTAGGGCAGACATCGGTTAATGAAAATTCGACTTATGCAAACATTACCTATTGTGCCAACAAAGGCAATATAACCGGATATAAAATAGAAGGAGAGAGAGCTGCCGGAATTATCGGATATATTAAGAGTGGAAAGATTGACTACTGTTACAACACGGGAAATGTGATTGAATATTCAGATGCGGGAAACACAGTGGCAAGAAGCGGTTATGGAAATTATTTTGGTATTTTTGGATATGCGAATTTGTCATCTTCCAATAAACTTTCAGTAATCTATTGTTATAATGCCAGCAGCAATCCACTTGAGGCTGAAATATGTGTGGTGAGAAACCCGGAGCATGGTACATTTAAAAACTTTTATATATCAGGAAGAAGTGAATACGAAACAGAGTTAAACAGTAATGCAAAAGCAGGCAGTGCAGGCGCCTCTTTTGGCAGTGCAAGTGATTTGTACACAAAGATAACAGATACGACACAAGGAGCAAGCGCCTACAGACAAAATAAAGAGGGAGGATATCCTGTACTATATTTTGAGGAAAATGCAGTTTCTAACACCAACATCTCAGATAATGACAGTGTATCGCTGCCATTGAGTGATATGCCAAAATATATTGACGGTACGGTGTCAGCAAATACTTATAATTGTGGTCCCGGAATGGCAAGTGACCAGAATGGAACAACATCAGAAGATGCAAAGATGGTTGTTGTTAGTTCTACAAGTAAGGAATCTTTTGAAAAGTATGTAGATAAACTGATTTGCAGAGGATTTGAAAAGCAGTCTAAGACAATTTTAGAAAATAATATACATTATACGCTGACAAAAAGCGAAAAAATTTATTACATTTACTATACGGAAAGTAAAAAGGAAACAAGAATCATAGAGGATAATTCTTCTAATGTACTATTGTCGAATATCAGCTCAAAGGCAACAGGGAGTGGAAATACAGAATTGTATATGTATAGCATTGATTATACAAAGGGAGAATCCACAACGAGTGTTACGGATTATTGGCAGATAGATTGTGGTATGATGTTTATGATTAAGTTGGCAGACAATAGTCTGTTTTTGATTGACAGTGGTCACGAAAGACAGTCGTCAAAAGAGGCAATGGAAGCACAGCTTGCATTCATGAGAAAGATTACGAATACATCTGAGAATGAAAAAGTAAAAATTAGAGGGTGGTTCTTTTCCCATGCACATGGTGACCATGTGTTTGGGGCACATCAATTTGTCAGTGCATATCATGATAGTTTACAAATAGATAGTGTACTATTTAATTTCCCGGGCTATGGTGTCGTGGGAGGATATGATGGCGGAACCTTTAAGATGAAAGATACTATAAATAAATATTTTCCAAATGTAAAACACGTTTCCCTGCATACGGGACAGCAGTTTATAATGCAGGGAGTTCAGTTTGATACCTTGTGCACTCATGAAGACTGGGTTGGAGCAGATGGAAAGACAACTCTCGGTGGAGATATGAATACAGCATCTACAGTTTTAAAGATAACAATCGATGGAAAGTCATTGATGCTGTTGGGCGATATTACGAAGAGTAATCAGTTGGAAAATATGTATACCACAACATTAAAGAGTGATATGGTTCAAGTGGCACATCATGGGTACAATCGGCTGACATCGTTATATAAAGCAATTGCGGCGAAATATGCGATATGTCCAAATTCAGAAGAAAATGCAGGATTAAATAGCGGAAATAAACAAAAATTGCAGGATATTTTAGATGCAGGAGCATCAACAGCAATATTTTCAGGTGACTATACTTACAAATTGACGATGTCCGGCAGTGGTGTGGAAATGAAAACTTATGACAATTATCGTAAGTCATTAGGAATTGATTTTAACATTCCATCTTCAAGCATAAATGAAGTTAGCGGAAAGTCAGCAGTAATTGGGACAAATGATGATATTTCAAAGGGACAAAATTTAAGAGACAAGGTGATAACAGTTTCGGTGAATGGTTCTCCGGTCACTGCTAAGCATGCCGGCAATGCTATCAGGACAGAAAATGCATACTGTGTATTTGATGGTAATACGGGTACAAAATTTTGCACAGAGACGATACCGGCACATATTAAATGGAAGATGAAGGAGCCGGTAATCATTGATGAATATGTTTTGTATACAGGAAATGATACACAGGCAAATCCGGGAAGGAATCCTGTAAAGTGGATTTTAAAGGGTTCTATGGATGGTAAAAATTGGACAACGATTGACGCGGTATCAGATGGAAAACTTCCGGCTGAAAATAAAAAAGCTACTATATTTAAAACAAAAAATCCGGCAAAATATCAGTATTTTGCGATGCAGTTCTTTGAGACAGCCAGTGGAAGTATTATGCAGTTATCAGAAATAGAATTAATCGAAAATCAAAGAGTTACTGTTTCTGATAAATTGGATGTTCAGGGATTTCAGGTTAGCCATATTCTGAAAGGGATTCGTACAGTTTCATCGGTTGAATCTGAGATAGACGGCAAAAAGGTTGTAGAATTTGGAAACGTTTATGGATTATTGACAAGCAATATATCTGTGAATGATTTGTTAATAGGAAGCGAAAATGTAAACGTGAAATATCATGCAGCGACAAAACAGGGGATAATCGAAGAAAACTATTCTTCATCTCCGACAGCAACCAATTATGTTTTGACAATGACGAATAACGGAACCACCAAAGATGCATACAATCAGGAGTATTTGGTGAGAGCATATGCAAAGCTGGCAGATGGAAGTTATGTTTACAGTAAAGTTTATAAATATTCTATATTTAAGGTGGCTAAATCGTTGTATAATGATAAAGCAATGTCTACATTTGCAGGACATTTATATTTATATAATGATATTTTAAAAATAGTAGATAGTGAGTTTAAGGAGGTAGATTATAACTGGAGTAACATTGTGGCACACTAAAAAATAAGGAGGAAAAAATCTTGAAAGGAAGGAAAATTTTATCTCTTGTATTGGCACTAACAATGGCTTTTCCGATGGGAATATCTGTTCACAGTACAGATGTGTCGGCGAAAGTAATTGATGCCAATTATAAGGAGGATGTGTTGTGGTCAACATCATTTGAAAATTCGGATGGTTTTAAGACAGGCACACTAGACACAAAAGGAAGTAAAAATGTTTCCGGTTCTATGAAATCGGATATCAAAGGAGATTTATCTTATCTGGTAGATAAATCGAATTTGTCGGGAAGCGCTTCTTATAACAGCAGTGAAGTTATGAGAAATCTTTTTGATGGAAATACGGCAACAAAGTATCTTACAACAAAAAGCCCGGTTGAAATTATTGCAAAATTGAAAAATGGAACAAAAAAGGCAGTAAAATATTACTACATTGCATCGGCAAATGATGAGCAGAACAGAGATCCGAAAAACTGGGTTTTACAGGGAAGAAACTCTGATAGTGACGGATGGACAGATATTGATTCAAGAACAAATGAGACATTTGATTCCAGATATCAGAAGAAGCAGTATCAAATCAGCAATCCGAGAGAGTTTAGCCAGTATAGACTCTACATCACTGCCAATAAAGGCGGAATCAGTATGACACAGTTATCAGAACTGGTATTCGCTACTGGAAATGAAGCGGATGGTCAGATTGAGCAAAAAGGAATGACGACAGAAATTGATTTAGGTCCGGGTTCTGCATGGAATCAGGAAACAGGTAAGGGCTGGAGTGGAAAACAATCTTTATCCTGTATGGGAAGTCTTATAACTTTCTTTAAAACTCCCTTTTTCATTTATATTCCTCCTTTATATTAAGGCTTTACTATTTTGTAGAGCCG
>NZ_CALGRE010000052.1 GCF_937958975.1 uncultured Eubacterium sp. | reverse complement strand
TACCGCAGGTGACACAATTATCGGTGCTGACTCTCATACATGTACATATGGTGCTCTTGGAGCCTTTTCCACAGGTGTTGGAAGTACAGATATGGCGGCCGGAATGGCAACAGGTAAGGCATGGTTTAAAGTTCCATCTGCCATTAAGTTTAATTTGACAGGAAAGCCTGCAAAGTGGGTCAGTGGAAAAGATGTCATTCTTCATATTATCGGTATGATTGGAGTTGATGGGGCGCTATATCGTTCTATGGAATTTATGGGAGATGGTGTTCAATATCTGTCTATGGATGATAGATTTGCCATGACAAATATGGCAATTGAAGCCGGTGGGAAAAATGGTATTTTTGTTGTAGATGAACTGACAAGAGAATACATGAAAGAACATTCCACAAAAGAATTTACAGTATATGAACCGGATGCAGACGCAGAGTATGATGAGGAATATACAATTGATTTAAGTGAACTAAAACCGACAGTTGCATTTCCGCATCTTCCGGAAAACACAAAAACGATTGATAATGTAGGTGATGTAAAGATTGACCAGGTTGTTATTGGTTCATGTACTAATGGAAGAATTGAAGATATGAGAATAGCAGCGAAAGTTCTTGAAGGAAGAGAAGTTAAGAAGGGAGTAAGATGTATTATTTTTCCGGCTACACAGGCTATTTATTTACAGTGTATTGAAGAAGGTCTTGCCTCAATTTTTATAAAAGCGGGTTGTGCTTTAAGCACCCCTACATGTGGCCCGTGCCTTGGAGGTCACATGGGAATTTTGGCAAAGGGAGAGAGAGCAATCGCAACAACAAATAGAAATTTTGTAGGCCGTATGGGAGACCCTGAATCAGAAGTTTACCTGGCAAGCCCGGCAGTGGCAGCCGCAAGTGCAGTTACAGGAAAAATTTCGGGACCGGAAGAATTAGGATTATAGGAGGTATATATGAAAGCAGAAGGAAGAGTTTTTAAATTTGGAAGTAATGTAGACACAGATGTTATTATTCCTGCAAGATATCTTAATGTACCGGATGCGGCAGAACTTGCAAAACACTGTATGGAAGATATAGATAAAGAATTTGTAAATAAAGTAAAAGAAGGGGATATTATTGTAGCGGATAAAAACTTTGGATGTGGTTCGTCGAGAGAGCATGCTCCGATTGCTATTAAAGCGGCAGGAGTGAGCTGCGTTATTGCAGAGACTTTTGCCAGAATTTTTTATCGTAACGCTATTAATATCGGACTTCCTATTATAGAGTGTCCGGAGGCTGCAAAAGGAATTGAAGAAGGAAATGAAATTGAAGTAGACTTTGACAGCGGAAAAATTTATAATAAGACAAAAGACGAAGAATATCAGGGACAGGCGTTTCCGGAGTTTATGCAGAATATTATTAGTAATGGCGGATTGATAAATTACATAAATAATAAATAGTAAGGAGAAAAGGATGAAAGAGATACTTTATAAGAGCACACGAAGTGAAGAGGGAACACTGAAAGCATCAGAGGCTATTTTAAAAGGGTTAGCAGACGACGGTGGTTTATTTGTACCTTTGGAAATACCAAAACTTGATGTAACAATTGAAGAGTTGTCTAAGATGACATATCAACAGGTTGCATATGAGGTTATGAAATTATATTTTACAGATTTTACTGAGGAAGAATTAAAGAATTGTATTAATAAGGCATATGATTCTAAATTTGATACAGAGGAGATTGCTCCGTTAGCTGAAGTTGACGGTGCTTATTATCTGGAATTATTTCATGGCAAGACAATTGCATTTAAGGATATGGCATTATCAATACTGCCTCATCTTCTTACTACATCAGCCAAGAAAAATAACGTAAAAAATGAAATCGTAATCCTTACAGCTACGTCAGGAGATACCGGAAAAGCCGCTATGGCAGGCTTTGCGGATGTAGAGGGGACAAGAATTATTGTATTTTATCCACATGGCGGTGTTAGTCCGATTCAGGAAAAACAGATGGTAACCCAGAAGGGGGATAACACATATGTTGTGGCGATTGAAGGAAACTTCGACCAGGCACAGAGTGGCGTAAAAGCAATTTTTGGGAATAAAGAACTTGCCAAAGAAATGGACGAAAAAGGATTCCAGTTCTCGTCAGCAAATTCTATCAATATTGGACGTCTTGTTCCACAGGTAGCTTACTATGTTTATGCTTATGCTAAGTTATATGCGGAAGGGAAATTGGCAAAAGAACAGAAAATGAATGTGGTAGTACCGACAGGAAATTTTGGAAATATATTAGCCGCTTATTATGCAAAAAATATGGGACTTCCGATTGGAAAGTTGATTTGTGCTTCTAATGAAAATAAAGTATTATTTGATTTCTTTCAGACAGGTGAATATGATAAAAATAGAGAGTTTATTCTAACAACATCACCATCGATGGACATATTGATTTCAAGTAACCTTGAGAGATTAATTTATAAGATTGCAGGAAATAATGCGGTAAAGAATAGAGAATTGATGACAAGTCTTACAACAGATGGAAAATATGAGATTACAGATGACATGAAGGCTGAACTTGTTGATTTTTATGGAAACTATGCCACAGAAGAAGAAACAGCAGCTATCATAAAAGAAACATATGAGAAGACAGGTTATGTAATGGATACACATACGGCAGTAGCTGCCAGCACATATAAGAAATATGTTGTAGAGACAGGTGATAAAGAAGTGACAGTGATTGCTTCCACTGCCAGTCCGTTTAAATTTACCAGAAGTGTTATGAATGCCATTGATTCTAAGTATGATGCACTTGGAGATTTTGAATTAGTAGATGAATTATCAAAGATTGGAAATGTAGACATTCCAAATGCTATTGAGGAAATTAGAACAGCAGAGGTTCGTCATAATAACTTAGTAGAAGTGGACGGAATGGAAGACATTGTTAAGAAATTTTTAAGCATATAGTAATAGAATTACTGATACAAAAAGAGATTGGTCTTAAGAGTCAAAGCTTAAAACCAATCTCTTTTTGTATAAAAATGAATAGTGGCTTATTATTAGAAAATTTGTTATAATATATAAGTTATTTTTGAAATGTAGGAGATAGGTTATGAACAATTTTTTTGGTATGCTTGCCAGAATGAAATATATAAATCGCTGGGGGTTGATGCGTAATACAATTTCGGAAAATATTGCAGAGCATAGTCTTCAGGTGGCTGTGATAGCCCATGCGCTCGCTGTGATTGGAAATACATATTGTGGGAAGGAGCTAAACGCAGAGCATATTGCTATGTTGGGAATTATGCATGATTCAACTGAGATTATTACAGGAGATTTACCGACACCTATAAAGTATTATGCTCCTGAAATCAGAGATGCTTATAAGAAAGTGGAGAATATTGCAGCAAATCAGCTCTTGTCAGAAATTCCCGAAGAAATGCAGAGTGCCTATGAAAATATTTTGCTTGAAGATGAAAGTATTTCCTGGAAATATGTAAAGGCAGCCGACAAGCTTTCTGCATATATTAAATGCATAGAAGAGAAAAATATGGGAAATACAGATTTTAAAAAGGCAGAAGAAACACTTAAAAAATCGGTAGAGAATATGGAGATGGAAGAAGTAGAAATTTTTATGGAAAAGTTTTTACCATCATATAATATGACATTAGATGAAATTAACAAATAGAGGAGTTTCATGGGAAAATCAGTATTTATTGCAGAAAAGCCCAGTGTGGCTGCCGAGTTTGCAAAGGCGCTAAAACTTAATACTTCCAGAAGAGATGGCTATATGGAAAGTGATAATGCCATTGTCACATGGTGTGTTGGACATTTAGTCACTATGAGCTATCCGGAAGTTTACGATGAAAAATACAAAAAATGGAGTTTACAAGACCTGCCGTTTATTCCGGAGGGCGAGTGGAAGTATGAAGTGATTCCGGCGGTAAAAAAGCAGTTTGGAATTGTAAAAGGTATTTTAAACAGAGATGATGTCGACACGATTTATGTATGCACCGACTCTGGGCGAGAGGGAGATTACATATATAGATTAGTAGCTCAGGAGGCTGGAGTTACAGGAAAAAAAGAAAAACGCGTATGGATTGACTCACAGACAGAGGAAGAGATTCTGAGGGGAATCAGAGAGGCAAAGGATTTGAGTGCGTATGACAATTTGTCTGATGCGGCATATTTAAGGGCAAAGGAAGATTACTTGATGGGAATTAATTTTTCAAGGCTTCTTACTTTAAAATATGGTAATTCAATTCAAAATTATTTGAAGAGTGGTTGGAAATCTATCAACGTAGGACGCGTTATGACTTGTGTTTTAGGTATGATATGTAATCGTGAAAGAGAAATTAGAAATTTTGTGAAAACACCATTTTATCGTGTTTTGGCGAATGCAGATATTTCAGGAAGAAGTATAGTTACCGAGTGGAAAGCTGTCAAAGGTTCAAAGTTTTTTGAAACACCGTTTTTATACAAAGAAAATGGGTTCAAGGAAAAAACTACGGCTGAGGCATTAGTGAAAGCTTTAGAGCTTCACAAACCGGAACAAAACAACGGGCAGATATATCCTTTAGAGATGACAATCAAGTCAATTACAATGAAGGATGAAAAAAAACAGGCGCCATTGCTCTATAATCTTGCTGAATTACAAAATGATTGTTCTAAGATGTTTAAAATAAGTCCGGATGAGACTTTGAGCGTAGTACAGGAATTGTATGAGAGTAAGCTGGTGACTTATCCGAGAACAGATGCAAGAGTATTATCTACGGCAGTTGCAAAGGAAATACATAAAAATATCGGTGGATTACAGAATTATCAGCCATGTGGGAACTTCGCTCTCAATATATTGAAAGAAGGTTCTTATAAAGGGATGGAAAAGACAAAATATGTAGATGATAAAAAGATAACAGACCATTATGCAATTATTCCAACAGGACAGGGACTGAACGGATTATCCAGACAAAAGGCGATAAATCAGAAAGTGTATATGGTTATCGTAAGGCGTTTTTTAAGCATTTTTTATCCGCCAGCGATTTATAAAAAGGCAACTCTGACGGGAATTATGCCTGCAACATTTTCAGACGGAGGTACAACAACAGAACAGTTTTCCTCTAATTTTAAAATATTGGTACAAAAAGGGTATTTAGAAATTGCCGGAGTGCCGAAGGAAAAGAAAAAGGCATTAGCTACAGAACAAAAAGGTACACAGGAAAAATCCGATGATAACCAAAATGAAAATAAGGAAGAAAGTCTGGATGAAGAGTTTTTTAATCTTTTGCATAATATGTCAAAAGGTGATAAAATTCAAATAACCGGAACAGAGATAAAGGAGGGTGAGACATCACCACCAAAAAGATATACATCAGGTTCGTTAATTCTTGCTATGGAAAATGCAGGACAGCTTATTGAAGATGAGGACCTTAGAGCGCAAATAAAAGGTTCAGGAATTGGCACAAGTGCTACAAGGGCTGAGATTATCAAGAAACTGGTAAATATCAAATATTTATCTTTAAACAAAAAAACACAGGTTATCACGCCTACACAGTTGGGTGAAATGATTTTTGGGGTAGTGCATGGCTCAATTAAGTCATTGCTTAATCCGGAATTGACTGCCAGTTGGGAATTGGGGCTTACTCAGGTGGCAGAAGGTCAGATTACGTCAGAGGAATATATGCAGAAGTTAAATGATTTTATTAGAGGCAGATTTAACAATGTTATTCATCTGAACAATGCAGGACAGATGACCGGTTATTATAACTATGTAGCGCAATTTTATAGGAGGAAGAAATAATGTGTGGTATCGTAGGATATGTTGGGGAGAGAGATTGTACAGATGTGCTGTTAGACTCGTTATCAAAGCTTGAATATAGAGGATATGATTCAGCTGGAATTGCAGTTTTTGAAAATGGACAGATTTCTGTTGAAAAATCAAAAGGCGAATTGAAAAATTTAAGAGATAAGATAAAAGAAAACCATAAGCCGGATGGACATTGTGGAATAGGACATACCAGATGGGCAACTCACGGAGAGCCGTCTGACATTAATTCTCATCCTCATGGGAGTAAAAGAGTATCTATTGTCCATAATGGAATTATTGAAAATTATAAAGATATAAAAAATTTTCTTGTTGGAAAAGGGTATACCTTTGTAAGTGAAACCGATACAGAGACAGTGGCAAAATTATTAGATTATTATTATACCGGCAATCCGGTAGAGGCTATTATTAATGCTTTAAATGATATCAGAGGGGCTTATGCACTCGGCATTATTTTTAAGGATTTTCCTGATAGAATATTTGCTGTAAGAAAAGACAGCCCGTTGATTATAGGAGTCGGAGAGGAAGAAAACTTTATTGCCTCAGATGTTCCGGCAATTTTAAAATATACGAGAAAATATTATTTGCTGGAAGAAAATGAAATAGCAACAATTAAAGAGGACAGAGTTGAGTTTTGTAATATACACAGACAGCAGCTTACAAAGGAAATTCAAGAGTCAAACCTGGATATGGATGCTGCTGAAAAAGGTGGATATGAACATTTTATGCTAAAGGAAATTCATGAGCAACCTACAGCTGTGAAAACGACAATAGCGCCAAGAATTGTAAATGGTATGCCGGATTTATCTGAATGTGGTCTTACAGCAGAAATGTTAAAAGGATATAGAAAATTATTTATTGTTGCATGTGGAACTGCCATGCATGCAGGGATGGTTGGAAAATATGTCATCGAAAAATTAGCAAGAACAGAAGTAACTGTTGATATTGCATCAGAGTTTAGGTACAGGGACCCAATTGTAACGCAGGAAGATTTAGTTATCGTTATTTCGCAGTCAGGTGAGACTGCTGATACCAAAGCTGCGCTGCATTTAGCGCATGAAAAAGGTGCGAAAGTGCTATCTATTGTAAACGTAAAAGGTTCTTCCATTGCAAGAGAGTCTGATATGGTAATTTATACACATGCAGGTCCGGAGATATCGGTTGCTTCTACAAAGGCATTTTCTGTACAGATGGCAGTAATGTATCTCCTGGCATTTGAACTGGCATATGCAAAGGGGTGTATTGATGAGAATGAATGTAGAAGACTGACGGACGAATTGCAGAAGATTCCAGAGATGATTCAAAAGACGATGGGATGTGAAGATAGATGTAAATATGTAGCAAGCAAGCTTATTACGGCGACAAGTCTTTTATATATTGGAAGAGGGCTTGACTACACGCTTAGTATGGAGGGTTCTCTGAAATTAAAAGAAATTTCATATATTCACTCAGAAAGCTATGCGGCAGGAGAGTTAAAGCATGGAACGATATCATTAGTGACAGATGGTATGCCGGTGATTGGTGTAGCTACACAATCAGATTTATTAGAAAAAACTGTCAGCAACATTATGGAAGTTAAGTCGAGAGGCGCATTTACAATAACGGTTTGTAAAGAGGGAACAGAATTTAGCGAGGGTGTTATGGATGAATTAATTGAAGTTCCTGCGCTTGAGGATGTTTTGATGCCAATGCTTACGGTAATTCCGTTGCAGTTAGTAGCTTATTATACTACCGTTCTCAAGGGATTAAATGTTGATAAACCAAGAAATCTGGCAAAATCAGTTACAGTTGAGTAAATATTAGTCTGGTTTACAGTGAAAGGATTATAAAATGAAGATTACAGAAATGTATGATTTGAATGAAACGATTGCCTCAGGACTGTTTGAGGGAAAGGAATATCCTTGGGAGGTTCTATCTGATATTGGAAATTATATTTTAAAAATAGGACCTACGCTGCCGAAAGAGGAATTTCAATATCGTGAAGGAGATATTTGGATTCACAAATCGGTAACGATAGCAAAGACGGCAACATTAAATGGACCACTCATTATAGATGCAGATACAGAGGTCAGACCGGGAGCGTTTATCAGAGGGAATGCAATTGTTGGAAAAAACTGTGTTGTTGGAAATTCTACAGAATTAAAAAATGTTGTGTTATTTAATACGGTTCAGGTTCCACATTACAATTATGTGGGAGATAGTATTCTTGGAACACATTCTCATATGGGAGCAGGTTCTATTACATCAAATGTAAAATCTGATAAGACTTTAGTTATAGTGAAAAACGGTCATGAAAAGATTGAGACAGGTTTGAAAAAATTTGGTGCCATGATTGGTGATTATGTAGAAGTGGGATGTAATTCTGTTCTGAATCCGGGAACGGTTGTTGGAAGAAATACAAATATCTATCCATTGTCCAGCGTGAGGGGAGTAATTCCGGAGAACAGCATTTTTAAGAATAAAGACAGTATTGTTCAGAAATTTTAGAAAGAAGCTATTTGCCGATAAAAGATTGGCAAATAGCTTCTTGTTATTATATGTGAAAAAGTAAGGTGATAACAATCTTAAGTGTACACTTTATAAAATAAACATATTATGAAAAAGTTGTTAAATTCTTGACATTCATTGTGAATAATGAGATAATCGATGGCAAATGGTTTTTTAAAATGTTAACAAACCTGCATTATCAGGTTTAATATAATTAAATTAGGAGGACTAAAAATGTCAACAAAAGCAAATTACAAAATTGACGAAATTGGTGCTGGTAAAGTAGGATTTTCTAAGACAAGAACAATCATTGAGACAGCATTTTATGGTAACAATGTTGTTAAAGTAAACACTCTTAAAGAAGCCTATAATTTAGCGAAAAATTCTCCGGGAACAATTGTAACAGATATGCCTGTTTACAGAGGAGAAGAATTTGGTCTTGATAGTGATGCAAAGGTATTACTTTTCAATGATGGTGCAGTAACAGGACGTTACGCTGCTGCTCGTAGAATTAAAGGAGAGCCGGGCGTAGATGATACAAAACTTGATAAGGTAGTAATGGATGCAGTTTACAAAACACGCAATACAAAAATGTATCATGCAACATGTTTTGTAGGACTTGACCCTGAATTTATGGTAAAAGCTCATCTTCTTATTCCAGAAGGAGAAGAAAATTTACTTTACAACTGGATGTTAAATTTCCAGTATCAGTCAGATGAATATGTAAAGATGTATAAAAATTCAAAACCGGTAGGTGATGGAAAAGAACCTGATATTTACATATTCTCGAATCCACAGTGGATGCCGACAGAAAGTCCGGATGTAGATTATAGTTGTTTGAGTGACCCTCTTACACTTTGCTATTTTGATACAGACGAGAACTGTGCAGCCATTCTTGGTATGAAGTATTTTGGAGAACACAAGAAGGGTACGCTTACAATGGCTTGGGCTCTTGCCAATAGAAATGGATATGCTTCATGTCATGGTGGACAGAAAGAGTATTTATTAGAAGATGGTTCAAAATATGTTGCTTCTGTATATGGTCTTTCAGGTTCAGGAAAATCAACACTTACACATGCTAAGCATAATGGAAAATATGAAATCAAAGTTCTTCATGATGATGCTTTTATTATCAATACAGATACATGTGCATCTGTAGCATTAGAGCCTACATATTTTGATAAGACAGCAGATTATCCAACAGGATGCCCTGATAATCAGTATCTTTTAACAGTACAGAACTGTGGCGCAACAATGGACGAGGATGGAAAGATTCAGTTAGTGACAGAAGATATCAGAAATGGTAACGGACGTGCAATTAAGTCAAAGTTATGGTCACCAAACCGTGTAGATAAGATTGACGCACCAGTAAATGCAATCTTCTGGATTATGAAAGATCCTACAATTCCACCGGTAGTTAAGTTAAAAGGAGCTTCTCTTGCAGCAGTAATGGGAGCAACACTCGCAACAAAGACATCTACAGCAGAGCGTGTTGCAGCCGGTACAGATATGAATGCACTTAGAATTGTTCCTTATGCTAACCCATTTAGAACATATCCATTGGTAAATGATTATGTTAAGTTTAAGAAGTTAGTAGAAGAGAAGAACGTTGATTGTTATATTATTAACACAGGTGATTTCATGGGTAAAAAGGTACAGCCAAAAGACACACTTGGAATCCTTGAAACAATCGTAGAAAAGAGAGCAGAATTTAAGGAGTGGGGTCCATTATCTGATATAGAAATCATGGAATGGGAAGACTTCAATGCAGACTTAAATGATACTGATTACAAAGCAGCACTTAAGGCAGCAATGGAAAACAGAGTAAAAGCCATTGAAGGATTTGCAACAAACAAAGAAGGATATGATAAACTTCCTGACGAAGCATTAGAAGCAGTCAAGAAAGTAGTAAATGAACTTGCGTAAGCATTAAGCCATGCAAGAATAAAAAAGGAAAGATGCGAAGAAAGCTTGCTTTCATGAGCATCTTTTCTTTTTTATTCTTATAGGGCGAAAGCCCGTTCACCGAGAAGAAGCGAAGCATATTCGAGGTGAAGCATGGCTTGTTTCCACCTTGCCGAAATTACACAAATTTTGCCATACAAAAATTATTGCAAAAATTCTACTCATACTTTATAATAGAGTTACCTGAAATGTTTGAAATACCTGTCAATTTTGAACCTACAGTTTGATAAAAGGGATTCCTATATTTCTAGAGAGATGTCAGGCCTCAAAGTAGTGGACTTCAGAACTTTAGATGCGGTTGCCCACCTGGCGTTTGCTAGGACTCAAAACACAGGAGCGGCATTTCGGGTATACATAAGAAAAATAAGAATCACCAGAAGCGACATTAGCCGTATTCTGGGATTATATGTGGCATCAAAAGTAATTCAGCAAGCGAATTATTTTTCCTTGTCGCTTATACAAAAAAACGCAGCATAAATATGCTGCGTTTTTTCTTTTATGTTTCGACAGAAAATGATATTGCCTTGCAAAGTTCTTTGTCTTATTTGAAGATGAAAAGGCAGATAATAAACAAAGTGTCCTTGATTCCGATGGGTATCGAAGACACTTTGTTCTTCGAAAAAATGTTTTATAAACTAAAATAGGGGGGAGTATGAAAAAGATAACGTTATTAGTAACGCTGGTATTTTTATTTACAATTGTAATAACGGGAATAAAATGTCAAGAGGTACTTCAAAAAATAAGTGGAATTGATAAAGCAGAACCGGCAGCAAAAGTTGTTAAAGAACAGGCGACAGAAATAAAAAAGGAAAATGCAGGAGAAAAAAGTAGGAGTGTCAGAGTAATAATAATGAAGGATAATTATACATCGATTTATCACACTGATATAAAATTGAAGGCAAAAGCACTCACGATTTTTTATGATAAAAATTATAGCAACCAGAAGAGATGTAAAACAGCAAGTATTAGTGCAGAGAGTAAATATTTTGACAATAATAATGTATTAAAGGTTTCTTCCGAAGGAAAAATCAAGTGGGAAGGACATAACATAGAACATGATTCGCCGGAGTACAGTGGAATGTTTTACATATATAAGACTGGAAGTGGCCTTGTTGTAGTAAATCAGGTAGATATAGAAAGTTATATTGCCGGTGTAATATCCAGTGAAATTGGTGAGCAGGCGCCAATGGAAGCATTAAAAGCACAGGCAGTATGTGCCAGAAATTTTATTATAAAATCGAAAGCGGAAGAATATAAAAAGTATGATGCCATAGCAGATGACAGTACAAACTTTCAGGTATATAACAGGATAAGACCGGGAAAGAGATGTGAGCGGGCGGCAAAAGAGACAAAAAATATTATAATGAAATATAAGGGAAAGGTAATAAGGGCATACTATTTTTCAACATCATGTGGATATACAACAGATTATAAAATTTGGGGAAAACAAAAACAAAAGTATTTAAAGGGGAGTAACCTGACAAGAAGAGATACTATAAATTATCAGGATAACAATGAATTTAAAAACTTTATAACAAAGAAACCAAGAGGTTATGAAAAGGATTATCCATATTACAGATGGACTATTTATTTATCATCAGAGCAGATAGAAAATTCAATTTATAAGACAATGGGGGTAAATGTTGGGAAAATACATAATATTGAAGTAAATAGCAGAGGAACCGGTGGAATTGCATCTCAGATTACAGTATATGGTGAAAAGCGGCAGATTGTAATGCAGAATCAAAATGAAATCAGGAAAGCATTGTGTTCGTGTTACGGAAAACTACATTTAAGTGATGAGCAGGTGAGAAATGAGATAGAAATGCTTCCAAGTGCATTTATTTATATTGAAAAAATTACTGATGAACGAAATGGGATAGGATATAAAATCTATGGTGGAGGTTTCGGACATGGAAGCGGTATGAGTCAGAATGGAGCGATAGAACTGGCAAAAAAAGGTCTGTCATACAAAAAAATATTGAAGAAATTTTATTATGGAATAAAATTTTCTTCAATATAATATAAATTAGACGAACATTCCATACAATGAGGAATATATACGGTAAAGATAAGCAGATGGCTTGTCGGCAATAGCATAGGTGTAATGAAGTGCAGGGTAATAAAAAGCTCTGCATTTCGTTTAAACACTATGTGGAATTATATTCAATGGAGTGGTATATTGTTAATGTTGTTGTAAGATAAAGATAGGAGTTTGTGGAGGATAAGAATTTGAAAATTATAGAGGTAAAAGATAGAACTGCATTCTTGATAGAGCAATTATTAAATGTGTGGGAAAGTTCTGTAAAAGCAACACATCTCTTTCTATCGGAGGATGAAATAGAAGACATTAAGAAGTATGTACCACAAGCATTAAAAGAAATACCTTGTTTAATCATCATAGAAAACAAAAATGAAATTCCTGTTGGTTTTATGGGGATTGTCGAGCAACATCTTGAAATGCTCTTTATCTCTCATGAAGAAAGGGGAAAAGGATTAGGAAAAAAATTGCTTAAATATGGAATAGAAAAACATTCAGTTAATGATTTAGCAGTTAATGAGCAAAATCCTCTTGCAAAAGGTTTTTATGAACATATAGGATTTAAAGTTTATAAAAGAACGGAGTGTGATGAACAAGGCAATCCATATCCTCTTTTATATATGAGATTAGATAGATAAATTTCAATAAGATAGTATATGTATACAGCCTGCTGATACATTGCTCTCTTATTAGCTTTGAAAAGTGTCAAAGATATAGGCGGTACAGAATAGAAAAGTATTCCCTATTTATCCTTGCTTTGGGGTGAAATAAAATTTATTTATGCCTACTCAGTTGATAACGAGTAAAAAAATGATTACAATAAATGTTGACATATAGTGTCAGGAATTTGATGGTATTCTATTATCAGAGGAGAAACTAGCAATGCAGGAAAGCAGATTATTTAGGATTGTGTATCATTTACTTGATAAAGGACAGGCTACTGCTCCAGAATTAGCAGAAAAATTTGAAGTATCTGTAAGGACGATTTACAGGGATATTGACGCTCTAAGTGGTGCGGGTGTTCCTATTTATGCAGAAGCAGGGCGAAACGGCGGCATTCATCTAATGAATGATTTTGTTTTAGATAAGGCAGTGCTGTCAGAAGAAGAAAAGCAGGAAATTCTAACGGCCTTACAAAGTATCAATTCTACGAACAATATTGGCAACAATCAAACATTGCAAAAACTTTCTGCGATATTTAATATTAGTTCGGAAAATTGGCTTGAAGTAGATTTTTCCAGATGGGGCAACAAGGGAACTGACAATGAGAAATTTGATTTTCTAAAATCAGCGATAATTCATCAAAGATGTGTAAAAATAATTTATGCAAATTCCTGCGGAGTAATGACAATACGAGGGTAAGCAAAAAAGAAAATGGAGATTTAATTGTATCTGTTGAAATGCCAGAAGATGAATGGCTAATAGGGTATTTATTGTCATTTGGAACACAAGTAGATATTATAGAGCCTGCATATCTGAAAGACATTGTGGCAGAACAGGCAAAGAAAATCTATGAGAAATATAAATCCTGACATAGGGTGTCAGTATATATGTGATATAATTCTCCTGTAAATTCTATTTGAGAAAGCGAGGAATGAAAATGAAACATGAATGGAAAAAGCAGGAGAAAGAAATATATGGTGCAAAAATAAAACCTTGCGTGATTGATATTCCTGCCTGGAAATATATCATTCTTTCTGGCAGTGGAAATCCTAATGATGAAATTTTTTCAGATAAGGTTGCTGCTCTGTTTTTGATAGCTTATAAAATTAAAATGGCATATAAAGTGCTTGCCGAAAAAAGCAACAAAATAACAGATTATACTGTATATCCTTTAGAGGGAATATGGAGCATGGCTTCTGAAAAAGAATATTTGGTAAAAGAAGAATTGCAGTACCGTATCATGATACGGCAACCGGATTTTATTACCAGAGAGATGTTTGATAATGCATTAGAGGATGTTAAGAGCAAGAAAGACAATCCGTATCTCATAGATGTTTCTTTTGAAACACTCTGCGATGGCAGGTGTATTCAAGTATTGCATAAAGGAGCGTTTGATGATGAGCCTGCATCGTTTGAGATTATGGATAGATATTGTATGGAACACGGTTATAAGCGTATGGGAAAAGAGCATCGTGAAATTTATTTGAATAATGCCAACCGTACAAAAAAAGCCAATTTAAAAACAATCTTGAGATACAAAGTTACAAAGATAGCAAAATGAATAATTGTAAAAAAGGAATTAGATGTCCCGGCGTTCCGCAATATAGAGAGCTTCTGTTTCGGGATGAAGAAATTTATTAATTTCAGCCCCCATGAACAGTATATAGATACAAAAGTATATCCAAAGCATCATAATAATAACAGCAGTCAGACTGCCATACATATATGACATGTTTGAAAAATTATCAATATAAATGGAGAAAACATATGAAAAAATCATCCATCCCAGTGCTGAAAAAAGAGCACCCGGAAGGCATTTTTTCACAGTTGCGAGTTTGATATTTGCAATTCTGTAAATAATCAAAAAGAAGGTTGATAAAATTACAAAAGATATTAAATATCTTAATATTAAAGATAAAATAGTGATGTCTGACAGTGCAGGTAAAAGTGAAATTAATATATTAAAAATTCTATTACCAAATACAAGTAACACCATGGTAACGATAATTGT
Source organism: uncultured Eubacterium sp. (assembly GCF_937958975.1). Lineage (GTDB taxonomy): Bacteria > Bacillota > Clostridia > Lachnospirales > Lachnospiraceae > Eubacterium_G. The sequence continues at coordinate 40,104 of NZ_CALGRE010000052.1, read as the reverse complement.
GATTAAAAAAAGGAGTGTATATATCATAGAAATAAAACGGGAAATAAAATAATTCCTTCTTCTATGAATTTTACTGATTTCATATAAACCGAACATAACGGATAGAACACCTTTAGATGCGGACCAGATGGCAACAATAGCAGCGATAGATATTGCTGTTCCAGATACATGGGTATACAATTCATTGATAATTTGTACAAGAAGTGGTCTTACAATGTCTGGTGCATAATAGTTTATCATATGAACAATAGAGCTTTCGTTTATGTTGGTCATTCCAATTACATTCAAAAAAAGTAATAAAAAAGGAAATATAGATAAAATAATGAAGAATGAAGCCTGAGCTGTATAAATACCAACTCTGTCCTGCCCCATTCTATCAAAAAATCTATAAATAAATTGAACAAAATATTTCACTCTTATTTTCATAAAGATACCTGCTTTTCACTCTTATAATAATTTTTCCATTTATGTAAAATTATATGTAGGGATTATAACATTTTTTCATGAAAGTAACAATGATGGCATTTAAGTAATATTTGATTTTCCTCTGGTTTGAATATATAATAGGTCGATGTTATAATAAAATAAAAATTTTTTAAAGGAAAAAAGATGTTAAAGAACAAAATTTTGATTGTGGAAGATGAAGAAGCTATTGCTAAAATGATAGCCATGAATTTGAAGGTGGCGGGATACGATACAAAAATTTTCATGGATGGAATCAAAGCGGCAGAGGAAATTCAGATGAATCATACATATGATTTGATATTACTGGATGTGATGTTGCCGGGAATAGATGGTTTTCAATTATTTGACATCGTGAAACAATATGGAATCCCAGTGATATTTTTGACTGCAAAAGATGATTTAGAATCAAAAATTCGTGGACTAAAAGGCGGAGCAGATGACTATATTGTTAAGCCTTTCGAGGTATTAGAATTGATGGTTCGAATTGAAAAAGTTTTAGAACGCTCAAACAAGCTGGAAAATATATTGAAAATTTGGGATTTGGAAATTAATATCGAAGAACATACAGTGAGAAAAAAAGGAAAAGAGATATTATTAAAACCCAAAGAATTTGAGTTGCTAACAGTTCTTGTGAAGAATAAAAACATAGCAATTTCCAGAGAAAAACTTTTGAGTCTGGTATGGGGGTATGATTATATTGGAGAGACTAGGACCGTAGATGTTCATATTGGACAGATTCGAAAGAAATTAGGCTTGGGAGAACATATTAAAACGATTTCCAAAATGGGTTATCGTCTGGAGGAATAATGTGAAATTAAGGACAAGAATCATATGGATTAGTAGTATAACGGTCTTATTATCTGCATTGCTCTGTGTAATAATAATTGGAATTTTTATGTACCGAAGCCTTAGAGAAGAAGCATTTATTAAAGCGTACCAGGAAAGTATGGAAGTAACGGATAAAGTGAAGACAGATATGGAAAAACGGCAGATTACTTATAATAATCTTGTGAGTTTAAACTATATTTTTAAGATGTATGGAGATAATTATAATGTCTGCTACACGTTAAAATATCCGGAGAAATATATTGGAGAGAAAGGATTAACTCAAAAAGATGTGAATGAAGTCTTTAATAATACAATTTTCTCTTTTGAAAAGCTAACAATATTAGATTATAAAGAGATTTCTCTTAACGATAGGAAAAATGTACAGGATAATCCCGGTATACTCTACAGTAGTCTGCATTATGAAGGGCGTAATTATACAATATTCCGAGTGGTTATTGATGATGCAATGCTATTATACAAAATACATGATGTAACTTATGTACAGGAAAAAATGCTGAAATTAATGACTTTAATGATTGGTATTACATTTTTTATTCTTTTCATGGCAGTTTTGATTCTTCGCTTGATATTAAAAAAAGAATTAAGACCATTGCAGGAGCTGAATGAGAATGCAAAAAATATTGCAGAAGGGTTCTATCACCAGAGGATTGTGGTGAATAGAAAAGATGAGGTTGGTCAGCTGGGAGAGAATTTTAATAAAATGGCAGAGGCAGTTGAAGTTCGAACCAATCGGCTTCGGGAGTCTGAACAGAGAAAAACTATATTTATGGGAGATTTAACGCATGAATTAAAAACACCAATGACGGCAATTTCAGGTTATGCTCAAACATTGTTGAGTGCCAGGATTAGTGATGAAGATAGAGAGGAAGCATTGACTTATATTATAGAACAATGCAGGCGTTTGGAACGGTTGTCAAGAAAAATGACGAATCTGCTGGAATTGGGACAAAATGCGGAATTAGAATTGGAAGAGGTGGCAATAAAGAAACTATTTTCATCAGCGGCAATGTCCTGTGAGATGATTTTAAAAAATAAAAAAATTGCTCTCCAAATTGTGGAGCAGGGAGAATATTTTATTGTTGATTTTGATTTGATGACAGATGTGCTTATCAATCTCTTAGATAATGCGGTAAAGGCAAGTGAAGAAGGCGCAAAAATTGTATTGCGTGCAACTGACCGATGTATTGAAGTGCAGGATTTTGGAAGAGGGATTCCAAAGGATGAGCAGAATAAAATTTTAGAACCATTTTATATGGTTGATAAATCTCGCAGTAGAAAAAATGGAGGTGCAGGTTTGGGTCTTGCTCTGGTTTCATTGATTTTAGAAAAACATAATATAAAGATGTCTATAGTTAGTGAACTGGGAGAGGGAAGCAGATTCATTCTGAAATTTCCGGAATAGAAGGAGTATAACAAATTACAATTTGTTTACAATTTGACGAATACTTGTTGAATCTATCCATGTTAGGATATTTCCTGTAAGGGATTTCTAACATGGATTTCTTTTTATATAGAAAATTTTTCAAGGAGTTAAATTCAAGGAGTGGACAAATGAAAAATATAAGTAAAGGTATATTGTGTTTGTTGATATTTGGAGAGCTATTGGCTTTTGGAGGAAGAACAGAAGTTTTGGGAACGGAGAAAGGTGAGGAAATAAACAAAGATGTAAATGCAGATAAGGTAAATGTGAAAAGTACAACGAATAAACGAAAAATATTAAAGAAAAGTAATAAATTCAAAGTTTATTTAAAAACAGAGCGGGGAGTGAATTATCTTACTTGGAAAAAAGATACTGAGGCGAAGGGGTATGAAATACAGATAAGAGAACATAAAAAGGCAAATTGGAAATATTTTAAAACAATGAAAGGAAATAAATACCGGTCTTATCGTTTGGTGAAAAACGGTAAAAAATATTATCGGGTTATTTCATGGAAAATAGTAGATGGAAAAAAGGTTTATCAGAAAAGATATAAGGCAAAAAAAGTAAATATTAAAAAAATTATGCTACCCATAAAGTATTTGTGCCAGTACCCCAGTTTGCCTACAGGATGTGAAGCGACGGCATTAACGATGGTTTTAAATTTTCATGGGTTTGAGGTAAGTAAAGAGACAATGGCATCTAAATATATGGAAAAAAGAGAGATTCCTGGAGATTTCTATAATTATTTTATTGGAAATCCTTTTTCAAAATCAGGATTGGGGATTTATGCACCAGGGCTTACAAAAACAGCAAATAGCTATTTGAAAAAACAAAATACCAAATTAAGGGCGTATGACGTAACCGGCAGTAGTATTTCAAAGATATGTAAATATGTTGCCAAAGGGTATCCTGTTTGTATATGGACAACATATGATTTAGACAAAAGCCCAAAAGTTACAGGTAAATGGAAAATTAACGGAAAAATGTATTATTGGAAATCTAATGAACATTGTATGACGGTCATTGGTTTTAATAAAAAGAGAAAAAAGCTGATTATAGCGAATCCGGCAAAAGGAATCCGGGAGTATTCTATGAAAGTAATTCAAAAAAGAAACAGACAGTACCATAAAATGGCAGTTGTAATTTATTAGTACAAATTAGAAGAGTAAGAGACAAGTTTTAAGGATGTTGAAATGGAGGATAAAGTAATGCGTTTAAAAAGGAGAAATGTGATTAGAAAAGTAACGGCAATGGGAGTAGCAGCAACTATTATTTTTACAGGCTGTCAAAAGGCGCCGGAGGATGCAGTAGTAAAAAATAAGAATTTGGACAAGATGATTGAACAGGCAAAGAAAACCGGAGATGAAAAAGAACAGGCAGATATTATGGCAGAAAAATATACTTCTTATAAGAATAATTTTTCAAATGATAAGTTGGGGGTTACAGTGGAGGCTAATGCAAAAGTAGATATTCCAAAGAAAAAACAGATGTCTGTGGTCAGGGTTAAACAAAAGAAAATTGACCAGAATTTTCTTGATAAGGTGAAAAAAGAATTAAACATACAACAGACTTTATATGATGGATGTGTAACCAATATAAAGACAAAGGAAGAAGTTGAAAAAGAGATTCAGGAATTAAAAGCGTGGTATGCAGAAATAGATAAAACAGGAGAGGATACAGAAGTATATGAAGAAGAGTACAGAGCGTCTCTCTCAGAGTTAGAAAAAGAATATAAAAGTGCACCGGATAATGTATCATGGGAGCAATATAAATCGAATGGAAAAATAGAAAAAGTAAAGGATTTATATAACAGAGATAAAGAAAATACGTTTTATAGTTGGGCATATGATTTAAATAAAAATGGAGAAATTTATTATGGAGTATCCGATGGAAAAGATGGAGAGCATCTTGCTTTGTATGTGCAGAACAATGAAAATTATGGCAATGTATTGAGATTTTTCCGCAGCAAAAATGTTGTAGAAAATGATATTTATGGTGCAGTTGTTAAAGGACAGGAAGGATGTATGGATACAAATGCCGGGTTGTGGCCGGCAGATAGAGAGCCGAGGCAGGAGGATCTTGGGTTTGATATGCCAAATCAGTTTTATCAATATAAGAATGAAGAAAATACATTGACAGAAGAAATGGCAAAGGATATTGCAGAAAAATTTTTAAAGAATGTTGGTCTTGGGGATTATCAGTGTGACGATAAAGGACTTTATTGTGAGACTTTTGCTCCAAAAGGAGAAAAGGCAGGATATCGAAAAGTGTGGATTTTAAGATATTTAAGAAACATTAATGGAGTGTTGGTAAATAATGAGAGTGGTGCAAAATATTCTGAGGATAGAAAAAATAATAGTTTTGTAAAAAAAATGTGGTCTGGGGAAAGTGTTGAATTTTGCATTAATAATCAGGGAATCGTCACTTTTAATTATAATTCACCAAACGAGATTACAGAAACTGTCGTTGAAAATTCAAATCTAAAAAGTTTTAAACAAATCAAGAAAATATTTGAAAATATGGTTGTCACTGCATATGCACAAGACCAAAAAGAAAAAGAGAAAATTACCATAAAAGTAAACCAGGTTATTTTAAGATATATGAGAATTAGCGAGGCGAATAGTTTTGATACGGGATTGCTTGTGCCTGTATGGGAATTTATTGGTACAAAATCTTATTCACAAAAAACAAAGTTAAACACAGATAAAGAGGAAAGTATACTTACAGTGAATGCAATAGATGGAACGATTATTGATAAGAAAGTAGGATACTAGGAGGGAGTTTTGAATAGTTTTGAAACGGATTTGAAAAGGGCAGTTGTTTCAATTCCATTTATCACGGGTGTAATATTAGAGCTGATTATCCTGTTGGTATCAGGGGAAGATTCGGACTTATTTAAGGTTAGTATTCCTGTTTTGGCGACATTTCCTTATTCTACTACATGGCTTATGGAATATCAGAGTGGATATATAAAAGAATATATTCCAAGATGTAATCTTACACAATATATTTGGGCAAAATTATTTGCCTGCGGCATTAGCGGAGGGAGTGTAGAATTTTTAGGCTGTTGGATTTATATGCAAATCGATAAGGAAAGTGAAATAAATCTTGAATTGATATTTGTATCCGGAATACTTTGGGCTGTCTTAGCGGCAATGCTTGCGGCTTGGTCAAACAGCAGATACATCGCTTATGGGGGACCTTTCGTTGTGTATTATATTTTAGTGATTCTGCACGAGAGATATTTTGAAGATTATTATTGTCTCTATCCTTATGAGTGGATAAAACCGGAACATATTTGGATATTTGATAAAATGGGAATTATTATTTTGGTATCAGGGATAACACTTATTTTTGCATTTATTTATTACTGTATTCTTGGGAGGTGTCTGAAAAATGTATAAAATGAAACAGGTTTGGATAATAGCCATAGAAAATTTTCGCCAATGGAAAAACAATCCGCAAATTATCATGACATTCTGTCTGGGATTTGTTGTATGTTTTTTGCTCTCAGATAAAGCGATGGAATTTGCAAAGAATAGTGATATGTCTCTTCAGATTTTAGAGCCGTTTATATGGACATTTGGTGATGCAACTTCGGTGCTTTTAATTTCGTTATGTCTGCTGTTATTGTTTGGGTATATGCCCGATTTAAACAACCAGGTTCCTTTTTTATTGGTCAGGACCAGCAGAATGATTTGGATGTTTGGTCAGATTCTTTATTTGGTTATGGCAACTATGATATATATGATTTTTATATTGTTGTCTACCTGCATGTTATCAATGGAAAACGCATTTACAACAAATATGTGGAGTCAGGCAGCTGCTGTTTTGGGATATTCAGATATTGGTTCAAACATTTTTGTGCCGTCTTTTGTAAAAGTGATGGAAATATCATATCCCTATACCTGTACATTACATATTTTTGGATTAATGATTGGATATGCCCTGTTTATGGTTAGTTTAATATTGTTTCTAAATTTGTGGAAGAGAAAAGGGGGAATCATTGGAGGGATTGTGTTTAGTGGAATTGGATTTTTGCTTACACCGGATGTGATTGCAGCATGGTTTCATATTTCAAAAGAGCGGATGGCAATAGCCAATATTGCTTTTGGATGGTTGTCTCCTCTGAATCATGCAACTTATTATATGCATAATTTTGGGTATGACAATTTGCCAAAACTATGGACATCGTATCTGTTTTTTGTGGCAGGGAGTCTGATATTATTCCTGTTGTCACTTTGGAAGATACGAAAGTATTCTTTTAATTTTACGGGAACACAAAAATAATAGAAGAGTAAGATTCGTGAAATGGAGAAAATAATGGAAAAAAATCAGGGAATTATTGTAGAGCATGTTTATAAATCTTTTGGAAAAGAAGCTGTCTTAACGGATGTAAGTTTTGAAATACAGCCGGGACACATTTTCGGAATTGTAGGAAATAATGGAAGCGGTAAAACTGTATTGATGAAATGTATCTGTGGCTTTATGCATCCTGATAAAGGGAATATTTTTGTAAATGGTCAGCATATTGGACATGGATGTGATTTTCCGAATAGTTTAGGATTAATTATCGAAACACCGGGATTTTTACCTAATGTGAGTGGTTATAAAAATTTAAAGATTTTGTCTTCACTTCAAGGGAAGATAGGAAAAAAAGAAATCAAGGATGTGTTACATAAAGTTGGTCTGAATCCGGAAATGAGAAAACCTGTGTCAAAATATTCCCTTGGTATGCGGCAGAGGCTTGGAATTGCTCAGGCGATTATGGAAAATCCTCAAATATTAATATTGGATGAACCGTTTAACGGTTTGGATAAAACAGGAGTATTGCAGATGAGAAAATTATTAAAAGAGATAAAAATGCAGGGTAAAGCAATTTTATTGGCAAGTCATAATGCGGCAGATATTGAAGAATTATGTGATGAAGTACACGAAATGGAGGAAGCATGGAAATGAAAATATTGAAAAAAATTATTGGAATTATAATATTGATGTTGAGCCTGCAAATTATGTACTGTAACATTTGGGCAGACGATTCGGCTGCAACTGGAGATAATGCAGCAGGGAATGGAAGTAGTGGGAATAGTGGTCCCGCTCAGGTGCAGCCCACTTTCGAGCCGAAGATTATGGTGGAGTCTTATCAGTTTTCCAAAAAAGTAATTAATGCAGGAGATAAAGTTATTGTTCAAATTACATTAGTTAACACAAGCAGGAATGTAGCAGTGAAGAATATGATGGTTACTGCTGCGATTGAGAATGAATATATGCAATTATTAAGTGAAACGGATAGTATTTATATTCCACAGATTTATGCAGGGGGAAGATATATAGTTTCTTATCAATTTAAGACAAAGATAAATACACCGCCCGGACAGTATGAATTGGCACTTACGATGGATTATGCAGATAAAGATGGAAATACCTATAATGAAGACGGAAAAGTAAAGGTGAATGTGAATCAAAAAGCTAAAATAAAGTTTGATGATTTGATTATAGCTTCAGAAGCAGAGGTTGGCGACACGATAGAAGCCCAGGTTAATGCTATGAATTTAGGAAGAGGAAAGATTTGTAATGTAAGAGCAAAAATTAAGGCGGATGGATTGGTGACGAAAGGAACAATTTACATAGGGGATATTGAAGCCGGAGCAAGGGGCAGTGGAAATACACAGGTGATAGTTGGAAGTATGAAAAAAGGAGAACCTTATGGTGTGACAAATGGGGTGGTAACATATTATTATGAGAGCGAGTCGGGAAAAAAAGCAAAGTTAAAAAAGAAATTTTCTCTAGAAATTCAAAAGTTGTCTGTAGAGCAAAAAGAGCAGGAAGATGACAAGGAAGGTCAGTGGTGGATTATTATGTCAGTAATCGGAGGAATACTCTGCATTTTTGTGGGGATTGGAATTTCCGGTATTATCAGAAAGAATGGAGAAAGGCATGGGAAAATTGAAGAAATTTCTAAAACTCAGGAAACAGAATGATATGATAAAAATAATATTGATTATTTTTATATTAGGCTGCTTCATGTTAGGAAACGCTATGTATGAGGGAATTTCTATCTATTCTGAATTACATAAACCTGTAGAATATATTTTGGAGGCAGATTTGACTAAAGGCAGCTCGGAAATTATTAAAAATCTGCTGGAGATTGATGGAGTACAATATGCAGGGATTCAAAGAGGGAATGAATTAACGGTTAATATTTCCGGAAATGGGGAACAAATAGAGTGTTGCTATATTTCAGAGGAATATTTAAAAAAAGTGTATCAAATAAAAGCCAGCAGCGGAATGAAAATATTTTATTTGTCATCAAAAGCATATAATGCAATGATTGAGAAAATGGAGGATAGAAAAAAAGAAAAAGGGAGGGAATTTCAGGCAGAATATCAGTTAGGAGAAGGAGAAAGAGGAATTGCTAAATTTGTGAGGATGGATAATGAATTGTTATCCGGTAAAAAAATTGCTTTGCGGTGTGGAAAGGCAATTGATTTTTCGGAGAGTAATTGTAGAGTAAGAGCATTGATTACAAAAAGGAGTTTCAATGGGAGCATGGAAAAACAAATAGAGGATTTGGGTATTATGATTCAAAATGTAAATACTATTCGGGAGATGGAGCATTTTGTTAACTTAAAACTTCTTAAAGTGAAATATCATATAATAATCGGTGGACTGTGCGGTACGGTGATACTTTTATTTTGGTCAATGTGGAGGAAGCAAAATAATAGTTTGGATTTGTAATGGTTTAGATTCTATTGTTGACACTAAAAATTAAGTGTGTTAGAATATCTTCATTGTATAAAGGCAAGGAATGTGCATAGTAGATGATTACTATTCTTTTAGAGAGAAAGATTCAGCGGCTGAAAGGTCTTTTAGGTAACGGTAATCATTGAATTTCTCACAGGAGCTGCACTTGTGAAAGTATAGTAGTAAGTGACGTTTGGTGTGCGTTAAACATTAATGAGAGTTTATAGATATAATATCTGTAAAAATAAGGGTGGTACCGCGAAATATTTCGTCCCTGCATGTTTATGCAGGGGCTTTTTTATTATATTAGGAAATTCCAAGGAATTTCCTAATATAATAAAAATGTTCCTCAGGAATAGGAAAGTCCCCCTCGCTTCGCTACGGCGGAAAATGCAATTAGTTTGCTAAATAATAAATAGAATCAATTTTAAGAAAGGATAAATATCATGAAAGAAAAATTACAGGCAATTAAAGATGAGACGATTGCAAAGATTACAGATGCCGAAGATATGAATATTCTGAATGATATCAGGGTTGAGATTCTCGGTAAAAAAGGGAAGTTGACAGAGGTGCTTAAGGGAATGAAAAATGTTGCACCAGAAGACAGACCAAAAGTTGGTCAGCTTGTGAATGATACGAGAAAGGCCATTGAAGAAAAGATGGAAGAGGCAAAAGTTACGCTTGAGGCGAAAGCAAGAGAAGCAAAACTGAAGGCTGAAGTCATTGATGTAACACTTCCTGCAAAGAAAAATAAAGTGGGACATAAACATCCGAATACATTAGCGCTTGAAGAACTGGAACGAATTTTTATCGGCATGGGATATGAAGTTGTAGAGGGACCGGAGGTTGAATTTGACTATTATAATTTTGAAGCGTTAAATATTCCGGCAAATCATCCGGCAAAAGATGAACAGGATACATTTTATATTAATAAAAATATTGTACTCAGAACACAGACATCATCTGTACAGGCAAGAGTAATGGAAAACTCACAGCCGCCAATTCGGATTGTTTCACCGGGAAGAGTGTTTCGTTCTGACCAGGTAGATGCGACGCATTCTCCCTCATTCCATCAGATTGAGGGGCTTGTGATTGACAAAAATGTCACTTTTGCAGACTTGAAAGGAACATTGGAGCAGTTTGCCAAGGAACTTTTTGGTGAAGAAACAAAAATTAAATTCAGACCACATCATTTCCCATTTACAGAGCCAAGTGCAGAGGTAGATGTTACCTGCTTTAAATGTGGAGGTAAAGGTTGCCGTTTCTGTAAAGGAGAGGGTTGGATTGAAATTTTGGGCTGTGGTATGGTTCATCCACATGTACTGGAAATGGGTGGAATTGACCCAAATGAATATCAGGGGTTTGCCTTTGGTGTTGGTTTAGAACGAATTGCACTGTTGAAATATGAGATTGATGATATGAGATTATTATATGAAAACGATGACCGTTTCTTAGGACAGTTTTAAAGGAGGGAATAAAAATGAATACACCATTGTCATGGATTAAGGCGTATGTTCCTGACTTGGAATGTACGGATCAGGAGTATATGGATGCAATGACTTTGTCAGGAACAAAGTGTGAAGGTTTTGAAAGATTAGATGCCGATATTGATAAGATTGTCGTTGGACAAATTAAAAAAATAGAAAGACATCCGGATGCAGACAAATTGGTTATCTGTCAGGTAAATATTGGAGAGGAAACAATTCAGATTGTGACAGGGGCACCAAACGTAGCTGAAGGACAAAAAATACCGGTCGTATTAGATGGTGGCAGAGTCGCTGGAGGACATGATGGTTCAAAAACTCCGGGTGGAATTAAGATTAAAAAGGGTAAGCTTCGTGGAATAGAATCAAATGGTATGATGTGTTCTATTGAAGAACTCGGCTCTACAAGAGACTTTTATCCGGAAGCACCGGAAAACGGAATATATGTATTTGATGACGATGTAGAGGTAGGTGCGGATGCCATAGAAGTCTTGGGACTTCATGAAACCGTATTCGAATATGAAATCACATCTAATAGAGTAGATTGTTATAGCGTCCTTGGGATTGCGAGAGAAGCGGCGGCTACTTTTAAAAAGCCATTTATAGCTCCGGAAGTAAAAACAGTTGGTACTGTTGGAGATGTAAATGATTACATTAAGGTTGAAGTACAGGATACAGATTTATGTACACGTTACTGCGCAAGAGTAGTCAAAAATGTTAAGATTGCGCCATCACCCGAATGGATGCAGAGAAGGTTGAGTGCCTGCGGTATCAGACCAATTAATAATTTAGTAGATATTACGAACTACGTTATGGAGGAGTTCGGGCAGCCGATGCATGCATATGACCTGTCAACAATTGCGGAAAATAAAATTGTTGTCCGCAGGGCGAAAGATGGAGAAAAGTTTGTAACGTTAGATGGACAGGAGCGTAGCTTAGACAACGAAATGCTCATGATTTGTGACGGTGAGAAAGCAGTAGGTCTTGCAGGTATTATGGGTGGAGAAAACTCAATGATTACAGACAGTGTGCAGGACATGTTGTTTGAAGCAGCTTGTTTTGATGGTACAAATATTCGTCTTTCATCAAAAAGAGTTGGTCTCAGAACGGATGCATCCGGAAAGTTTGAAAAGGGACTTGACCCGAATAATGCAGAGGCGGCAATTAACAGGGCGTGCCAGTTAATCGAAGAACTTGGAGCAGGGGAAGTTGTAAAAGGTATTGTAGATGTTTATCCGGAAAAGAGGAAAGAGAGAACAATAAAATTTGACTCGGATTATGTAAATAATTTAATAGGATTTCATTTAACCGAGGAAGAAATGGTTTCTTATTTCCCGGCGCTGGAGTTAAAATATAATGTAGAGACAAAAATGATTACAGTTCCTACATTCAGACAGGATTTGATTGGAATGTGTGATATTGCAGAAGAAATTGCAAGATTTTATGGATATGACAGAATACCTACAACACTTCCTAGTGGTGAGGCAACATCAGGCAAATTATCATATAAATTAAGAATAGATGAAATTGCAAGAAGTGTAGCTCTTTATTGTGGATTTTCGCAGGGAATGACATATTCTTTTGAAAGCCCTAAGGTGTTTGATAAGCTGTTATTGCCATCTGACAGCGAGTTGAGAAAAACAGTGACTATTTCCAATCCACTCGGAGAAGATTTTAGTGTAATGAGGACAACACCGTTACACGGTATGCTTACATCTCTTGCTACAAATTATAATAGAAGAAATAAAGATGTAAGACTATTTGAAATGGGAAATATTTATCTTCCAAAAGAGGTTCCGGTGACAGACCTTCCGGACGAGAGAATGCAGTTTACGCTCGGTTTTTATGGTGAAGGAGATTTCTTTACAATGAAAGGTGTTGTAGAAGAATTTTTAGGTCAGGTAGGAATTGAGAAAAAAGTAAGTTATGATGCTGAGTCAGGAAAGCCATTTCTCCATCCGGGACGTCAGGCAAATATTATATACAATGATACTGTGATTGGATATCTCGGTGAAGTACATCCTCAGGTTCTTGATAATTATGATATAAAGTCAAGAGTATATATTGTGGTTATTGATATGCCATATATTTATCAAATGGCAACATTTGATAAAAAGTATGAGGGGATTGCAAAATTCCCGGCTGTGACTAGAGATATATCTATGGTAGTTCCAAAGAAAGTATTAGTTGGTCAAATTGAAGCTGTGATTGAACAGAGGGGAGGAAAAATATTAGAGAGTTATAAGTTGTTTGATATTTATGAGGGTGACCAGATAGAGGCTGGTTATAAATCAGTGGCTTATTCTATTGTATTCAGGGCAAAAGATAGAACATTAGAAGAGAATGATGTTGCAGGAGCAATGAAGAAAATTTTAAATGGTCTTGAGGCGTTGGGAATACAACTTAGAGGATAATATAATAGTTTTAAAAGTAAAAGAGGTTAACTGTCAGTTGGTTAATCTCTTTTTTATCAAACAATTAATGTATCGTAATAAATGTAAAATATCACATATACAATTATTGACAAAAAAGTAAATAATATATATAATAAATATGAAAGGTGCCTTTGTTTTACCTAGCTGGGAATATATTTTAGGAGGAATGCCTTTGGGTAAAAAGTGGGAAGAGCTTAATTTGGCTGATAATTACATATTTCAGAAAGTTATGCTCAATGAAAAACTATGTAAAAAGATTTTGTCTGAGATTATTGGTAAAGAAGTAGTAAAAATTGATTATACTGCTTATGAGAAGACAATAGAGATTCGTGGTGACGCAAAAGGAATACGTTTGGATGTATATGTAAAAGATGAAGAGGATGTAGTTTATAATGTAGAGGTACAAAATACAGAGAATGACAATCTTCCCAAAAGAAGCAGATATTATCATGATTTAATAGATTTGGATTTGCTGGAAAAGGGAAATGAATATGAGGCATTAAATCATAGCTATGTTATTTTTATTTGTACATTCGATATTTTTAAAAAAGGTTATTATAAATATGTATTTACAGCTAATTCTTATAATAATTCTTCTGAGAATATAGAATTAGAAGATGGGACTACAACAATCTTTTTAAACTCAAAAGGGAGTAGAGGAGAAGTAAGTAATGCTCTGAAAGAGTTTTTGAATTGTATAAACGGCGAGTTTACGAACGGCGAATTTTCTGCTATACTTAAAAAAGAAGTAAAGAGTATTAAGGATAGTAAGAAATGGAGAAAAGAATATATGTACATGGAATTGCTATTGAGAGACGAAAAACGAGCTGCTAGAAAGGAAGGGCTGGCAGAAGGTCGAGCGGAAGGTCGAGCAGAAGGTCGAGTCGAAGGAAGTAAATTGATTAATCAATTGAATCAGAAACTGATTATGGATGGTCGTTTGGATGATTTAAAAAAGTCTGTAGAGGATGAAGAATATCAACAAAGTCTTTTAAAAGAATACAGTTTAATTTAAAAAGGAATGGGGAGTTTCCCCATTCCTTTTGTAGTAAAATAAATCTTATTTTCTTGTTTTTTTCTGTTTGGATGTGACAAAATATATGGACATAATTGCCACAAAGAAGATTCCTTGGATACCAATGTATATCCAGTAATCAGAGTATGACATTTTATCACCCGAAAATCCGGATATCATATTGTTAACTTTAATGTACCAATAAGCGGGAAGGAAGCGTGCAATAGATATCACGGTGTGTCCTAATAGCCATTGCGGAACAAAAATGCCACATAAAAAGCTCATTCCCAGTCCAATGATATTTGAAATCATATTTAAAACATTATCTGATAAAGTAATAGTGCTAACAAGTAAAGTAATCGCAATAGAAACCATTAAGAACAGTAGACTGTTTATTATACATAAAATGCCATTCGTGCTGAATAGTATGTCAAATCCACTGAAGAAACCTCCAAGAATAATAAATAAAACCCATAGCGCGAGACCATAAACAATACATCCTAAGGTTAGCTGAATATTTTTGGAGCGCAGTGTTAATGAGGAACAGTCGATACGGCTTTTAACATCTTTTTTCCGAAATGTAATTAATATTGGTGCTAAGCCTACAATAAGCATAGACAGCATAACATAAGGAACATATTGGAAATAGTAAAAAATAGTATCTGAGGAAGAAATGGATTCATTTTCAAAATCTATCATAGTTATCTCATTTGTGTTTAAAAGAGAGGAAGTTGTTTTGGATAATGCATCATTCAAAGAAAATCCTCCTGCGAGATATAGATTCATTGTATCTATATATTCATTTATTTGCTGACCGGCAAAATGACTGCTGATACTGTCAAATAACTGACTATAGGATACAAGATTTTGTGTTTCACCGGAAATTAATTTTTGTTCAAAGTTCTTTTCTATTGTAAGAATATAGTCAATATTCTGGTAATATAAGTTATCCTGTAAAATATCCCTATCTTCCGTTTTTAGGTCTACAATATTGTGAGAAGTTCCTAAAAAGTTTGTGAGTGATTTGCTGGCTGTGCTGTTATCGCGGTCAATAATACAAATATCAAGAGAGGAAACAGTAAAATTTTTTTCATTATTATCTTTTGCGTTTGCACTCATCATTATAGTTAGAATGATAAATAGTATAAGATAAATAGCTGCTGAGATTAAACGTTTTTTAGCTATTTTAAAAAATAAATTAAAGACTTGCATATTTTTTCCTCCTGGTAAGTAGAAATCCTCCCAATGTAAATACAACTATCATGATAGTGAGAGTGATTATATTTTTTGCATATCTGTCATAGGTGTTATATACAGACAGAGAATAAAAGGAATCGGATATGAGGACAGCCGGATTTATTCTGTTTAAAAACGGACAGAAAGTTTCTATGATTAGTTTCATATTTCCTATCATAAGTCCGCTCATAAAACAAAATAACATTGATATTATCCAACAGATGGATTCCTTAATGTGTTCGCTGGCACTTCCAAAGGAACCGATAAAGAAACCTAGAGAAATTCCTGTTAACGTCGCAATAAACAATGTTAAAATTTCCAGTGGAAGATGTGCTGTTAAATCTATTTTAAGCACCAGCACAATAAAAGTATAAGCGATGAAATTGCATGCAAAGTTAAAGAGAACATATGCAATCAGTTCTCCGATAATAGATTTTAGTTTATGCATTGGAGAAATGCAGCGTCTCGCACCAAGTAATGAAAGATTTCCCTGATTATGTATTGAAATTCTCATACCGGCTGTGGCAGTGAAAAGACATGCCATAGCAAGAAGATTATAAAAATATTGTGTAAATGTGTCAGAGTTTTCTCTATCGGTAAGAGAAACTTTTTTATTGTAGGAAGAATCCTTGTTCATCATTTGAATAGCATCAGGTAGTTTTTCAGGATGCTGTTCAGCAATCGTTGAAACCGCTTTTTGTGAGGTATTGTACTGTTTAACAAATGAACTTAAAATACTCTGTTTTATGGTATCATTTTGCATATTAGCAGAAATAGTTAGTTTGACAGTATCAGAAACAGTAAGTATTCCGACTATTTTTTGTTTTTCCAGCAATGTCTGTGCTTTGTCGTTAGATGTGT
The DNA here is from genome assembly GCF_937958975.1 of uncultured Eubacterium sp. Taxonomy (GTDB): domain Bacteria; phylum Bacillota; class Clostridia; order Lachnospirales; family Lachnospiraceae; genus Eubacterium_G. Next base: position 23,595 of record NZ_CALGRE010000052.1, on the reverse strand, counting down.
AAGTAATATCTAACATAGATTCATTACTGTTTTTGTCCAGAGAATCAGCAACTTTTTGAAATAAAGAAAAGTTTTCAGCATTTTCATTGACAATAGCTACCGGGATGGCAGAAAATTCGTCAGATTCATTCATACCCGAAAAACCCATTTTAAAAAATATTCCAAGTATAATTGGGAAAAGTAAAATCCAGAAAAATTCGTTTTTATTGCGAAGAAGCCGCAAAAATGCGTATTTTATTGTCTGTAACATAAATCCCTCCTAATCTCTGAGTTCTGTGCCGGTTATTTCAAGAAAAACATCATTTAAAGTTGGTAATTCTGAATAGACACGTCCAAAAGTAATATTTTTTGATTTCATATAGTCAAGAATTCGTAAAAGATTATGTTTTCCGCCGCTATATAAAATTTCAAGGTAATGCTCTTTATATGATACATTATAAACGTGAGGTAATGTTTTAATTTCTGAAAGTTCATTATCACTCAGGTTAAATATTTCGATGGAAATTGTCTCACTTTTTTTTATCATCTGTTTTAACTCATCTTTGGTTCCAAGTGCAATATTTTTACCTTTGTCCATAATGGCAATACGGGTACATATTTGTTCAACCTCTTCCATGTAGTGGGAAGTATAAATGATAGTAGCGCCCTGTTGCTGTAATTGAACGATTCCTTCCAGGATATTATTTCGGCTCTGTGGGTCAACTGCAACTGTAGGTTCATCTAAAATAATGAGTTTTGGTTTATGTGCAATTCCACAGGCAATGTTTAATCTTCTGAGAAGTCCACCGGATAATTTTTTTGGATAGAATTTTTTAAATTCATTTAAGCCAACAAAATCGATAGCTTCCTGAACATATTGCTTACGAAGTTGTTTGTCAGAAATATAGAGACTGCAAAAATAATCAATATTTTCATAGACTGTAAGTTCCTGAAATACAGCTACATTTTGCATGACAACACCGATTTGCTTTTTTATATCATAGGAATCCGGTGTCATTTTTTTGCCGAAAATTTCTATAGAACCCTTATCATAAGATAGAAGGGATAAAATACAGTTTATAGTTGTTGTCTTTCCGGAACCGTTCGGACCTAATAATCCAAAAATCTCTCCCTCTTTAATTTCAAGATGAAAGTGGTCTAATGCAACAAGTTCTTTATAGCGTTTCACTAAATTATCAACTTTTACAATCGTTGTATCCATAGTATGTCTCCTTAATTTATCTGTTTTTTTTATTGTGATTATAGTATAATAAATAAGCTGAAAAAAAATAAGTGCATAATGTCAGCAAAGTATATGACATTTGTCATTCAAAGGTAAGTAATAATATGAAAAAAATAGTAGATAATTTAATACTTTTTATTATATGTGCTATAGTTACGGTAGCATTAAGTGATTTTGTGGGTGCAGTTATTTTTATATTATCTGCACTTTCAATTATCTCTGCCATTATATATGTAGACAACCCCAAAATTTGGTTTGGTATTTTGTGTGGGTATGTACTTTTTTGCATCAAATGGCCAATGTTTTTCCTATTTTTGCCGGTAATTTTGTATCACGGCATTTGGTATCAAAAATATTATACATATTTAGTTCTTATTGTATTTATTCCGTTTATCAGTGGCTTTGAGTTGTGGAGCTGTGTTGTTATGCTATTTACATTAATATTGTCGGCACTATTGGCATATTACTCCAGTCATTTGGAGATTTTAGAAAATAAATTAATTGTGTTAAGGGATACAAGTAAGGAACGTGATATGCTGTTACGGGAAAAGAATAAAGAATTATTGGAAAAGCAGGATTATGAGGTATATCTGGCAACGCTCAAGGAAAGAAATCGTATTGCAAGAGAAATACATGACAATGTAGGTCATATGCTGACACGTTCTATTTTACAGGTTGGTGCTCTCAAAACAATTTATAAAGAAGAACCCTTACAGTCTCAATTAGAGAGTGTAAATGACACTTTAAATCTGGCAATGACAAGTATTCGAAAAAGTGTGCATAATCTTCATGATGATGCAGTGGATTTAAAACAGGTTATTGCGGATGCCACAAAGGAAATGAGTGAAAAGTATGATTTAAGATTAGAGTATGATATGTCAAACACGATTCCAAAGAGTGTAAAATACTGTTTTATTGCTACAATAAAAGAAGCAATGTCAAACATCGCAAAACATAGTAATGCTGATAAAATTTCTATTATTTTGAGAGAACATCCCGGTTTTTATCAACTGTGTGTGGAAGATAACGGTACGATTAAAAAAAGTAATGACTCGGGGATTGGTTTAATAAACATGAGAGAACGTGTGGAACAAATCGGAGGGAATATAAATATTAAAAATGAAAACGGATTTGAGATTTTTATTATAATAAAAAAATAAGGTATTTATTAAAGTGAGGAAAAAATGAAAATTATTATTATAGATGATGATTTATTAGTCGCAATGTCATTAAAGACTATTTTAGAGTCAGATAAAGATATTGAAGTTATTTGTACAGGGAAAAATGGAAAAGAGGCAGTAGAGTTGTATGAGAAATATTGTCCTGATGTAATGCTAATGGACATTCAAATGAAAGAAATGAATGGTCTGGAAGCGGCAGAAAGAATAATAGAAAATAATGCGGAGGCAAAAATAATATTGCTGACAACTTTTCTTGATAATGAGTATATTTTAAAGGCTTTGCAGGTAGGGGCAAAAGGTTATATTTTAAAACAGGATTTTGAGGGGATTTTACCGGCACTTTATGCTGTCTGTCAGGGACAAAGTGTTTTTGGAGAAAAAATTGTACATAAAATACCGGAATTAATGAAAACAAATGATGTGTTTGATTTTAATAAATACGGCATTAACGAAAAAGAGCATGAAATCATTGTATGGGTGGCAAAAGGTTACAGTAATAAAGAAATTTCGGAGGAACTTTATTTAAGTGAGGGAACTGTTAGAAATTATATCAGTTCTATTTTAGAAAAATTATCACTTCGTGACAGAACCCAATTAGCAATTTATTATTATCAGAATATAAAAAGATAATTTGATATTTTACAAAGGACAAAAGTTATTGTAAACTAATATGCAGATTTAGAGAAGAGGAGCAGAAAATGAAGTTTGTAATTCAAAGAGTAAGTGAAGCAAGCGTTTCTATTGAGGGAAATGTGGTCGGAAAAATTAATAAAGGTTTTGTGGTATTGATTGGCGTTTCTAACGATGATACAAAGCAAATCGCAGATAAAATGATACAAAAACTGGTTGGTATGAGAATATTTGATGATGAAAATGGAAAAACAAATCTGGCATTGCATGATGTAGAAGGAGAATTACTGCTGATTTCACAGTTTACACTGTATGCTAATTGTAAAAAAGGAAACAGACCATCTTTTATCAATGCAGGGAGTCCTGAGATGGCAAATCAGATGTATGAATATATTATTTCCGAGTGTAAGAAACAGGTGAAAATAGTAGAAAAGGGAGAGTTTGGAGCAGACATGCAGGTAAGTTTGTGCAATGATGGACCTTTTACTATTGTGTTAGATAGTGCAGAAATAATAAACAGTTAGAAGAATGTAGAAAGAGGATGAAGGAAATGTGTGACGAAAAGAAAATGAGACTACATGATTACTATTATGATTTACCTCAATCATTGATTGCCCAGGACCCATTAGAAGACAGAAGCAGTTCAAGGCTGATGGTTCTTGATAAAAAAAATGGAAATGTAGAACATCATGTATTTAAAGAGATAGTTGATTATCTCAACGAGGGAGATTGTTTAGTTATCAATGATACAAAGGTTCTACCTGCAAGACTTTATGGACAAAAAGTAGGTACGGATGCCAATATAGAAGTTTTGCTGCTAAAGAGAAAAGAAAACGATATCTGGGAAACATTAGTGAAGCCGGGGAAGAAATGCAAACCGGGGACTATAATAAGTTTTGGAGATGGCAGATTAACCGGACAAGTGATTGATATTGTGGAAGAAGGAAATCGGCTGATACAATTTCAGTATGAAGGTATCTTTGAAGAAGTTCTTGACAGTTTAGGAGAAATGCCACTGCCTCCGTACATAACCCATAAGCTTGAGGATAAAAACAGATATCAGACTGTATATGCTAAGAATGAAGGCTCAGCGGCAGCACCTACGGCAGGTTTGCATTTTACAAAAGAGTTATTGCAGAAGATAGAAGAAAAAGGGGTAAAGATAGCTCATGTAACACTTCATGTAGGGCTTGGGACGTTTAGACCGGTAAAAGTAGAGAATATATTAGAGCATCATATGCATTCTGAATTTTATATGGTAGATGAAACAGATGCAGAAATTATAAATACTTGTCGAAAAAATGGAGGACGAATTATTTCTGTTGGAACAACGAGTACGAGAACATTAGAAACAGTTACGGATGAAAAGGGAATTGTTCATGCCGGAAGTGGATGGACACAAATTTTTATTTATCCGGGTTATCAGTTTAAAGCAATAGATTGTTTGATTACGAACTTTCATCTTCCGGAATCCACATTACTTATGTTAGTGTCCGCACTTGCAGGAAGGAAAAATGTGTTAAATGCTTATGATATTGCGGTAAAGCAAAAGTATCGTTTTTTCAGTTTTGGCGATGCGATGTTTATAAAATAATGTTGATTCATTAAATGAGAAGTTTTAAAACAAAAAAGGAAGTCTTTTAAAAGATATGGATAAATATTTTGTAAAAAAAGTAACAAAAAAAAATAATATTAGTGTAGAAGTTCCAGGCTCCAAAAGTATTACAAACAGGGCGTTAATGCTTGCAGCCATATCAGATGGTCTGTGTGAGCTCAGAGGTGTTTTATTTAGTGATGATTCAAGAGCTTTCTTAGATTGTCTGATAAAATTGGGTTTTGAGGTTGGTATTGACGAAGGAAAACGTGTTGTCACAATTAAAGGTGAGAATGGAAATATTCCAAATAATTCTGCTGCCATCCATGTGCGCAGTGCGGGAACAGCAGCAAGATTTATGACAGTTTTACTTTCGGTATGTGGTGGTGACTATGTTTTAGACTCTTCAGAGCAGATGAAAAAGCGACCGATGCAGGAACTTATTGACAGTTTAAGGCACAAAGGGGTAGTAATAAATTGTCTCGAAAAGGAGGGACATTTTCCATTTGAAATACATTCAAAAGGAATTAATAAAACAGATATTATTATTGATACGACCACAAGCAGCCAGTATGCCAGTGCGTTACTTATGGCATCAGCAATTCATGGTATGAATGTAAAGCTGACAGGAAAGAGAGTGTGTGGAGCATATATAAAAATAACCCTGAGGATGTTAGAGCAGTTTGGTATTCAATATAAAAAAGTTGAAAACACATATTATATTGAAAAACAAGATTTTCATATAAAGAAATATGATATTGAACCGGATATGTCGGCAGCATGTTATTTTTATGCAATGGCGATTTTATTGAGAGTAAAAAGCGTTGTGAGGGGATTGCACCTTAACTCCATGCAGGGAGATATAAAATTTTTGGATGTACTACAAAAAATGGGATGCGTCATAAATGATTTACCACAGGGAATAGAAGTGAATGCAGTAGATGTCAAAGAATATAATGGGTTAGAAATTGATATGTCAGATTTTTCAGACCAGGCGCTTACAATGGCTGTTGTTGCTGCGTTTGCTAAAACTCCGACAACGATTCAAAATGTAGGACACATAAGGGGACAGGAATCTGACAGAGTCCAAGTGATTGTCAAGGAGCTAAGACGATTAGGCTGTAATGCAGAAATTTTAGAGGCGGATGGTAGAACAGATATTGTTATCGTACCGGAAAAAATGCATGGTGGAGAGGTTGAGACCTATGAGGACCACCGTGTTGCAATGAGCTTTGCAATGGCAGGGCTATTAGTGGATGGCGTTATAATTAAGAATCCAATGTGTTGCAGAAAAACATTTGAAAATTATTTTGATGTATTGGAAAGTATCTGCTAAGAAGAACAGAGAGTTCTCGAGGCACGGGTTGGCATAAACAACAGCCTTTTCGCGCCTCTGCACCTTTCCGCCGTAGCGAAGCGAGGGAACTTTCCTCTTCCTGCGAAACAGTTTTATTAATGTTTAAAAACTCTATATCGATGTCTTTCTAATTGCTCGATTGCCTTTTTGGCAGAAACTTCATCATAAAATGAAATCTTAAGGACCCCTTCCTGATGTTCTCTGTTATGAATAATACCGATATTTTTAATGCTGACACCATTGGTTGCCAGAATTGTTGCAATTGTGGCAATGGCACCGGATTCATCGATAATATCGCAAAAAACACTGTAACTTCTCTGGATAATACTGTTATTGTGTTCATCTAAATTATCCCGATAATCACGACTCTCAGAAATCATATCATTGATAGCCTGTCCGTTTTTCGTATCTAATTCGTTTTGTACTTTCTTTAAATCTTCAATGTATAAACCAAGCATATGACTAATATTGATATTGTTCGTCATACATATTTGTTCCCACATTTCCGGAGAAGAGGAGGCAATCCTTGTGATATCTTTAAAACCACCGGCAGCAAATGTTTTCATATATTCCAGTTTGCTGTCATTATGCTTTACTAAGTTTACGAGACTAGAAGCAATTAAATGCGGTAGATGGCTGATAGCCGCAACAACACGGTCATGCTCTCTATAGTCAATTTTTATAGGAATTGCTCCAATATCTGATACAATCTGCGTATATTCTTCTATATATTTGTTATCGACAGCATCTGTCGGAGTGATGGGATAGTAGGCGTTTTCTAAAAGTCTGTCGCTCGCGTGTTCGTAGCTCGTCTTTTCAGAGCCTGCCATTGGGTGTCCTCCAATAAAATTTTTCTCCATATCTAATATTTTCACTGCTTTATGGATATTTTCTTTGACACTTCCGACATCAGTAATAATACAATCGTCTTTTATAATGGTTTTTAAAATCTTAAGGTATTCTACATTTTTTTCAACAGGGGTGCAGAGAAAAATATAATCACATTCGCTGAATGTATTGTTAACAGAGTCAACGGCAATGTTTGCTGTGCCGTCATTCATTGCCAACACTCTCGGCTTTGCGCCTCGGTTAAATACTATTATTTTACAACTGGGATATACACGACGGAGAGCCTTTGCTACAGAGCCGCCAATCAGTCCTATTCCTATAAAACCAAATGTTAAATTATCAAGAGTTCTCATATTAATCTCCATTCTGCCGCTGTGAAAGCGGCTGTTTGCATTTAGATAAGATTATAATAAAAAAAGAAATGAGAATCAATCCTTTCTATTTTTACAGTCATAATTCAATGCGTTAAAGTGTAACACTTTAACGTGAAAAGTTCAAGAGGAAAATGAAACGAAAACAGATACATTTTCAAAAAATAATATACTTGTATTGGTATTTTAGATGAAGTAAAATATCAATATATTGTGGAGAGATGAATAACTTAACAGAAAAAATTGAGAGGAGAAACAGTAATGAAAAAATGTTTAAGTGTTTTTTTGGTAGGTATTATGGTTTTTACCATGATATTTACGACAGCTCCCAGGGTGATTTCGGCAAGTGAGATAAGTGAACTTTATTATGGTTCGGGACCGATTCGCTCTATGACAACGCGCAAAGATGGTGTGGTGATTGGCGGACGAAGTTCCGGTCATGCCATAGAGGTATGGTCAAGTTCCAATAAGGGGACTTCATGGAGCCGCATTGGAACAGTAGCAAGTAATGATAACATCAATTATGGTGATGTAATGTTTCTTGCGGTGCCGCAGACGGATACCATATTCTGCGCCTTTCGTGAAAAAAATGCAAGTAATCAATATGCCGTTGTGATTTGCAGAAGCGATAATGGCGGATATGACTGGGTTTATGACAGTACAGTTATTGCAGGGTGTTCGCAGTTTGTAGGTGCTCCATGGTTATTTATAGCACAAAATGGAGATTTACAATGTTATTATGATTCGGAGCCTTTGGCTACACAAAACGGTGTGAGTGGCGCTCAATGGATTGCAATGCAGGGGCGGAATGGTTTGACAGGTTCCTGGGATAAATATGGAGTAGTTGCCGCTTCGAGAGATGCAAATGCTTCCAAATTTGTGCGTGATGGGATGGCTTCTGTTGTTGATTTAGGAAATAACAGGATTATGGTTGTCACTGAGGGTATTGAAGATGACAGGTCCGGTGGTGTATATTCTAATGTTGTTCGTGCAATACAGTCTTTTGACGGAGGACGTACATGGAACTATTCCGGAAGAAAAATTGTCTATGAGAGTAAGATAGACTCAGCCTCCGGTAGAAGATATAACGCATATTGTCCAATGGCGATTCGTGTTGGAAATGGTCCGGTGGGTGTTGTATTTTGTACAGATGAGGATTTTGGAGGAACACCGGATGCATCGTCAGAAGTCGTATCCAAGAGAAGAACTCATATCAAATATATTAAAACGTTGAATAATTTTGAGACATGGGGAGATTTGACTCCGATATGGACAGATGGTTCCGGTGCGTATGCTCCGGGGATGATTGAAACAGCTTCCAATGAAGTGTTGATTTCTATTGACCATTTTTCCGGTAATCAGAGATTTTATCAGATGGATGTTCTTGGGAAGGGAGGAGAAAATATGCAGCCAAATATTAAAGGAAAGACATTTTTCTTCCTAGGTTCGTCAGTAACCTATGGTTATGCTTCCGGAGGTGTATCTTTTGTGGATTATATAGCACAGAGAAATGGATGTACATGTGTGAAAGAGGCAGTTTCAGGGACTACGTTAGTGGATAATGGTTCTACGTCATATATTCAGCGTATGCTCAAAAATTTAGACAGTACGGCAGAGTGCGACCACTTTATATGTCAGCTTTCAACAAATGATGCTTCCAAAAATCTTCCGCTGGGAAGCATAAGCAATTCCTATAATTCGTCTGATTTCGATAAATCAACGATAATAGGAGCTATGGAATATATTATTAGTTATGCAAAAAACACATGGGATTGTCCTGTGACATTCTATACAAACACGTATTATAATAGTCCAAATTATCAGGCAATGGTAGATGCATTGTATAAACTTCAGGAAAAATGGCATATAGGAATTATTGATTTATGGAATAACGAGTCTATGCGAAATGTGAGTGCATCAGATTATGCCAGATATATGGCAGATAACATTCATCCAACTGCAACAGGTTATAAAGAATGGTGGACTCCTGTATTTGAAAATTATTTACAGAATTTTGATTACAGTGACTATACACATAGCAGTGAACAGGCTGTAATTCCTGGAACAGGAAGTTTATTGTATCATAATGATTTTACGAACTCTAATGGATTACAATATTATCCGGGTTTGGTTTCCGGTTCACCGGTATACAGTAATCATACTTTGACAATTAATGATGGAAATTCTAATAAGATAGTAGTATCAGATAAAAGCTTTGATGATTTTGTGGTAGAAGCAGATATTAGAGTGAAAGAAGACAGCAGTAAAAATAGCAATCAGGGAGGAATTATTTTCAGGGTTAATAATCCGTATAGTGGAGTTTCGGATGGATATGACGGATATTATTTTGGAATTGATGCTTTAAAGAATGAGGCAATACTTGGAAAAGTACACCAAAATCAGTGGGTTGAGATTGCCAAAAAGAAGATGACTGTAGAATATAACAAATATTATCATGTTTCTGTGGCTGTATCGGGAAATGAAATAAAAGGATATGTCAATTATAATGGAAAGAATTATGCAAAAATAGTAGCAGTCGATAATGACTTTTCAAGTGGAACCGTTGGATTTCGGCATTGGCTTGCAGGTGCATCTTTCAAGAATCTTAAGGTAAGTGCATACAAACCGGAAGTTCCTGACAAAACTTATACTAACTCAGTTTTAAATTCATGCGCTGACCCTGATGTATTATATCATAATGGAGTTTATTATATGTATGCCACAAATACAGAGAATGCAAATCAGGGATTTAAGGTATATTCTTCTGTTGATTTGGTAAATTGGACGGACAGGGGCTGGGCTTTGTCAAAGGATGATGTGTATGGAGATTCAGGTTTCTGGGCTCCGGATTTGATAGAAAAAGACGGTATTTTTTATATGTACTATGTGGCAAACGAACACTTGAGTGTAGCTACAAGTGATTCGCCATTGGGACCATTTAAACAGAGGGCAGATGAGAGAAAGCCAATGCACGAGGGCAAAGAGATTGATGCGCATGTATTTAAAGATGATGATGGTCAGTATTATATCTATTTTGTCCGCTTTTATGGTAAAAACGGAGTCGCGGATGGAAATTATATTTATGGTGCTAAATTAAATGCAGATATGAAGACAATGGATGATTCGACAATCACCTGTCTTATTTCACCGGAAGAATCATGGGAGACAAATAAGGCAAAAGTAGTAGAAGGTCCGTTTATGCTTAAAAAGGATGGTGTATATTATCTTACATATTCAGGTTCCCATTTTGAAAGTGATTATTATGGAAGTGGATATGCAACCGGTACGAGTCCTCTTGGAATATACTCTAAATATGAAAATAATCCGATTATGCAGTCCAATACATTAGTTCATGGAGCAGGTCATCACGGTATTGTTGCCACTCCGGATGGAAGTGAGATGTTTATCGTGTATCATTGTCATAGTAATCTCACGACAACTGAGCCAAGAAGATTATGCATTGATAGAATCCATTTCACGGAAGATGATTATGGAAAAACAGTTTTGGAGGTTTATGGACCAACCATAACACCACAGGAAATGCCTCAGGGAACAAAGACAATTGATGGAGGAATAGAAATAAACGGTTATCAGATTAGTGCCACAATTGGAGGAATGAGAACAGTATACTCTGTTGATTCTGTAATCAATGGAAAAGAAGTTGTGAGCTCAGGTATGTTATATTCCCTTGCTGACTATGTACAGGAAAAAGATTTTTATGTTGGAAGCACAAACAAGTATGTGAAGAGTTTTGAAAGTACAGGTCAGGGATTGCTGACTGAAAAAGTTTCAGATTCTAATATTGCATCCAGTTATGCAATGACAGTAAAGTTTACGTCGAAACAGCCGGCAGAATATAGCGAAAAATGGAAAGTAAAGGCATATGCAGAGCTATCTGATGGGTCGTATGTGTATACCGATGCAAAAACATATTCGGCTTATGAGGTGGCAGATATCCTTTATCAGGGAAGTTTGATGAACAATCAAAATTCACACGAATATCTGTATACAAATATTCTTTCTATTGTGAATCAAGGATATTCAAAAATAGATTATAAAGGGACTGCATACATAAGTGCAGGTAATAAATAATAATGGATATTAAATTAAGGTGCCATGTTTTGGCGCCTTAATTTAATTTATAAAACACCTTGTTAAAATATTAACCTTCCTTGTATTGTCATATTATATAGAGTAGAATAAATACATATAGTTGAGGTGTAAATTTTTCACTGACGGATATGATGAAAATTAAATAAAAGGAGGTAGATATATGAATGTTTATAAGACATCGGATATCAGAAACGTTGTCTTTCTTGGTCATGGAGGGGCGGGAAAGACAACTCTTGCAGAAGCTGTAGCATATGCTACAGGTGTGATTACCAGAAAAGGACGTGTAGAGGATGGTAATACCATTAGTGATTACGATAAGGAGGAAATAAACAGAAAATTTTCTATCAGTGCTTCCGTAGTTCCGATTGAGTGGAACGGACTAAAAATCAATATTCTGGATGCACCGGGATATTTTGATTTTGTCGGACAAATGGAAGATGCGATGAGCGTTGCGGACGCTGCCGTAATTGTAGTAAATGGTAAGGCAGGAGTTGAAGTTGGAACAGTTAAGGCATGGGAGATTTGTGAGAGAAGGCAGATTCCTAGAATCTTTTTTGTGACAAATATGGATGATTCAAATGCCAAATATATGGAGACTGTGGAGCAGTTAAAAGATATGTTTGGAAAGAAGGTTGCTCCATTTCATTTGCCAATTATAGAAGAAGAAAAACTTACTGGATATGTAAATGTAGTTAAAATGGGAGGACGTAAATTCTTAGATGATGCAGGTAACTATACAGAGATGGAAATTCCGGATAGTGTAGCTGCGGAATTGGAGCCGGTCAGGGAGCAGCTGATGGAAGCTGTTGCAGAGTCTGATGAGGCATTGATGGATAAATATTTCTCAGGTGAGGAATTTACATACGAAGAAATTTCTAAGGCGCTCAGAAAGAGCGTTATCAGTTGTGATATCGTACCGGTACAGATTGGTTCGGGAGTGAGCTGCCAGGGGGTAAACAGTTTTCTTCAGACGTGTGAAAAGTATTTCCCAAGTGCTGATAAGGCAGAGGTAATGAAAAAGGCAACAAATATTGACACAGGAGAAGAGGTGGAAGCTGATTTCGACTGTGCAAAACCTGTTTCAGCCTATGTATTTAAGACAATTATGGACCCTTTTGTTGGAAAATATTCTCTGGTAAAAGTTCGAACGGGTATTTTAAGAGCTGGAGATACCGTATATAATGCAACAAAGGATGTTGAAGAAAAATTAAATAAATTATATGTGATGCGTGGAAAAAATGTAATAGAAGTAAGCGAATTATATTCCGGTGATATTGGGGCAATAGGAAAATTAGCCAGTACAAGAACCGGAGATACATTATCTACGCGTGGATGGCCGATAGAATATCATCCAACTACGATGTCAAAACCATATACTTATATGGCTTATCATGCAGTGAATAAAGGTGATGAAGATAAGATGGCGCAGGCTTTGACAAAGCTGTGTATCGAGGATTTGACATTAAAGACTGTGATTGATGAAGAAAACAGGCAGTCTTTGATTTATGGAATAGGTGAACAGCAGATAATGATTGCAGCATCAAAATTAGAAGACAGATATAAGGTTAAGATAGAGCTGGATAAACCAAGAATTGCTTTTAGGGAAACGATTAGAAAGAAGGCACAGGTACAGGGAAAACATAAAAAGCAATCCGGAGGACATGGTCAGTATGGTGATGTTGTTATGGAATTTGAACCTTCAGGAGATTTATCTAAGCCATACGAATTTGAAGAAAAAATCTTTGGGGGCGCAGTTCCTAGAAATTTCTTCCCGGCAGTAGAAAAGGGACTGCAAGAGTGTGTGAAAGCAGGTCCCCTTGCAGGCTATCCGGTTGTGGGGGTCAAGGCAACATTAATTGACGGTTCTTATCATCCGGTTGATTCTTCAGAAATGGCTTTCAAGATGGCAACCATTATTGCATTTAAGAATGGATTTATGGATGCAGCTCCAGTTTTATTAGAACCGATTGCTATGTTGAGTGTAACTGCTCCGGATAAATATTCCGGTGATATTATGGGTGATTTAAACAAGAGGCGTGGACGTATTCTGAATATGACACCAGTGGATGGAAAACAGTTGATAGAAGCCGAAGTTCCAATGCTTGAATTATATGGGTATTCCACATCGCTTCGTTCCATCACAGGAGGAAGCGGAGATTTTGAATATGTAGTGTCGAGATATGAACAGGCACCACCGGATGTACAGGAGAGACAAATAAAAGAACAGAATTAAAACTTGACTTTTTGAAAGAGAGGATTTAAAATTATTAAAGATAAACCGTTGACTAAGGGTAAGTAGTTAACTGAGAGGTTTTTCAGAGAGTTGTCGGCAGGTGTGAGACAATAAACTATCAGTAACGAATGGACTTAGGAGGGCAGCTTGAAACTATAATGTTGATAGAAGTAGACGCTGACGGAGACTCGCCGTTAAAAGAGAATGCATATGATGGTATGTAGTGAGAGAATGTGTTATACATTAATTTGGGTGGCACCGCAGAAGTTTATTAGAGCTTTTGTCCCTTTTTTAAGGGACAAAAGCTTTTCTTTTGTCCCAAAAGTTAATAATTTTTGAGGAGGAAATATGAATACACAAAAATTTGAAGAAATTGAACCATTACTAAAAGATTACAGTATGATTCCTATTTGCAGGGAGATATATGCAGATATGATTACTCCAATATCTCTTTTAAGGAAGATGGAGGTTTTTGGAAAGAATTTTTTTCTTTTAGAAAGTGTTGAAGGTGGAGAAAAATGGGCAAGGTATTCTTTTTTGGGATATGAGCCGGTTCTTCATATTGCATGTAAAGATGGAAAAGTTACACAGAAAAGTGGAGAGATTGAGACAACGGTGGCAATAAATCCTATGGATGCGTTAAGGGAACAGCTGGAAAAATATAAATCTCCTAAAATACAAGGAATGCCCACATTTACAGGAGGATTTGTAGGGTATTTTGGATATGAGATGATTGCTTATGCCGAACCTAAATTAAAAATTAAGAGTAGTGATATGGATGATTATCATTTAATGTTATTTGATAAAGTAATTGTATTTGACCACTTTAGACAAAAGATTATGGTTATCGCAAATATGAAAGCAAAGGACGGATTGCAGGGGTATCATTCAGCGCTTTTGGAAATTGAAAAAATGATTGCACTAATTTTTGACCAACACTCTCTTCCTGAGACGAAAGTAGATGAAAACGTAGACTTTCAGTGCAATGTTTCCAAGGAAGAATATTGTGAGATGGTCGAGAAAACAAAACATTATATTAGAGAGGGCGATATTTTTCAGGGAGTTATCTCAAGAAGATTTGAAGCAGGTTACAAGGGAAGCCTGATGAGTGCTTACAGGGTTCTCAGAACTACGAATCCGTCGCCATATATGTATTTTATACAGTCAGAAGATATGCAGATTGCAGGAGCATCTCCTGAAACAATGGTGAAATTAGTGGATGGGAAACTTACCACATTTCCGGTTGCGGGAACAAGACCTAGGGGAAAGACGGAGGAACAGGATAAAGAACTTGAAATTGATTTGTTAAAGGATGAGAAAGAACTGGCAGAACATAATATGCTCGTTGACTTGGCAAGAAATGATATTGGAAGAATCGCAGAATATGGGAGTGTTTATGTAGAGGAATATATGAAAATTCATAGATTTTCAAAAGTTATGCACATTGCATCAACAGTTTGCGGAACGCTTAGAGAGGATAAGGACAGTTGTGATACAGTTGCCTCATTACTTCCGGCAGGAACATTGTCCGGAGCTCCAAAGTTTCGCGCCTGTCAAATTATTGATGAATTAGAAAAAGAGCCAAGAGGTGTTTATGGAGGAGCGATAGGATACATTGATTTATCAGGAAATCTGGATGTCTGTATTGCTATCAGAACGGCGGTAAAAAAAGGTGATAGAGTATTTGTCCAGGCAGGAGCAGGGATTGTGGCAGATAGTATACCTGAGAACGAATATATGGAGTGTGCTCATAAGGCCGGTGCAGTAATTGATGCAATAAAGAGAGGAAATGAGGTAAACAGATAATGGTATTATTAATTGATAATTATGATAGTTTTTCTTATAATCTCGTGCAATTGGTAGGGGAGTTAGCCGGTGGTGATATCTTAGTGGTTAGAAATGATGAATGCACGATAAATGATATAAGAAAACTAAATCCGTCACATATTATTTTGTCTCCGGGGCCGGGAAAACCTGGGGATGCAGGGATATGTGAAGATGTTGTGAGAGAGTTAAAAGCAGAATATCCTATTCTGGGAGTGTGTTTGGGGCATCAGAGTATATGTGAAGTCTTTGGAGCAGAAGTTTCTTATGCCAAACAACTAATGCATGGGAAGCAGAGTATTATGACAGTGTTAAAAGATGTACCAATATTTGAGGGATTAGATGGAAAGTTTAAAGGGGCAAGATATCATTCTCTATCTGCAAATATGGATACAATAAAAGAGGCGTTAGAAGTAATTGCAATTGATGAAATAGATAATGAAGTGATGGCTGTGAAACATAAAAATTATAATATATATGGGTTACAGTTTCATCCTGAGTCGGTTTTGACACCAAAGGGAAAAATAATTGTAGGAAATTTTTTGAAATTATAAACAAAATGAAAAGTTAGTATATAAATTTAGGAGGAATATAAAAGATGATTAAAGAGGCAATCGGAAAATTAGTAGAAGGAAAAAACTTATCGTATGAAGAGGTTATGACGGTTATGGATGAAATTATGAGCGGGGAGACACCGTCAACATTAATCGGAACATATTTAGTGGCATTGAGAATGAAAGGAGAGACCATTGATGAGATTTCGGGTTCTGCTATGGGAATGAGAAATAATGGTGTAAAATTGAAACATGATATGGATGTTTTAGAAATTGTAGGAACAGGGGGAGATAAGGCAAATACCTTTAATATTTCTACCACATCGGCATTTGTGGCATCTGCTGCCGGATGCAAAATTGCAAAACATGGGAACAGAGGGGTTTCCAGTAAATCAGGTGCAGCGGATGTTCTGGAAGCTTTAGGAGCGAAAATTACAATCGAGCCAAAACAAAGTCAGGAAATGTTAGAAAAAATAGGTATGTGTTTTCTTTTTGCTCAGAAGTACCATACATCTATGAAGTATGTTGGTCCCGTAAGGGCAGAGCTTGGTATTAGAACTGTATTTAATATTCTCGGTCCACTGACAAATCCGGCGGGAGCAAATATGAATATCATTGGCGTATATGAAGAAAAGCTGGTAGAACCAATTGCACAGGTATTGATAAAACTTGGTGTAAAGAGGGCTATGGTTGTTTTTGGGCAGGATACAATGGATGAAATTACACCGAGTGCAAAAACAACCGTCTGTGAAATCAGAGATGGACAGATTAAGTCTTATGAGATTAATCCTGAAGATTATGGCTTTCATTTGTGTAAAAAGGCAGACCTGGAAGGCGGAGAGGCAGAGGTGAATGCAAAGATAACAAGAGATATTTTAAGCGGAGTAAAAGGAGCAAAAAGAGATGCGGTTTTATTGAATGCAGGTGCTTGTATTTATATAGCAAGAGATGATGTGTCATATGCAGAGGCAATAGAAATTGCCAGAGAAGCTATTGATAGTGGAAAGGCATTGAGACAGATGGAGAGATTTGTTGAAATGTCAAACAGTTTTGCGGCATAGGAGAAAAAATGATTTTAGATAAAATAGTTGATGCAACAAGAATTAGAATAAAAAAAGAACAGGAAGAAAAGCCGTTAGAAGAAGTGAAAAAGCAGGCGCTATCTATGGAAAAGGGGGAATTTTCTTTTGAAAAAGCGATAGCAGGTGACGATATCAGCTTTATCTGTGAAGTAAAAAAAGCATCTCCCTCAAAGGGAATTATTGCCGGAAATTTTCCGTATGTAGATATTGCAAAAGATTATGAACAGGCAGGCGCAGCATGTATTTCCGTTTTGACGGAGCCTGATTATTTTAAGGGAGATAAAAAGTACCTGAAAGAGATTAGTGAAAATGTTAATATTCCTCTGATTCGCAAAGATTTTGTGATAGATGAATATATGATATATGATGCAAAAATTCATGGCGCATCTTGTGTATTGCTTATTTGTTCTATACTTGACGATGAGGCTCTAAACAAATATATTAGTATATGTGATAATTTAGGTTTATCAGCTCTTGTGGAGGCGCATGATGAAGAAGAGATTCATAGGGCAATAAAAGCAGGAGCGAGAATGATAGGTGTAAATAATAGAGATTTAAAAACATTTACCGTTGATATTGGAAACAGTGAGCGTCTTCGAAAACTGGTTCCGGAAAATATATTGTTTGTAGCTGAGAGTGGGATTAAAACCAATCAGGATATACAACGGTTGAGAAAAGCCAATGTAAATGGTGTTTTAATCGGAGAGACATTTATGAAAGCAGAGAATAAGAGACTAGTGCTTGAAGAATTGGCAAAATAAACGGAGGTTAGAAAGGATAAAATTATGAGCAAAGGAAGATTTGGCATTCATGGCGGGCAGTATGTACCCGAAACATTAATGACTGCTGTCAATGAGGTAGAGGAGGCTTACAATTATTATAAAGATAATTCGGAGTTTATCTCAGAATTAAACGAACTTCTCAATAATTATGCGGGCAGACCATCACTTTTATATTATGCAGATAAAATGACAAAGGATTTAGGTGGTGCAAAAATTTATTTAAAGAGGGAAGATTTAAACCACACCGGTTCCCATAAAATTAATAATGTTTTAGGTCAGGTTCTATTGGCAAAAAAAATGGGGAAAACAAGAGTAATCGCTGAGACCGGAGCTGGACAGCACGGTGTGGCGACTGCCACAGCTGCCGCACTTATGGATATGGAATGTGAAATTTATATGGGAAAAGAGGACTGTGAGAGGCAGGCGCTCAATGTATTCAGAATGGAGCTTTTAGGTGCAAAAGTCCATGCAGTAACCAGTGGAACACAGACTTTAAAAGATGCTGTAAATGAGGCAATGAGAGAGTGGACAAATAGAATGGATGATACATTATATGTATTAGGTTCTGTTATGGGACCACATCCATTTCCAACAATTGTAAGGGATTTCCAGAGCGTTATCAGCAGAGAGATAAAGGAGCAGATGCTTGAACAGGAAGGAAGACTTCCGGATGCCGTGATTGCATGTGTAGGCGGTGGCTCAAATGCTATGGGCGCCTTTTATAATTTTATTGAGGATAAAGAAGTTGAACTTATAGGATGTGAAGCCGCAGGACTTGGTGTGGATAATCCTAAAAATGCTGCGACAATTGCAAATGGTACAGAAGGTATTTTCCATGGAATGAAATCACTGTTCTGTCAGAATGATGATGGTCAGATAGCGCCGGTGTATTCTATCTCTGCCGGGCTTGATTATCCCGGAATCGGACCGGAACATGCACATCTGCATGATATTGGAAGAGCTAAATATGTGGCGATTACTGATGTGGAAGCGGTAGAGGCATTTGAGTATCTGTCAAGAGTAGAGGGAATTATACCGGCAATTGAGAGTTCACATGCCATTGCTTATGCAATAAAATATGCACCCACATTGGCGAAAGATAAAATTATTGTTGTGAATGTTTCAGGGCGCGGTGACAAGGATGTTGCGGCGATAGCAAGATATAGAGGAGTACAGATTTATGAGTAAAATTAGTCAGGCATTTAAAAACGGTAAGGCATTTATTGCCTTTATAACAGGTGGAGACCCGGATTTAGAAACCACGCAGAAATTAATTTTGGAGATGGAAAAATCCGGAGCAGATGTAATTGAGATAGGTATTCCTTTTTCTGACCCGATTGCGGAAGGGCCTGTTATTCAGGAAGCGGATTTGCGTGCGCTAAAAGGCGGATGTACAACAGATAAATTATTTGATTCTATTAAAGAGATAAAAGAACAGGTTACAATACCTCTGGTATTTATGACATATGCAAATGTTATCTTTAGATATGGAACAGAAAGATTTATGGGAAGATGTGCAGAATGTGGAATTTCCGGTGTGATAGTACCGGACTGTCCTTATGAGGAAAGAGAAGAATTAGCACCTTACTGTGATAAGGAAAAAATTGATTTGATTCCTTTGATTGCACCGACTTCAGAGGAGAGAATTAATAAAATCGCAAAGTCTGCGCAGGGATTTGTTTATGTTGTATCATCTCTTGGGGTTACGGGAATCCGGACAGATATCGAAACAGATCTCGGGGCAATGACAAAGCTGGTAAAAGAAGCAACGGATGTGCCATGTGCGATAGGATTTGGCATTGCAAAACCGGAACAGGCTGCCGAGGTATGCAAGTATGCAGACGGAGCAATTGTGGGCAGTGCAATAGTAAAAATTGTGGCAGAACATGGAAGGGACAGTGTGCCATATGTTGGACAGTATGTAAAAGAAATGAAAGATGCCATAAGATAGATGGAGGGAAAATGAAAAAAGCATTTATTTTTGACGTTGATGGTACAATACTTAATTCTATGGTTATCTGGGTAGATGCAGGAAAGCGTTATCTGGAAAAAATGGGAGTTCATATTGATTATGATTTGGGCAGGATTATGTTTGAACTTACCATGCTGGAAGGGGCAAAGTATTTAAAAGAAAGACATCATCTTGCAAATAGTATTGAAGATATTATGAGTGGAATTAACGGAATGGTTTATGATTTTTATAGGGATGAGGCCGTGCCAAAAGAAAATGTTTTGAAATTTATTGAGTATGCTTATGCTCAGGGAATTGAGATGACTGTGGCGACATCTACCGACAGGCCAATGATAGAAACAGCTTTTAATCGATTAGGCCTTATGAAATATTTTAAAGAAATATTTACAACAAGTGAGGTGGGGCAGGGAAAAGATAAGCCTGAGATTTTTTATAGGGCAATGAAGACCATGGGGAGCAGTCCGGAAGACACATGGCTCTTTGACGATGCCTTATATTCTTTGAGGACTGCCCATAAAGCAGGTATAAAAACAGTAGGGATTTATGATTTTTCGAGTGATGTAGACACAGAAAAAATAAAAGAAATTGTTGATATATATGTAAGAGATTGGAATGAGTATGAAAATGTGATAAGTCGTATTGGTTTTTAAGTAAGATATGAGTGTCAAAAAGATTTTTTGATACTCATATTGAAATAGAAGCGAAAATTGTTATAACAGTTCCTTGAAAAATGTGTGTAATATTGTATAATATTTGATAATGTGCTTATATAATGATTGATTAGAGGTAATTGCTTTGGATATGAAACAGATGGTAAAAAGTAAGAAGTTTAAAAATATTGTTGTTACCATGATTGAGATATTAGTGGTATCAGGCATTATTTTTGGGATTCTTATGTATTTCCAGGGAAAGGTAAATAAAGAAGCAGATAAGGCGGGGACTCTCGACGGAAAAGGTCTTCAGACAGAGACCAGAAAGGCAGATATAGAGGGTTCTGATGATTATTATATTGAAGTGAATAAAAGATTAAATGCTGTTATTGTGTACCAGTATTCAAAGAATAAAAAGAAAAAGACTCCATATAAAGTCTTTTCATGTTCTATTGGAAGTAGTGTAAAAAAAGGAAAGTACAAGACGTCTAACACTTATGCATGGATTGATATCAATGGAAACTGGCATAAATATAATACTCAATTTGGAGAAAAAGCGTGGATACAATCAGCAGGTTACAAGGATAAGTATGATTATGCATTGATGAAAACGTCATACAGAGCCATAGGAAAGAAGCAAAAGTCCGGTGCATGTATTATGTTGACAGCCGGCGACGCTTACTGGATTTATGATAACTGTAAAACGAATACTGAGATTGTGATAGTTAATGGGAAAAAGAAAAGTAAACTTCCGATGCCTGCGGGAAAAACGGTGAAAGCACACAAATATTGTGGGTGGGACCCTACGGACCCTGACAAAAATAATCCATACAGGAAAATTAAAAACGGACATATTGTTAGCGGCGTATCTACAGTGTATGTGGAAAAGGGACAGGAAGCAGACTATCTGGGAAATCTTTTAGCTTTAGATGAAAAAGGAAAAAATATTACAGGTTCTTTAAAATACAACAAAATAGATACGGATGAATTGGGTACAACAAAAATTACGTTTCATTGTAAATATTCTTCAGGTAAAAAATTGAAAATTGCGCAGAAGTTTACAGTGAGAGACACGACTCCCCCAAAAGTTTCATGTTCCAGAAATTTGTTTACTTATGAGGTTGACAGTCTGGATAAAAAAGACATGAATAAAGAATCTAATATCAAAGATATCACCAATATGGTAAAGTCCAGTGCATCGGCAAACGAGAGCAATGTTACAATTACAGCATATACGGTGGAAAAGGAGGAATTAGATGAGGGGAAATTTCCGGTTGTCGTAAAAGCTCAGGATTCATCGGGAAATGTGGGCTCCTGTCAGGTGATGGTCGAGATTAAGGTAAAGAAAGGCGGAGAAAACGCCCAATATAAACCGTCAAAGGGAGAAGAATCCAAGCGAAAGAAAAAGGCGGGATTAGAGGAGACTACAAAGAAAAAAAATAAGAAAAAGAAAAAAGAAGAAAAGACAAAAAAATCTTCTGAAAAAAATACAGAGGAGATAACAACAGCAAAATAATAAACTATGATTACGTTGAAAGCGCAAAGTTAGTTTCATTATAAATATACATGCAGTTTTTAGGAGGAAATAATTATGAAAACACCTTATAACCATAAGGAAATTGAAAAAAAGTGGCGTCACAATTGGGATGTGAGTCCTATAAACGCTGACACAACAAAGCCTAAATACTATTGTTTGGATATGTTTCCTTATCCATCCGGTTCAGGGCTTCATGTAGGACATTGGAGAGGTTACGTTATTAGTGATGTGTGGAGCAGATATAAGATGCTGCATGGATATCATATTATCCATCCGATGGGATGGGATGCATTTGGTCTTCCGGCAGAGAATTATGCAATTAAAATGAAAACACATCCTGCAATTTCTACAGCAGAAAATATTAAAAATATTAAGAGACAGATTAATGAAATCGCCGCTTTATATGATTGGGATATGGAAGTAAATACGACCGACCCTAACTTTTATAAATGGACACAGTGGATATTTGTTCAGATGTTTAAAAAGGGACTTGCGTACCAGAAAGAAATGCCGATTAACTGGTGTCCATCCTGTAAGACCGGTTTGGCAAATGAAGAAGTTGTCAATGGATGTTGTGAGAGATGTGGTGCAGAGGTAACAAAGAAGAATTTAAAACAGTGGATGCTTAAAATTACAGCATATGCAGATAGACTTTTGAATGATTTAGAAAAATTGGACTGGCCGGAAAAGGTTAAAAAAATGCAGTCGGACTGGATTGGAAAATCCTATGGTGCAGAAGTTGACTTTAAGGTGGAGAATAGAGAAGAGAAAATTACTGTTTACACAACAAGACCGGATACATTACACGGTGCGACATTTATGGTTCTTGCACCGGAACATGATATGGCGCTTTCTCTTGCGACAGATGAAAAGAAAGCTGATGTGGAGGCATATATCCAGATGGCAGCAAATAAATCATCTGTAGACAGATTGCAGGGAAAAGAAAAGACAGGTGTGTTTACGGGAAGTTATGCAGTGAATCCATTAAATGGCGCAAAAGTTCCAATCTGGCTGTCAGATTATGTATTGGCAGATTATGGTACAGGGGCAATTATGTGTGTACCTGCTCATGATGATAGAGATTTTGAATTTGCAAAGAAGTTTGATATTCCTATTATTCAGGTAATTGCGAAGGATGGAAAAGAAATTGAAAATATGACAGAGGCTTATACAGAGGCAGCCGGTGTAATGATTAATTCGGGTGAATGGAATGGTATGGAGTCGGCTGTTTTAAAGAAAGAAGCGCCTCATATCATTGAGGAAAAAGGCTTTGGAAAGGCTACAGTCAATTATAAGCTGCGTGACTGGGTATTTTCAAGACAGAGATATTGGGGAGAGCCAATTCCTATTATTCTTTGCCCTGAGTGCGGACCTGTTCCTGTTCCGGAGGAACAGCTTCCATTGTTGTTGCCGGATGTAGAATCTTATGAGCCTACAGGCACAGGGGAGTCACCGCTTGCAGCAATTGACGAATGGGTAAATACAACATGTCCTTGCTGTGGAAAGCCTGCGAAGCGCGAGACAAATACAATGCCACAATGGGCAGGTTCCTCGTGGTATTTCCTGAGATATGTTGATAGTAAGAATGATAAGGAGCTTGTCTCAAAGCAGAGAGCTCATGACAATCTTCCTGTGGATATGAGA
>NZ_CALGRE010000051.1 GCF_937958975.1 uncultured Eubacterium sp. | reverse complement strand
GGTAGAATAAGAGTCTCCAAAACTCCAGAGGAGGGTTCGATTCCTTCCACCCCTGTACTTAATTAAATCCTTGAATCCTTCATTTATAAGAGATTCAGGGATTTTTTGTTGTATAGGGCAAGGCACTGTTTATTATTGCGGAGATTATATGGAAGAAATAATATAGAATATGACTATATACATGGGAAAGCTGACATTAATTATAATATAGATAATTGTAATATGGTCGAAAAAAGTTAAAATAGATGTATTGACATAATTTAGAGGATAATCTAGTATAATATTAACAGCAGGCAACTTGAGTGTCTGTTTGTCGTGAATGTACGTTGCTTGGTCAGACGAGTAACGTATACAGACTAATTGGGGGTTGCATAGTTTCCACAATCTGACTAGGTATTAACCGAAAGAAAATATGACAAGAGCTTCGCATTATTGCGGAGCTTTTTGTGACAAAAGGAGGAAAACTTGAATGATATACTATATGATTCAGCAATAAAATATAAGAGTATGCTGAATAAAGAATACAATATTGTTTTGGGAAGAAAGTGTAAGGAACATAAAATATTTCTTCGCTTTACAATGGATACATATTTCCATTTGGCTGGATTACAGCATTTAACAGATATTACATTTCCATCAAAAAATAAGGAACGTATTTATAAGGAAATATTGCATGGGAACATAACTATTGACATGTTAAAAAAGTCAGTTTTTTATGATGAATATTATATACAAGAACGATTAACAAATTTAGAAAAACTTGAGAAAATGTTAGATAGTTGTCAATTCGTGTTTCTAATCAATCATAATGAATATATAAAATATACTAAAATATATGCTGATTATTTGTGTGAACATATACTTACTGAAGATGAAACGGAAAAATTGTATTTCTTTGTTGTAAAGATAAAAAATTGTTTAATAGAAAATGAATGTAGAGGATGTTCTTTTTTTAAAAAGCATGAAAAAGATTATAGAAAAGGAACATCAGGTACAAAATTACTATTAAATCAGAAATATATTGACAGAGGTAAGGAAACGGAACAGAAAATAGAATTATTTAGACATCATAAATATGAAAAGAATCAGTCGAAAGACTGATTCTTTTTGGGCGAAAATTTATCATTAAGCGTATCATGTAAATAGTAAAAGTGTTGAATTTTTACTTAATGAATTTATTCATATTACTTGATAATATATAAAATTAATCATAAGAATAGTAATATGTGTAGGTTTCCATTGATAATCTTCTTGTTGACATGCAATAAGCTCAAAATTACAATGTAAAAATAAGTATTAACAAATGGAGGTAAAAATGAATTATAATTTTGTTGCAGACATTCATACACATACATTAGTAAGCGGACATGCTTATGGAACTATCAGAGAGATGGCACAGGCAGCTGCTGAAAAGAAATTAGAATTACTCGGATTTGCAGAACATGCACCGGGGATTCCTGGAACAATGGAGCCATTCTACTATAACAATTTAAAAGTCATACCAAGAAATTTATATGGTGTAGACGTGATTCATGGCAGTGAGATAAACGTATTAAATGATGGAACATTATCATTGGAGCAGAATTATGTGGATAAGTTAGATT
Source organism: uncultured Eubacterium sp. (assembly GCF_937958975.1). Classification (GTDB taxonomy): domain Bacteria; phylum Bacillota; class Clostridia; order Lachnospirales; family Lachnospiraceae; genus Eubacterium_G. The sequence continues at coordinate 11,067 of NZ_CALGRE010000051.1, read as the reverse complement.
ATGCAATTGTGGGGATTCATAAAGAATGTTATACGGATGCAGGAATAGAGCAAAATACAAAAAACATGATTTCCTGTATGAAGCATGAAAAAGTAAAATTTGTTTCCCATCCGGATGATGACCATACACCACTTAATTATGAAAAATTGGTAGAGGCAGCAAAGAAATATCATGTTGCACTGGAATTAAATAACAGTTCTCTGGTTAAAAAGGAGTTTCGGTTAAATTGTTATGATAATTATAAAAAGATGTTGAAGTTATGCATGGAACAGGGAGTTTATATTATAGTCAGTTCAGATGCCCACGACCCAAGCTGGGTCGGTGAATTTACATTGGCAAGAGAATTATTGGATGATATTGGTTTTGATGGCAGGTTAATATTAAATACGGATAAGAATAAGATTCTTGAGTTTATAGATTTTTCAAAGAAAATGCAAATTTAATTTAGAAAAGTATAATAGGAGAATAAAAAATGATGTGGATATTTATTATGATATTACTGTTCTTAGTGACAATTGCAGGATTGGTGTTTTTATCAAGCAGATTCTATAAATTTAAAACAATACATAAGATTTCAAGAGAAAATAAACGTGTTGGAGTTATTATCAGTATAGTCGCGGTGGTTGCTATTTTGGCAGTTTCATGTATTTTTATGGGATATATTAACACGGTTATTATTTTTCTTCATTTAGTTGCCATTTGGATGCTATGTGACTTGATTAATTCTATCATTTCAAAATTCAGGAAGAAAAATTTTAAGATTTATTTTTCAGGCATTTTTGCTGTTGTTCTGACAGCAATATATTTGACTGTTGGATGGTATTTGGCAAATAATGTATGGAGAACAGACTATACCATTGAGACGGAAAAGAAGGTAGGAAAGATAAGAGTGGTACTGTTTTCCGATTCACACATCGGCTCAACGTTTGATGGAAAAGGTTTGGCAGAGTATGTGGAGAGAATGAATCAGGAAAATCCGGATGTAGTGCTTATTCCGGGAGATTATGTGGATGATGATACTTCCAGACAAGATATGATAGATGCATGTGCAGCTCTTGGAAAATTAAAGACAAAATATGGTGTCTTTTTTTCTTTTGGAAATCATGATAAGGGATATTATGATGAAGAGTATCGGGGATATAATGGTAATGATTTAGTTAAAGAGCTAGAAAAAAATAATGTTGTGGTTCTTGAGGATGAGAATGTTTTAATTGATAACAGATTTTATATTATAGGAAGGCAGGACCGTTCCGAGGAGCAGAGAAGTGGTTCGAGGGCGGATATGGAAACATTAGTGAGTGGTCTGGAGCAAGATAAATTTATGATGGTGATGGATCACCAGCCTCATGATTTTGAAGCCCAGACAAAGGCTAATGTGGATTTAGTTGTTTGCGGACATACGCATGGAGGACAGCTGATACCGATAAATTATATAGGCGAATGGAGTGGAGAAAATGACAAAGTTTATGGACATGAAAAAAACAAAAATACAAATTTTGTTGTGACATCAGGTATATCGGATTGGGCAATTCAATTTAAAACCGGCTGCAAGTCAGAGTATGTGATAATCGATATAAAGGAAAATAAATAATAGAGAATCCTTTATAATATTCTTTTTATTATGGTATTTATTTTTTAGATTAAATTGTATGTTAAATAAAAATGTGATACGGTAACATAAAAGGAGGTAGATTATAATGGTAAAAAGGATTATGGCGGTTTTCGTTGCAATGATTATGACAATAATATCTGTTCCAATTTATCAGGGAGATGTAAATGTCAATGCAGTGGAAAATGAGGTGTTAGAAGAAGGTATTTATACGATTGAGTCCGCATACAATGGTAAAGCAATTACACAGACCGATGTTTCCAATTACTATGCAGATTGTGTAGTATGGAACACAAAAGCAATGAGTGATTTGGCGAGATTTCGTGTTAAAAAATCCGGAAATTATTATACATTTACCAATGTTGTTACAGACAAGGCTATGAAAATAACTGGAAATAAAAATGCAGATAAATTAGATTTTAATGGGAATGATGGAACAGATATTTATAAATGGGAAGTGGTTCCAATTACTTCCGGTACATATTCGGGATGTTTTTATTTGATATCTGCTGTAAAAAATGATAGTGGTGAGCGTGAATATGCTGAAATTATAAGTGATGAGGATAAAAGAGATAAAGATGGGGCTCAGGTTAGGCTTTGGACCAAGGCAGAAAATGAGCCACGCCAGATTTGGAGATTGAAAAAAACAGATGTGGAATATAATGGCTTTACCGAAGAAATGAATGATATTATGGTTAATGCATATAAGGAGCAATACTATAAAGTAAACAGCAAAACAGGCTATCAGACACTTCATAGCACAGACGATGGCTTTTGGGGTGAGGCAGAAATCATGGAAGCTTTGCTGGATGGATATGAGACGACGGGAAAAGCAGTTTATAAAGAGATGTTTGTTTCAACCTATAATGATTTTATAGCTACAAACGGTGAAAATTGGGCATGGAAGGATTGAAATGATGACCTTGCATGGGGGGTGCTGGCATCTGTTCGCGCCTATCTTATGTTTGGTGATGAAAAATATTTGACATATGGAAAAAACAATTTTGACCTGATGTATGAGAGGGCACATAATAGAAATGACGGTATGCTTATTTGGAAAATGAATCACGAAAATGATGATACAACATCATGTATTAATGGACCGGCTACTGTTGGTGCCTGTTATCTGGCAATGGCTACAGGAGATGAAAGCTATTATACTAAGGCAAAAAATCTTTTTGATTCGTGGCGGAACAGCACAATGTATGAAAAAGAGGGAGAAGACATAGGACATGTCTGGGATACAATGCATGAATACTGGTGTTCAACATATAATCAGGGTACTTTTATCGGTGCAGCCACAATGCTGTACGAGCATTATGGAGAACAGAAATATTATGAAGATGCCTGCAATGCAGTTGAACATGTGTTTAAACACCTTTGCTATAATAATATTCTAATTAAAGAAGATGCAAATAAAGAGGATAATTCAAAGATGAGAGGTATCTTGATGAGATATCTCAGAAAGTTCATTATTGATTTTAACAGACCTGAATATCTGGATTTTTTCAGAGATAATGCAAAAATCGCATGGATGAACAGAAACTCTAAAAATATACAGCAGTGTACATGGAATAGAAAGGCGCCTGAAGATATAACATGGCAGTGTTATACGGCTTATAATGTAATTTCATTAATGGCGAACATACCCACATATCATAACACACTTGAGCGTGATGCATATTCCATAATAGAGGCAGAGGATATGGATTATACGAGAGGGCTTATTTCTGAGAAGAGTTCAGGAACAAGTGGAGAAAGAAGCCTTGGAGGAATCAAAAATGAGAATTATACTGCGTATTATAATGTTGATTTTGGAAATATAGGGGCATCTAAATTAAAGTTAAGATATTCAAGAAAAACTGAAAGTCAAGGAAAACAGGGGATTGTTGAGTTTCGACTGGGAGCAACAGACGGTACAATTATAGCGAAAGCAGTGCTGGATAATACTGGAGATTGGAGCGACTGGAAAGAGATAACAGTAGATACTGCCAGAGTCAAAGGACTTCAAAATATATATGTAATATTTAAATCAGACACGGAACATGTCTGCAACTTTGATTATTTCAAATTTGAGACAGCAACGAGTGATAATCAGGGATATATGTTCTTAAAATCAGAATCTAATGACAAGTATGCCCAGCTTAAAAATGGTACAAAAGATACGACTATATTGTCCAGAAGTACAAGCAGAGGAGACTGGGAACAATTGCGTGTGGAGATAAATTCTGACGGAACAATCTCTCTCAAATCACTTGTAACAGAAAAATATGTGAGGGCAGCTTATGGCTCCAATGGATTTTATGTTACTGCCAACGAAGATACAGTGAGCGATGAGTCCAAATTTATTTTAGAGAGACTGGATGATGGTGTACAGCTGGCAATCAAATCAGTAAAGACAGGGAAATATCTTCTGGTCAATCCAAATGATAGTGAATATTATATTTTAGCAAATGCGGAAAACGTCAACAGTTCTATGCAAAAGTTCCATTTTGAAACAGCTGATGGTCAGAGAATATTACCGGACGGAGCGGTTTACAGAGATGATGTTTTGACGAGCAGAGATGTGAGGATAGAAGGTTTTCAAATTAGTGCCACATTGGGTGGAATTAGAACAGTTGGTTCTGTGGAGAAAACAATCTGTGGAAAGAAAGTTGAAAAATGGGGACTGATATATGGTGTTGATTCGGTGGATGAAACAAAATTTGATATAAAAGATAGTGACATGGTTGTGGGAAGTAATAAAATGTATGTCAAATCTTTTTTATCGACGACATTGGGAACAGCAGCTGTAAGCATGGGAGATTCAGAAACGGCAACATATTTCGTAAGAACAATTACTTTTGGTCCATATTCTAAGAAGGAACTGAATGCAAAGTATAGAGTGAGGGCTTTTGCAGTTTTAGAAAATGGTGATTATGTTTATAGCCGGGAGATTCATAGTTTTTCTACATTTGATGTGGCAAAAAGTCTATATGAAAATACCAAAATGAGTTCTTATGAAGGACATCAGTTTTTATATAACAATATATTAAAAGTAGTAGACGAAACAATAAAAGAGGTAGATTATGACTGGGGAAATATAGTTGTAAAACCTTAAGAAAGAGACTGTCGCATAACAAAAGTCTAAGAATGTTATGTGGCAGTTTCTTTTTTGAGGCTGCTAGATGAAACCGTTTGAAAAAAGATAAAGTTTGTTCATTTTTTATACATGTTTTTGGAATATTATGGTATAGTAAAAAATATGTATTCATTCAAAATAATAAAGAGTATGCAAGTTATATAAAAAACATACAATGTAAAAAATACATACAGTTGATAAAAATTGCAACTTGTATACAAAAAATGGATGACTTATGATTAGAAAGTGTATTTAAAGTAAATAAAATGTATGTTTTTTGGATAAAAAAACATAATGAAAGGATGGTGTCAATGTGATAAAAGAGACAGTTGATGCAGTTCGTATTGCAGAAATGGATGCAGAAAAAATAGTGTCTACTGCAAATGATAATGCAGCGGATATGAAGCAGGAAATTAAAGTGAAAGCGGTGCAGTACAGAAACGATTTATTGCAAAAAGCACAGGAAAAGGCAAAAAAAGATATGGATATTGTTGTGCAGGAATGCAATGAATATAATAGAGAATACAATAAAAAGATTGATAGTAAGGTATCTGAGTTAAAGAATACTGCACTAAAAAGGGAAGAAATAACAGTAAATGCTGTTATTGACGCATTAATTTAGGAGGATTTATGGCAGTTTTGCAAATGCGCAAAATTAATATATGCGCTATGAAAGAGAATCGAAAAAGGATTCTTGAACTCTTACAACGGAAAGGCTGTCTTGAAATAATAGAAAGCGAATCAGAGGATACGATATTTGCCAAGACAAATACTGCGACCCAGATTTCTATTTTCGAGAGAAATGCTGCTTTGGCGGAAAATGCTCTGGAAATCATGCAGATGTATATGCCGGAAGATAAGTCAATATTTTCCTCTCTGGAGGGAAAGCGTCAGATTTCAGATTCCGATTATTTAGAGACTGTGGATAATCAACAAAAGACTATGTCTCTAGTTAATAAGGTGATTCAGCAAAAAAAAGTTATTGATGACAGAGAAGCACAAATCATAAAAAATAAAGAAGAAATTCAGGCATTACAGCCTTGGTTATCTTTGGATGTACCTATGAATTATCAGGGAACAAAGAAAACGGGCTTTATGGCAGGAAGCATTACAGGTTCGTATAATCAGGAACAGATTATATTGAAGGTGGAGCAGATTGAGAAAATGCCGGAACATGTGTATATACAGGTTATTATGGCTGATAAATACCAGACATATATTACATGTACTTATATAAAAGAACACCAGGAAGCAGTAGAAAAGGCATTGAGACAGCTTGGGTTTAGCAGACCGCCTGTTATGGCACATCATGTTCCTGCTGTTTCAATAGAAAATAGAGAAAAAAGAATTGAAGAAGCTGTTCGTGAGATTGAGGAGATAAAAGCTGAGATAGGGCATGCTGCAATGATGCGAAATGAGGTAAAACAGATTGTAGACTATTATACTGTCAGGGCAGATAAGTATAGAGTGGTAGGTAAGGTTTTACAGTCAAAGCATACCTTTTTTATTAGTGGTTATATTCCCGAAAAGGAAATAAAAGCATTAAAAGAAAAAATAGAAAAGAAATTCACGGTAGCATTCGATGTTGAGGAACCGGGGAATCATGAAGAGGTTCCGGTGTTGTTATCTAATGGAAAGACAGCGGGAGCGGTAGAAGGGGTTGTGACTTCTTTTGGATATCCGGCAAAACATGAGATTGACCCAACAAAAATTACTGCATTTTTCTATTATTTTTTGTTTGGGATTATGCTCAGTGACGCAGCATATGGTCTCTTGATGTTTTTGGGGTGCTTATGGGCATTGAAAAAATTTCCAAATATGTCCGATTCCATGCAGAAATCGCTTAGAATGTTTAAGAACTGCGGTCTCTCCACGCTGGCTTGGGGCATATTGTTTGGAGGATACTTTGGTGATGCGATTACCGTAATCGGAAATACATTTTTTGGAGTAGATATTGCCATTCCGGCACTTTGGTTTGAGCCGATTAAGAAACCAATGACAATGCTTATATATTGTATGATTTTTGGTATTATTCATTTGTTTACAGGTCTGGCAATCAAAGGATATATGATGTTAAGACAAAGAGATGTGATGTCTTTTATATGCGATGTGGTTTTTTGGTATGTATTTTTGATAGGATTAATTCTTTTATTGATACCAACCAGCATTTTTTCATCACTGGCAGGGACTATGATTGTGTTTCCACCAGCTGTAAATCTATTGGCAAAGATTATGGCAATCGGTGGTATGCTTGGAATATTGCTTATGGCAGGAAGAAGGGCAAAAAATCCTGCAAAAAGACTATTACTTGGAGCATATAGTCTATATGATACAACAAGCTGGCTCAGTGATTTACTCTCGTATTCGAGACTTTTAGCCTTAGGGCTGGCAACCGGAGTTATCGCACAGGTTATTAATACGATGGCGGCTATGGGAGGCAGGTCATTCGTAGGAGTGATATTATTTATTGCAGTGTTTATTTTTGGACATATATTCAATATGGCAATTAATCTTCTTGGCGCATATGTTCATACCAATAGACTTCAATATGTCGAGTTTTTTGGTAAGTTCTATGAAGGCGGAAGTAGAGAATTTATGCCATTTAAAGAGAATACAAAATACGTCAATGTAAAGGAGAATTAATTATGACATTTGGAGACTTTTTTGAAAACTTAGGAACTTTTTATGCACTTCTCGGCGCAGCGTTGGCAGTGCTTATGGCGGGAATGGGTTCGGCTATCGGTGTCGGTACGGCAGGCCAGGCAGCATCAGGAGTTATGACAGAGGACCCATCCAAATTTGCAAAAGTTTTAGTAATGCAGCTGTTACCTGGTACACAGGGACTTTACGGACTTTTGATTGGATTTGTTACTCTGTCAAAAATTGGAATTATCGGAGGCGGAGCAGTGACAATTACAGCTCTTCAAGGACTCGAAATATTAGCGGCATGTCTTCCGATTGCAATTGTTGGTCTTGTATCCGGAAAGTATCAGGGAAGAACATCTGCGGCAAGTATTGGAATTATTGCAAAAAGACCTGAACAGTTTGCAAAAGCTATGCTTTTCCCGGCTATGGTTGAGACATATGCAATTCTTGCACTTCTTATCTCATTCCTTGCAATTAATGGAATTGCGTTATAAGGAAAGGAGCAGTGTATGAGCGGATTAGACAGCATAGTAGAAGAAATTCATAGGCAGGCAAAAGCTGAGGCAGATGAAATCTTAAAACAGGCTGATGAGTATTGCAATTCGTTTATGGAGCAGGCAAAAAAAGAAACAGCTTTGGAAATAGAGAAGATTGAGAAAAAAGCTCAGGCAGATAGAAAGCTTTATGAAGAAAAGACAAAATCCGGTGCGGAGTTTAAAAAAAGAAATTCTCTGCTAAAGGCCAGACAAGAGTGTATCAATAAAGTAATTGCTCAGGCGCAGGAAACAATTCATAGTTTTAGCGATGAAAAATATTTTGATTTCATAGGTAAAATACTTGAGTCAAATGTAAGTGACGGTTGTGGAGTAATATACTTTAATGCAAAAGATTTAGAGCGGCTTCCGAAAGATTTTCGGGGAAAGATAAAAGATATCTCTAAAAGCAGAGGAGGTTCTCTGGAGATAAGTTCTGATGCGAGAGATATTGAGGATGGTTTTATTCTGACTTATGGTGAGATTGAAGAAAACTGTACCATAAAAGCGTTGTTTGCAGCAAACTTAGATAGATTAAAGGATATTGCAAATAAGTCATTATTTGAGAAAACGAATTAGGAGGTAATGCCATGGAAATGGAATATACTTATGGTGTTGCCAGAATTAGGGCATTGGAAGGAAATTTATTTTCGGATGATACAATCGCTGCTCTTCTGCAATGTTCAGATTATAACGAGTGCCTGAATTTTTTGAGGGATAAGGGCTGGGGAAATGGAGACATAGAACAGCCTTTGGAAGAAATGCTGCAAAATGAAAAAGACAAAACAAAGCAGCTTATCAGAGAATTAGCCGGTGATGATAACGAGATTGAAATTCTTTCGATAGGTGATGAATTTCATAATTTGAAAGCAGCTATTAAACAGGTCTGTACCTCAGGCGAGGCAAAAAATATGTTTTATACCGGATGCAGGTTAGAACCTGAATTTTTAAAAGAGTGTATTAAACAGGGGCAATACTCATCACTTCCTCCGGATATGTCAGAGGCGGCAAAGGAAGCAACAGAAATGTTATTACAGACAGGAAGTGGTCAGTTGTGTGATATTATTATTGACAGAGCTACGCTGAAAGCTGTTAGACAGGCGGGGAAAAAATCTAAGAATGGTTTGATACAGAAATATGCGGATACCGTAGTGACTGTGGCGGACATTAAAATTGCTGTACGCTGTGCAGCAACAAACAAAGACAGTGAGTTTGTAAAAAAATGTGTTGTACCTTGTGAGGGAGTAAGCATAACAGATTTGACAGCTTCCGTTGATGGGGGAATTGATAGTGTATGCGGTTATCTGGAGAGTGCAGGTTACAGTGAGGCGGTTTCGGCTCTCAAAAAATCAATGTCTGTATTCGAGTGTTGGTGTGATAATAAAATTATTCAGGACATTAAACCGGAAAAATATAATGCATTTTCTATTGGTCCGATTGTAGCGTATGCTATTGCCAGAGATATAGAGATAAAAACAATAAAAATTATTTTGTCAGGAAAACAGAATGGTTTTGACAATGAGTTTTTAAAAGAAAGGGTAAGGGTAATGTATGCATAAGGTAGCTGTGATGGGCGATTATGATAGTATCTATGGTTTCAGTGCGCTGGGGCTGGATATATTCCCTTTATCGGATGCAGTGGCAGCAGCACATGAGCTGCGAAGACTGGCAAATGGAGAATATGCTATCATTTATATTACAGAGTCGCTGGCAGAAAAAATAAGTGATGAAATAGAAAAATTTAGGGAACATGTTAGTCCTGCTATTATTCTTATACCCGGTGTCTTGGGAAATACCGGGGCAGGAATACAGGGAGTGAAGGATGCTGTAGAACAGGCAATAGGTTCCGATATTGTTTTTGGAAATAATTAGATTTGACAAAAAGCGGTTAAAACATATAACGGGATAACCGGAAAGGAAAAGACATGGAGTATAGCAAGGGGATTATAAGAAAGGTTGCGGGACCTTTAGTTATTGCAGAGGGGATGAGAGATGCCAATATGTTTGATGTTGTAAGAGTAAGTGACAAACAGCTTATTGGCGAGATTATAGAAATGCATGGTGACAAGGCTTCCATTCAGGTTTACGAAGAAACGTCGGGATTGGGTCCCGGCGAACCGGTAGTGTCAACAGGTGCACCAATGTCTGTTGAACTTGGACCGGGATTGATTGGAAGCATTTATGATGGAATACAGAGACCGTTAGATGATATCATGAAAGTTTCTGGAAATCTTTTGAGAAGAGGAGTTCAGGTTCCTTCGCTCAAAAGAGAGTTAAAATGGAAATTTGAGCCGACTGCAAAAGTAGGTGACATTGTGGAAGCGGGAGATGTCATAGGTACTGTAAAAGAGACAACAGTTGTCACACAGAAAATTATGGTTCCATATGGAATCAAAGGAGAAATAACAAGTATCAATGCGGGTACTTATGATGTCACGGAAGTTGTTGCCACAATAAAAACAAATGAGGGTGAAAAAGAATTGACTCTTATGCAGAAGTGGCCGGTTAGAAAAGGACGTCCTTACAAAGAAAAGAAGGCTCCGAATAAACCTCTTATAACAGGGCAGAGGGTAGTGGATACGTTGTTCCCAATTGCGAGAGGTGGTGTCGCTTCGGTTCCCGGACCTTTTGGCAGTGGAAAGACGGTAATTCAACATCAGCTGGCGAAATGGGCTGAGGCAGATATTGTAGTGTATATTGGCTGTGGAGAACGTGGAAATGAAATGACGGATGTTCTGAATGAGTTTCCGGAGTTGAAAGACCCGAAGACCGGTCAGTCTCTGATGGAAAGGACAGTGTTGATTGCAAACACTTCAGATATGCCTGTTGCGGCAAGGGAGGCTTCTATCTATACAGGTATTACCATAGCGGAATATTTCCGTGATATGGGTTACTCCGTAGCCCTGATGGCAGACTCCACATCACGCTGGGCCGAGGCTCTTCGTGAGATGTCAGGACGTCTGGAGGAGATGCCCGGTGAGGAGGGTTACCCTGCATACCTGGGTTCCCGTCTGGCACAGTTCTATGAGAGAGCCGGACACGTGGTTTCTCTCGGCAGTGACCACAGAGAAGGTGCGCTTTCCGTTAGATCGGAAGAGCACACGTCAGAACTCCAGTCACATACGCAGATCTCGTATGCCGTCTTCTGCTTGAAAAAA
>NZ_CALGRE010000050.1 GCF_937958975.1 uncultured Eubacterium sp. | reverse complement strand
AGAAGAGTAGCTTCTCCATTTTCTGAATCAGAGAGCCTGGGCAGGTGAAAGCAGGTAACGGAGTGAGGACTGAAGATGGCCCCGGAGCAGCAAAAATGAGTGTTTTTCATAAGTTTTTGACGGTAACACCCGTTATAGTGTCAATAAGGTTCAGTGAATGATTCTGAATAAAGTAAAGTGGTACCACGAAGTATAACGCTCTCGTCTTTGCAAAAAGGCGGGAGCGTTTTTGAAATGGCGGCTGCTTTCGGTGATTAATATAATAAAAAGGAGAGAAAACATGAGTAAAACATATTATTTAACTACAGCAATTGCTTACACATCAGGGAAACCTCATATTGGAAACACATATGAGGCAATACTTGCCGATAGTATTGTAAGATTTAAGAGACAGCAGGGATATGATGTGAGATTCCAGACAGGAACGGATGAGCATGGGCAGAAGATTGAGTTGAAGGCAGCAGAGGCCGGAATTACACCAAAAGAATTTGTTGATAATGTATCGGGAGTAATTCAGGAAATCTGGGATGCAATGAACACGTCTTATGATAAGTTTATCAGAACGACAGATAAAGACCATGAGAAGCAGGTTCAGAAAATATTTAAAAAGCTTTATGATAAAGGAGATATTTATAAGGGATATTATGAGGGAATGTATTGTACACCTTGCGAGTCATTTTTTACAGAGTCGCAGTTGGTGGATGGAAAATGTCCGGATTGCGGCAGAGAGTGCACCCCTGCAAAAGAGGAGGCATATTTCTTTAGAATGAGCAAATATGCAGACCGATTAATCGAGCATATTAATACACATCCTGAATTTATTCAGCCGGAGTCAAGGAAAAATGAAATGATGAATAATTTCCTTCTTCCGGGACTTCAGGATTTATGTGTGTCAAGAACCTCATTTCAATGGGGAGTACCGGTAGACTTTGACCCAAAACATGTAATATATGTATGGATTGATGCTCTTTCAAACTACATCACAGGGCTTGGTTATGATGTAGATGGAAAAAATAATCCACTTTATGAAAAATATTGGCCGGCAGACCTTCATCTGATTGGAAAGGATATTTTACGTTTTCATACAATTTACTGGCCGATTATGTTGATGGCTCTTGATGTTCCGCTTCCAAAGCAGGTATTTGGCCATCCTTGGTTATTGCAGGGGGATGGAAAGATGAGCAAGTCAAAGGGAAATGTGATATATGCAGATGACCTTGCAGGTTTGTTTGGAGTGGATGCGGTAAGATATTTTGTACTTCACGAAATGCCATTTGAAAATGACGGAACGATTACATGGGAATTGATGGTTGAGAGAATGAATTCTGACCTCGCAAACACCCTGGGAAACCTTGTAAATAGAACAATATCCATGTCAAATAAATATTTTGGTGGAGTAGTGGAGAATAAAGGTATCATAGAAGAAATTGATGAGGACTTTAAGCAGGTAATTTTAGAAGCACCGATAAAAGCTGCAAAGAAAATGGATGACCTTAGAGTAGCTGACGCAATTACCGAAATTTTCACGCTGTTTAAAAGATGTAATAAATATATTGACGAGACAATGCCTTGGGCGTTGGCAAAGGAAGAGGAAAAGAAAGACAGACTTGCCACTGTACTTTACAATTTAATTGAGGGTATTAACATTGGCGCAAGTCTTTTAGAGCCATTTATGCCGGAAACTTCAAAGAAGATTTTAGAGCAGATTCATGGCGTACCAAGAGCTTTTGATGATATGACGGAGTTTGGTAAATATGCTTCAGGAAATAAGGTGACAGAAAAACCTGAGATATTATTTGCAAGGATGGATATTAAAGAAGTTATGGAAAAGGTTGAGGAAATTCAGGCAGCGCAAAAAGCGGAAGCGGAGGGAGAGAAATATCCTGAAGTGGAGAAGAAACCTGAGATTTCTATTGACGATTTTGATAAAGTACAAATTCAGGTGGGAGAGGTGATTCAATGTGAACCTGTTCCAAAGGCAAAAAAATTACTTGTATCGCAGATTAAAATTGGTGCTGAGACAAGACAGATTGTGTCCGGAATTGCGAAGTATTATAAGCCGGAACAAATGGTTGGAAAAAAAGTTGCAGTGATTACAAACTTAAAACCGTGCAAACTTTGCGGGGTGGAGTCACAGGGAATGATACTTGCTGCAGGCGATGATGACGGAAATTTATCTGTGGTAACAGTGGATAAAGATATCGTGAGCGGAAGTGAAATCTGCTAGGAGGAATATATGATTTTTGATACACATGCGCATTATGATGACGAAGCTTTTGATGATGATAGGGAGCAGTTATTAGAACGTATGAGAAATCGTGGAGTGGAGTATATTGTCAATATCGGGGCATCCATGCAATCCTGTAAAAGTACAATAGGACTGGTTAGAAGATTCCCATATGTTTATGGAGCACTGGGCATACATCCGGATGAAGTGGCAGAGCTTACAGAGGATGATTACAGATGGTTAGAGAGAAGTATCTACAAGCCGAAGATTGTTGCTGTGGGCGAGATTGGATTGGATTATCATTGGAATGACAATAAGGAACAGCAGATAGAGGCTTTTGAAAGACAAATGAATATTGCAAAACAGGCTGAGCTCCCGATTGTTGTGCATAGCCGTGATGCGGCACAAGATACTTTTGAGGTAATGAAAGCAAACAATGCAGATGAGATAGGTGGAATTATTCATTGCTTTTCTTATACAAAAGAGATGGCAAAACAATTTATGGATATGGGATTTTACATTGGAATCGGAGGTGTCGTTACGTTTAATAATGCTAAGAAACTTTGTGAAGTCGTGGAATATATGCCTATGGAAAAAATGGTGTTAGAAACAGACTGCCCATATCTTTCTCCGGTACCAAATCGGGGAAAGAGAAATGATTCCTTTAATCTCCCTTATGTTGTGAGTAAAATTGCAGAAATTAAGGGGATTCGTTCATCAGAAGTAATTGATATTACATGCGAGAATGCCAAAAATGTTTATGGCATTGGAAGAAAGAGGTTTTAAATCATGGCATATCTTGGAACACCCGGTGCTACAAAAGAGATTATCAATAAGTATAGTTTTGCTTTTCAAAAGAAATTCGGACAGAATTTTCTAATTGATTCAAATATATTGGAGAATATTGTAAGTGCGGCCGGAATTACGAAAAATGATTTTGTACTTGAAATAGGTCCGGGAATAGGGACGATGACCCAGTATCTTTGTGAAGCGGCGAGACAGGTTGTGGCAGTCGAAATCGACAAGATGCTGATACCGATTTTGAGAGATACATTATCTGAGTATAATAATGTCGAAGTTATTAATAAAGATGTGCTTAAGGTTGACATAAAGTCTCTTGCGGAAGAAAAAAATAATGGGAAACCTATAAAGGTTGTGGCAAATTTACCTTATTACATTACAACCCCTATTATTATGGGACTTTTTGAGAGCGGTGTGCCAATAGAGAGTATTACAATTATGGTACAAAAAGAGGTGGCGGACAGAATGCAGACAGGTCCTGGAAGTAAGGATTATGGTGCATTATCACTTGCGGTGCAGTATTATGCTGAGGCACAAGTTGTGTTGAACGTATCGTCTAATTGTTTTATGCCCAGACCCAATGTAGATTCGGCAGTAATAAAATTGACAAAACATAAAATACCGGCGGTAGAGGTGTTAGATGAGGCTTTATTGTTTAAATTGATAAGAGCATCTTTTAACCAGCGCAGAAAAACGCTGGTTAATGGGTTGAAAAATTCCTCTGAATTAGATTTTTCAAAAGAGCAGATATTAGAGGCGATTCACAGTATTGGAAAAGATGAAAATATCAGAGGCGAAAAGTTGACCTTATCAGAGTTTGCGATGTTAAGTAATTGTCTTGCAAAAAAATGATTATAATACGAAAAGACAATGGTTGACTCGGAAACAATTAAATAATAAAATGATAGTATACAGGAAGCTCATGGAAGGAGAGAGGATTATGAGAAAAGTTATGAAAAAAGTAATAGCTTTGTCGTTAGTGTGTACTATGATGTTACCGATAGTGGGAAGTGTTGGAACGTTTGAGAAGAATGTCACAGCTTCAGAGCAAAAGATTGAAGTTAGCCAGGATTTGAATATAGAGGGGTATCAGGTTAGTGATAAGCTGGAAGGAAGCAGAGTGATTGCTTCGGTAGAACCTAAAATCAATAACAAAGAAGTTGTTAATTGGGGTCTGGTATACGCACTTGTAAAAGTTGGAGACAAAGAATTTGATGTGAAGGATGAAGAAATGTTTGTCGGAGCAGCAGATGAACAGATTGCCTCCATGGAATCTACAGAGTTAGGTACCACCAATAAGAGATTTGGAGATTCAAAGACAGCTACTTATTATATTAGGACTATGTTATTTGGAATCAAGAATGTAAAAGAGTTTACAGCGAGATATAAAGTCAGAGCATATGCAAAATTAAGCGATGGTTCTTATGTATATAGTGAAGTAGCAACCTATTCCATTTATGAAATCAGTGATAAACTTTATAAAGGGAAAAAAATGAATACAAAGGATGGTCATAATTATTTGTATCATACGATTTTAAAATTAGTAAACCCTGATTATAAAGAGAATGATTATGACTGGTCAGATGTCATTGTAGGGAAAGACGGAATGTAATAAAATTACAAAAGGCATTTTTTATGATTGAAAACAATAAATAATAACGTTTTTATACAAAAAAGAGAGGGGATAATAGAGTATCACCTCTCTTTTTTGTGAGTATTGCACAAAAACATAGGTGAAATTCTGTTAAAAAAAATAGTTTTAAACAAATTGACAAAAGGACAATTGCATGATAAGTTTAGTTTAACGTTAAACTTACGAAACACAAGGTTGAGAGAAATCGTAAAAAGAGAAAGTCATAATTTTCTCTTTCAGCCTCTGTTTTATACCTTTCAAATATAGAAAGGTTTGGTACAAAATGGGAAGGGAGAAAGCCATATGAGAAAAATTTTCAAAAAAGCATGCGCATTGGCGTTAGTGTGTGCAATGACAGTTCAGCCGATATCAGGTAACTTTTTGAATCTGTCACCAAAGATAGTTGAGGCGGCGCCAGTCACAAATACTGCGACTGTTCCGGCAGCGCAATCAAGAGTGGAAGCAGCTAAAAACAATACGGAATGGCAGGTCGGCGCCAAAATGCCATATTTTAGATATGATACGAGCCCGGCAGAGGTTCCAAACTCATATACAAATAATGCTGCAAATTTAGCAGCAATGGATGAGGGAACTGTATCATATCAGGATAACTATACAGGAACTAAGAAAGTTTCAACAAATTTTGATAGAGATAATATTGCGAGTCAGGCTTCTAATCAGTCATATGTTGAACTTGGAAAGGGACAGTCCATTACATGGAAAATAAAAACAGGACGTGGCGGAGACGGTGTCAATGTAAGATATACATTGCCAGATGGTAACGGAGGAACGGACAATGCCGGAAAGCCTCTTGGTCTTCAGAGTCAGTTTTCGGTTAGTACAAGTAATAATGCTTCTGTACTTGGTTATGATAATGAAGATTCATCAAGAAGATATAACACATATCTTTCCAGCAGCAGCGTTAAGGTTACATCAGACTATGCATGGCAGTATTTTCCGAGCGGACATCCTGTAGATGCGAATAATGCTGACGGAGCTCCGGGATTTGCATTTGATGAAGTTCATTTCAGACTCAGTCAGGCATTAACAGGTGGAAGTACAATTACAATTACTAACACAGGTAACTACACGTTGGGTATTGACTTTATCGAAGTAGAATATACTGATTATATCAGCGCTCCAAGTGGTGCAGTGGTAGTTCCGGCAGGAACACATACACAGTCTCAGTTAGAGGGATATATTTCGAGGGCAGAGGCAGGAAATAAAATCGTTTATTTTGCTTCAGGTGTTCACTATCTTGATTCAACATGGATTCTTGCTGCTGACGGTGTTAAGTTTACCGGTGCCGGAATGTGGTATACAAAATTACAGTTTACGAGTTCCGGTATGGGAAGTGGTGGAATCTGTGGAGAAAAAACAGGTTATTGCCAAAATATAGAATTTTGTAATATGTATATTAATTCAAATCTTCATTCAAGATTTGACCAGCAGGCAAACTATAAGTGTTTTAGAGATTTATTCGCAAAAGGAACAAGTATCCATGATGTTTGGGAAGAACACTTTGAATGTGGATTCTGGATTGGAAGATATGACAGCAATTCGATTAACAAGCAGAGTGATTTGAGCATTTATAATTGTAGAGTGCGTAACAATTTCGCTGATGGTATTAACTTCTGTCAGGGAACAAGAGACTCAAATGTACATAACTGTGATATCCGAAATAATGGTGATGATGGTTTGGCTATGTGGAATGCTACAGATTTCCAGCAGGATGATGAGTATAACAATATTTTCTGTTATAACACTGTAGAGTTTATATGGAGAGCCGGTGGTATTGCTGTATATGGTGGAGATGGACATAAAGTTTACAACAACTATGTTCGTGATATGTACCTTGCAGCAGGTATTCATGTAACGGATGGATTTCCGGGACCAAAATTCCAAAATACAAAGAAAATTGAGATTGCAAATAATGTAGTAGTAAGAGCAGGTACATATTCAGATTCATGGAAGGAATCTTTAGCAGCAATCGATGTTAAGGGTGGCGTTCAAAATGTAGAATTTAATAATAATGAAGTATATGACTCCCAGAACAATGCAATTCGAACATGGGATGTAAGCGCTTCAACAGTTTCATTTAATAACACAGTTGTATTTGGTGTTGGACTTGACCAACATAATGATTCATATTCATGTAGCGCTCATAGTCCTACAGCTGTAAGACAGTCTAATGCAAATGTCAAATATAATAACTTTATTGTTAAAAACGTAGTGACAAAGTATCTCTCAGAGAGTGCTGACAAACATTGGCCATATTACTGTGATGTAGCAACGAACCTGCCTACAATTCCGACAAGTGAAAGTAAGTTTGGAAATACAAATTATAAGTTTACAATAGATAGCAACGGAAGTTATGCATACAGTGGAGGAGCATATGTAGCAAACTCTAATGCAAATAGTTTTCCGGGATATGATATTACAAATGGTCAGAAGATATTAAAAGAAGGAACAGAGCCGGAGACAGACCCGGAGATTGTAACAAGAGACCCGGACGAGACTCTTCCGACGGAAGCTCCAACTAAGAAACCTTTTGGACCAGGAGAAGGAGATAAGGAGCTGTCAGGATTACAGGGAACATATACATGGGGAAATACATATCAGTATCAACAGCAGCATTCCGATAATGGAATTAGCAATTCCCACAAGTATCTTGTAATGACTTATACAGGAAATATTGACGGTGTCCGACTGGAACCAACTGCAACGCAGGGACAAATTATTTGGTTTGCAGATGACCAATCGCCAAAATTTGTTACAGTGGATGGAAGTGCAGTTCCGGCAACAGGAGATAATACAACGGTTGTTATTGATTTAGAGGCATCAGGAATTACACCGGCATTCTTTGGCGGCTATCATATTCATACAGGCGCTACAACACCGGCAGGTACAGTGACAATTTCAAAAGCATGGCTTACAGATACAGTTCCTAGTCTGTCAGAAGAAGAGACGACAAAGAAACCGGAGCCTGACACAACGAAAGCACCGGAACCGGATACAACTAAGGAAGTTGAACCGGAGACAACCAAGGCTGAAGAGCCTGAGACAACAAAAAAACAGGAAGTATCAGGATATGACCTTACGGTAGAAGGTCTTGCATGGGCAAATGACCAGGGAAGTACCGAGTTGAAAGAAGGGGACAATGTTACTTTCTCAGTGCTTGTGATGAACAACAGCAGCACAGATATTCCGGCAGGAGCCGTTATCGGATTTAAGGCAGTCGTAGACGGAAATGCTACAGTAAGTAACCAGACTTTTAAGGATGGATTAAAAGCAGGAGAAACGGTGAAGCTTTCAGCTGCAACAAAGTGGACGGCAACATATGGCGGACATACGGTAGTAGCAACGGTAGATGATACAAATAAACTTCCAAATGAATTGGATGAAAATAATAATACAAGAACAAAATCGTTTAATGTAGCAGGGGAAGAGAAGACCTATGCAAAAGTAAGCGGAGGATATGATTTAGTAGTGACAAAGCTTGAATGGGATAAGAGTTCCATTGGAGTCGGAGATAAAGTTCTCTTTACCGCGACAGTAACGAATATCGGTGATGTAGATGCTCCGGCAGGTGCACAATTGGGAGTTCGTGTTCATATGGATGGAAATGAAGGCATTTTGGTATGGGATGATACACATACAACAGGACTCAAGGCAGGAGAATCTGTAAAGCTTACAATGACAGGCGGTTCAAATAACAATATTTACTGGACAGCGTCAGCGGGAACACATACGGCGACAGCTTGGGTCAATGACCAGACATCACGTTATCCTAATGAAGTAAACTATAATAATAACAGAACAGACTTCAAGGTGACAGTACCTGGCAGAGCAATGCTTGAGAATCCGGATGAATCCGATGACCTTGACAATATTGTACCGGATGACCCGACAAAGATTCATATTAGCAATAGCGTAAAGATTGAAGGATATCAGATAAACACAGCCCTTGGAGGAAGCAGGGTGGTAGGCTCTGTAGAACCGACAATTAACAACAAGAAGGTTGTAAATTGGGGATTTGTATATGCGGTAACTAAGGCAGGAGACGAGACATTTGATGTGAAAGATACAGATATGTTTGTGGGAACAACAAGTAAGTACGCAGTAGCGCTAGAATCCACACCGATAGGAACAGCGGAGAATGTCAAGTTTGGAACATCAGATACAGCTACATATTTCGTAAGGACAACATTGTTTGGAGCAAACAGTGTGAAGGAATACACGGCACAGTATAAGGTGAGGGCATACGCAGAGTTGAGTGACGGAAGTTATGTATATAGTAAGGTACGTTCATACTCTGTATATGATATCTGTGATACTCTTTATACAAAGAAGATGATGAATACACTTGCATCACATAATTACCTTTATAACAATATTCTTAAGGTAGTAAATCCGGATTATGAAGAAAATGATTATAACTGGGGAAATACAGTAGTGGATTCATCAACAATTAAATAATAAAGTGATAGTATACATGAAACTCATGAAAAAGACACGACAGGTCAAAATTGATTTCAATTAGAATCATTTTAACATTAGAAGGAGAGAGCTTATGGGGGAGAGTTCTCTCCTTTTGTAAAATAGTACATAATTAAGATTAAAATAAATGGAAAATATAGGATAATATATCGTTTAACGTTAAACGAGAATAAGAATTAGAAAGGAGAGAATTTGATATGAGAAAGATTTTCAAAAAAATCTGTGCTTTGGCATTGGTCTGCGCAATGACAGTGCAGCCTATAATGGGCAATTTTGGAGATAAACAGGTAAATGCAGTGGGTATTGCGGATACGTTTAAAATACCGGCGGCGGATGCAAATGGCAGAGTCGGTGCGGAGGTACCTTATACAAGATATGATTCGATGGATGCAAAGCTTGGGGGCAGTGCAGTGATTGCTACATCTCCAAACTTTAAACAAAGAAATATAGCAACCCAGGCGTCGGAACAGTCGTATGTCAGACTACCATCGAATGGAGCGTATGCGGAATGGACAATGAAGACGACAGGAGCCGGTGTTACGATGAGATTTACTATGCCGGATTCCGGAAGTAAAGGTCTTAAGGGTTCCGTAGATGTATATGTAAATGGAAGTAAATTTAAGACGATAGATTTGACATCATATTATATGTGGCAGTATTTTTCGGGGGGACACCCATCAGATACAGATGATGGTGGCGCTTCAGCTTTTGCATTTGATGAAGTGCATTTCCTTTTAGATAAATCCCTTCAGGTTGGAGATAGAATCCGTATTCAGAGTTCCGGTGCAAATGGACTGGAGTATGGTGTGGATTTCCTCGAAATAGAGGAAGTTCCGGCGCCAATTGACCAGCCGGATAATGCGGTCAGTGTAGAAGATTACGGTGCATATCCTGATGATGGTGTAGATGATTTAGACGCTATCAGACGGGCAGTAGCAGATGCAGATAAGAGAGGAATGGATGTTTATTTTCCGGAAGGAACATTTCATCTGAGCGGAATGTGGAATCTCGGTGGCTCCAATATGAAGATTACCGGTGCGGGTATGTGGTACACAAACCTGCAGTTCACCAGCGACCAGAAGTTTGGAGGCGGTATTGCCGGAGGAAATCCTAAGGCAGGAGACGGTTCAACGCCGGACGGATATTGTAAGAATATTGAATTTTGTAATATGTATATTAATTCCAATCTTTGCTCAAGATATGACCAGATGGCAGTTTATAAATGTTTTATGGATATTTTTGGTGAGGGGTCCGTAATTCATGATGTCTGGGAAGAGCATTTTGAGTGTGGTTTCTGGCTTGGAGATTATAACGGAAGTATGGATTATTCGGATGGATTGAAAATTATCGATTGTAGAATCAGAAACAATTTTGCAGACGGTGTAAATTTCTGTATGGGAACAAGCAATGCGGTAGTTTATAACTGCTCTATTAGAAATAATGGTGATGATGGACTGGCAATGTGGAATAATAGTTCCAGTGAGGCCGGAACAGCACATGATGAGACGAATAATATATTTGCTTATAATACGATAGATTTCATTTGGAGAGCCGGTGGTATTGCTATCTATGGCGGTGAGGGACACAAAGTATATAACAATTATATATGTGATACTTTTATGGCATCAGGCATCCATTTGAATACAGAGTTTGCAGGTTACAAGTTTGGTAATACCAAAGAAATTTTGTTTGAAAATAATATTATGGTAAGATGTGGAAGCAATGCTGACAGCTGGGGCAGGTCGTATGGTGCAATCATGTTAGAAGGTGAAGTCCAAAATCTTACATTTAAAAATAATCAGATATACGATGCTCAAGGTGATGGCATTTTTATTAACGGCTGTGGAGAAGGTGTTAAATTTATTGACACAAAGATATTTGGTTCAGGTTATGATGGACAGGATATCACATGGTCATGTAATCCACATCTTGGTGCAGCAGTCAGAGTCAGCAATGACAAGGCAACATTTGATGGATTAGAAATTGCAAATGTTGCATGGAAAGGGGAGAATACACCATATTTCTTTTCTAATGGAAAGATGTCAAAGGCAACAAATGTAACAGTTTATGATGACGATACAACATATGAAGTTCCGGGATATCCGGACCCTGTAAATGGTCAGGGAGGTGGAATTGTCAATC
Organism: uncultured Eubacterium sp.; assembly: GCF_937958975.1. GTDB lineage: Bacteria > Bacillota > Clostridia > Lachnospirales > Lachnospiraceae > Eubacterium_G. The sequence goes on along the minus strand of NZ_CALGRE010000050.1, from coordinate 4,943 downwards.
CTCTTGAGGGAATTACAGGATATGACTTAGTTGTGACAGGTCTTTCATGGGCAAATGCAGAAGGCTCTACTGTGCTTAAAAATGGTGATAAGGTAACATTTACAATACAGATAAAAAATGACAGTAATGTCGACATTCCGGCAGAAGTAAAAATCCCAACAAAGGTGACAATTGATGATAAGACAAGTTTGAGAAATTCTAAATTTAAGGATGGGCTTAAGGCAGGAGAAACGGCAACACTGACAATGACGTCCACCTGGACGGCAGTAAAGGGAGGTCATACAGTAACAGCAACGGTAGATGATACAAATAAACTTCCGGATGAAAAAGATGAAAATAACAATACAAGAGTAAAGAAAATAAATGTTGCAGATACAGGTGTAAATACAAATGTTACGAGAGTGACAGGAGGCGCTGATTTAGTAGTAACAGATATTACATATGGTCAGGAAACGATTGCCACGGGAGATAGATTGAAGTTTACAGCGATTGTAGTAAATGCAGGAGATACAGCAGTTCCGTCAGGGGTAAAAATTGGTGTTCAGTTCCAGTTTGATGGAAAGGCATATCCGGCAGATATCACATGGTGTGATACCTATTTTGACGGTTTAGAGCCGGGAGAGAGCGTGGAGCTGACGGCAAATGGAGGAAATGGAACAAATGGAGCATTCTGGGCAGCAGAGTCGGGAAGCCATACAGTAACAGCCTGGGTAGATGACCAGAGCTTAATCAGTGAAGTAGATAAGAGCAATAACAGGAATACTATCACATTGACAATTCCTTACGGTGGAGTACAGTATTTTGATAATCCGGACAGTCCGGATGACTTTAGCGGAACAGGAGGCGGAGAGGAACAGCCGACAAAACCGCAGGAGACAGAGAAACCAACAGAATCTGAATCAAATGTTTCTATAAGTAAAGATGTTCATGTTACAGGCTATCAGATTAGTTCTACATTGGGAGGAAGCAGAGTTGTTGCATCTGTAGAGCCGGTCATCAATGGAAAAAATGTAGTAAAGAGCGGTCTGGTATACGCATTGTCAAAGGTAGGAAACACAGATACAAATGTTAAAGACGATGATATGTACGTTGGAAGCGAAAACAATTATGTGGCATCTTTTGAGTCGACAGATAAAGGAACACTTAATACTGTTATGGGAGCGTCGAAAACAGCAAAATATTATGTAATGACAACATTGTTTGAACATAATACGGCAACTGAATTTTCAGCAAAATATAAAGTAAGAGCATATGCGTTATTAAGTGATGGCTCATATGTATATAGTAATATTTTCTCATATTCTGTATATGATGTGGCATCAGCATTGTATGATGGCAGAAAAATGCCTACAAATGCCGGTCATACATATTTGTATGAAAGCATTCTAAAAGCAGTAAATCCGTCATATAAACAGGTTGACTATAACTGGTCAGATATTGTTGTGGGATTTGAGGATTAGTTTATATCTGAAATAGAATCATTCTCTTCTTATAATGGGAGCGTCGTATTGGTAATAATTATCAGTACGGCGTTTTCATTATTTTTTTATATAAAACATATATTGTATCAAAGGGAAAATAAGGTTGTAAAAGAGTGTTCACATTTCTAAAAAGTAGTAAAAAGCTAGAGTTATTTATGTCATTGGTATTACTTATGTCAGTAACATTAATAGCATGTAATATGAATAAAGTCGTAGAGAGTGAGAGTGTAAACGAAACTGAGACGGAAAATACAAAAAATGGAAAGGTTGTTGTAATTGATGCGGGACATGGAGGAGCAGACCCGGGAAAAGTAGGTGTCAATGAAGCAAAAGAGAAAGATGTAAACTTGGCGATTGCCAAGGAATTGCGGGTTGTACTTGAAGCAGCGGGTTTTGATGTAGTGATGACGAGAGATGAGGACATCGTATTGAGTGGTAATGGAAAATTCTCAAAAGTAGGGGATTTAAATACGAGGTGTAAAATAATCAATGAGGCGTATGATAAAAATAATCAATGTGTGTTGATTAGTATACATCAAAATAGTTTTTCTTCTGAATCCGTTCATGGAGCGCAGGCTTTTTATTATCAGCGTTCAGAAAATAGTTTAAAACTTGCAGAAATTTTACAAAATAAGTTAAATGAAAAAGTTAATACGGAAAAACCTAAAAAAGCAAAACCGAATGACAGTTATTATATGTTGATTAATTCTAAATGCCCGGGAGTAATTATTGAATGCGGATTTTTAAGTAATTATGAAGAAGCAAATAAATTAATTACAAGAGAGTATCAGAGGCAGCTTTCTGAATTTATTCGTGACTGTTTAAAGGAATATTTTCAAACGTAAGGTTTAGGAAAGATAATAATTAGTATTGGAGACGTTGTGAAAAAAAGAAAAAATAGTCTATTTATGTCGAATTAGCGCATGAAAAGGCGAGAGGTTCATATGCGCCAACATTGTATTTTATAACTACATATGTTAAAATATAACGGATATATATTAAGCGAGGCGAAAGATGAAAACCATAGTTGCAAAAGTAAACGAAAAAAACCTGTGTGAAGAAAAGAGTAAGTTTATTATAAAACAGGCAGGTGAAATTATTCGTAATGGCGGGCTTGTGGCGTTTCCCACAGAGACAGTTTACGGATTGGGGGCGAATGCACTGGATGAGAGGGCAGCAGCTAAGGTTTATATGGCGAAAGGACGTCCGTCAGATAATCCATTGATTGCACATATCTGTGACACGGGGATGTTAGAAGATATTGTGAGTGAAGTGCCGGATATTGCAAAGAAACTAATGGAAGCATTCTGGCCGGGACCTATGACACTTATTTTTCAAAAGAGCGGGATTGTGCCAAAAGGGACAACCGGAGGTCTCGATACGGTGGCTGTGAGATATCCGAATCATCCTGTTGCATGCGCAGTGATTGAGGCGGCAGGGGTGAGTATAGCAGCACCAAGTGCGAATTTGTCAGGAAAACCCAGCCCTACGCTTGGGGAACATGTGATAGATGATATGGATGGCTTGATTGATATGATTATAGATGGTGGAATGGTTGGCATGGGATTAGAATCTACGATTATAGATGTCACTGTGACGCCACCGATGATTTTGCGGCCGGGATTTATTACATATGAGATGATAAAAGATGTAATAGGTAAAGTAAATGTGGACAAGGCTATTTTTTCGAAACCGGTAGATGGATTGAAACCTAAGGCACCGGGTATGAAGTATAGACATTATGCTCCTGAGGCAGACTATAAAATATACCGGGGAAATGCCGATAGGGTAGCAGAAAGAATCATTATGTCCGCAAATGAAAAATCAAATAATGGAGATAAAACAGGAATTATAACAGTTGACCAGCATTTGAGCTTATATCATGAAAGACTTAATAAAGATATCATAGTAGTATCATTGGGAGATATAAACAGGCCTGAGACAATTGCTAATATGCTTTTTAAAGTTCTTAGGGATTTTGATAAAGCAAATACAAAATTTATTTTTGGAGAGGCGTTTTCGGAAAATAATGTAGGGTGGGCGATTATGAATAGGCTTACAAAAGCAGCAGGTTACAATATTATTGATGTATAAAGAATTAATAATGTAACAGTTCGGAGGTAAAATGCTAGAATATTCGAAAATTTTGTTTGTAACGGACATGGATACATCGCCCGGGCCATTGGCGGCGGCATTGCTTAAGCATTATCTTCCGTTAGAGAATGCAGAAATTGACTCAAGAGGATTGGCGGTTCTTTTTCCGGAGCCAATGAATCCAAAGACAGTGGCAATTGCAGCATCTAAGGGATTGGATATAAACCGAAGCTCAAAGCAGCTGGAGGCAGAGGATTTTGGTAAAGATGTACTCGTATTAGTTTTGGATGCGGCAAAAAAACAGACGGTATATGATGATTATACAGAAGCAGTTAATGTTTATACACTAAAAGAGTTTATCAATGAAGAGGGAAGTATCAATAATCCGGACGGCGGAGAACTTTCAGATTATGCTAAATTATACGATATATTAGATGATGTTATTATAAAATTGGCGAATAAATTAAAGGGAATAAAGGCATAAATAATAATAAAAGTACGGAGGAAAAGTTATGGCAAAGACAGTGATAATGAATCATCCACTGATTCAGCACAAAATAGGTATTATCAGAAAGACTGAGACGGGTACAAAAGATTTTAGGCAGTTAATTAGTGAAATTGCAATGCTGATTACCTATGAAGCAACAAGAGATTTGGAGTTGGTTGATGACGTAATTGACACACCAATCTGTAAGACAACAGTAAAAAAATTAGGTGGGAAAAAGTTAGCCATCGTACCTATTCTCAGAGCAGGGCTTGGCATGGTAGATGGAATGCTGGCGATGATTCCATCGGCGAAGGTAGGACATATTGGTCTGTATAGAGACCCTGAAACAGCATTACCTCATGAATATTATTGTAAATTGCCGGAAGATTGTGATAAGAGAGATGTGTTTGTAGTAGACCCGATGCTGGCGACAGGTGGTTCATCAGTGGCGGCGATACAGATGCTCAAGGATAAGGGCGTAAAAAATATAACTTTAATGTGTATTATTGCAGCTCCGGAAGGTGTTCAGGCAATGCAGGAAGCACACCCGGATGTGGATATGTATATTGGCGCATTAGATGAGAAATTAAATGAGCATAAATATATTGTACCGGGCTTAGGAGATGCGGGAGACCGTATCTTTGGTACAAAATAATAAATATAAATTAAGAAAACCCAGCGGCTTTGTTTTAACACAAAACCCGATGGGTTTTTCTTTCAGGTAAATCACAATTTGTATATAAAGGATTGGTATAAAGAATGGGAAACAAGAGACAGGATTACATATCATGGGATGAATATTTTATGCGGTGCGACTTCCACACCACCTTCTAATTTAACCATATTTGCATGTCCTTCTTTCATAAGGCGTCCTGCGTTTA
>NZ_CALGRE010000049.1 GCF_937958975.1 uncultured Eubacterium sp. | reverse complement strand
AATACGCCGATTCCTGCTCTGTGAAATGAATCAATTAAATACATAAAATCCTGTGGTTTTCCATATCTGGCTGTTGGTGCATAATATCCTACCACCTGATATCCCCACGAGCCATCAAAAGGATGTTCTAAAATCCCCATAAGTTCTACATGGGTATATCCCATATCCACCACATAATCCACGAGTTCATCAGCCATTCTTTTATAATCATAAAATCCGTCTTCGTCATCCGGTCCATTAAATTCTTTTCTCCAGGAACCCGGATGTACCTCATAGATAGACATCGGTTTCTCATAGTGGTTTTCTGAAGCCTTCTGGCTAATCCACTTAGCATCTTTCCAACGGTATGAATCAATGTCCGCAACCTTTGATGCATTTCCCGGTCTCATCTCTGCCCAGTTTCCATATGGGTCTGCTTTGTATAATGTATCTCCACTCTGTGTCGAGATAACATATTTATACATTGCTCCCTCTTCCACCTCCGGAATAAAAAGCTCCCAAATTCCTGAATCGTTATTCATCTCCATATTGTGGTTATATCCTAACCAGTCATTAAACTCACCGATTACGGCAACATTAACCGCATTCGGAGCCCATACAGCAAAATATGTCCCTTTTACTCCATCAATTTCAGTTAAATGTGCACCAAGTTTCTCATATATTTCATAGTTGATGCCTTTACCAAATAAATAACAGTCATCTTTTGTTATGGCTAATTTATTTCCCATATGGTATCCTCCAATCGCGCAGACTGCGCATCTATTCTTTTCGTCAGACCACTGAATGCAGTCTGACGATTATTCTTCTAAACCCTATTATAATTAATAAGGCATCCTTTTAATATAATGTCACGTTCATCATCTGTCATTTCCCCAAGTTTTAATGTAAACTCTTTCATTTCTTCTCCGACAACATACGCCGGAATCTCTGTTGCCTTATTGCGCACTGCCTCCGCAATATTTGGAACAAAAATATAATCATCTTTCTTAAACGGAAGCTCTTTCTCCTCATAAATAAATGGAAGCATACCCCAGTTTATCAGGTTGGAACGGTATCTCTTTGTGGCGTATTCCTGTGCGATATTCGCCCAGCCTCCGAGAACTTTCTGACAGGATGCAGCCTGTTCTCTCGCTGAACCATCACCAGGTTTTACCGCATAAATGGTACTTCCAATACCAATCGTCTCTCTGCTGATAGGATACTGTGGAAGTTTTTCCTTAATAAGAGATGTACACTGATGAATTTCCGGCAATGTCTCACCCGGACAATTTCCTGCCTCTCTGGCTTTTTCAGCCTTCTGAACTTCCTTTGCTTTTCCTACATATTCAGGATCTTTTCTTGAAAGAGCAAATTCAGCTAATCCCAGTGGATTGGAACGATAGGATGAAGTTTCCCCGGAAGGAATCAACTCATCTGTTGTTGTTACAGGGTCATGTATTTCGGAAACAACCTTAAGTAATAAATTATCTGTAAGAGCAACCATCTCCGGCCAATCCTTAATATTTGGTCCGAACTGAATTTCTGTCTCAGGGGCAGCAACTCCCTTGGAATCAAATACTCTATTATCGTAGATACTCTTATCAAAATGATACTTTCGTCCCTTATATTCTGTATCCATATCTGTTGCCGCCGTGAGATATCCCTTGTTCGCTGCCGTTGCCGCAATAGAACGGGCGTCCATAAGTGCAACCGATGAAATCTGTCCATTTTGAAGCTTACTTCCCTCACGGTTCGGGAAGTTTCTTGTGGAATGTCTGATACTAAATGCATTATTGCTTGGTGTATCACCCGCACCGAAACATGGTCCACAGAAAGCTGTCTTCATGACACCACCTGCCGCCATAATAGATGCCGCACAGCCATTGTTAATTAACTCCATATATACTGGCATTGATGCCGGATAAACACTGAGTGTAAACTCATCTGCTCCAATACTCTTTCCATTTAAAATATCTGCTGCTGCACAGATATTTTCAAATCCGCCACCTGCACATCCTGCAATAATACCCTGGTCTACATATAATTTTCCATCTCTGATTTTATTTGTCAGCTTATAATCAACCTGTCCATCCAATGAAACCAGCGCCTTCTTTTCTACATCTCTTAAAATATCTTCGAGGTTAGCATTTAATTCTTCTATTGTATATGTGTTACTAGGGTGGAATGGCATAGCAATCATTGGTCGAATCTTAGACAAGTCTACATATACGATTCCATCATAATATGTAACTTCCCCAGGATTTAATTCCTTATACTCTTCTACTCTTCCATGAATATCATAAAATTCTTTAATCTTTTCATCTGTCTTCCAGATAGATGACAGACAGGTAGTTTCTGTTGTCATAACATCCACACCGATTCTGAAATCAGCACTGAGATTAGAAACTCCCGGACCTACAAATTCCATTACTTTGTTTTTTACATATCCTTTTTCAAATACTTCGCCGATAATGGCAAGCGCAACGTCCTGTGGTCCTACTCCCTTTGCCGGCTCGCCTGTCATATAGATTCCAATAACTCCCGGCATATTAATATCGTAAGTCTGTGACAGAAGCTGTTTTACAAGCTCCGGTCCTCCTTCTCCCATAGCCATAGTTCCCAATGCACCATAACGTGTATGCGAATCCGAACCTAAAATCATCTTTCCACCACCTGCAAGCATTTCTCTTGCAAACTGATGAATAACTGCCTGGTGAGGTGGTACATAAATACCGCCATATTTCTTTGCACATGTGAGGCCAAACATATGGTCATCCTCATTGATTGTTCCACCTACAGCACATAAACTATTATGACAGTTTGTGAGAACATATGGAATCGGAAATTTTTCCAGCCCAGATGCTCTTGCTGTCTGAATAATTCCTACAAATGTAATATCGTGTGAGGTAAGTTTGTCAAACTTAATCTGTAGCTTGTCCATACTTCCTGATGTATTATGATTTTTTAAAATATCATATGCTATTGTATTTTTTGCCGCTTCTTCTTTTGAAAGAAATTTGTCTCCTAACTTACTTTTCAGTAATTCTTCCTGTCCTTCTTCAATGACTTCTGTACCATTGATAAGGTATGCTCCGCCTTTGCTTAGTGTTATCATTTTTGCCTCCTGTAATTTACTAGCATTTTTCAGTCTATAATGTAATAAATATTTTATCACTGATAAATAATAGTATACAAAATTTAAGGGGGCTTTTCAAGTAAACTTGCCAGGAATAAACCCGACAAAAGATGTATTGTGTATGCTTTTTCTTTTATCCCTTGATTTCAAAATTTCAGTATAATAAAATAGATATAAAAATAAGCAAGTGAGATTAATATTATGAAAATAGCAGTTGTCAGTGATGTATTGGGCAAGGAAAATAACGGCACAACAATAGCTGCCATGAATTTAATAAGAACCCTGAAAGCAAAAGGACACGAAGTGAGAGTGATATGCCCGGATGAGGATAAAATGGGACAGGAAGGTTACTATATTGTTAAGACGTTGAATGTGGGACCTTTCAATAATTATGTAAAGAAAAACGGTGTCACTATTTCCAGACCGGATAAGAAGGTCATAACAAGAGCGTTAAATGGTATTGATGCCGTACACATTATGGTCCCTTTTTTTACCGGATGCTATGTGGCAAAATACTGCCATGAAAACAGTATCCCCCTCTCTGCCGGTTTTCATTGTCAGGCTGAAAACTTTTCCAACCATATATTCTTGATGAACGCACAGCGTTTCAATAACAGGCTCTACAAAATATTTTATAAGCACCTATATCAGTATTGCGATGCGATTCATTACCCAACCAGGTTTATCTGTAATGTCTTTGAAGGAGTCGTGGGACTGACACCTCATCATATTATTTCTAATGGGGTAAATAAGCAGTTTAACCGGGATATTCCGAAGAAAAAAATAAATGACGGGCTCTACCGCATTTTATTTACCGGCAGATATAGCAGGGAAAAATCACATCTTGTTTTATTAAAAGCTGTAAATAAGAGCAAATATAGAAATCGTATCCAATTGATTTTTGCGGGAGACGGTCCACAGAAAAAGAATATTCAGGTATATTCCGCAAAGCATCTGCCAATTCAACCGATATTAAAGTTTTATTCCAGAGATGAGCTGCTGGAGGTAATTGGCTCTGCTGACTTATATGTACACGCCGCCGAAATTGAACTTGAAGCAATTTCATGCCTGGAAGCAATCTCATGTGGTCTGGTTCCGGTTATCAATAATTCTCCCCGCTCAGCTACAAAGTATTTTGCTCTTGATGATAAAAACTTATTTCAATGTAATAATTCCAAAGATTTAGCAGCAAAGATAGATTATTGGCTAGAACATCCTAAAGAAAAAGAACAACGCAGCCTGGAATATGCAGATTTTGCAAAACAATGGGATTTTGATTATTGTATGGATAAAATGGAAGAAATGATTGTTACCAATTCAAAGAAAGGCAATTATCAATGAAAACAATTTATTATGAAGATGAATTAAATGATGACTTTGCGGCAACCCAGGGAATTAAAACCAGACCTTTACCCAGAGACTACAAGTGGATACATAAGAGTAAACTTTGGAATATATTCGCGGATATCCTTTATTTTCTTATCGTGTTTCCTATTGTAAAAATATTTAATAAATGTATTATCGGACTTACAATTAAAAACCGGGGTGTGATTAAAAAATTAAAATCAGGCTGTTTTCTTTACAGCAATCACACACAGCATATTGACCCCTTAATTTCTGCCGATGTATCCGGGTGGGGACATAGAACTTATTTTATGGCGGGCAATGATGCTTTTTCCATTACCGGATTAAAACATCTTGTAGCTATGCTTGGAGCCATGCCTCTTGGTTATGATATGGACAGTATGAAAAAAATGATTCATACGGTTTCTAAACGTTACCATGAAAAGTCCTGTATCACCATATACCCCGAAGCACACATTAGGCCTTATTATACAGGTATCAGACCTTTCAAAAGTGCATCTTTTGCATATCCTGTGGGGCTCAATGCGCCCGTTGTAGCAATGGTTGTCACATATAGAAAACGTTGTTTTCCATTTCGTCTGTTCTTTCAATATCCGGCAATTACCGTATATTGCAGTGACCCAATGTATACAAATCCTACTCTTGGAAAAAAGGCTGCAAAGGAAGAACTGCGTAACCGGGTATATGAGTGGATGAAAGAAACCGCAGAAAAATACAGCACTTATGAATACATTCGTTATGAAAAAAAGGGCAACTTATAATTCTTTTATGCGATACCAAAAAGGGATGGCAATTGCCATCCCTTTGCATACTATTTTTTTGTCTTTACAGATTTTTTCGTCCATTTACTATTTACGACTTCACCTGAAAGGTTATACTTCACAGCTCTTACTCTCACATAATATTTTTTCTTCTTTTTTAATTTCGTAATCTTATATGTCGTTTTCTTGATTGTCTTTGTCTTCGCTCCCTTAAAAGAAGATTTTGTGGAATACTGTACCTGATATTTCTTTGCCCCTGATACCTTTGAAATCTTCAAAGTAACCGTTGCCTTTTTCGCTTTTTTCGAAACCTTATTTGCTTTTAGCTTTTTAATTTTTGGCTGCTTAATCGTATTGTCGGCTTTATATTTTGCTCTCGCACTGTCTAAAGTAACTTTCGGGTTTGTTGTAGCAAATATTTCTCTGTTTGTTGCCGCTGTTCCTTTAAAGCTGACTTTGTTTGGATTCGCCGTATCGATTGTTCCATTTGTCGATACAATTGCTTTCGGAAATTCAACACTGATTTTAAATGTAACCGCTGAGTTAAGGTCTATACCTGCTGTTTTTAACATTAATTCAAACTCCTGCCTGCTCATATCTTCTCCAAGCAACGACATTAGAGATTCTTCCATCATACTCGAAAGGTTCAATTTCAAATAAAATGTATCCGTTGTAATATATCCCTGACCTCCTTGCATTACTTCTTTGCTCAGTTGTCCTTTTTTAATGTTTTTATGTTCTGTTAACTGATAGCACTGCTTTCCATCAATACTTACTGATTTAAATCCCTGGTCAAGATAGCTTTCTTTAAAAGACTGTTTTAATTCCCCCTTAATCAAATCAATGTCTGCTGCCGGCATACCCATCACCTTATAGAGTTTTATTGCAGTATCCATCAGCGCTTCTTCATCCACCACCTCTGTAATATCACAGACACCGCTTCCATCAGAATTGATTTTAAGTGTAATGTCTTCTGTCATACACCCCGTCAATGCCATTACAACAACAAGCATTAACGCCATAAATTTTAACTTTGCATTCTTCATTATAATTCGTCCTCCTTCTATTTTAATATTTATAATGTATTATACATAATGCTCTTTTTCAACTTCTATTTTTTTATTTTCTTTGCTTTTGAATATTTTCCATAGTATTTCTTTCCCCCATATTTTACATATGCTCTGACTTTAATATGGCATTTCTTTTTATATTTTTTTGTATTAATTGTACAAATCTGCCTGCCGGATACATTGGCTAACTTTTTGTATTTTTTTCCATTTCCCGAAATATACACTACAAAGTTTTTTACATTATCCGAAGTGTGTAATTTTATTTTTACTTTATTCCTTCTTTTGGATTTAACTTCTAATGTAGCCTTCCCCGGAACAGTACGAATAGATTTTCTAACTGAAAACACTGCCTGGACATTTTTCCCATCCGCACAAACCCTGTAGTAATATATTTGTCCGGGTACAATATCTGTATCATTATAAGTAATCGATATATAATTGTTTCCCTTTATACTTTTTAGCAATTTGTATGTCGATGCATTCCCCTCTGCCCGATAAACTTTATAACCTGTGGCGCCAAAAACTTTATTCCATGAAAGGGTATTCCCTCTGGTATTGTTTCCTTTCACCATAAAATTTCCCGGCGCCGCTAACCTTGGCGCTTTATCAGACAATATATATGTTGAATTGTGTGTTATCTCAATTTCCGCATATCCGTCATTAGAACAAGCAATATTTTTACTCAATATTTCCGGTGTAGTGTCATAATAACTCAAAACCAAATCTTTTTTGTAACCATATTTCGCTTTGAGATATTCATTGCTCAGTCTGATTTTTGCCTTACCCGGAAGTTCTCCATTATTTGCAAATCCAATAGACAACATATCATCATTATCCGCATAGCCTAACTTTTTACCTGTAGTCGACGTCATAGTGATTGACAAATCAATGGATTTGCATTTTTCAGGTATGATATCTTTACCGTTAAAAACCCACTGGACATCAGGTCCCTCAAAAACTAACGTAATGTCTTTACCCGCTAAAGCCTCAAAAATCTTCTTATCCGCAATGCTTTTTATCGAATATTCCGCAATGGCAACCTCTCCCGGATTCATTTTCTCCAAAGCTTTTATCACACCGTTGATATTGGCAGTCGAACCATAATAAACAATATCATATCTGCTCTTTATCTCTATAGAATAATTATCTTGCAATATGTTATTTAATGACAAATCCCGATACGTTTCTGTAAAATTTTTATTATAAACCGTAATCTGTTCTATATGGTAGCTCCCATTTTCCAGATAAGTATTTATAGGAAACTTTAAAACAACTTCTTTTGTCCTTATCGGTTCTGTACTCTCCCAATATAAAGCCTTTTTATTGCCGTTTTCGTTTACGATACTTAAATTGACACCATCAATTCCCTCACTACCCGGATTTAACTGCATTTTTAACGTAAGTACATTCGGAGTAATAATACTCTTTTTCTCCACCTTCACCTTATCAACACTGATTCCTTCTTTACCATCCGTCGGCAGCTTAGAAATATATATTTCCGTTGAAAATTTGTTCTTATCAAAAATTTCACTCTGGACATTTCTATTTCCAAAAACATCCTCTGTTTCAATTCTGTCCAGATGATAAACCCCTTTGGATAAAATGTCTCTTGTATGAATATAAAAATCTATATTGTATACACCGGTTCTGTAATCTTCTATGTCCTTTGCCTCGAGAACAAGCTCCCGGTTATTACTGTTTTTATATTTCAGCTGCAATTTATGAACTCCGGTTATCTCCTCAATATTCACCTTTGCTCTGCTATATGTATCGCATTGTAAATTATGTGGATTCACAAACTCTATACTCTTTACTACAGGACCATTTCTATCCTTTATGTTGGAATTACTCACATCTATCACAGTAGTAAACTCTTGTATCTTATTATCTGGCGACTGATAACATACTACATTTCCCGTGACATCACTGATTGTCACACGCTCGACAGAATACTGACCTTTCATAAAATAAGACTTTGCACCAACCAAATCAAAAGAGATTTGATGTTTTCCCGTAAACAACAACTCATTATCATTTTCTGCTGTCACCTGATATCGCAGACTTATAATCTGATTTGTTTCTCTATGAACAAAAGTTATATCAATCTGATTTACCCCGGAACCTTCTTCTATTAAATCAAAATCAATATTCATAATTCCATCTGCATCAATCATATTTGCTTCATGAATCAAGAAAACCTTTAGCTCAGGGGCTGTCACATCAAAACTTGTATCTGCATTTACAATATTTATCGCAGTGGAGGTCATAGCCAAAATAATTATAATCGATATAATTCTTTTAATTTTCATTTGCACTATCCTCCTTTATAAAAGTTTTTAAGTCTACTTTATAAACTTCACTCCTTGATACAATGTCTCCCCTTTCATAATCAATCTGCCCCAATGAAATTTCTATAGGTTCATTCCATGTCTTTGGCAGCTGATAATAATAGTAGACCTGCTGATTGTCACTCTGTCCCCCTAAATTTAATAATTCAGTTCCATTCTGTCGAATTGTCAGGATAGAATTATCTTTCAATGCATCTTTCCTTTTGTATGATACTTTCATATACCATGTAGACATAAAAATATTTGTCACTTCAAAGTTTTTGTCTTTCAATATATTTACATTTTTATTCGTTATTCTCTTACAATGATATATTTTTGATAAATCAATTTCTGCCTGTTTTTCTAAGCAATAAACGTCACTATCCTCTCCTCCAACCATATACATCAACTCAATTCTTGCCTTTATTTTATTATCGCCTGAAAGCCGCTTAAGCCAATCAGTGTCTTCAAAAACAGTTGAAAGAATATAATATCCATTCACTTTCACAACCATTTCATTGTATGCCTGCATTGTACTCTTATAAACTGTCGCTCCGCAAATATCTATGCCACTGTCCTCGTCCACAGCAACCTTGAAATCAATTCCTCTGTCTGTAACTACATACTGCTTAATAATTACTTTTTTACCGTCTATACTATATTCCAGGTTTAAATCCCGGGCATATGCATCTGTATTATTCTCATATTCTGTATCTAATTGTCCAAAATATTTTTCATACATGCCAACCACAAATGCTTTGATTGTATTATTATTTGCAACTATTATTATAACAAGAAATACTGCTGCAATGGCAACTAATTTTTTCCAGTTCTTATCCCTCCGGTCATTCACCTTTTTTTCCCGTCGCCCATTCTTCACTACGTCAGTAATTCTGTCTATATCAGCTAAGTCGAGAGTAACATTTTCATAATCAGTATTTAATTTTTTCCGTATCATTTCATCGAAATTATTCATCGCTGTTACCTCCCTCCTCAATTGCTTTTTTCAATAAATCTCTCCCACGGTTTAGAAGTGTATAAATACTGGCTGTTTTTTTGCCCAATATCTCTGCAATTTCCTCTACTTTATATCCCTCATAATAATATAGATATATAGCTGACCTATATTTTAGTGGCAGTTCCATAATAAGCATTTTCATATCATCAGATTGTTCCCTGCTATAACTGTCCATATTCTCCAGCATATTTCTGTTTTCGTTGTACTCTAAAGAGACAGCCTTCTTTTTATGGAATGCTTTTACGGTGTTAATACTATGATTTATTGTTACTCTTATCAGCCATGCCTTAGAATGTTCTTCATCCTTGAAAACTTTCTGTTTGGCATATTTAATAAACACTTCCTGTAATACATCCTCAGAATCTTCTTTACTGCCTGTATACGAATATGCAATTCTATATAGCATAGGGCTGTGTTTTTGAATCACAGCCTCTATACTATCCCATTGATAATTATCATGTTTCATTGTTCAGGTTCCTTATCTCAAGCCTTTATTTTTATCTTTTTAAATTTACTATACAAAACCGTGTCGCCACTGCGCTTTATGCACCTTACCCTGATATAACATTTCTTTTTATGTGTAAACTTATATGTCTTTTTGGATGTGGTCTTTAGCAACCTGTATTTTCCGTTTTTCTTAACATATATCTGATACTTTACATTTTTATGACTGCTTGTCAAAGTCAAGCGGATTTTGGATTTCAATCGTTTTGCCTTTACTTTTGGTTTTTTCAACGTCACAGCCTTTGATGCGGTAGTCTGCTGAATTGTTGTCGTCTGCTCTTTGTTTGTTGTCAGCTCTACAGTCGTAGTCTCCTGTTTTCCAAATCCAATCGGCTCCACCCAATCTGACTTGTAACTATGTGTACATTTTACACACTCATGTAATGTATAACCATATTCTGTCATTGCAGGAGCAACAACAGTGTCAATATATTTGTGCCCAGACTTCGGATGCTCTTTATCTGCTACTCCCGTCTTATAACCACAATTTTCACAGCGCTGTATAATAAATCCGTCTTCCGTACATGTAGGCTCAATAATTCTATATATTCGATACTGATGCGGCTCTTTTTCAGTATAATATGAATTTACCTGCTCATTACAGTAATCACACTGATATATTGTATATCCTACGCTCGTACATGTAGGTTTTATTGTCTTGATTTTCCGACTAAACTGATGATTACATGTTCCGCTCAACTCTTTCAAATCTATACAGACAGCTACACGGGCATCCTCCTTTTTATCCACCAAATCTGTTCTGATAATATATGTTTCTCCTGCATTCAACTGCACTTCAACTTTAAAATTTATACTTGAACCGTTATCATTATTCTCTGTCAAAATATGATTATTCATATCCATAACTGTACCATAGGTATCGTACACCTCATTAACTCCCAACGTATAAATCTCATATGTTCCACTGTTTACCGGTGTAAAATACAATTCCCTATACGGCACTACACTATTTAAATAAAACCTCTTTCTGGAATTAACAATTGCAATATCATCCTCCGCCATCTCTACATAGCTGATTTCTAATGGCACTGTTTTATTTCCAAACTTTATCTGAACCGTCTGCGTTCCTAACCTGTTTACATCTGCCTCCGACACTTCATATCCTGCATCTGTATTTGCAACAGTTCCATCTTCATACTCGGCTTTCAACGTCATTCCCTTATATCGTGGCTGTCTTCCCAATACAAATTCTGTCTGGTCCGGATTTTTTGTTATTGTAAGTTTTTTTAATGCCTTTGTTATTTCTAATGGTATAAAGTTTATTCTTAAACTTTTACATCTTTTTTCAACCTGTGAATCTGCATAGGAGCTTATACTTAAATCTCTTACCTCTGTCTTTTTTTCAATCGCACAATTCGGATTCAGCAAAGTAATTTTCTCTATCGAAACAAGATTTTCAAAGGAAAGTATTATCTTTTCTACGCTTTCCGGGAACGCTATCTCTTTTACATTTCTTGCATTCAAAAATGCATATTCCCCTATAGTTTTCGTCCCATCAGCCACCTGTACTATACTATCTCTCTTTCCCACAGCATATTTTATCAGCTCTTTTTTCTTTTTATCATAAAGATTACCATCTATCACCTCGTAATACTCATTTTCTGTACTTGCGATAAACTGCGTTATCTTCTGCTCATGACTAAAAAATTGTACATTTATTCTTTTTATCGTAGACGAAATTGTGACAGTTTCTAAATTTGGAAAAACCGGCTGTTCATCGCTCCATACAGAAATTTCGCTTACACCCTCTGCAAAAACGATATGTTTTACTCTATTTACGATTCCGATAACATCTCCATTTGTCAAACCGGAAGTTTTTATCGTCAAAATACCCGTGTTAGTATCAAATATCCATCTGTCATTTTTTCCATTAATGATATGCGCATCCGTTGTCTCTTCCGGCTGGCTCTCTTTGGTCGTTATTTCTTCTGTGGATTTCTCAGTTGTCTCCTGTTCTCCCGGATTCGATACATAGGTTTTTCCATCGTCCACCCATACACCATCAATACAAACACCGGAACCACTCTCATTTTTGATGGTGATACTTTTCGTTGTCACAATATAAACAATATCATTTTTTTCACAGACAACTCTATCTCCTTCTACAATTGATTTTTTTTGAATTGTCGCATTGTTAGATAATTTCCAGACGATATTTTCTCCCACATCCGCTTCAATTGTTTCTATTGTATCAGGAACTATCACTTTCATAAAATAATTATAGCTAAATGAAGCGCTTCCCAAAAACTTAACTGTGTCTGGAATTTCAACCTGCTCGAGTTCATCCATACTGCTTGAAAAGGCAACCGCTCCAATATATTCCACCCCCGGAAACATATCCATTCCCGGAAGTTTTTTGCATTTGTAAAATGCCCTGGTTCCAATTTTGTTTACTGATTTTAAATGTCCGAACGATACCAGAGAATAATTATAAGAAAACGCTTCCATTCCTATTGTCTTTACTGTCCCATGAAAATCTACTTCTTTCAATCCACTGCAACTATCAAAAGCTCTTTCTCCTATTTCCTCGATATCCTGATAAATCGTCACATGTTCTAAACCACTCTCAATAAATACAGCCTCCGGAATCGATGATATTTTTTTAGGAAATACGAAGTTTTTAATTCCTGCTCTACAAAAAGCATATTCACCAATATCCGTTACATTATCGCTTAAAACGAGTTCTTCTAAATTGTCACAATTATTAAATGCGCTCTGTCCAATCCGTGTAACACTATCCGGAATATCTATTTTTTCGAGAACACCACAGGCCGCAAAAGCAAAATTACCGATAGATGTGATTCCCTCCGCTATTTTTACAGATTGTATTTCATATCTATAATCAAACCAAACAGAATCAAAGGAAGAATAATCATTCATCTTTCCCGTACCATTAATTTCTAACAATCCATCTGAATACAATACCCAGCTGGCATTTTCTCCGCAGGTTCCTGCGGCAATGGTCTCTGTGGCTTTTGCAGGAATTACCGGTTGTATCATGGTGAGAACCAATAATATTACCATAAGCCATGCCGCTGCTCTTTTTTTCTCATTTCTCATAACTATTTCCTCTTAACATTCATTCTACTGTTTCACTGTTTTGCTTTTTATTTTACTCCAACCGGAATACAATTTCTTACCCTCTATTATTTTGTAAGTTCTCACTCGAACATAATATTTTTTCCCTGCCTTTAGTTTCTTAAATGTTATTTTCCCTTTCGTCATCCCGGCAGTCTTTTTCATTACCCTTTTGAAGTTCCGCTTTCCTGATATTTGAATTTCATATCCGCTTATCTTTTTCGTTTTCTTCCATGTAATCTTAAGCGATTTCTTCTTCGCCTGTAGTTTTTTTATTTTTGTTGTAACATTATTCTTTGTAATCTGTTCCGGCTGAAGCGGCTTTGTCTGTTGAACAATAAAACATGCCTTGCACTTTTTGCATCGCTGTAAGGTATATCCCCCCTGATTGACTGTAGGGGCAATTATAATTTTTTCATAATTATGTCCTGTCGCATTTATTATCTCTTTTATTTCACTGCCACAATGTCTGCACACCTTTAAGATATAACCAGATTCTGTACATGTGGCATTCTTTTTCGATTCTTCATATTCATGTCCTTGTGCCTCTACATATTTATCAATATATGATTCACTACACAAGGAACAAATATGCCTTGTATATCCTCTTTCATAACATGTCGGCTCTACAACTTCATCCACATATTTATGTACACAGACTCCTTCGGTCACTAATTCAATGTCTTTTTCTGAAGAAGTATAAGTTTTAATTGTCAATGCATATGTCAAACCTTCCTTCAATGTCGCGGTAATTTTAAAGTTTTCATCCTCTCCACTGTTATCATTACTTGTCCTATACCACCCATTTAATTCTCTCAATGTTCCATATGTATCATAAGCCCCCTTTGTATAAAAAGTGTACTTACTTGTAATATCTGCCTTTATGTAATATGTCTTCTCATACTCCTTTGTATCAATATGAACTATCTTTGTTCTATTTTTTATTAACACCATCTCCGAATCAATATCGTTGATATTGAAGATATTGAACTTGACTCCTACATATTTGCTTCCCACCTGATGTGTATATCGATACTCCGCAGTCTCCAAATATCCATAATATTCCTCTAATGGCACAGATAAATTTCCATTGGCATTCACACCATAATTTTTTATCTCTCCCATCTGGCAATCGGAACGAACCGGTACGTTTTCCCATACACCATCTACATTTTTTTCCAATGTTCCCGGCTCTGTCCCATAATACAATTCCTGTCCGTCTGTCATTCCTTTGGCTGTGTATTTTATATTTAATTTTTCTCCTCTGTCCAAATATGTTTTAGAGGCTTTGCCTGTTACCGTAATTCCGTCTTCCTCTTTTTCACTAACAAATTTTGCCTTTAAATAAAACGAAACGGATTTTTCTGACGACACGCAGATTGTATAAACCTCTCCTTTTTTCATATACATATCTACCTGTGCATTATTATAAGCTCCCGCATTGTCATTGGATTTTGACACTCCATTATTATCGCTCACTACCATATGGGTGTTTTCAAGTCCTTCTGTAAAGATACTATAAATACCACTCTCCTGAGGGTCAAAATAATATATGGCATTGTATTGCCTGTTTTCTTTATCCCATACAGTCTTAACTTCTTTTGATAAATCTGTGGTTAAATGTATGTCTTCGGGAATTTCAGTGACTTCGACATCAATGCCCGTCTGCGCATTACCATATATAATATTTAGATGCATTGTTCCCACTTGAGATGTATCATTTCCCGTCACCTGATACCCACAGCCAACGAATCTGGTCGTTCCGTCACTATACTTCACATTTAATTTCATGCCTTCCGTAACATATGGCTGCCCTTTCATAACTGACATTTGTGTCGGTTCTACTGCAACAGATATTGACTCAACTTTATCCAACGGTATTTCTTTAAAATTTATATTATATGCCATGCACTGTTTTTGAATTACACAGCCCGGATAACCGTAAATTGTCAAATCCGGATTTACCTTTGTGTTTGCATTATAAACAAACTTGCACTCGTTATTTGGAACGACAATATGATTTACTGCCCCTCCGGCTCTAAGCGGCAAATATATTTTTATAGTATTTTCCGCCAATATTAATGTCTTTATGTCCGTCTCTCCCACAAAAGCATCTTCCGATACGATTTCCGTTCCCTCTGCAACTTCAAAAGTTTCCTCACTTTTTCCGATTGCGTATCTTATTAAATCCCTCTGTCCGTTATAATTATAATAAAAGTTCCCATCAATACTGCAATAATATGGATTTTCAGGGTCTACAATATATTCTTTTAATTTTGTACTTTTTGCAAATACCAACGAATTAAAAGAACGCATACTTTTCGATATGTATACATCCTCCAGATTCGGGAAATTTACCAGACTGGAACTGATATACACAGTGTCAATACTATCCGTAAAAACCACATGCCTAACCTTTTCTTCAACGCTCTGGCATGTATATGTCTCTACTTCACTTCCATAAAAATAAATCGTCTCTGTCTGTGGGTCAAATTCCCAATATTGTGATTCTGATTTACCCGACGAGCCTGTAAATTCCGTATTTTGTTCCTCAGTTGCTAACTCTTCTGCCTGAATCCATATTCCCTGCGTGGACATGAACATGCTTGCTACAAGCACTATTGCAATCAGTTTTTTCCATTTTACTGTCATGCGCGCCTCCCTTTCTTTCCGATTTACTGTATTTCTTCTCTTACTTATAACACAAATGAACATATCCTTTTTATTCATTTTTTTAATATTTTTTGAAAATACTCAAAAAAACCTGAGTCCAGATATTTCTTTTTAATGAAACACCTCAACTCAGGTTTTATATATTTTCCAAGTTTTACTTCTTTACACTATGCTTTTTATTTTTTGTTTTTCAAAATCCTCCATTTCGATAAGCCCTCGCTATTACATACGAAGGTTCATAATAAGCACTACAATTGTAATTATCTATCACATCACAAATATCGTCATTATATATTCTTATAATACCTTCAACTTCCGTTTCTCCTTGTTCCAACGTATCAGATATCAATCTCTGATACACTTTTCCCATCTGCGTAGGAGTCGGGATTTTTTCAACTAATTCTCTATCAACAACAGTAATATCAAAATCTCCTTCAGTCAATATATATTCTTGAATCCAATCATCTTCCACTGCTAAAGGATTTTGAGAATGCAAAACATTAGCAACACTGACTAAGTGTTCTAACTCCTCTTTCCCGATGCTGTTTACAATATAGCTATTTTTCTGGTGCAATTTTCTAGCTATACGCTCAATCATGTAACAAATAAAATATAAATCATTTTTTTTAATATCTTCATCAGGAAAATACTTATTTGTCAATAAAATCACTCCTTTCAAACTTTAATGTTTTTAAGGCATCCTCTGTACAAAAAACAATCTGATATGTTGGATATTTAAATTTTACCAATTCCCAAAAGGCTTCCTTTGTGATATTTCCTGCCATATAGTCTTCTACATAATCCCATATCTGGTCATCTGCCATAGGACCTTCTACAATATCAAAACAATGTTCCTTACCTCTCCTGCAATCAACTACAAATTGTAACCATTCTTCTGTCATATTCTGAAATTCACATTTTTTCAGTTGAATGTTTTCTATATAATTGTATTTGTTTACCACAGATTCCCCACGTTTTGTAAGTGCCCAACGCTTTGCTTGTTTTTCGATATTTGTACAGTAAAAACCGTATCCAAAATCTTTATAATGACCATCAATAAGGATTCTGGGTTCTATTACTGTCACATTACTGCCATGATATATTATATTTTTTCCCATATGGCTATCTCCTTATTCCCTATCAGCAAAATAAAAACAGTTACCTTACATCTTTGTTTTTATTTTATAATACACTCTATTCCAATTCAATCTTTCTTCTTAATTACACATTAACATTTATTTCTTATAATTCAATTATTTATGCTTTTTAATTTTCTTAAACTGAATATATTTCACCTCGATACCGGCCAATACATCTTCTAATTTTAGATTATATGCACCCTTATCTAATTTCACTTTGCACAGTTTCTGTGTAATCCAGTTGCCATCTGTTCCATTTGTCTGAATGACAACCATCGTTTCTCCGTTTGCTTTTACATTTACCGTAGACTGTGCAAGATTCGACTTTGCAAAGGAAATATTAACAATTATTGTATATTCTCCTTCTTCCTCTACAACTAAGGTTGCCTCCTTTCCTCCTTCGAACATTACTTTATCACTTTTAGCAACATTATGTAAACTGTATTTTGCCTGTTCTACCGGTATTGATACATAATGCTTTGCCACATCTGTATCGATTAGCTCTCGATGTATTACCGGTGCATTTAAAATGAAATTACATATGTTAATTGCTGCACGCTGAAGCTCTCCCACTGTAAGTCTGCCACCTTCAACTGCGCTTTCTGTATCATCATTATTGGAATTAATTTCTGCACCATTATTATTTACTACCATGTACACATCATTCTGTGAGCGAACCATGTCTCTCGTCTTTTGGTTTGACTCTTCACCTTTTTCTACAACATCGTTCATCTTTGCCCACCAGTCAGTCATAACAATGCCCTTATATCCCCACTCCTCACGGAGAACTGTTGTACAAAGATCATAATTGGATGCTGCCCAATGTCCGTTAATCGGATTATAACTTGTCATAAGTGTCATGACTGTTCCTTCTTTTACAGCCATCTCAAAAGATTTCAAATAAATTTCCCTGATTGCTCTCTCTGAACAAACAGCATCTATTTTAAATCGGTGTGATTCCTGACTATTCAATGCAAAATGCTTAATTGTACCCCAAGCGCCACCGTCTTTGATACCCCCCGTAGAGGCCACAGACATCGTTCCGGAAAGATATGGGTCCTCAGAATAATACTCAAAATTTCTTCCATTTAATGGGTGGCGATGAATGTTGACACCTGGTCCTAAAAGCGTATCAACCTCATTTCTGCATAATTCCATTCCTTCCATGGTATAAAGTTCTCTAACCAATTCAGGATTCCAAGATGCCGACAATGCCGTTCCTATCGGAAGCTGTGTTGCTTTTCCTTCCATTCTGAGTCCACTCGGTCCGTCTGCAGTACATGCAGCAGGTATTCCGTAATTAAACAATGAATCACTTAAACCGCCAAATGCTGAGGCTGTCCCTTTTGTGACTCTAGGGTTGCTCATTCCCTCGCCTCTCACAATCTGCGCCAGTTCTTCCACAGTAAGCTGGGCAACAAATTCATTGATTGTATTTTTTCCAGCCTGTACATCCTGCAATGTAATTCCTACATCACCTGTAATTTCCATACTTTCAGGAAGATTATCCTCAATACGCTTTCCCAAATCTACAGTTGGTTTCTGCGAAGGAACATAAATTTTCTCATATGTACCATCTGGCCTTTTGTTCCCCGGCTTTAAAAGTGTAAGATTTTCATCATCCGGACACATCACCTCTGACAACTGTTCCACTACGAGTAATTTGTCTAAGCTATATGTAAATGCAGAAGTGCATTCTTTAACACTGTTTCCGACAAAGAATTCGTAATCTCCTGTCTCCAATACATAGCATGATTTATTTCCTGTGACACCTGAATCATCATATGATACCAATGATTTTATATCAACCTCAATATTGAGTATCTGACTTTCCTGAGGCGCTAATTGATTGGTCTTTTGATAAGCACATAAAGATTTTGCTGGCTTTCCAAGCTCTCCCTGTGGTGCACCGCAATAAACCTGTACTACTTCTTTTCCCGAATACTTATCCCCTGTATTTGTAACTTTAATTTCTAATTCAATTTTTCCATCCCTTTCTTTTGAGGAAATCGTCTCAATAGAAAAGGTTGTGTAGGAAAGTCCGTATCCAAATTCAAACATCACCTTGTCCGGTGCAAATGTTTCAAAATATCTATATCCCACATAAATATCTTCTTTATAAAGATTTGTAAGAGGGTTTCCAAAATTCTCATAAGATGGGTATGCTTCTAAATCCTCTGCTATCGTATCCGGAAGTTTTCCACTTGGTGTTGCCTTACCCGAAAGAATATCAACTACAGCATTTCCGCCTTCCATTCCGCCCTGCCATACAATCAGTACAGCTTTGATATGTCCTTTAAACTGTTCTTCATTCATCCATTGCATGTCAATGATATTAGAAACATTGAGAACAACACATACTTCTTCAAAAGCAGATGTAATATTTTTTAAATTTTCCTTTTCTTCGTCCGTTAAAAGATAACTTCCCTTGCCGTTATAATTATCTTTATCTTCGCCCGCTGTACGGCCTATTATGTAAACTGCTTTATTTGTAACTGCGGCTTGTTTTTTTGCATATTCTTCACTAATATCCATATCCTTCTGGAACCAAGGCTCACATGCCCATCCGCCACCGCCATTATCGAACGGATGCTCCTTTAGCCAAGCTTGATAATCTGCTAACAACTCCCTATTGATAGTAAGATTACTACTATCAAAACCATCTAATATATTTGTAGCATACTCAACATTTACAGCGCCGCCTGAACCGGTTCCACTTCTATAATATTCTAACTGTGGACGTCCAAAAACAGAAATTTTGTCATTTTGAGTAAATGGAAGTATATTCCCCTCATTTTTCAAAAGAACAATTCCCTCAACCGCTGCCTCACGGCTTTTGTCTGCAAATCCCTTTACAGGAACTCCTCTCAAACTTTTTTCCATAAGAAAGTTACCTCCGACTTTGTATTTATTATTTAAAAATTTCTTATATATTTTCTATATTATTTAAATTGAAAACCTTCACTTTTCTGCTAATTGCACTATAACATATTCTTTGCCCTAATGCCATATTTTATGGGGAGAAAAACATTTTTATTATCACTTGCTTTTCCATGATTTTAACGGTAACATATGGTTGTTTTTATGCGATAAAACAGGGCGATATATTTTTTTGTAACGTTTTTAGTGGCTATTTCTTTATTGCTTTAACACATTAAATATTGTAAAATTGTATTACATTATATATACGAACGAAAGGAATTTTAAAAATGGGAAAATATTTTCAAGAAGATATTGAAACTGCCTCACGCGAACAGATTGAACAGTGGCAAAACGATGGACTCGTTTCAGTTGTAAAACGTGTTTATGAAAACGTACCTTACTATCGGGCAAAGATGGAAGAGGCCGGGGTGACACCTGACGATATTCAGAGTACCGCAGATTTGTCAAAACTTCCTTTTCTAACAAAGGATGACTTGAGAGATGCTTATCCATATGGTTTGTTAGCTATTCCCCTAAAGGATTGTGTCAGAATACAGTCTACTTCCGGAACAACCGGAAGAAGGGTTGTTGATTTCTATACCCACAAAGATATTGATATGTGGGAAAACGGATGTGCCCGTGCAATTGTGGCTGCCGGTGGAACCGATGAAGATGTTTGTCACGTTTCATATGGATATGGTCTTTTCACAGGCGGACCGGGATTAAACGGCGGTTCACATAAAGTTGGTTGTCTTACACTTCCAATGTCATCCGGAAACACTGACAGACAATTACAATTTATGACAGATTTGGGTTCTACTATTTTATGCTGTACTCCAAGTTATGCTTCTTATCTTGCCGAATCTATCGAAGAGAGAGGCCTCAAAGACCAAGTTAAATTAAAAGCAGGTATCTTTGGTGCAGAAGCATGGTCCGAAGAAATGAGACATGATATTGAAAACAAACTTGGAATTAAAGCTTATGATATTTATGGACTTACGGAAATCGAGGGTCCCGGTGTTGCGTTTGAATGTGCAGAGCAAAACGGTATGCATATTTGTGAAGACTATTTTATCCCAGAAATTGTAGACCCTGACACACTGGAACCTGTTCCTGACGGACAGATTGGGGAATTAGTATTTACGAGTTTTGCAAAAGAAGCTTTTCCACTGATTAGATATCGTACAAAAGATATTACATACATTACCAGAGAAAAATGTAAATGCGGCCGTACACATGCCCGTATTCACAGACTTATGGGAAGAACCGATGATATGCTTATTATCAAAGGTGTTAATGTCTATCCTTCACAGGTCGAAGAAGTTCTTATTAAACAGGGCATGCCTGCAAACTACCAGCTAATCATTGACCGTGTAAACAATAGCGACACAATGGAAGTTCTTGTTGAGATGACACCTGAAATGTTCTCTGATACTATAAGTGCAATTTCCACAAAAGAAAAAGAAATTGTAGCGGCTCTCAAGAGTATGCTGGGAATTTATGCGAAAGTAAAACTTGTTGAACCAAAATCAATTACACGTTCGGAAGGAAAAGCCGTTCGTATTATTGATAAACGTAAAATTTAATAATATGAGGAGGTAATGTTATGTATATTAACCAGATATCAATTTTTATAGAAAACAAACCAGGAAATCTTGCTAAGATTACCAGCTTCCTTGCAGATAATGAGGTGGATATGAGAGCCTTTGAAATCGCAGATTCAAGTGATTTCGGTATTATTCGTATTATTGTGGATAAACCATTTGATACACTTACACTTTTAAAAGATAATAATTGGATTTGTAACCTCACACAGGTTATTGGAATCAAAATTCCCGATAAACCAGGGGCAATGGCAAAGGTCTTGGATATACTTGCCGCTGCCGATGTCAGCATTGATTATGCCTACACCTTCGTTGCCAGAAAAACAAATGACGCTCTTATGATTTTCCGCGTTCAGGACAATGATAAAATTACTGCCCTTTTGAAGAAAAACGGCATAAAGCTTGTAGGACAGGACGATATAGCAAATTTATAGAATATATTAACGTAATTCATACAATATTAAGTTTACATAAATCCCATACTTTTCGAAGTTTGGGATTTATTTTTTATCCAAAAACAAATATATACTCCGTACAACATTATACTTTTCGTTCAGAATTATCTTAATAATAACCAATAATCCAACCACTTAAAACACATTATTATAGTCTTCTATATTTTCTCTATCTATAAAATAATAATCTGAATATTCTTTATAACAAATTCTTTTCTTTGTAAATATCACCTCTTTCATACATACATATAGATACCAACCAAAAAACTCCTATCAATATTAATTGTATCACCCAACTACTATTTATGTTCATAAAACTACTATAATCGTTAGAATAATAATTTTCACTAGAAAATGTAAATAATAAGCTAAATATTCCAAATGAAACATTATTAGCACTTGCAAGAGTTATAAGCCCTAATGCTATAATTGGCACAAAGGAAATTAGGCGATTCTTTGATATGATATATACAAAGATACTCATATTAGTGATAATACACATATCAATTCCAATATATATACAATATCTTATCAATAATCTCGCCGACACTGGAAGCTCCTTATATAATACAAACCCCATAACTTCTAACCAGTGTATTCCCATAACAAAAAATATGATGATAAATGTTGAACAAACTCTAGTATTTATAAGTTCTTTTCTAGTAACCCTTCCGGTTAATAGCATTGTATCATGTATACTATAAATCAATTGCGAATAATTTAATGATAGATATGCAGAAAACACGATTCCATAGAACACCATCAATAACTGCAAATAACCTCTAAAAAATTCTGAAACAGAATTATTAATATATAAAGAATAAAAAGTGTTATCTTTATTCATCATTGTACTTCCAGGAATAACTATTATTAAAATTCCAATAACTGTACTTGCTAATATAAACTTAAAAGTGCAAATTTGTTTCAAGTCCATCCAACTCAAATATATGTATTTTTTTATAATTTCCATATTTCTCCCTAATATCTTATTCAAAATAATATTGCTCAATTGTTCTATCCTCAGTTTCAAGATTACCTACATCTATGTCTGCAATCAAATGATGATTTTTGAAAATAACAACATTTGTAGCTATTCTTTTCACACTGTCTAAGGAATGACTAGAAAAAATAATTAATCTCCCTTCACTCCTCAACTTTAATATTAATTTTCTTAATATTTCTTGCCCATATGGGTCCAACCCTGTTTCTGGTTCATCTAATACAATAAGCCTTTGTTCGAACAAATATGATTGAATTATCGAAACCTTTTGTCTATTACCCTTTGATAAATTACCTATTTTTACCCTCTGATACTCATTCAAACCCCAATATTCTATCGCTTCTTTTATGATTTGAATTAAATAGTCTGATTCGTATCTCTCAATTTTACCTCGAATAAATAAATAATCATACAGTTCAATATTAAATGGTAGTTCTATACACTCTGGTACATATCCAATCTTTTGTGTATTTATTACTATTTTTCCCTCATATTTTTTATCAAAACCTAACAGACACTTTATAAATGTACTCTTTCCAGCCCCATTTTCCCCAACTAAAGCATAGCATTGACCGCAATCCGCACTCAATGAAATATCCGTCAATATTTCTTTTTTCATATATTTTTTTGACAAGTTATTTATTGATAACAGTTCCCTCATCTGCCTCATCCTTCATCTTTTTTATCAAATCCTTTGTTAAAACAAGCATATTCATTGTCTGTGTAAAATTAATTACTTCTTCCGATATATTTCCATTTGAAGTTTTATATTTCACTGTTGCCGAATAATATCCTAAAATATATTTTCTCTCAGACATTAATGGAATCACAACAATTTTCTCTTCATTTTTTGATACCTTTATTGTTTTGTTGACACTTGAAATATGCTCAATTTTTGCCTTTGGATATTTCCCAATGACATCTGGCAAATTAAAATTTTTACATTTTTCATCCAAAACAATCGTATCGGCTAAGCTCGGAATATATGTATTACTTTGCGAAGATATGTCTATTATTTCCACATCCTGATTTGCTTTAACCCCCCACACAACACCAAATGTATCATAATCATTTCCCAATTCACCATATGAAGAAATCATCATTGTTTCCAGTTCTTGCTTATTTTTATTTTCATCTCTTTCAACAGAAATATTTCCTATGTCCATTTTGACATAAGCCCCATTTTCATACTTTATAAATAACTTACAATTATTATATGCCCCTGGTGTAATGCTCGGATTAATTGTAACCACCATTGGTTTTATATAATATGTTTCTCCATCAATAGTGGTCTCCAATATTTTCTGATTCTTCTCTGCACTTATATTGCAATGTAATTCTTCATCTCCTAAATTCAGATAACTCTTAACTATTCCTTCTTCTAAAAAAATTATTGAATCTTTTTGATTTGAAACAAAAGAATATTCAACCTCATATTTTTCATTTAAATTATCAGAGTTTAAATAAAAGCAATGATCTCTCTGTATAACAAATGCAATTTCTTTTGAATTTAATACTCTTTTATTCAATGTCACTGTCATTAACACACCAATTGCTACTAGTAATATAAAAGTTATTCCTCCAATAACCTTTTTTCTTCTTTTCATGAAATCCCCTTTACAAAATAGTGCCATATATTTACTATATGACACTATCACAATTTTATTTTACCGCTTTGTATTTATAAGTGTTTCTATAGCCTGTAGGCATTTTTATATTAAATGAGCCTTTTTTTACACAAGCATAGCATTTAAAGTTTTTTGCATAACCTGATAAAACTCTACCATAAGCTATCACGGTTGTAGACCATTTAGTCTTTGGATCAATATAATTTTTACCTTTTTTAGCACTTGTTGGATACATTGTTATCTCACTTGTACGAGATGACTCAATGGACACTCCTATCTGTGCCGTAACCTCTGCACCTAAAGTTCCCTCTGCTGCCTTTCCTTTTGCTGAAATATCTCCAGAAATTGTTGCACTTAAACTTCCTGTAATCGCTCTTGAAGTAGTGAAACTATCTTTTACTGATGTGTGATAATAATATTTTTTGGTTCTATTTTTATATGAAGCACCAGTATGAGACGTTATCGCTTGATTTGTTCTTAAATCTGAATCAATTGACCATCCCCAAAATATTCTCGGTACATCATCCATTGAAGCTGCATAAACCGAATTTGTATTCATAAACATTGTTATTACAACTACTAAAACTATTATTTTACCCTTTACTCTTTTCATTTTTTCTCCTATCTTAAACATAAATCTCTTGAAAAATATTTCCTACATGTTTCATCATGAGTCACCATGACAATAGTGCCTCCTAACTCATTAATTCTCTTTAGTATTGCCATTATTTCCTTTTTATTGTCCTCATCCAAATTACCTGTAGGTTCATCCGCTAGAATTATATCCGGATTATTTATTATTGCCCGTGCAATTGCAACTCTTTGCTTTTCTCCACCAGACAATTGATTTGGATAATTTCCAAGCCTGTTTCCCATTTCCAACTTATCTAATATCTCAATTGCCTTTTGTCTTGCGAAACGAACATCACACTTTGAAATAATTAAAGGTATCATCACATTATCTATAGCTGTTAATTCTCTTATTAATCTAAAATCCTGATAAATGAACCCAATTACGTCATTACGATATTTGCACTTTTCTTTCTCAGAAAATCTACTTATATTTCTTCCTTTTACCATCACAGACCCCTCTTTAACATTTTTAGTTCCCGCGATGATGTCAAGCAACGTGCTTTTTCCAATACCTGATTTACCATAAATCCCTAAGAATTCTCCTTTATTAATTTTGAGACTATAGTTATTAAAAATGTTTATTTTTCCTTTTTTATATTCAAACTTAATTTTATCAATATTTATTAATAAATTATCCATCTATTCCTCTTCCATCTTACTAGCTTCGTATTTTATTAATACAATTGAAAGCAAAAAGCTTATGATAAAAAATACCAATAATAAAGCGTGGTACATCTCACTTCGAAACAACTTTAAAATATAATCAATTGCATAATTAGAAATAACCACTGAGCTTAAAAGAACAACACCAAAAAATTGAAAACAATATATTAAATAACAAATTAATATATTTGTGCGATTCAACCCTATTGCTCTATATACCATCATAGATATATACTTTTCTTTAATTAATTGTGTAATTTCCGCACATACACATATAAGAATTAAGAAAATACCAATTATACTAACCAGTATATAAATTTTTGCATTTCCCATAAATAAAATTTTATCTATTATTTTAAAACGTTTCTTGGGAGACAAAGTTTCATATGCTTCCCTGTCCTCGCTATTACTGTAAGACATTTTTTTCATTTTAGCCGTATCAATTTTTAATTGATTACTTAACTCTTTATGTATTAAAATAATACCGCTATTTTTATCTATTTCCTCTCCTAAAAAATCTGGAATATATCCCTCAAAAATATAATTAATTTCATGGATAAATTCATTTTCATCTGCATCTGAAACAGATATAATATTAC
Source organism: uncultured Eubacterium sp. (assembly GCF_937958975.1). GTDB lineage: Bacteria > Bacillota > Clostridia > Lachnospirales > Lachnospiraceae > Eubacterium_G. Next base: position 11,832 of record NZ_CALGRE010000049.1, on the reverse strand, counting down.
CCACATCTAAATTCATTTTTTTTGCTATATTAATTGAAACACCTAGTCCTTTTCCCCTATGTGTTCCCTTAACAATATTCCATTTTCTCATTCGATTTGAATGATTATACAATATACCCACATCACAACTATTTTCTTTGATTGATATTACACCTTCTTGAAAAGAATATACCGTATTCTCTTCCTTTTGTTCCGGATAGATATTAATATACATGCTATTTTCTTCACATATATAATCTAATTGATTAATCAAATTAAGCAACAATGATGCAATAGTAACCTGCATAACCAGAAAAATGTTTAAATAGACAAACCACCGTTTATATTTTTCTTTATTTCCTTTTAATAAATAATAAAAGATTTTCATATTAAACTCTATTACTTTTTAAATAACCAACACTGATACCGATAAACACGCTAAAAAAGGAAATTATTAAACCAATTATTAGCATTATAGTTGTTAATACTAAACCGTGAATTAATTTAATTGCATAGACAAATAATATGTGTCCAAATATAACTGTAAAAATCATACCTAGAACCAAACTCAACCAAATAAATCCAAATATTACCAATTTAGCTTTACTTTTGTTTTCGCCCAAGATGAGCAATATGTTATAGGTTGATTGAATACTTTTTATATACCTGAAAACAAACAAAACCATCGATAATATTAAAACAAAAACCGAAACTACTGATGACATTATTATTACAGCATTTTTATATGTTCCATTTTGACTATAATTGCTTACCTTTTTAACCCTATCCTCAACAAGTTTCGACCAATCTTTTTGCTTAATTGCTTTCTCGAACTCATTTCTCTCAGCTTTATTCTTATCCTTTGTCATATCGATAAAATATTGTTCAGGGTAATATGGCTTTTTATTAAAATATTCTCTTACTGCCTCTTTACTACTTCCCAATATGTAGGCACCTGATAGCCAATCAATTCCATATGTATTTTCAAACGCCTTTTTTATACTTTCCGTAAAAAAAATCATACATGTATATTTATCACTATAAGAAGTATTTTCAAAAATACCACCTACAATAAAGCTGATTTTATCATTCTCAGATATACTTACTAGTAATTCATCTCCAAGGTTCAATTCCAATTTTTCTTGAACAGCACGATCAATGAAAATACTATTTTCACAAACAGACCCTCTTTCAATTTCTCTTTTATGAGAAAAAAATGTCATTTGTAACGCTTCATCGAAAGACATATCTTGATTTTCTAAAATAATTAGCCCAACTTCATCAATTCTTTTATTTCCTTTACTTAATTCAGAGCCTGATAGACTCTTCCAAGGAAGAATTTTCTCAAAACATGATTCTTTTTTCATTTCCCCAACCTGCTCATATGAACACGCAGAAATAATATAGTCAAATTTTGATTTTTCATACATTCCTATTTCAATCTCTCTTGCTCCGAGAAGCAAATATAATAAACTACACGAAAAAAAAGTTGCAATTAATATTATTATGAAAAATTTTATATTGTTTAAAAAATTCTTAAACAACAGCTTTGTCCACATATTATTTAACCTTTACATTTACCGAAGCTGAGTCGTCCAAATCATGGTCACCTTTTTTGCCTGTTCCGCAGTATACCTTCTTCTCGCCTTTGGATGCTCCCATGCACTTAACTTTTACAGTTTTAGTTGTACTAGTCCAACTAAAAAATGATGTATTAAAACACCAATAATTTTTACCTGATAATCTACCTTTTGAATATACAAAGGTCGTTTTATTGACACCAAAAGAAGAACTTAAAACTGTATCATCAATTATTGTATTTGGTAATTCTAATTTATAAAATCCTTTATAAATACAACCATTATACTCAATTGCACCTTTTATTTCTGTATATTTTCCTACGGTTATGCTTTTCTTAGTAGAAGTAACCTTGGTCGCCAATGAACTTGCCGACACTGGAATTGAAAGAGAAAAAATTAACCCTAAAACAATTCCTGTTTTAAAAATTTTTTTCATATTTCACCTCATATATTTATATTATTTTGTTTTGGAAAAAAAAAGATATCAATAAAAGATAGATACATAATATTCATAATCGATTTTACGCGCGTAGATTTCGCATTATCTCACCAGATATGTTAAATTTTCCAAACTCGTTATGTATTATAACAGTTAAATTTTATCCTTTCAATTACTACTTTCGACAAAAATATCCCTATAACAATGTATTTTTTTTAATAAATTTCATAAAATTTTCCTCTACATATTATTGTTAAATACCATGCTCATTAAAGTTCTAAGTTTAATATTTATTTAAAAAGGAGCTACGCACTTGGTACGAAAGCCCCATCATACTAAATAATCATTCTATATCCTTATTAACGTCTTGTATTATCTATTCGCCCCTAGTAGCAACCTGTCAAAATATACCTTTTCCAATTCCTGCTTATGCCTTTTACTTACCATAACTTTGTCACCATTTTTCATAATCACGTCCAGACCTTCTATTTTATTAATTTCATCTAAATTTACCAAATAGGACTGATGACATTGATAAAAACCTTCACCGTCCAGCTTTTCACACATTTCTCTCATTGTCTCAGCTACCGTATAGGTTTTTTCAAAAGTATGAACCAACATTTTTCTCCTTAAAGTTTCCACATACATAATATCATTCATATTAATAATAACCCTATGGCGGTCAATACAATCTACGTCTATTTTCTTTCCTATTCTTCCTTTCTTTTGCAAACTATAAAACATTTCTGCCAATTCCTCATGCATACGTTCTTTGTTAATATATCTATATGCATCTACTACAAACGCCTGACTATATCTTTCTCTATCTGTAGTTACCATTGCCACAATCGCATCCGGAAATCTTCTTTTATATTCCCTTGTAGTTTCAAAACCATCTATAACATTCATTTCCACATCCATAAGTGTGACATCATATCTGCAATTCTCCTCTATAAACTCTGGTCCTTCATGAAATACATCTATATGAAGATTCTCATTTTCCAGTATGTCTTTAACTTCGAGCATTATCTTTTGTATCCATAACTTATCATCATCTACTATAGCTATTTTCATTGTGCCTCCTCTATTTCTTCCCCTCACAGATTTTATTCATCATCCTTATTCTCACAGCAAATTTTTTATTTACTTCTATATTCATATTTCCAGAATATTTTTCAACGCTTCTTTCTATGTTTTGTAATCCAAAACCATGATATTCTTTATTACTTTTTCCAGTCAGAAATTTACCATCACTCCCCTGAATATTTCCGGAGTAGTCATTTTGAATTATAATGAAAATCATATCTGTTGTATATCCGCATTCGACTTCTATACATTTTCCCTCACTTTTCTTCGCTGCCTCAAAAGCATTTGAAAGTAAATTTGAGAAAATAGTACACAAGTCGAATGCATCAATATAACATTCCTCCGGTAACTGCCCTTTGATATGTAGTGAAACCCCTTCTTTATCAGTTTCACTGCTATATCTGTTTAATATTGCATTGACGATACCATTATTAACTGATATTACTTTACCTACTTTGTCCAACTCTCCGTATATTTTATGTATATATTCTTTTGCCTTTTCGAACTCCTCATCCTGTAAAAAATCATTTAGAAGTGTCATGTGGCTTTTAATATCATGTCTAAATCTTTTTGTTTCTGACTCACGTTCTTCTAAATATGCATAATGTTCGTTCTGCTCACTTAAATATTTATTACTCAACTCTTCTTTTTCCTTATAAACATTTCTTGAAACAGCTAATAGCATTACCAATACAATTTGAATAAACATACCGATTACAGTTCCTCCAAATGCAAAGTAAACTACTGCTTTATTCCCTACATCTACTTGCTTGAAAACAAATTGTGAGAGAAATGTTATAATTAGTGTATCCGCAAAAGTTAATGCCAAAAAGAATACAAAATAAGGAATGCTTATCTTTTCTATTTTGCCATTTATTTTTCGCTTTAATAACCTTGATAGAGCAAATAAGAAAATTAATGTAATCAATGTTGTTGTATATCTTTCGCAAACATCGTTTGTTGCTAAAATTGGAAACAGCTTTGTGTCTGCTACTTTTATTGCCTCGTCTAACAGTCCAATTACCAAAGTGCTCCATAAACCTAACACTAAAATTTTTACATCAATTCTTTCATATAAAATAATTGTTGATACTAATATATAAATGCTATAAGGAATTATAGGATTACACAAATCATTTTCTACAAACCACCACACTCCAACTGCACCCAACAATATAGGAATAAGTTTTCTCCAATTATTTCTTATCTTTGCCGAAAAGAATAAATCATATATAAGCATATACTTTAAAACATTAAGAAAATACATAATAATATTTAATATCATCATCGTCATAATTTAATTGTTGCAGATACAAGTTTATTTTAACTTTCTGCCAATCCCCTTTCTATTTTTACAATTAAATTATAAATACATTTCTTTATCGTTGCAATATTTCATTGTTTAGTTACTACACACTTTTCAAATATTATCTAAAAAATCTGCAAAGCCAACTAATAACAAAACTATGCATGCTTTATCCTTTCCGCACGCGTACTTTATTATATTGTCTAGACACTATCTATATAATCCATTTTGTTTATCAAGAAAATACTTTTTGCGCATTCGGGAAATTTTTGACCTATTCGGGAAAATTACTTAACATATTGCTGGAATGTTGCATTGTAAACTCTAATTTTTTAATAACAATTTAAAAAGGTACTTATATTAAATCTCTCTCCAAAATAAAAACCTACCTGCAATGCCCTATAATAAAATCATTGCAGATAGGTTTATTTTTGATAGATATTGCTTTAATGCTTTTGTAATAATAAAGTTGTTTTTCATCCCCAACCCAGTATACTTATACACATAGTAACTTTTCTTAATACATAACATAAAATGTTTATCTATCTAAATAGTTTATACCTGAACTTTCTAAAAAATACAACGATTCATGCGTATTCGGTCATTTTTCTGCATATTCGGGAGATTTACGCAACATATTGTACCCCTCGTTGTATTTTCGTCCTATTTTTACATACAAAATTCTTTTAAAAAGTTGTTTATAAAAAAAGCTCATTCAAAATGATATTTCGTACCATTCTAAATGAGCTTTTTCTACTTAAGCATTATATTCGACACATTTTATAAAAAGATATAAAAATTGCAAATAACAATTACTATAATTTATTGTTTATTTTTTTCTATATTATTATGGTATGCCAATACGTCAATTCCATCTATCAAATTTGCATACCAATCATATTTTCCCATGTTTTTACATCTATTAATATTTGTTTGAATTAAGCTGTATTTATTATTCTTATATTTATAATCTAATTTTATATTAGAACAAATAAAATATGTCATCTTTCCTTTAATATCTAGCTTAGATAAACGCAAATTAAACTGCACATCTGAATTTTTAGGAACCTTAAGTCTATCTCCAGACTTCCAAATTTTATTCATTTTCATATCTTCATTATTAATATTGACCTCTATTTCTTCAATTTTACAATTATCAAGACCAATTAAAGATAACTTTTCTAATACAATGTCCTTGTCAACCTTTATTTTAAATGTATCTATTGTAAATTTACCATCCTGCGTATATTCAACAGAACTATCCACGTTACACGAACTTAATAAATACGCCGCATTTGAGTTATTTTCCTCATTCATATCATAATCTTTTTCAAAGGCTATTCTTCCAATATTATAGTCATACTTCTTTCGGTCATAAACTATAATCATCTTATTAATTATAGTATCTTTTGCAGATTCAATACTTTCAAAATCAAAGTCAATAACCACCTGATAACTATATAACTTAATTATATCTGTTTTTTCTATATGATTGTAATTTTCCTGATTCTCAAAAAAAGATTTGTCATCATACTTACTCCAATCATAATCATTATATGCCATAAATAATCCATAACTCAAGTCCTCATTATCTATGGTCTCTACTTTGCTAACATCATATTTAAAGGCAATTTGTGAATCAAAATCTATTTTTATATCATCACTCTTTAACTCTTTTGTAGAGATAATTTCAAATATCAAATTAGACGAACCTGTAAGTCCGGCAATATATATCATATCACAATTATCTAACGTAACTAAAAATGCTTCTTTACCCGATGGCAATTTATATTCAGCAACTTTCTTATCATCTAATCTGTTTTCAACATTTTTTGAACCGTTCTTACATCCAAATAGCATCAAACTGAGTGTTATAATTAAAAATAAATATACTAATTTTTTCATAATTACTCCTATTTTAACCCTTCTCTATTGTACTTTTAATTTAGAAAAACATATTTTTCCTTTATATAGCATAATAAGGGCACTTATCCATATGTATTAAAAAAATACATATAAAAGAGAATGCCCTTATATCCTTTCAAATACACTATCTGTAGATTTTACACCCTTTATTCCCTCCAACAACTCTTACTCTTTTATCGCAGACAATTTTCTTAATTCTCTTACACTTTTTCACATTCACACTTTTTATCTTTGTCCTGCTACAATCCAAAGTCCTAAGACTTACATTTTTTCCCAATTTTATAGATTTTAATTTTTTATTGTCATTACAACGAATAATATTAACTTTTTTGTTCTTTCTAACATCTAACTGTTTCAGATTCGTATCTACAAGATAAAGTTTCTTCAAATTTATTAACTTATTTAACTTCAAATTCCTAATATCTGTACCACTTAAATTTAATGTTTCTATTTTAGAGTTATTACTAAGATTAATTTTTTTAATTCCTTTGCTCTCGTATATTAATGTTTTTAACTCTCTATTAGAAGACACATTTAACGAATCTAGTTTTGTAGATAAAACACTGAGCCTTCTCAACTTTGCGCATTGCTTTATATCAATTTTTTTTATTTCAGACCAATTAAGGTCCAATGATGTCATTTTAGTGTTGGATGATAAATCCACTTTAGACATATTTTTAACATCAGATATAACTAATTTCTTTAGTCTTTTATTTCCACTAAAATCAACATCTTCTACAGTTCCGCCAGAAATATTTACATTCTTTAGTTCTTCAAAAGTTTTCAGAGAAATAAACTTTTCATTACAATAACAAAAATTTAGACCCTCTAATTTTCCACTTTTACTATTCCATTCATAAGAATCACTATTAAGGTTTGATGATAAACCACATTCAGATTTTTCCTTAATAAACTCTTTTACCTTTTCCTTTTCTGAATTATCACCCTGAATAACTGTTACCTTACAACGGTACGCACCGGTTTTATTTTTAGCTTCCACCACTGCTGTACCTGTTTGTAGCGCAGAAATTTCAGCACTGAAATCCGTCTTTTTTGTTAACTTAACGATGTCCTTCCCCGATTTGATACTCCATTTTGATTTTAATTTCTTAAGATTCATATCACAATTTTCTGTATCAATACTCACCGTAAAACTACCCTCTCCCATTAACATTGTAGCTTTTGTTCTGTTCATCGTTACTGTCTTAACTTTTGCCGCTTGGACAAACTTTATATTTTGAACTGTAAATAACAACGTAATCACTAATAATGCTGAACTAATTTTTAATATTACTTTTTTCATATCTCCTCCTTAATCACCATATGATGCATTTTTAATATTTTTATAAAAATAATTACTTTCAAATTTACCTGTATATCCCTTTTCTTTATAGCTTTCTTTAGAAAATGTCATTAACTTATTTAATTTATATCCCTTTAAATATTTTGGAATATAATAGTCCAAAAAATCAGATGGACAATCCTTTATACTGCTGCCCATAAAAAAATTATCTATGGCATCCTGTGCCGCCTTTGATGCAGCTTTATATCTATTAGGATAATAGTCTGTATCATGTGGGTCGCACAAATTATCATTATCCGAATCTGTTTCATGTAAAATCCTTTTCCATTTTCCATCTTTCTTTATATATGCACTGTGAGCATAGGTATCAGTTAAATTGTGAACAGCCATACCTGCTAATAAATATGGAAAGTAACTATCATTCCACTTTTTTCCACCAGATATGCTCTCAAATTTTTCCATTATTAATTTTTTGTTTTTTGTATTTAGCCCATTAATATCAGATTTAATATTGTTTCTAATCACAGCTGGCAATGTTGTTGACATATAATCATTTGTAACTTTAACATATTTTTTTGCCTTCTTCCATTTCCTTGCTATAGACATTTCGTATGAATATGCCATTATGTAATTACAATCATATGATTTTCCTTTGTTATCTGTTACCTTTTTAAACGAACCATGCCAATACGGATTATCTTTTGTTCCGGATAATCCTGTATCTTTATCATCTTGAAACGCCGCTCCAACTTTCAATGCTGCAAATTGTTCTGCCGATATAGTATATCCATTATTTCTCATTGTTTTAGAGTTTGCATATTCTACAAACCCTTTATGCTGCACCTTTGTCCACAATCCATTGACATAATTTTCATCTTCGTATGGCTTTAATTCTGTTTTATTTTCTTCTATAATACCATCTTTATTATTTATATTTTCTTTTGGAAAATCTTGAAATCTTTCACTAAATTTATCATAACTATCAAGCGCATATTTCAAATCTACAATTCCATTTCCACATTTTTTATCTATATAATTTGCTGAATTGTTCAACAGTCCTCTTATAAATTTATTTGATTTATTTAAATCGATTTCCCATAACCTACTTGCCACACCAACAACCAGAGGTACTGACATACTTGTTCCATTTGTTATAATTTCTCCTCCAAATGAACTCGCCACTTTAATTTGCTCACCTGGAGCAACAATTTCCATCTCTTTCCCAGTTGAGCAAAAGTCTGACAATTGATTTTGGGTATTCGTTGCTCCTACGGCCATGACACTATCATATGCAGCCGGATACTCGACATTACCATTTTGACCACCATTTCCAGCCGCCGCTATTAATAATACACCATTATCATACGCATAATTCATTATCTTTTCTAATGCTAACGAATATTTATTTGTTCCAAAACTCATACAAATAATATTAACTTTCTTTTCAATAGCCCAATTTACTGCTTTCATTACATCACTAACTTTGGCTTGATTTTTATAACCGAAAATTCGTGCAGAATAAATATCTACATTGGGATTTACTCCCCTTAACGCTGTATTTGCTTCTGATTGTGCGGCTATTAAACTCGCCACAGCGGTACCATGACCTGTTAAATCATTATATAATACCGATATTTCATCCTCTCCCTCTACAAAGTTTCTCTGCTCTATTATACTTATTCTTTCATCATAATCAATTCCCGAATCAATAACTGCTACTTTAACTTTTTTATTTCGTTCTTTATTTTTTATTTTAAACTCGGCATTTATTGCTCTCATGTACCATTGCGTACTATTTTTACTATTATAAGATGAATATTTAGACTTTTTTACTATAAAGTCTTCTTCTACAGAAACTCCTGTTTCATCATCTATATTGTCTGCTTCTTTTTTTGTCAATTTAACAGTAATAATTTTATCCGTAGCATCTGTTTCACAATATTTTTCTTCTTTATTTTCTAACGAATATTTGCCTTCTACTTTTTCTAGAATTTTTTCATTTCTAGCTATTACAATGTAATCTCTATATTTTTCCTCTACCTTATGATTTTCAAAATTTGCAAACACAAATGTACTATTACAACCCATAACCATTATCATAAGTATAATCCCTAACTTTTTTAATATTTTCATGTTAACACCCTTTCCTTTTGTTTTGCTCACATAAGAAAACCTTACAAAAAAGTATATCTTTGAGCTTATTTTTATAGCCTTATTTTATAGCATTCGCTATTTTACAAATCACGATTATAATATTTATTCCTCCTCTCATTTGTATTTTAGCGCTTGCAACTAATTACCAACATAATATAAATATCATATTTCTAATTCAATACCCTATGCGTATTCGGGAATTTTTCTGCATATTCGGTCAAAATATGCAACATATTATCTCTTTGTTGCATTTATTATTTCCTCTAAAACGATAACAAAAAGCCTCCCTTTCGTATGACCTGCCATACAAAAGAGAGGCTCTCTTATAAATCCTTATTTTTCTATATTTCTACAAACTGAATATGTATAATTTCTCCTCTTTGAAAATTTATTCATAACACTATTTTTCATCGCTTCCTCATGCATATATTTCAGTCCATCTTTTGCCTCACAAAACTTTTTTGCTCCCTTATAATGTTGTATACATGCATTTACTATCTTTCTGGCATTCTCCGGACTTTGCCAGAACAAGTCACAAAAATATGTAATCAATTGTTTATTTGTTAAGCTATATGTATTCTTTGCTATGCTCATTCTGGTATATACATCCGATTTTATCTGCGCTCTCTGCACCTCTACTCCAAAACTGCTGCCCAAAAGTGCTTTAATTGCTATTAATTCCTCTTTCGTAAATGTTCTGGATGTACTCTCCCAGTTTTCACTTCCCTTAATATCCGAATACAACTTATCAACTTTTTCTTTTTGCTTTGTTTTCTTTCCTGTAAAAGAATTTTTTATAATTTCCTCTGCTTTTTTAGAATTTTTAAGACATATACTCCGCAGCAAATTGTGAGCCCTCTCTCCATACCATTCCCATGCACCGACAGTAATCGTCTTCTCTCCGGCAAACTGTTTTAACCCATTTCTTGCCGCCATGAAGTTACCTGATTCATTATGTGACAAAAGTGCAATAATATTATCTAACAACTTATCTCCTGTAGAACCGAGACCAACGTTTAAAATGCTCTGCAATTCTTCCTGTCGCTTTCTTTCCAGCTCTGCCCGATATTCTTCATATTCCTTTTTTGTCATTGCCTTCTCGGCATTAATTTCAATTTCTACTGTTGATACCGGAACCCAGCCCGCAATGCTCTCTGTTCTCTGTATTCTGATTTTCTTTCCATCATTGCTAAATCCTGTAACCGGATATGTTCTATCCTTATATCCCATTCCTACAGCGGTATTAGAACCCTTCGCCTTGCTCGTAACCTTAACATTATCTGCGACAACTCTCACTTCAACACTCTCATTCTCTAAAAGCAATGTCTCCACATCATCATCCACCGCCACGTTTTTTGTAGAAATATATCCGTAAATCTTTCCGGATTTTATCCTATACCACTTTTCATCCTGTTCAATAACAGTCATAACTCCACCATCTGTTAGGTAGCCTTCAACTTTAGATTTTTTATTTGGCTCATCATATATTTTTACATATTCCTCTTCACTATCACTCAGAGTAACAACGCCTAAATGGAACAGCTTTTCTTTATATTTCTCCACTTTAGATAATTTCTTAACTTTTTTCTTTGCAAGCTTTTTCTTAACTTGTGGCTGAACACTGTTTAAATTATTATTTAAAAAATTAATATTTGAAATAGAATTATTTACATTATTCGTAATACCAATGTTATTGTTTATATTAGAAACGTTCTTTTCAACGTCTTTAGCGCTAACATTTATTGCCAAAAAAAATGTTAACATCAAACTTAACGCCAAAACTGTCCTTCTCATTTTTTATATTTATCCTTTCAACTTCTAATGGCTTTTGTCCGCTTATTTATTCAACATAATATATTATAACATCTACACTTTTTATGACAATGCATTTCACACAATTTACACAAACTGGAAAACCATACTCTTTTTCCCCCTAAACAGGAGAAAACCACAGCCTCATTAAAGAAACTGTGGTTTTCCATGATATTTTGTTTTGTTGAGATGATAGAGTTTTTCCAATAAAACTCTTACAAGAAGGATATGCCCCCCGCATATCCCC
>NZ_CALGRE010000048.1 GCF_937958975.1 uncultured Eubacterium sp. | reverse complement strand
TCTACACTCTTTCCCTACCACGACGCTCTTCCGATCTTTGCAGCTGTGGATATGAATATTATAAAAGAGGCCGGACTCCGGGTGGCACTTGACCCGATGTATGGTGTTTCGGAAATTCCGTTAAAAACCTTACTTCTTACAGCCAGATGTGATGTGGAAACGATACATGACAGACATGATACGTTATTTGGTGGAAAGCTTCCATCACCTACGGCATCTACTCTGAGAGGTTTGATAACAAGAGTTATGGATTACAATTTTGACATTGGTATTGCAACAGACGGAGATGCTGACAGAATCGGTGTAATAGATGATACAGGAAGATTTTTACATCCAAATGATATTCTTGTGTTATTGTACTATTATCTGGTAAAATATAAGGGATGGCATGGTGCGGTTGTCAGAAATGTGGCAACGACACATATGTTGGATAAAGTTGCGAAAAAGTTTGGCGAGGAATGTTATGAGGTTCCGGTTGGATTCAAGCATATATCAGCAAAAATGACGGAAGTGGATGCAGTTATCGGTGGAGAGTCTTCGGGTGGTCTTACGGTTCGGGGACATATCAACGGTAAAGATGGTATTTATGCGGCAATGTTGTTGATTGAGATGATTGCGGTAACCGGAAGAAAAATATCCGAAATATATAAAGACATCGAAGCTGAGTGCGGAAGTATTTACATGGAAGAACGGGATTATAAGTTTAGTGTGGAAAAGAAGGCAGAAATTAATAAAGTTCTTATGGAAGAACAGAAGATTCCTGACCTTCCATATAAGATTGAGAAGGTGTCTTATATGGATGGATGTAAGATTTATTTCAGAAATGGTGGCTGGGTCATTGGAAGATTTTCCGGTACAGAACCGCTTATCAGAATTTTCTGTGAAATGCCACAGCGTGAAGATGCAATGAAAGTATGTGAGATATTTGAACAATTTCTTGGCCTGTAATATTATTGTATAAAGAGAGGTTTAGAACAATGGATAAGGCAAGCAAGAAAAGGAAACGTACAGACAAAATAAAAAAGAGTATCCGGTCTATTAAGATTAGTCAACTAAATAAGTCGGATTTGACTAAGGGAATGATAAGGGTTATTTTGTTATGTTGGTTTATTCCTTGCTTGATTCTTGCCATTGTTCTTTTTTATACAACGGAAACAAAGACGAATCATCAGATTAATGATACGGTGAATACTTCGATGGAAAATGCCGCAGAAATCTGTAGGACAAATATATTAGTAGCTATTGAGGAGTCGAAGAGGGCATCATATGATGGTATAATAAAGAAAAGTTATGACGAGTTTCAAAAGACAGGCGATGATACAGAAATGTATAAGGCCATATCCTCTTATCTGAATAATACATATAAATATAGTTCGGTTATTTCAAATACAATACTTTTATTTAATATGAAAACACCATATCAATATTATACATATAGTAATGTGGCCGGAGCTACATATGCCAATATTAATGAATTTAAGGCGAGAGCTTTAACCACGGTATGTGCCGCTGCAAGAAACCTTGGAACGGGAACAAAATTTGTAAATGTATCGAATCATTTATATTTAGTAAGAAATATTGTAAATAGTGAATATAAGCCTATATCTATACTTGTAATGGAAATTAATAAAGATGCAATATTTCAAAGTATTGATAATGTTGTATGGAGAGAGGATACACTGGTTTATCTTGAAGATGAACTGATAAAAGGGTTTGATGTTTTAAAGGAAAATGAACAGAAAAAATTCTTGAAATATGTAGAAGATAATGTATTAAAAAAGGAAAAACTTAGCGATGATGTTCTCATATATAATTGTGATAAGTCAAAAGGAATATCGTATATTTCTATGGCAGTAAATGGTCAAAAACTTTCGTTTGTTATAAAACTTGATAAAGTGGGGATGTTAAGTGAGAATAATGTTGCATTGTATTTATATATTATTATTGTAATTTTATTAATACCTTTATTCAGCGCCACATTTTATTTCTTTTATAAGAATATCAGTCAACCGATTTCGGAGCTGGTTGATGCTTCCGAGAAAATTAAGAATGGAGAGTATGGATATAAAATCAATGAGTTTGAAAGAAATAGTGAATTTGGTACGCTTATCGATACTTTCAATCATATGTCTGTCAGTCTGGAGGAGTCGTTTGGCCGGATATATGCAGAGGAAATAGCTGTGCGCGATGCGAAAATGCAGGCATTGCAGTCACAGATTAATCCACATTTTCTAAACAATACTCTTGAAATCATTAATTGGAAAGCAAGAATGAGCGGAAATAATGATGTAAGTGGAATGATTGAGTCACTTGGCATTATGATGGAAGCTACTATGAATCGAAATAATGAATCATTTATTACGATTCGGGAAGAATTAAAATATGTAGACGCCTATTTATATATTATTGTTCAACGTTTTGGAAGTAAATTCCGTTTTTCAAAAGATGTAGATGAAAAATTGTTTGGAATAAAAATTCCAAGATTAATTATCCAGCCGATTGTTGAAAATATGGTAGAACATGGTGGAGATATCTATGGAAATAGAGAAGGGAAACTCAAAATATTTGAAAAAGAAAATTACATACACATTGTTGTAGAAAACAATGGAAATATAGACGAGAATGACCAGCAAAAAATAGATTTGTTATTGAATGCAGATGAAATGAAAGGAAAAAATCATCATATTGGAATCAGAAATGTTAACAGACGATTGAAAATATTATACGGTGATGAAAGCGGTCTTACAATTTCAAATCCAGAGGAGAATTTAACAGTTAGTGAGATAAAAATTGAAATAAATAAATTGTAGTATGTTTATATTGTACAATATGAATAGCAAAGAAAACAAAAAGAAACAAAAAATAGCAATATTATACAAAAATTTTTGATTTTGTCGAAAAAAATAACCAAATATTATCAAAAAAATACCAATAAGATACATTCACTTATTGGTGTTTTTTGTATAGAATAGTAGTGTACATTAAAGATGCGGATTGAATCAATAGGCAGAATAAAAACAATTAATGTTTGTCCTGATGTGGTTCGCAAAGATAGGAGGATTTAATTATGAAGAAGGCGTTAGCTTTAGTACTCGCAGGAGCTATGGCCGCATCGCTCGTAGGATGTGGAAACAGTTCGGAAGGCGGAAAAACAGATGAAAGTAGCAAAAAAAGTGTTAAGTTGAGCGTAACAACAACTTATGCAGGTGAAGACACAAATGCTCAAAACTACAAAGATGCAGTTGCAGCATGGGAAAAGAAGACAGGAAATAAAGTGGATGATAGCTCGGCTACATCAGACGAAGCTTTCAAATCAAGAATTATTACTGACTTTGAAACAGGTTCAGAACCTGATGTGTTATTCTTCTTTAATGGTGTTGATTCAAACCAGTTTGTAGAACAGGGTAAGGTTGTTTCAATTGACGAAATTAGAAAAGAATATCCAGATTATGCAAGCAATATGAGAGATGAGCTATTAGGAGCATCTCCGGTAGACGGAAAGAATTATTCAGTTCCTGTAAACGGATATTGGGAAGGTTTATTTGTAAATAAAGAAGTTTGTCAGAAGGCAGGTGTTGAAGTTCCTACAGCAGAGACAACTTGGGAAGATTTCTTAAAGATTTGCGAAAAAATCAAAAAAGCAGGATATGCACCAATTGCTGCTTCATTACAGGAAATTCCACATTACTGGTTCGAATTTTCAATTTATAACTTCAATAGTGTAGCAACACATAACACAGTTCCTGCAACAACAACAGATGCAGCTGGAAAAGCTTGGGTAAATGGTATCAAAGATATTAAGACATTATATGAAAAAGGATACTTCCCAGAGAACACACTTACAGCAACAGACGCTGAAACATTCCAGATGTTTACAAGTGATAAGGCAGCATTCTTAATTGATGGTTCATGGAAAGTTGGCGGTATTGAAGAAGCAGTTGATGATATTGATAACTTCACAGTTACATATGTACCTGGAAAGGGAGAAAGAAAAACAACAGATATCATCGGTGGACTTTCAATGGGTTACTATATTTCAAAGAAAGCTTGGGATGATCCTGACAAACGTGCAGCAGCTGTAGATTTTGTACAGTATATGACAAATGACGAAAATGTATCAAAATTCTCAGGAACAGCAGTTACAGCATTAAAGAATGGTGTAACACCATCAGATGACCTTTCAGCACTTGCAAAAGATGCTATCACATTCAGCGCTGGTACAACTGGTATTTCACCAGCCGTACAGGATAACCTTTCAGAAGCAGCTAGAGCACCAATCTTCGGTGAAATGGGAGCAATCGTTAAGGGTGATAAGAAAGTAGAAGATGCAGTACAGCAGGCAATTGATAAGCTTGGTGAATAAAGAAAAAAGAATATTGAGTACAACTCATAGTTTCTTAATATGAGTGGTTCATAATTTGCCAATACGTTTTGGGCGTATGGTATAGGAAATTGCAGAGCAAATTCCTATAAAGAACAAAAAAGGGGTTGTTGCTAAGCAACAATCCCTTATATTTTAGGAAGGACAACACAAAAATGGATTCTAAAATTTATAAAAATAAAAAATTGATTATTTTTTTCCTTATACCGGCATTCATTTTCATGTTCGTTTTTCTGTACTATCCATTTGTTAGAAACATTATTAACAGTTTCCAGCACATTAAGTACATGGGAACGGCATCCGGTGAATGGAATGCACCTTTTTATATTAATTATATTAATATATTTAAAGACCCTAAAATGGTTATAGCTTTGAAAAATACAGTAATCGTAGTTATTGCGACAATCGTAGGAGAGGTGGGAATTGCGCTTATCCTGTCACTTCTTGTAAGCAATATTAAAAAGGGTTCCGGATTTTTCAGAGTTGTATATTTCTTCCCAATCGTTGTTTCGGCAACAGCACTTGGTTTGTTATTTAACCTTGTATTTTTATACGATAAGGGTATGATTAACCAGTTTTTACAGTTTATTGGAGTATTAAACGCCTCTTCCAATGAAATTATTGACTGGAAAGCAAACCATGCAATGTTTACCATGTTAGTTCCGGTAATTTGGCAGTATGTTGGTTTCTATTTCATCATACTGCTGACCGGGCTAAGTGGTATTCCGGAAGATTTATATGAGGCGGCTTCGATTGATGGAGCAACAAAATTTCAGAGAGTAAGATATATCACAATACCACTTCTTAGAAACAGTATTAGTACCTGTGTTATTCTTGCTGTGACAGGAGCATTAAAAGTATTCGATTTACCTTGGACTATGTTCCCGAAGGGAATGTCAGATACATGGTTGACAGGAACATATATGTATTCAAAAGTATATGAAGATGTTGATTATGCGTCTGCAATGGGTGTTATTATAGTAATCATAGGTGTGATTTTATCGATGGTTGTAAACAGATTGTTTAAGTCAAATAGTGATTATGAAGCGTAGGAGGTTGAGATGGCAGGAAAGAAAATGAAAGTAAAAAAAATAAAAATTTCAGCTGTAATTGTCTATACGCTTTTAATTGCATGGGCATTGACTACAATATTTCCACTGGGATGGTCTATCTTAAACTCTTTTAAAGACAAAAAGGCAATCTATAACAATTCGTTCTCATTGCCTATTGGAGACTTGTTTTCATTGGATAATTACAGAAATATATTTGAAAATTATAATATTTTCAGCGCATACAGAAATAGTTTTATTATATCAGGTACAGTTGCGATTGTGGTTATTCTGTTTTCGGGAATGGCGGCATATGTCCTCACCAGATATAAGTTTAGAGGAAAAGGAATCCTTCTTGCTTTGTTATATGCGGGTATGATGTTTCCTATCTATTCAACAATTATTCCGGTTTTAAGAATGATGACATCATGGGGAATCGTAAACACAAGCAGTGTTGGCGTAAACCTTGTTTCAGTTATTTTACCACAGATTGCAGGAAACATGTCATTTGCGATAATTGTTTTATCCAGTTATATAAAAGGATTACCGGTGGAATTAGAAGAAGCAGCATATATGGAAGGATGTAATATTTTCCAGATTTATTTTAAAGTTATAATGCCGTTGAGTAAACCGTCATTTGTAACAGTTGGAATATTCAGTTTTCTTTGGAGTTACAATGATTTGTTTACACAGATGTTTTTCCTTCGCACAAAGGAAAATTGGGCAATTACAATTTTGTTAAACAATATTTCATCTAAAGAGGGTGTAAACTATGGTGCGCTATTTGCTTCGGTTACATTGATTGTTGTACCAATTCTGATTGTTTATTTATGTTTACAGAAATATATTATAAAAGGTATGACAGTTGGAGCAGTTAAAGGTTAATTTTTATGCTTTTTTGTGCTAAAATAGTTATAGCTATATAGGCAAAGGAGAAATAAATATATGTATAAAGTTGTCATAGTGGATGATGAGCCGATTATTGTTGAAGGGTTACAAAAAGGAATACAATGGGCAAATTGGAATTGTGAAATTGTTGGAACAGGGAGCAATGGTTTAGAGGGCTTACAATTAGTAAAAGAATTTGAACCAGACATATTGATTTCTGATATATCAATGACAAATATGGACGGATTGGCGATGGTTGCGGCTATAAAATCAGAGTTTCCGAACATAGAGGTATGTCTCCTTACAGGATTCAGAAATTTTGAGTATGCCCAACAGGCGATTAAACTTGGAGTGACAAGGTTTCTCCTTAAACCTTCAAAATTTGACGAATTAGAAGAAGCCATTGACGCTATGATAAAAAATTTACAGTCAAGAGGTGAGATGGGTGATAAAGTAGAAAATGATATATGGGATTTAAATAATCCAGAAGAAAAATATCTTTTTGAAACATTTATAAAAAACAGACCGCTTGACAATAATAATGATGATGGGAAATTAAAATATACAGATGCAAATAATTACATTATAAAAAATGCGATTATGTTTATGTATGAACATTATGTTTTGAAATTGAGTCTTGTGGACGTGGCAGAACAGTGTTACATAAGCAACTGGCATCTGAGTAAACTGTTAAATCAGTATACCGGTAAAGGATTTTTTGAAATAATAAATAGGATTCGTCTGGATAAGGCGAAAGAATTATTGAAAACTACATCATATAAAATTCAGGATATTTCGGAAAAAGTGGGATTTCAGGATGTGACGCATTTTTCAAGAATATTTAAAAATTATGAAGGAATGTCTCCCAAAGAATTTCGAAATAATGGATAGTTTATGATTTTAATAGTAGAAAGGAATAGAGATGCGTATTATCAAAGCGGAAGATTATTATTCCATGAGCAGGATGGCGGCTAATATTATCTCTGCACAGATAATTATGAAACCTAAATGTGTAATAGGGCTTGCAACAGGTTCTACACCGCTTGGAACCTATTCACAATTGATAGAATGGTACAAAAAGGGAGACCTTGATTTTAGTGAAGTAACAACAATTAACTTAGATGAATATAAAGGTTTATCTGCCGAAAACGACCAGAGTTATCGTTATTTTATGAACAAAAATCTTTTTGACTATATTAATATTGATAAACGTAATACATATGTACCGAATGGATTAGAAAATGATTCGGAGAAAGCATGTGCAGATTACAATGAGATTATTCGAAAGAGCGGTGGTGTTGACTTACAGCTTTTAGGATTAGGAAACAATGGTCACATCGGATTTAATGAGCCTGGTGAAGCTTTTGAAAAAGAGACTCATTGTGTAAAGTTATCCGAGAGTACAGTGAATGCAAATTCACGATTTTTTGAAAATATTGAGGATGTTCCAAAAGAAGCATACACGATGGGAATTAAATCAATTATGCAGGCAAAAAAAATTGTTATTGTAGTAAATGGCAAACAAAAAGCTCAAATTGTGAAAGAGGCCTTTTTCGGACCGGTTACACCAAAAGTTCCGGCTTCTGTTTTACAGTTGCATAATGATGTAACTTTAGTGGGTGATGCGGAAGCATTAGAACTGATTCAGTGTTAATTTAGACAAAATATGGAGGCATAAAAATGCTTATTAAAAATGGATTCGTTTTTACCAAAAAATTTCAGTTTGAAAAAAAAGATATTTTGATAAAGGATGGAAAGATTTGTGAAATATCAGATGCGATTGACGAAAGTAATCTAAGGTCTACAGAGGAAATTGTTGATGCATCAGGTCTTAGAATCATACCGGGATTAACGGATATTCATTTTCATGGTTGTGTAGGATATGATTTTTGTGACGGAACGGATGAAGCAATAAGAAACATGGCTAAGTTTCAATTGACGAAAGGGGTTACCAATATCTGTCCTGCGACAATGACATTGTCTTTAGAAACATTGAAAAAGATTTGTTCTGTTGCGGCTCATCATAATGCGAGTGGTGATGAGGCGGTATTGTGTGGAATTAATCTTGAGGGTCCATGTATTTCGCCAGATAGATGTGGCGCCCAGAATCCGGAATATGTTCATAAACCGGATATTGAATTTTTAAAGGAATTGATAAAAGAATCAAATAGTTTGACGAAACTTGTGACAATTGCACCGGAGGTTCAAGGGGCAATTGAATGCATTAAAAGTCTAAAAGATAAAATCAGGTTTTCTGTGGGTCATACAATGGCTAATTATGATGAAGCAAAGGCTGCATTTGATGCCGGAGCAAGGCATGTAACACATTTATTTAATGCAATGCCGGGGCTTACCCATAGAGAGCCGGGAGTGATTGGTGCGGCTGTGGAGAATGAAGATGTAATGGCAGAAATCATTTGTGATGGGATACACATTCATCCGTCAGCAATCAGAGCCGCTTTTCAACTCTTTGGTGATGACAGGATTATCCTTATTAGTGATAGTACGAGAGCATGCGGAATGGAGGAAGGTGAGTACGAACTCGGAGGTCTTCCGGTGTTTTTAAAGGATGGAGCGGTTAGATTAGAGGACGGTACATTGGCGGGAAGTGCCACCAATGTATATGATTGCATGGTAAATGTAATTAAAATGGGCATTCCTGAAAATAGTGCAATCAAGGCTGCAACATATAATCCGGCAAAAGCTATAGGAATCCTTGATGAATGCGGAACTTTGGAGAAAGGGAAAGCGGCAAGAATGGTTCTTATAGATGATAATTACCAAATTAAAAGAGTTATCAAAGAATGATAACAAAAATTGCATTTTGTTTTTCCATAAGTTATAATTAACTTATGAGGAAGATAACATTAGGAATACTGGCTCATGTAGATGGTGGTAAGACTACTCTATCTGAGTCAGTATTATATTTAACAGGAAAAATAAGAAAATTAGGTCGTGTGGACCACAAAGATGCATATTTAGACACTTTTCAGATGGAGCGTGAAAGAGGAATTACCATTTTTTCAAAGCAGGCTGTTTTTGAATACAAAGATATGGAGGTTACATTATTGGATACTCCAGGACATGTAGATTTTTCTACAGAAATGGAGAGGACATTACAGGTTCTTGATTATGCGATACTTTTGGTGAGTGCCGGTGACGGGATTCAGGGACACACGGAAACTTTATGGAAGCTGCTATCAAGATATCATGTTCCCACTTTTATTTTCGTCAATAAAATGGACATGCCAAATGTTAGCGGTGATTTTTTATTGCATGAATTAAAAGAAAGATTTGGAGATAATGTTGTCAGATTTCAGGGAAAGACCGGAATCTTAGAAAATATAGCAATGACGGATGAGGATGTCTTTGAAGAATATATGGAGACAGATAACATTAGCACACATACAATATCTGAGTTAATTTATGACAGAAAACTTTTTCCATGCTATTTTGGTTCTGCACTTCGATTAGAAGGTGTGGAAGATTTGTTAGATGGATTACATAAATATACATTTGACATGATATATAATGAAGCGTTTGGAGCTAAGATTTATAAAATATCAAAAGATAATAATGGAAACAGACTGACACATATGAAAATAACGGGTGGCGAATTGTCAGTAAAGAATGTTATAAAAGGTGAAGATGCAGTTAGTGGTCCTTGGGAGGAGAAAGTTAATGAAATTAGAATTTATTCAGGAGATAAGTATGATACGTTGGCCAATGTGAAGGCAGGTACTGTCTGTGCAGTTACCGGACTTACAAAGTCATATTCGGGACAAGGACTGGGGGGAGAATATGAGAGTGAAAGCCCTAGTTTGATACCGGTAATGTCTTATAAAATTATTATTCCGGAAAATATTAATATCAATCAGGCGTATTCCAAAATAAAAGAACTGGAGGAAGAAGACCCGACATTGCAACTAAAATGGAATGTTGAAAAGCAGGAAATTAGCGTAAGTGTGATGGGACCAATACAAATACAGGTTCTAAAACAAATGATAAAAGAACGGTTTGATATGGATGTGGAATTTGGTTCCGGCAGTATATTGTACAAAGAAACGATAGTGGAGCCGGTAGAAGGCGTAGGACATTTTGAACCTTTGAGACATTATGCTGAGGTTCATTTATTGTTAGAGGCGGCAGAACCTGGAAGTGGTATTGTTTTGAGAACAAAAGTGAATGAAAATGAGCTTAGCAGAAATTGGCAGCGACTGATTCTAACACATTTGTCTGAAAAGGAGCATAGAGGTGTTCTTACAGGTTCTCCTATTACTGATATTTGTATTACATTAATTGGCGGAAAAGCACACCTAAAACACACAGAGGGGGGAGATTTCAGACAGGCAACATACAGGGCTGTCAGACAGGGATTAAAAAAGACAAAATCTATACTTTTAGAGCCGTATTATGATTTTATTCTTTCTGTTCCGGCTGAAAATGTGGGGCGGGCAATGAATGATATCAGCAAGATGAGTGGAAATGTCGGAATACCGGAAATAAAAGGAGATAAAACCGTTTTAAAAGGGTATGCTCCTGTGGCAGAGATATGGAATTATACGAATGTTTTAAATGAGTACACTCACGGAATGGGAACTATAACACTAAAATATAAAGGATATGCTCCGTGTCATAATGCAGAAAAAGTAATTGACCGTTATGCATACGATAGTGAAAGTGATGTCGCAAATCCTACAGGTTCTGTATTTTGTGCACATGGAGCGGGATTCAATGTGTCTTGGGATGAAGTTGAGCAGTATATGCATATAAAGACAGAAACGAATTTGAACGAGAGTGAGGCATACGATGACGATAGCACAAATACTTTTTTTCATGAAAATCATGAGTTAAATTCTTATGCGAGTGATAAAGAACTGGAAGCAATATTTGAAAAGACTTTTGGTAAGGTGAAGAGAAAGAAAACATCTGCGCCAACCATTCGCAGGTATGATAGTGAACCCAAAAAGTACAAGGGAAGTGGTAAAGGAAATTTGCCGGAATGTGTGCTTGTAGACGGTTATAATATTATTTTTGCATGGGATGAATTAAAAATAATTGCTCAAACCAATATTGATGGTGCAAGAGATAGGCTTCTGGAGATTTTATCCAATTATCAGGGATATAAAGGAAACACGGTTATCGTTGTTTTTGATGCATATAATGTAAAGAGACATTCGGAAACAATTTATAAACATAATAATGTCTATGTTGTTTTTACGAAAGAAGCGGAAACAGCAGATATGTATATTGCAAAGACAACGCATAAAATGTCCAGCAAATATAGAGTCAGCGTTGCCACTTCCGATGCATTAGAGCAATTGATTATCATGGGACATGGCGCACTTAGAATGTCTGCGATGAATTTTAAAGAAGAGGTAGACTGTATCAATAGACAGATTACAGAACGGATTCGTGAAAATAGTGCTTTAGGTAATTATGTTTTAACAGAAAAGAATATACTGTCAGAAAAAGATAAAAAGATTAATTGAGTGCTAAATAGATATAAAGTAAGAGAATAAAGTTATAGAATTAATGAAAATGTATATTTTTGTATTGCTTTTTGTATATTTATTATGGTATTAATTGACAGTTTGTTAAAATTTTGGTATAAACCAAGTATATGAAAGACTGCTATTTTATAGGATAAAATTAAATACATAAGAGTAAGGGCTCTTCCAACTAAGAAAACGAGAATTTATTTGTTATATGGTTTATCAAATATAGTAGTAATGTTTCATGTTGGGGGAGCTTTTTGTATTATAACTATACAAAAAATACGGAAAGATAAAAGCACTAATTATAAGTTATTATTGACTGGTGGCGATGCATGGATATTAATTGAATTGAAAAATTTAAAAGTGGGAGGAAGATGAAAATGAAAAAAATGAGTAAAAGATTTTTAAGTTTGTGTTTGATTTTGTCGATGGTTTTAACTTTATTGACAATAGTTCCACATACTGAAGTTAAGGCCGATACCACAGGAGAGTGGAGTTATGAAATTGTCAATGGAAGTGTAATGGTTACAGGTTATAATGGAAATAAATCTGATATAACTGTTCCGGAAACGATTCATGGAATGAAGGTAACAGCAATTGGTAATGAAGCTTTTAAGAGCAATACGAATTTGGTCAGCGTTGTCATTCCTGATAATATTACATCTATTGGAACATATGCTTTTGCCGATTGTTATAGTTTAGCAAGTATTACACTTTCAAATAAAATAACGGCACTTGCAGATTACATATTGGCAGGATGTATAAAATTGGAGAATATAATAATTCCTGAAAGTGTTACGTCTATTGGTGAGGGAGCTTTTGCATATTGTTCTGGTTTAACAAGTATAACAATTCCTGCTGATGTATCAGTGATACCTTATAAAGAATATTTCGGTTTTTCCTGTTTTTTTGGATGTTCTCGTTTAAATAGTATAGATGTTGACAATAAAAATACTAAATTTAGTAGTCAGGACGGTATTTTATATAATAAGGCAAAATCAGTTCTGTTAACATATCCTTCAGGAAAAACGGATAGTTCTTATACATTCCCTGATAGTGTCGAATATATTATGAGTGATGCTTTTTGTTCCTGTTCTAATCTGACAGAAATTATACTTTCTGAAAGTGTTGTCTCTGTAGAGCGTGATTCATTTGGAGGATGTTCCAATCTCCAAAGTATTAAGGTGGACAATAAAAACAGTAAATTTAGTAGCAGGGATGGTGTTTTATATAATAAAGATAAGTCGGAGCTTTTAATTTATCCGCTGGGAAAGAAAGGTGATGTGTTTATAATTCCAAATGGCGTTACATCTATTGCGAAAAGTGCATTTGAGGCTTGCGGTAGTTTAACAAGTATTAATATTCCAGACAGTGTGAAGTCTATTGAGAGTAGAGCGTTTATACAGTGTGAATCTTTAACAGGTATAACAATTCCAAGTAGTGTAGAAGCTGTTGGGTATGATGCATTTTCTAATTGCAAAAGTCTTGAATTTGCAAAATTTATGGGAGAAAAACCAATTGATTTAAATGAATGGGCATTTAGCCATAATAATAACAGGTTTAAAATTTTATATCCAAAAAAATATGAAAAAAGTTGGAAAGC
Organism: uncultured Eubacterium sp.; assembly: GCF_937958975.1. Classification (GTDB taxonomy): domain Bacteria; phylum Bacillota; class Clostridia; order Lachnospirales; family Lachnospiraceae; genus Eubacterium_G. The sequence goes on along the minus strand of NZ_CALGRE010000048.1, from coordinate 9,848 downwards.
GTATAATGCGTATCCAAAGCAGCCATATGGTAAAGTACCTGTTATGGGTATTTTCATTAAGGAAAAAATATTGACTCTTGCGAAAGGAAAAAGCAAACAGATAAAATATGAAATAACACCATACAATGCGGATGATAAATCTGTGAAATGGGTGAGCTCTAATACGAAAGTGGCAACAGTTTCACAAACCGGTGTTGTAAAGGCAACAGGGAAAGGAATATGTACGATTAGTGTCATAACAAATGAAGGAAATAAAAAGGCTAGCTGCAAAATAAAAGTTACTATATCGCCAAAAAAAATAAAATTAAATAAAAATAAAATATTAATTAAGAAGGGGAAAAAATATACTCTCAGAGCCAAAATTTCACCAAAGAACGCAACATTGAAAAAGCTTGTGTGGAGTAGCAGCAACAAAAAAATTGCAACGGTTTCAAAAGGAAAGGTGAAAGGAAAAAGAAAAGGAACGTGCTATATTATTGTGAAAATAAAAGGCAGTAATAAAAAGGCAAAATGTAAGGTAACTGTCAGGTGATGTAATGTGTAAATTGAACATAGTAATTCTCAAAAAATGAGTCTTGCTATGTTCAGAATACACTTGTTAAATTATAAATGTCACCCGTTTTTGATACTAAGACAATTGATATTTTCGAATCCAGTACCCTATTTGTAAAACATATGCAAGCATTTGTGGTCCGGCCATTAATTGGCCATACCAAGGTTTTCCATAATCTTTTGGACTGTTAATAAATTGAATTAGTTTATTCTGGTCTATAATATTTTTTAATGTCTGATTTTCATCAAGTTCCGCTAAAACCATTTTGCCTAATATTTTTTCATATGTCGGGTCATATGTTTTTGGATATGGACTTTTCTTTCTGTAGAGTATTTCGTCGGGCAGAAATTCTTTTCCACATTCAATCAGCAGGCTTTTGGTCTGACCATTATAGCATTTATATTTCCAAGGAACATTGAAAACATATTCTAAAATACGGTAATCAGCGTAAGGAACTCTCGCTTCAAGACCCGAATACATACTACATCTATCCATTCTATTTAATAATGTCATCATAAACCAGCGTATATTTAGATAACATATCTTTCTTCGATGTCTCTCATCTTCATCGGCATCAATTAAATCAGGACATTCTTTGATTGTATCTAAATACTTAGAATTAACATATTGTTCTAAATTTAACTCATGTATAAAATCATCTCGAAATAGATAAGTCCTTGCTCCCATGTCATAGGACCATGGAAAAGTATTTTGATAAAGCATTTCTTTTCTATGGAACCAAGGATATCCGCCAAATATTTCATCGGCACATTCTCCGGTAAGGGTTACCTTACATTCTTTTGCTACCAAATTACAGAAATACAACATGGAGGATTCCACATCTGCCATAGAAGGCATATCTCTGGCATCTACAGCTTTAAATAAACAGTTAATTTGGTCATCATTGTTGCACTCTAAATAAGTGTGGTTGCTATGAATATGCTCAACCATGATATCCACAAAAGGTCTGTCTAATGTACTTTGGAATGAACTTGCCTTGAAATTTTTACTGTTTCCAACAAAATCAAAAGAGTAAGTATTTAATTTGTCGGGAGATAATTCTTTTGCAACAATTGCTGAGACAAGACTGGAGTCTAAACCACCCGATAGGAAAGTACAGATAGGAATATCTGAGACCATTTGTCTTTTAATACTATCTTTGATTAAGTAAGAACAATGTTCTACTGTAGTATTATAGTCATCGGTGTGCTCGGTCGATTGAAGTTTCCAGTAACATTGTTTTTTTAAATGAACATTTTTATCTGTATCACATGTAACTGTGAGATAATATCCGGGAAGCACTTCATCGATGTTTTCAAATACACCATTGCCCGGTGTGTGTGCAGGTCCCAACCCGATAACTTCGCACCAGCTTTCCGAATTTAGTTGTGGAGTAATACCATATGCAAAGATTCCTTTTATTTCTGAAGAAAAAACAAACTGTTTGTTGTCACAATAGTAAAATAATGGTTTTACCCCGATATGGTCTCTGGCAATAATAAGCTGATTATCTTCATATATTGCAAATGCAAAGATACCATTAAACTCTTTAAAAATTTTAGTCCCAAAAACCAGATAACAATATAGAATAATCTCAGTATCGCTAGTAGTTTTCAAACGGATGTCATATTCATTTAATCTATATTTTAGTTCTTCCGTATTGTATATTTCACCGTTGTAAATAATTGTAGCAATACGATTTTTATATTTACAGGTCATTGGCTGATGACCGCTTCGAATGTCGCGGATAGAGAGCCTTGTATGGGCAAAACCGGCAAAGCCCTCTAAAAATATATCATCATCATTGGGACCACGGTGTTTTATAAACTTTTTCATATTAATAAGTTTATTCACAAGTAGTCTGTTAGAATGTTCCTTAAAAACATCATGTTTTGTTTGAAAAAAACCAGCGATACCACACATAAAAAACTCCTATATTATAATTTATTAAAGAATCGTTACATGAGGACTTTTGATTACAGGCTGAATTTGTCTTCCGCCTAAAGCCTTTTCTATTGTCTCTTCAATTAAGTCCACATGCGCAATCATTGAATTTGGTTTTGAGATATAATTATCCTGACCAAACGGTACAAAATAAATGTTTTTTGTATTAAGAAGTATTCCTATGTTTTTTAGATTCATACCAAGAGCATCGTTTGTGCTTAAGAAAATAACAAGAGGTCTGTTATTTCTCAAATGTGCTTTTGCCGCCATGAGTACAGGAGTGTCAGAAATACCATTTGCCAGTTTTGAAAGTGTATTTCCGGTACATGGAGCAATAATCATAATGTCAAGCATGGATTTTGGTCCGATAGGCTCAGCATCAGGTATTGTAACAATTGGAGGTTTTCCACTGATTTCTTCTGCAAGTTTAAGAAAATCTTTTGATTTTCCAAAACGGGAGTTCGTATTCGCTGCATTATCTGAAAAGATAGTAATTATATTTGCTTTTGTATCAGCAAGATGTTTCAGCTCCTCAAATACTTTTTTGTAAGTGCAATAGGAGCCTGTTATTCCAACACCGATATTTTTATCCTTAAAGTTATGAGCCATTTATCCCAATCCTTTCTGTTTTAAATATGAAATAATGCTTTTAGCAATTAATTCCCCGGCAGCTTTAGGAGCAGTTGCTCCTGGCAGACCAGGGCATGTAATAAGGGATAAATTGTATTTTTCAGCAATTTTTTTGTCAAAACCGTATGGGGAACCTGCAATCTCAAAAAGTACACAGGATTCTTTGATATTACTCATACAAAAGTCTGATAAAATGTTTTGTGGTACTGTATTGATGACTATGTCAAAATCATTTATCTTGTAGGAAATATCCTCCAATTCTAAAATGTCATATCCATAAGACAGTGCCTGGCTCAGGTGCTTTGGAGTATGGTCATAAATCGTAACAAGGCAATTCAATGAATTGAGACGTCCCGCAATATTTGTACCGCATTTTCCAAAACCCAAAATTAAAACTTTAGAATTGTTTAATGAAAAATCTGTATTTTCTATTATTTTTGCAATCAATCCTTCTGCTGTAAGCATAGCATTGTTCCATACAACATTCTCATCTTTTAATACATCAATAAATGTAATATCTTTGGGAGCATTATTAATTATTTTCTCAGGAATGTTTCCGCCGAAAATTGTCTGTCCCGGTTTGATGAGACTCATAAAAGTATCTGTAGGAAAACTGGAATAAAAATCACAGTTGATATATTCAGAATTTTTTGTAAATGGTGTGCATCCTACAATGTATTTGCTATCTTTAAAGTCCATATTTGTTTTCAGAGAAGTGGTATAACCATGTTCTTTTAAATATTTGTCAATAAAAAACTGGCGTTTATCTCCTGACAGAATAGAAAATGTGTCCATATTCACCTCCATAATGTAAAATATGCATAAAAAAAATAACAGTGCATGAAATAATATATTTTTATTTTTCGTTATAAATGGTATACTGTAAAAGACTGCGTATTTGAACGAGAGAAAATGAAAATGGAGGATAAAGATGGAAAAGGAATTGTTCAATAAAAAATTAAAAACAGCAGCACTTGTATTAAATATACTTGTGATTGCAGCGTTAATATTTATGGAGATTGTTTTTTATGACATCATTTCCTATAAAAAATATCTGTTACTTGATTATCTGCCTATAAAATATATTATTTTTGGTGAAATTTTATTCGTGGTTATTACGATTGTTCCATTTGTGATAAGAAAAGGCAGGAAAAGTACAATTGTATCGATTATAATGTCAGCAGTTTTAATTCTTGCAATGGTAACTGTGAGTGTTTTAGGTATCGTATATAATTCACAGATAAAAAATATGTTGAATAAGGCAGATGATACGATTGATAAAATCGTTGAAAATTCTCAATTAGCCACAGATGAGTATGGGGTTTATGTTTTAAAGGAGAATAAAGCTGCAAATTTAAAAGATGCGGCTGCATTTCAGTTTGGTTATAATACGCAATTTTCTCTTGAAGATACAGAGACGGTTATCAATGCAATTGAAACAGAATTATCGTCGGTGATTCATACAGAGCAAATAAAAGACCCTGTACTGATGGCACAAAAATTATTAGATAAGAAAGTAGATGCGGTGATTTTGAATCAGGCGTTAATAGATACGGTAGAGTCTGCGGGAGATGATACGGATGACGGTAAGAAAGATGGTAAGTATGCAGAGTTTACAGATAAAATTAAATGTATTTATACCATTACCGTAAAAAAGGCATTAGCAGCAATGAACGACGAGGGAAATGTAACAAAAAGGTGTTTTAATGTTTATATCAGTGGAATAGATACGGAAGGAGATGTGACTACAAAAAGCCGAAGCGATGTAAACATTATAATGTCTGTTAATCCATTGACAGGAAAGATTATTTTGATTTCTACACCAAGAGATTACTATGTACCGCTTTCTATTTCAAATGGAGTACGGGACAAGCTTACACATGCAGGAAATTATGGTATTGATGTTTCTATGGCAACTCTTGAAATGCTCTACGATATGAAGTTTGACTATTATGTGAGACTTAATTTTACAGGTTTTGTAAATATAATAGATGCTTTAGGAGGAATTGATGTCGATTCCGATTATTCTTTTTCAACACATGGTTATAGTTATTCTGAGGGGCTTAATGAAAATTTGAGCGGTATCGAGGCGTTATGGTTTGCGAGAGAAAGACATGCTTTTGCAGAGGGTGACAGGCAACGAGGAAAAGACCAGATGAAAGTAATTGAAGCGGTTATTAAGAAATGCCAGTCACAGGCGTTGCTTGAAAATTATGATGAGATACTAAATAATATCAGCGAAAGTTTTCAAACAAATATGGCAAAAGAGAGCATACAGTCTTTAGTTAGATTTCAATTAAACCGTTCGCCAAAGTGGGATATTATTACTTACAGTGTAAGCGGTCAGGGAACCTCTGATTACACATACAGTGCACCAAGTCAGAGAGCTTATGTAATGATTCCTGATGAGAGCACAATTAATGTGGCAAAAGGATTGTTAAATGCCAATAAAGAAAATAAAGAGATTCAAGAACCGGAAAGTGCAAAGGAATAGAGTCATTGATGAGTAATAAGAAAAATAAAAATATAAAAAATGAAATAATATCCACAAAGGCAAATACATTGAAAGCCTTAGAGCGTCTGATTTCGAAGGCATTTATAGAAAAAATGTTAATTGTTATTGTGAAAGATTATATGAGAAATAAAAGAGAGATGGCCTTACAGATTGGAAAACAATTTCAGGGGGAAAAGATTGTAGTTAGAAGTTCCTCCACCAATGAAGATTGTTTTAAAAAATCAAACGCAGGTCATTATACAAGTGTCCTGAATGTAGATTCTTCGAATGTTACCACTGTGATTAATGCAATAGATGAGGTTATTGCCTCATATACATCGGATATTGAAGATGTATCTAATCAACAGGTATTAATACAGCATCAGGCAGTGGATGTTGTCTACAGTGGTGTTCTTTTTACTTATGATATTCAGGGGCAAAGACCTTATTATCTGATTAATTATGATGACAGTGGCTCGACAGATTCCGTTACAAGTGGAATTGGAGGAAAAACATTATGGGTTGCAAGAAATACAGAGTTGGCAGAACTGGATGAGGCGTGGCAAAATTTATTGTATGCCGTAAATGAAATCGAGGAATTATTGAAAATTCCTTTGGATATTGAGTTTGCAATCAATAAAAATAACGAAATTATTATCTTTCAGGTGAGACCTTTAGTAGCAAATTTTTCAAAAAACAAACAGGCAGCTCTAAGTTTTAAGGCATTTTTTGAAAAAATTAATAATCTGAAAAATGATTATCGATTTATAAAAAGTATCATTACAGGAAAGAATATGATGTTTTCGGATATGGCATTTTGGAACCCTTCTGAGATTATTGGAACGAGTCCGAGAACCTTAGACTATTCTTTATATCGTTTTATTATTACATCGAAAGCATGGAACGAGGGATTGGTTCCTATGGGTTATAGGCGGCTAGATGATGAACTGATGTATAAAATTGGTGTAAAACCTTATATCAGTCTGGAATATTCTTTTTATTCTCTGATTCCTGCAAAAATCAGCGAAGAATTGGCAGATAAGCTTGTTCAATTTTATTCTAATAAGTTAAAAAAAGATATTACAGCTCATGATAAGATAGAATTTGAAATTGTATATTCCAGTTATGATTTTAATACATGGCTTAGAACTACAGAACTTCTGGAGTATGGTTTTTCCAGCAGTGAAAGAAAAGAAATCGTAGAGGCACTAAAGGAGTTAACATTAAACAATGTATTAGAATATAATAAGATTTCTTTAAAGGACACTTCTGATATTAGGCGATTAGAAAACGCCAGAGATAAAATAAAGAGAAAATATGAAAATTGTAGAAATGCACAGGACTTAATAAAGGGAATTATTGAATTATTGGAAGATATAAGAAAATATGGAACACCGCAGTTTACGAGACAGGCCAGAATGGCATTTATCGCAAGGAGTTTCTGTAGTTCTCTCGTGGCATCCGGATGGTTTACGAAGGAAGAAATGAACGAGTTTATGAAAAATATTGCCACAGTATCTTCCGATTTTGAGCAGGATTATCAAAAATACTCTGCCGGTAAAATAACAAGAGAAGCTTTCAATAAGAAATATGGTCATTTGCGCAGTGGAACTTATGATATCAGGACAGATAGTTATAATCAGATGGTTTTTAGGCCGGTAACAGGAACATATAAACCACAAAAAGAGAAAGAAAGTACATATTATTTAGATGAAAAAACATTATCGGAGGCATTAAAATCTATTGGATTTGAAATTAATTCTCAAGACTTTATAAAATTTTTAACAGTAGCAATAGAGAGCAGAGAATATTTTAAATTTGAATTTACAAAATCATTAAGTCTCGCATTGGATTTGATACAGGAACTTGGAAAAATATTAAATATTGATAGAAAAAATCTATCATGGATTTCTGTAGAAGACCTGGAAGATTGTAGAAGACTGGGAGTGAAAGAGATTGAATGCTTTTTTAAAAATGTGATACATCAAAATAAGGAGCATTATAAAGAATATTCTAATGTAATTTTGCCGGACGTTATTTTGGACGAAACAGGTATTTCTGTGATTCCTGTCAATAAAGCGAGGCCTAATTTTATTACTTCCAAAAAAGTAGAGGGTGAAGTAGTTAATTTAGAAAATGAAACAGATGAGGACCTGATGGATAAAATTGTTATGATTCCAAAAGCAGACCCGGGTTATGAATGGATTTTTACAAAAGGAATTAAGGGATTTATTACTAAATATGGCGGGATGGCATCTCATATGGCAATCCGCTGTGCAGAGTTTGAAATACCGGCAGCAATAGGATGTGGAGAGAAAATATATAATTATGCGTCTTCGCTCAATTATATGGAACTCGATTGTGCTAATGGTATTATCAAGGAAGGCGTTCAGTGTGAGGATTTAAGAGCCTTAATCACTCAGAGGGAAGGCATTAATCAGTATGGTGACCCTACAGATGTTTTGGAGGCTGCTTATATTAGATTTTATGAACTTCTTGGATTCATTCCTCAACCGGCATCCAATCATGTAAAAAATGTAGGAAAATTATTTGAAAGACAGTGCGATTTGCTGATTGTTGCAGGAGGAGGAGCATTGCCGGTAAAGTTTTACGATAGAGAACATACTGAGGAGCTGCAACCGCACAGAGATGCTATGGAAGAGAAATTAATAAAACATTGTCTTGTGGAGGGAATACCTATTATAGCTACATGTCGTGGCATGCAGTATATGAATGTTTTATTTGGAGGAAAATTATGTTATCATCCGGAGCTTCCGGTGGACAGACCAAGAGGTGTAGACCATAAAGTATATTTGTGTGAAGAAAACAGGGAAATCTGGGTCAATAATTTCCATAGGGATATCATTCCTGTAGAGGGTTTGGCTTCATGCTTTAAGCCGTTAGCAATTGATTTAGAAAACAATACAATAGAAGCATTTGGGTCGGACGAAATGAAAGTTTTGGCACTTCAATGGCATCCGGAACGAAAATTTGCTACGGCAAATGCTTTAGAAGAAACGAGAAAGTTGGTTGTAGATTTTATACAGAAGCACATTAAATAATAAAAGGGCAGCAATTTTGCATTAAATTGCTGCTTTTGACCATTTAGAGGTAGAAGAAGATATGAATGAAATTAGTGATGAGAAATTAACGTATTGGGAGAAAAAATACGGATTGGAGAATCTTGTTGTAGCAGGTTATCAGGCGGGATATCCAATGATTACATTTCAAAAAGAAAATAATATGTCTGTGGTATATATGGAACAGAAGGCAATTGACAGGGTAATAAGAAAAGCAGAGACTTTTGGTGGAATAGAGCTTGGTGTAGGTTATAGTCTGAGAAAGACAAGTTTTTTGATTGTAAATGATGAAACAATTGTAATATGTGGTCATGAGTATGTTATCGAAAGAGTTTTGAATGAGCTGTTTTAAACGTTTTTATTGCAATGAAATGAACTAAAAATTTCAAAAGTAAATACAAATGTAACAATTTTGTAATATTTACTTGACAAAGTGTAACAAATGCGTTATATTACTCCTATCGCACAGAACAAGTGCGAAGAAAAGGAGTGTATTTATGAAGAAGACAAAACTCGTTACTGGCGTTGTATTACTAGTTGCAGCACTTGCTATTGCAGTTGCAGGCGGGGGTTTTGGAGTTGGTAATGGCAGTGAGAAGAAGCTTACAGAAGATAAGATAAAAGCTTTACAGTCAGTAAATGTAGACACTATAATAAAATCTGTTCATCAGACAAATAAACTGGCGACAAATGTCCTAAACACAAATACCACAGATGCTTTGCCGATTCAGGTTGAAAATGAAACACAGAATCAGTCATTAATTATTGAGACGAATGAATCAGTAAAAATAACAAAGAAAAAAAGTAAAAAGAGTACAAAGAAAAAAACGAATAAGAAAAAAAAGAAAAAAAATAAAAAGAGAAAAAAATCTTATAAAAAGGTCGGAACTTTTAAGATAACAGGATATTGCAGCTGTTCAAGATGTTGTGGTAAGGAAACAGGAATTACTGCTTCAGGTACAGTGGCGACAGCAGGAAGAACGATTGCAGCTGATACATCACAGTTTTCTTTTGGTTCTAAGCTGGTAATTAATGGTCACACATATACAGTTGAAGATAGAGGAGGAGCTATTAAAGGAAATCGAATTGATATTTTCTTTAGCTCACATTCTAAGGCACTTGACTAGATCGGAAGAGCACACGTCAG
>NZ_CALGRE010000047.1 GCF_937958975.1 uncultured Eubacterium sp. | reverse complement strand
TAAGAACAGGGGTGGAAGGAATCGAACCCTCCTCTGGAGTTTTGGAGACTCTTATTCTACCGATGAACTACACCCCTTCAAACAATATGCATTTTTGCACAAAGATATTTATACCATAAACCAACAGATATGTCAATTATAAAATACATTTTTCAGTATTTTATATTTCATCAGCTGCTTCCTTTATGTTACTCACTCCCACCAATGCAATACCATCTACTTTTTTTATTGTTTTCACAGACACTGCCGGCAATATACATCTTTTAAATCCTAGTTTTTTTGCCTCAAGCACTCTCTGTTCTGCCTGAGAAACAGCACGAACCTCTCCTGCCAATCCCACTTCTCCAAAGACAATCGTATCTGAATGAATTGCCCTATTTTTATAACTGCTTATCAATGCCATGACAAGAGCCAAATCCATCGCAGGCTCATTTATTTTCATTCCACCTGCCACATTTACATAAGCATCATAGTCCCCCATCTGTATTCCAACTTTTTTCTCAATAACAGCCATCAACAGGTTTACTCTGTTATAATCTGTTCCTACCGAAGTCCTTCTTGGCATACCAAAATTTGTGTGGGAAATCAATGCCTGTATCTCCACTAAAATAGGTCTTGTACCTTCCATAAGACACGCCACAACCGAACCTGATGCCTCTTCCGGTCTGCCTTCCAGCATAAACTCTGATGGATTTAACACCTGATGCAATCCATCCTCCCTCATCTCGAATACACCAATTTCATTGGTAGAACCAAATCGGTTTTTGACCCCGCGAATAATACGATACGATGCATGTCTGTCTCCCTCAAAATAAAGTACCGTATCGACCATATGCTCAAGCACTCTGGGTCCTGCGACAACACCCTCTTTGGTGACATGACCAACGATAAAAACAGGTATCGTACAACCCTTTGCCATCTGCATAAGAGTATTTGTGGACTCTCTTACCTGACTCACACTTCCAGGCGCTGAATTGATATCCTCCCTAAAAATAGTCTGAATAGAATCAATGACTACAGCATCCGGTTTCAATTCCGTCACAATAGCTTCAATAGCATCCAGGCTTGTCTCTGCAAGTAATTGAAGTTTATCATTGAATTGTCCCATTCTGTTTGCACGAAGCCTTATCTGTTTTAAAGACTCTTCACCGGATATGTATAGTATATTTTTACCATTGTTCGACATATTTCTGCATACTTGCAATAATAATGTAGATTTACCGATGCCCGGGTCTCCACCGACAAGTATCAGACCTCCCGGAACAACACCACCTCCGAGAACCCTGTCAAGCTCACTAAATCCTGTTGTAATTCTCTCTTCATCATTTGCCGTAACCTCATTAATCGCCACCGGTCTGCTATTTAGAAGGCTTCTTTTGGTCAATTTATTTTTGGGACCCACCGGTTCTTCAACAAATGTTCCTACCTCACCACATCCCGGACATTGCCCTAACCATTTTGATGATTCATATCCACATTCCTTACAGAAGAAAACCGTCTTATCTGACTTTGCCATAACTCTGCGCTCCATTCTTATGGTACATACTATATACACTTACTAAAATACCATTATAGAAACAATAAACACCACAAATATCTGCTCATACAATCATAGCAGCCACTTGACGGTCTTATTGCACAAATAATGCTGTTACACTCATATAGCATTGATAAAATATAATTATCTTTGTCACTATACCAGTGCAACAGCTTTGTTTCATTACATTATATATTCGATGCTTTAGGCTGCCACAATCTTAACCATTGTCATACTACTCTTTTGCAATTCCACGTCAAATGTAATCTTTCCGCCAACATCTGTTTTAGAAACACCCAAATTTTTATCTCCGACAAACACATTATATTCCTTACCGGATTCGAGCTCTAATGTAATCTGTGTATGTCCGACACCTTCTACAAAGAATGTAACCTCATCTGCTGTTTCTTTAAAAACATTTACTGCCGTTCCCGGAATTGATTCATATACGAAAGTTCCATTTCTCTCTAATTTGGTTATCTCATGCCATGTTTTTACCTTATAGATATCACCTGCGACCTCAAAATCTGCAAGTTTTTTCTTTTCAGGTAAATCATAATTACCAAAACTAATAGAACCATTACTTTCTTTTTTGATTAATTCCTTTATTGTTGCCATTTCATCCTCCTGTTTTTTTGTCATAAAGTGATTACAAATAATTGTATTGCAACACATTTTTAATCTGCTTCGCAGATAGTGTTGCAAGCAGGCAATCACTTTTCTTCGAAAAGTGATTACAAATAATTGTATTGCAACACATTTTAATCTGCTTCGCAGATAGTGTTG
>NZ_CALGRE010000046.1 GCF_937958975.1 uncultured Eubacterium sp. | reverse complement strand
AGGAATCTAAGATATCTTCTTCGAATAAGTCCATATCTAAATCCTCTCTCACAATAATCATATCAAAGCCTGCATCTGCCACTTCCTCTTTTAATGGACATGCTTCCTTTAATTCCTTATAAAGATACGCCGGTCTTAAATTTGCAAAGAGATTCAGTCCCTTTCTAATTGCAAGAAGCCCTGCCTCAGGTCTTAGGTTCGGTGGTAAATCATACCAGCTGTCCTTTCCGACGACGCCGCCGACGGCGCCAAGCAACACCGCATCACTTTTCCTTGCTGTCTCAAGTGCTTCATCTGTAAGTGGAACCCCGTGTTTATCGATAGAAATACCACCCATATCCACTTCTACATAATGAAAAGTATGTCCATACTTTTCTCCGACAGCATTCAGAACCCTCTGTGCTTCTGTAACAATTTCCGGTCCGATTCCATCACCTGGAATTACTGCAACATTAAAATTCATTCTGCTTCCTCTTTTCCTTTAAAGTTTCTAATTTGATTCCTATATAAAACCAAATTTCTATGAAATGTGATTATAAAAATCCACATTAACTCATAAATTATACCCCAATTAACGCTATTTTTCAACACATATATATAATATATTTAGTTGATAAATTTTAACATTTAAAATACAAATACGAATCACAAAAAGAATCTCCAAAGTTATTCATTATAACTTTGGAGATTCTTTTAACATTTTTATTATCACTTTTTATGCTTCTGCTTTTTCCACATCCACGATTGCAGCTTTCTGCATTGGGATTCTACAGTTTTTATTTCCACCAAATTCGACAATCACTGTATCTTCCTGTACATCTATTATCATCCCGTAGAAACCGCTTGTTGTCAAAACACTGTCTCCAATCTCGATACTTTCCATTAAAGCTTTCTGTTTCTTTTCCTGTTTCTTCTGTGGTCTGATTGCAATAAAATACATAAATCCTATAATAATCACTACATATGCAATAATTATAAGCCAGCTTCCTCCCGCACCTGCACCTGTTGCTAAAATTGGCATAATACCTACCTCCTAATTCTTGTCATTTTCTTTAAATCCTTCTAATTTGTCGGTTTTATACTCTTGATATCTTCCTGCCGCAATGGCATCTCTGATTTCTTCCATCATTGTATTATAAAAATACAAATTATGCAAGACACACAAACGCATTCCAAGCATTTCTTTTGCTTTGAGCAGATGTCTGATATACGCTCTGGAATGATATTGACATGCCGGACATTGACAATTCTCTTCAATCGGTCTGTCATCTGTCTCATATTTTGCATTAAACAAGTTTAATTTTCCTGCATTCGTATAGACATGACCATGTCTGCCATTTCTCGATGGATATACACAATCAAAAAAGTCCACACCACGCTCAACAGCTTCTAAAATATTTGCCGGTGTTCCCACTCCCATTAGATATATTGGTTTATCCTTTGGCAAATACGGTTCGACACTTTCTATTATTCTATACATTTCGTCATGACTCTCACCTACGGCAAGGCCACCTATAGCATATCCATCTAAATCAATTTCAGATATTGCTTTTGCATGTTCTATTCGGATGTCATCGTATATTCCACCCTGATTGATTCCAAACAGCATCTGTTCTTTATTGATTGTATCATCAAGACCATTTAACCTATCCATTTCTATCCTGCATCGTCTTAGCCATCTTGTCGTGCGTTCCACCGAATTTTTGATATATTCTTTGGATGCCACACTGGATGGACATTCGTCAAAAGCCATCGCAATCGTAGATGCAAGATTAGACTGTATCTGCATACTCTCCTCCGGTCCCATGAAAATCTTTCTTCCATCTACATGGGAATTAAAATAAACACCTTCTTCTTTTATTTTCCTTAAACCTGCAAGAGAAAATACCTGGAATCCGCCGGAATCCGTCAAAATAGGTCTGTCCCAATTCATAAACCTGTGCAGTCCACCCATTTGCTTTACAATTTTATCTCCCGGCCTTACATGAAGATGATATGTATTAGAAAGTTCTACCTGTGTTTTTATCGTTTTTAAATCTTCTGCGGCAACCGCACCCTTTATCGCACCTGCCGTTCCTACGTTCATAAATACAGGCGTCTGTATATTTCCATGTACTGTTATAAACTCGCCGCGCTTTGCATTGCCGTCTTTTGCTAATATTTTAAACATTGTATTTTTCTCCTTTAAATCTTACCCTGTATATTGTATTGGATTTATCGACTCAATGCAAGGAAAATAATCCGCTGTTCTCTTGCAGTAATTGATTTCAATTGATATACTGTTATAAGCAATCACCAGAATCCGCATCAACCGCATTCTGGGATTGTATGCGGTCGTCAAAAGCAAATTGCTTTTCGCCGTCACTTATACAAAAAATAAGGAGGCTGCTATGGCTGGTTCAACATATGGCAATATTTTTAAAATTACAACCTGGGGGGAATCTCACGGCAAAGCATTGGGCGTTGTTGTAGATGGATGCCCTGCCGGAATCGATTTATGCGAGGAGGACATCCAAACCTTTTTAAATAGAAGAAAACCCGGACAGTCAAAATACACGACACAGAGAAGCGAAGATGACAAAGTCGAAATATTATCCGGTATTTTTGAGGGAAAAACAACCGGTACTCCTATTTCAATGATTGTCCACAATAAAGACCATCATTCCGCTGATTATAGCCAGATTGCATCCTACTACAGACCGGGACATGCTGATTACACATTTGATGAAAAATATGGTTTCAGGGATTACAGAGGCGGCGGACGCTCTTCCGGGCGTGAAACTATAGGACGTGTAGCTGCCGGCGCGATTGCTTCAAAAATTCTAAATGCACTTGGCATAGAAATCACGACCTACTCTAAATCTATTGGCAATATCGAAATTAATTATGATAATTTTGATAAAACTGAAATAACAAAAAATCCAATGTATATGCCGGATATCGATGCTGCCGGCAAAGCTGCCGACATGCTGAAAGAAAAAATGGCTGAAATGGATTCCTGCGGCGGTATCATTGAATGTATCATCGAAGGTATGCCGACCGGTATCGGCGAACCGGTATTTGAAAAACTTGATGCGAATTTAGCAAAAGCAATAATGTCTATCGGAGCAGTCAAAGGATTGGAAATTGGTGACGGTTTCAAAGTGGCAGCCATGACCGGTTCTGCTGACAATGATGGGTTTACAATCACAGACGGTTTGATTCATAAAACATCAAATCATGCCGGAGGAATTATGGGTGGTATCAGCGATGGCTCTCCTATCATTCTGAGAGCTGCTGTCAAACCTACCCCGTCCATTGCACAAACACAAAAGACCATAAACAAATCCGGTGAGAATATTGATATCAATATCAAAGGACGTCACGACCCGATTATTGTTCCAAGAGCCGTAGTTGTTGTAGAGGCAATGACAAGTATTACACTGGTAGATATGCTTTTTACTGCAATGACATCCAGAATAGATAAGATTAAAGATTTTTATCGCTAAAAAAACAGGTGTTTTACACCTGTTTTTTTTAGCAAATTCATTCTAATAACTTTTTCTGCTAAGCATTTTCTCATACATTAATCCCACAATAAACCATAAAGGTGCATAGTCCAAACGAATCACACCATTGACATGATACTTACTCTTACTGTAATCCCAAGGACATCTGTCTTTCTTTTTTAATAAGGTCCCTGTAGCATACTCTGTAGCATATATTCCTGCCGTATATATGAGTCCGCGCTCTATTGTCCTTCTGTTATGCTTTTTTAACTTACAACTAATAGGTTTTATCACTGCCGCCATTCCATAAATCGGAAACATCCATATAGAAGTCTGACCTATCAGTTTGTAATCTTTCTTTTTAATGCAAGAGGCTGATGTAAAGAGCACTTCCATACACCAGCCTGTAATACCACATTTTATAAAATCTTTATTTATTACACTCTTCATATATGTAATAATTTCCAGATTTATTTTTTTTATTCATACAACGGATATTTATCTGTCAATGTTTTAACCTTTGCCTTTACGGACTCACAATTTCCGTTTAAGTCATCCGCGATGTCTGCCATGCACTCAGCAATAACATCCATATCCTCTGTCTTTAATCCTCTCGTAGTTACAGCAGGTGTTCCGATTCTTACACCACTTGTAATTCCAGGTTTCTGAGGGTCGTTTGGAATAGCATTTTTATTACATGTAATATTTGCCGCATCAAGAGCAATCTCAAACTCCTTACCTGTAATGTTTTTACTTCTGAGGTCTACTAACATCAGATGATTGTCTGTTCCACCTGATACAAGGTCAAATCCTCTGTCTGTCAGTCCCTTTGCCAATGCCTGTGCATTGTCAACGATATCCTTTGCATATTGTTTAAATTCATCTGATAATGCTTCTTTAAAACATACTGCCTTAGCTGCAATTACATGCATTAAAGGACCTCCCTGAATCCCCGGAAAAACAGCTTTATTTAATTTGTGTTCCAAAGCAAATTCCTGACTTGAAAGAATAAGACCACCTCTCGGTCCTCTCAAAGTCTTATGAGTTGTTGTCGTTGTAACATGCGCATAAGGGATTGGACTCATATGCTGTCCTCCTGCCACAAGACCGGCAATGTGCGCCATATCAACCATAAGATAAGCGCCAACCTCATCTGCAATTTCTCTGAATTTCTTAAAATCAATCTTTCTTGGATATGCACTTGCTCCGGCAACAATAAGCTTTGGTTGATTGGCTATAGCAATTTCTCTCACCTTATCATAGTCGATAAATCCGTCATCATTTACACCGTAAGATACGATATTAAAATATGTACCCGACATATTTACAGGTGAACCGTGTGTCAAATGTCCACCGGCATCAAGGCTCATTCCCATTACAGTATCACCCGGTTTCACCAGTGCAAAAAATACTGCCATATTTGCCTGTGCCCCCGAATGTGGCTGAACATTTGCATAAGTGCAGCCAAACAGTTCCTTTGCCCTGTCAATTGCAAGCTGTTCCACTACGTCAACATACTCACATCCACCGTAATATCTCTTTCCCGGATATCCTTCCGCATATTTATTTGTGAGATGACTGCCCATAGCCGCCATAACACCCTTACTCACCAAATTTTCTGATGCAATCAGTTCCAGATGTGAACGCTGTCTTCCCATCTCATCTTCCATTGCAGCAAAAACTTCTGCATCTGCATTTTTTACTTCATCAAATGAAAACATATATGTACCTCCACTTTAATATATCTAACGGTTAATGCAACCGAATTTTTCCTATATTACTTTACCATATCATAAGACATTTTAAAATGAATTTTTTCAAAAAAATTATTTCTTTTATTTGTTCTATTCTTTTTTATAAAAAAATATATTAGAAAGTAAATTTTTAAAAAACGGGACGGAGGTTTTTATGTATAAAATACTTGCATTTGATAACGGGCAGCCAATCATTCTATATCAGAATAAAGAAAATGTCTATATGTATACTGCTTCGAGCGGACATATTTATTCTAAAGGAGTTTTATTTAACGATGTCAAACAGGATTTTGATGTATATGAGGGAAACAAAAAATATCTTTATTATATATCCACCGATAATAAAATAAAATTGGCGTCTTTAAATGGCAATCATTTCATGGAATTTCTATCTATTCCTATGGAAAACAAAGAAAGTAATAGTTATATTGTTAACGTTTCACCTATCATGTGCGAAAATGAACTCTATATTTTTTACTGTAGCCATAATCTCAAAAAAGATAACTACGAAATATACTATCTGCTGTGTTCTTCTCCACAACAAACCTGTCTCATAAAACGTGATATAGAAAAGAGCGAGGATTTTGATGTATTCAATTCCGGTCAAAAAACCTATATTATTTTAAAAAATGATTTTTATTACCTGAGCAAAAACGGAAAAATTACAACATTAAACCAAAATAGCTCCAGTGATATAAAAGTTTTACAGGAAAATATTAACCAGTTAAAAAATGCTCTATCGAATAAAAGTGATAAATTAATTGAGACACAAAAATTATTATATGAAAAAAATAACGAGATATTTCATTTACAATCCACAAAAAAACATATTATGGAACAATACAATGAACTGAGCGAATATGCCGGCAAACTCCAAGAAGAACTCCGAAGCATAAAATTTATGTAATTTTTATAGATTTTTGACAAAAAAAGGCTTTCTTTATTGCAACTTTAATAAAAATTTCTTATACTCATAAGTGTTATGGTTGTATAAAGTGGTTTAGTATACAGCCAGACAAATCTATTTTATTTTAGGGGGATATACGCAATGAAGGAAACATTCAAAGCTCTATTTCTTGTGCTTGCTATGGCACTGTTTGTCCTGCCGGCAGCAAGCGTCTATGCCGCGGATATAAACAATATCCAGGCTCCGGATTATAAACTGAAATATACAGTTGATAAATCCGATACTTTTATCTATTCCTATAACGTAAAAGATTACGGTGCTGTCAGTGATGGAGTTACTGACAACACAACTATTTTCCAAAAATTATTAACGAGATTAGGAGACTTAGGCGGAGGTACTTTATATGTACCGGGTGGAAAATACGTTATCAAGGGAAATCTTACAATTCCAAAAGGAGTTACGCTGAGAGGTGACTGGACTAAGCCGTCCAAGGACAAGGCTCTTCCGGATGGTACTTTGCTCATGGCTTATGCCGGAAGAAACGGCAATGAACGAAGCACACCATTTATTGAAATGGCACCGGAAACCGGTCTTATGGATTTGGCTATATGGTATCCTGAACAAGATTCCGAAAATATCACACCATACGCACCAACTATAAGATACGGTCTCAACAACTACTTTGGAAACGAATACTGTAATACCAAAAACGTCACTCTTGTAAATTCTTACATTGGCATTCTGTTTCATTATGATAACGGCGGAGCTTCCCCTGTTGTCTATAATTTATATGGAACAACGCTCTATAAAGGAATTGAAATTGACAAGATTGCTGATGTCGGACGAATTGACGGTGTTCACTTTTCACCTGATTATTGGACAAACTCAGGACTATCTAATGCTCCATCAAATAAAACCTCTTTTGGTTCTTATATGAAAGAGTATGCAACCGGTATCGTTATGAGAAGAAACGACTGGTCGTACACATGTAACATAGACATTGACGGTTATATGTGAGGTTACGACTGCGAAAAAACGCTTTCCGAAGGTGATAATGCTACTCCTAACGGACATCATTACAATTTTAATTTCAGTAATTGTAAGACGGGTATTATGATTAACGCAACAAACTCTGTCGGTATTCTTTTTGATAAGATAAAGCTGACAAATTGTGAAACAGGTATTAGTTTTGGAGATGGTACATCCGATGTAGCACAATTTTTCGATACTACAATTTCGGCATCCAAATATGCCCTGAGAGTCTCTCCGACATCTAATACAAAGGTAATATTTAACAAATCTACTGTTAATTCAGGACAAGTTGCAATCAATGGCGGTACTCTTACTGCAAACAGCTGCAATTTCAATAATCTTGCACCTCAAATTTATTTTGGTTTATCCGGTCGTGGTATTATTCAGGGATGTCAGTTTAAAAACACAAGAACAATCACCAATAATTCCATCTATGAAATTTCTATTTCTGATAAAACAGCGGTAACAAATGTTGAGGATTTTCCTGAAATTACATTTGATTTTCATGTTCCAAAGAGATGTGTTTTATATGATGTGACAAAAGCTCCATACTATGCAAGCACTTCTTCCAATGATAACACTTCTGCCATACAGGCAGCTCTAAACCAGGCAGCTTCTGACGGAGGTGGTATTGTATTTATTCCTAATGGAAAGTACAAAGTCAGAGGACATTTAACTGTTCCGTTGAACGTTGAACTTAGAGGAAATGTTGATTTACAGACTGTTCCTCATGGTTCCGGAACCATTTTAGAGGCATATGAGAACAGAAACAATCCAAACGGAAGCTGTTTTATTAATTTAAAAGCCAATGCCGGACTTCGCGGTATTGTCGTTGATTATCCAGAACAAGTATTCTCCGGTGATGCTTCTTGGATGCCGGCAGAATATCCTTATACAATTCAGGGACAGGGAGAAAATATTTATATTATCAACTCCTCCGTGAGAGCTTCCTACAAAACTCTGGACTTATTTACATATCGATGTGACAACCATTATGTAGATTTTCTGGGTGGTCACTGCTTCAATGTGGGTGTAAAAGTTGGCAATAATTGTGAAAACGGTAAAATATTTAATTTAATGTTTAATGTCATTGTCTATGCCTGTGGTAACGAGAGTAAATTTGGCAGCTTTTCTAATATGCCTAACGGTGTAAGCAATGCTCCATTATACAATTACGGACTAAAATATTTAGACTTTCTCATTCTGGGCGACTGTAAGAACGAAATTTTATACAACGATTTCCACTATGGCTCAGCAAGAGGCTTTGTATTGGAAAATGAAGGAAATGGCGGTCCTTCCGGCTCATCTATGGGTATGGGTATCGACGGCTCAAGCAATTCCATTTATGCAGGCCCTGATACAAACGCTGCCTTTCATTTATATAACTCACAGGTAGTTGCCTTAAGTAATGCCACAGACGATACGTCATATTATTATCTGGATAAAAACTCAGGTATGACTCTTAATCTGTATAACTCAGATTACTGGGGACAGGCCTCGTATGGAATGAATGCACAGCCTTTATCCCATACTACTTTGAATTTATACGGTGCGCAGTTCCAGAATCCGGGGCAAAATACCTTTGCCAACATGTCGGGAAGTAATGTAAATATCGTTTCATCAAACTTAAATCAAAACGGCAGCGGATTTGTAAATACCGGCAGTGAACAATATATTGCAGTATCCGGTTCTACTGTCAACAATAGAAACAATTCCACATCCGCTTTCAAAGAGTGGAATACCAACCAAAGTGCATATGCAACGCTTTCTTCCAACGGAATTTTATCCAATATTTCCCGCTCAGGATGGATTGCCACTGCCTCTAACATGAATAATAATGCAAAAAATGCACTGGATTCTAATATCAATACTCGCTGGGATACATCCGGCTCACAGGTTTCCGGTCAATGGTTTACTGTAGATTTTGGAAAACCATATCAATTTAACACACTGATTCTTGATACGGCAACAAGCAGTTCCACGGATGCTCCTGCCGCTTACGAAATCTATGTAAGCAATGACGGAAGTAACTGGGGAAATGCAATTGCTTCCGGTACAGGCTCAAGCGGAATTATCACCTTTAATACGCAAAATTCCCGTTATGTAAGAATTTTACAGACAGGTTCTAAGAGCAATTATTGGTCCATTCACGAATTTTATGCTTTCAATGCATCAGAAGAAAATGACCTGCCAAATGGCATAGTAGATACGGGAGAGACAAACATTCCTGATAATCCGATAAAACCGGGAGATGCAATTTGTTCCGGCAATCCTATTATCACAAGCATTTTTACAGCCGACCCTTCCGCTCATGTATGGGAAGATGGACGTATTTATGTATATGCTTCACATGATATGGACCCGGCAAGAGGATGTGATTTGATGGACAGATATCATGTATTCTCCTCCGACAATATGGTCGACTGGATTGATGAAGGAGAAATTTTATCGTCTGAGGATGTAAGCTGGGGAAAACCTGAAGGTGGATTTATGTGGGCACCTGACTGTGCTTACAAGAATGGCACATACTATTTCTACTATCCACATCCAAGTGGAACAGACTGGAATAATACTTGGAAAGTTGGAGTTGCCACAAGCAGTCAGCCTGCAAAGAACTTTAAAGATACAGGAAAATATATTGAAGGGCTCGCAAATTATCCTTTGATTGACCCTTGTGTATACACAGACGATGATGGCACATCCTATATTTACATCGGAGGCGGAAGCAAAGCTGTGGGAGCAAAACTGGCAGACGACATGGTTTCTATTGAAGGAAATGTTATAGAGATGTCCGGTCTCGATGATTTTCATGAAGCTTCATGGGTATTCAAACGAAACGGTGTTTATTACATGATGTACGCTGATAACTTAAACAATGCCAACCGGTTAAGATATGCCACAAGTAACAATCCACTGGGGCCTTGGGAATACAAAGGAATTGTCTTAGACTCTGTCAGCAGCTATACAAGCCATGGTTCCATTGTTGAATATAAAGGGGAATGGTACTTATTCTATCATAATCAGGCAATCTCCAATCAGGGAGAATTAAGGAGCGTTTGTGTAGATAAAGTAACATTCAACGCAGATGGTACAATTAATACGGTAGTACAGACAGATACCGGTGTAGAGTTAGTTGGGGAACGCGCTAATAAGAGTGAACATGCGGTCATATATTCGGTAGCAGATGCTACAGTCGACAAAGCTACTATTGTTGATAATACAAATGCTTACAATGGAAAACAAATATCAATCTGCTCGACTTCGGCGGCTGC
>NZ_CALGRE010000045.1 GCF_937958975.1 uncultured Eubacterium sp. | reverse complement strand
TGACGTTGATATAATAGTATATATAGCAGTTCCATGTCCAAATGTATCTTTAGCCCCTGTATATACACCATCATTTGTTATTGTAATCCCTTTTATCTCTTTACCAAGTAGAAATGGGTGAGAATCATCAACACCACTGTCTATTATTGCAATTTTAATTTTCTTCATCGAATATATATTTCCTTTCTTTAGCATTAGTCTTATCGCCTAAACAATATAGAATTTATTATAATTACATTCCATTTTATTCAATGTTATAACTAGCATTGATGAACTACATATTAGAAGATTCACTTCTCTATAAAATTTTTTTTATTATCCATATATTTCTATAAATACTTTAAAAAGTTCATCTGATATACTCCATTTCTTGGCTAGCCATTATCGCTTTGATACTTCCAACTTTAAATATCAACAATAACATTTTCTTTTATTCATAAATGTCAAATTTACTTTTGACTACTAATTTACTTATCAAATACTATATAGAATATAATAAATCACAAGCATTAAGTTAGCAGGTAATATGCTCTAGCCATATAACGATTCTCTATTTGCATTAGAGCTAAAGGCCTATAGGATCCGTTTGCTATACACAAACCATTTATATTCTAATTTTTTTAGACTAACTTTTTTTATTTTATTAGTTCTTCTATAACTAATTATATATTACTCCTTTAATTTCTTTAAGCCATATTTCAGTTCCTAATACTAATAAAAAAAGGATATCCCTCTAAATATGGGATACCCTTTTTAATTATTTGCATCCAACACCTGATACGTTAACAGATGGACAACCAACGCCTGATACATTAATCGTTGAACATGGACATCCTTCACCCACATATAGGCTTACAATTCCTGCTTTAGAAACCTTTTTTTTCTTCTTAAGCATCCTCTTCTCCTCCTTTTTTTATTAAATAATATTAAAAGACATAACTTTAACTTTTAGAATAGTCTGTCTTTATGAACATCAGCCTAATTAATTCAATTTCATTAAGCAATCATAATTACCATTGCGTGATTCATCTATAAGAGACTCTACTAAATTAACAACACCAGATAAAGTACCCAAATTATCTATCATCAACATATTTGATGGTATTTCTATACCAAATTTCTGTTCCAACTCTACTATAAAATTAATAAACTGAATTGACTCCACAATATATTCTGTTAAATCAATATCCTCATCCGATGCAATTAATATAATACACATTGAATCTAAAATACTAATTATTTCATTCTTTACACTCACTCGTAACTCTCCTTTGACCAAATTCTATATAGCCACTTTCGATTCGTATGGAGCAATCAATCCAATCGAATTCATTAATTTGATTGTCTCACTAAAATATTCCTTCTCATAAGGACATACATGTTCATCATCTGTGGCTTTTCCTCTCAATGGGCAATTCATTGCAACACAAAATCCATAAAAACTACACTCAGAACATTTTTCATAATTGGAAATATCTATCCATTTTGCAAGTTTGAAT
The DNA here is from genome assembly GCF_937958975.1 of uncultured Eubacterium sp. Classification (GTDB taxonomy): domain Bacteria; phylum Bacillota; class Clostridia; order Lachnospirales; family Lachnospiraceae; genus Eubacterium_G. The sequence goes on along the minus strand of NZ_CALGRE010000045.1, from coordinate 252,568 downwards.
TCATCTATATCCATATCACCAGAAACAAGCATTTTTCCTATCTTATTGTCTTCCGAATCTAGTTCACATGTGCACTTACCAATATCACCATTTGATTTAATAACATATGCATTTCTTTTTCCTGCATAACATACACATCCACCTTGGACAAGAAATCTTTCAAAAAAATTCATGTTCAGCTTAGTATCTGATTTAATAATTTTATTATACACACTTCTAAATGAGTTCGAATCCATCATCTTTGACTTCATCTGTTCTACAGCCTCTCCACCCCAATCTCCTACAGGACGTATAAAAAAAGAAAATCTACTATCGTCACCAAATGTCTTAGAATAAAAATCAATATACTCATCCATTTTGTCAAATATATCTTTTGACACATTCGTTCTGAGTATTATTTTTTGCACTCCACTTTTTGCTTTATTTTTAATCTCAATTAGATTATTAATTATAACATCATATGTTGGTTCACCATTGGCAAACACTCTCTGTTTATCATGCGTTTCTTTAATTCCATCCAACGTAACCTGAACAGCAACTAAATTGTATTTTTGTAACATCCTAAACGTTTCAAAATCGAGGCAGTAAGCATTAGTTGTAATTGTAGTCGTATACATTTTTTTTGCTTTTTTACAAATAGCATCAATTTTTTCGGACATATACTCAATTACATCCTTTGCGAGTAACGGCTCCCCACCAAACCACGATATATCAAGACCACTATATCTAGATATATTTCTTGATATATATTTAATAATGGCATCTTGAGTTTCTTTAGCCATCTTGCCTCTCCCAAATGATTCATAGCAATATTTACATCTAAAATTACATTGTTCAGTTGGCAAAATTATAAGTTGCAATCTAGAGTTAGAGACTACATCTGTCTTAACTAAACGTGCATAAACATTTTCGTCAATCTCTTCATTAACAATCATTTTATTTTCTTTCAAAAACTGAAACACTTCGTTTTCACACTGTTTCTTATGTATTTTACCACTAAGTATTGCATTAGCAATATTAATATTGTCGATATCAGTAAACTTAATTCTACTTCCATACAACGAATTTACAATTACTAACTCTTCATTATCGATAACTTTGTTATTATATTTTGATGGTTTATACACAACTCTTCCCCTTCCGTACTTCAACCATTATTGGTAAACTTATTTTACAAGTCTATCATTTATATTTATTATAGTCAAGAACTGTTTGCCAACTAGTATTTTTTATCTTGTTAAGGTGTCAATGATTAGTTACACATCACCTTCAATATAATGTCAAGGATAAGGTGGAGATTTCTGTCAAGAAATACTACCTGGCCTTAACATTTCTATATATGTTATATTTGCGTAAGACAGACAGCAGACTCCGGTGTCTGCCTTGAACATCTTAAAACATTATCGCCTGACACATCTTTACGAGCTGTTTTTGTATTTTAATTCCTAAACATGTCTTTATATAATCATTTGATTTTCTTTGATATGTCGCCTGCTGTCTTCTTCCATCTTCAATATTATACATATTCATATTTTTGTAAAACCGTTCTTCATCCTGACGGTGCTGTCTTTCCACTTTTCCGTTATGTCTTGGCGTTGCTGTCTGGATTCTATGGTATATAATTCTCATTTCCAATAACGATTCTTCAAATAAAGTTAAATGTTTACTTTTTACACTATTAATCTGTTTTTAAAGTCTGTTCCGTTATCTATCTGCGCTTCTCTGATCGGAAATGGTGCATGACGAATCAGCTTTTCTAAAAAGTCTTTTGAACTGTATATACTATGTTCATCATACATTTCCCGATATGTCCATCGTGTACACTCATCAACAGCTGTATATTGGTAATACTTTTTCATTATTTATCCGACAATACTACAGAACATATTTTACATCTATCTGTATCTTTTGTCTCAGATAGTCTGCTCTCTTATATGGCTTATTTTTACATTTCTTTTTTTTGTGACTTCACAGACTTCAGTTTTGCTGCAATTCTTTTAAATTCTCCATAACTTCTCGTATAACTGTATTTTTCTACCAGTTCCTGATATGCCAGTATTAGGTCTTTCCATTTATTCTTTTTTAATCTATGGCGTATCTGTTTTAATACTTTTTCAGTATGCTTTTTAGGACTGCTTTTCGGTGTATGACTACAATTTTCCAGACTCTAAACGTCCCATCATATCTTTTATCCATTTATAAACTATTTTTTGGCTTGTCCAGTATCTGATTGCTGTTTCTGTAACAAAATGTTTCTTTCAATATTTAATCATTCATTGACGTTGATATGCTTCTTGTGATACAGTTTTCATATAGGAATCTCCTATAGTTTTCTTGATATAAATGTTTTGCCGTTATTATAAATATATCATACAGAGGTGATTTCCTCTTTTTTATTTTTTGTGTTACCTATCTATTGTATCCCAACAATCTTAGTGATTAATTCTTTGGTGTCAATATTTTCTGTTATTTTTTTCAATTCTTCTTCGATATTCATAAGTTATCATCCCCTCTTAATAATGTTTTTTACATATAAATTATACTTTTTAAACTGCTAAAAATTAAGTTTTTAACGAAGTATAATATACACATAAACAAAATAAGAAAGGGTAATACTATGATAGATGTACTAAAGAAAATTACAATGCTGCGGCTAGAACGAAACTAAGCAGAATACGATTTGGCTAAATATTCTGGTCTAACACAATCTACAATATCCACTTCATATCGCAAAAATCAAACACCTACCATTAAATCATTAAAAAAATTTGTAAGGAATTTGGCATTACATTATCACAATTTTTTGCAGAGGATAATAATTCCTTTTCTCTTACCGCCGAACAAAGAGAAATATTAGTTACCGGTCTTCTTTATCTCCAAGACAACAAGAACTTTTTTAGAATTATTTAAATCAATATCCTAGCCTTACATTAACTGAATGATTGCAAGGCTATTTTTCTTTAAATTTACATAAAAAAAGAAGACTGCTATATCTGCAATCTCCTTTAATCGGTTTCTGTCATAATCTTTAAAAATTGGGCGTAAGTTGGGCGTAAAATCCTAAATTTTCTTTTCTAGTCTCCTTAAAAAATTCCTTTATTCACGCCCTTTTCAGCCTATTTTCTTAATCCAACTTCTTCATCGTCGGGAATAATAACACGTCTCTAATTGCCGCCGAATCCGTCAACAGCATACACATTCTGTCAATACCAAATCCAATTCCTCCTGTAGGCGGCATACCAATTTCCAACGCATTCATGAAATCCTCATCGGTTGTATTTGCTTCCTCATCACCAAGTGCAAGAAGTTCTTCCTGCGCTTTAAATCTTTCTCTCTGGTCAATCGGATCATTCAACTCTGAATAAGCATTTGCCATCTCCCAACCATTCATAAAGAACTCAAATCTCTCGACATATTCCGGATTTTCCGGTTTCTTCTTTGTCAACGGAGAAATCTCAATCGGATGGTCCATTATAAATGTTGGCTGAATTAAATGGTCCTCAACAAATTCTTCAAAGAATAAATTTAAAATATCGCCCTTCTTATGATGTTCTTCAAATTCTACATGGTGTTCTTTTGCCAATTCCTTAGCCTGCTCTACAGTCTCCACCTCATTCCAGTCTACACCTGCATATTTCTTGACAGCCTCCACCATTGTTAATCTCTCAAATGGCTGACTTAAATCCATTTCAATACCATTATAAACAATTTTTGAACTGCCACAAACTACTTCTGCAAGATGTCTGTAAAGGTTTTCTGTCAAATCCATCATACCATTATAATCTGTATATGCCTGATAAAGTTCCATCAGTGTAAACTCAGGATTATGTCTCGTATCAACACCTTCATTACGGAAAACCCTTCCTATTTCATATACCTTTTCAAGACCTCCTACAATCAGTCTCTTTAAATAAAGCTCCAATGAAATACGAAGTTTCACATCCTCATCTAAAGCATTAAAATGCGTATCAAACGGACGGGCTGCCGCTCCACCTGCATTGTGTACCAACATAGGCGTCTCTACTTCCATAAATCCCTGTCCGTCAAGATATTTTCTAATCTCACTTATAATCTTTGAACGCTTAACAAATGTCTCCTTAGCTTCCTGATTCATAATAAGGTCCAAATATCTCTGACGATACCTTAAATCAGTATTCGTAAGACCATGATGCTTTTCAGGAAGAATCTGCAGACTCTTTGTGAGAAGTGTAACCTCTGTGGCATGAATACTCATCTCACCGGTCTTTGTTCTAAATGGATAACCTTTAATACCAACAATATCACCAATATCCATTTTTTTAAAATCTTTATATTCCTCAAAAGGTTCTTCGCCCAATTCATTTCTGGATACATACACCTGGATATTTCCTTCTAAATCCTGTATATTGCAAAAAGATGCTTTACCCATAACACGTTTTAACATAATACGTCCGGCTATAGATACTAACTTTGATGAATCTTTGATTAATTTCCCATCTTCATCATGCTGCGCCTCTAACGCATCAAAATTATTCTTAATTTCCATACTATGATGTGTTACATCATACTTTGTAATCTGGAATGGGTCTTTTCCCCTCTCCTGTAAATCAGCCAGCTTTTCACGGCGAACCTTTAAAAGCTGCTTTGTATCAACCTGCTGATTATTATTTTTGTTTTCTGCCATTTTTGTAACTCCTAAATCTTTTTATCTTAAAAATTATCTCTCCGTCTTTATTTCAAGCACCTTATACTTTGATACTACCTCGCCCATCTCGACTTCAACCTCATCGCCTACTTCTTTTCCAATCAATGCTTTTCCAAGTGGTGACTCATTTGAAATTAATCCTTTCAAACTGTTTGTCTGCGTGGAACCAACGATACTAAATTCAAGGTCCTCGTCAAACTCATAATCATGTATTTTAATATGACATCCTACATTAATCTTTGTGTCATCAATGTCATCTGCACCTACGACTTCAACATTTTTTAAAATTTTCTCTATTTCTTCAATTCTTGCTTCAATATCTCTCTGTTCATCCTTTGCCGCATCATATTCAGCGTTTTCTGACAAGTCTCCCTGTTCCCTAGCCTCTTTAATTTTTTCTGCAACTTCTCTACGTTTATTTACCTTTAAATCTTCTAATTCCGCTTCTAATTTTTGTAGTCCTTCATAAGTAAGAATATTCTTCTTTACATCTGCCATTTTTTTGCTCCTCCAATCAAATGCTCGTTCAAAACTTTTACACTTTATAATAGCAAGGTGACACTCCATTGTCAACCACAAGCGCCTATTTATACTAGGGTTTCGCCGTATTTTGAAACGCTATCCCTCAACGCATTACAGCCTGGAATCTAAAATTTCCTGTAAGGAATCCCAGCTCGCAATCTCATTGCATCTCCGTCTGAGTTCTGCCGAGTGTGGCAGCCCTTGTGTATACCATGCGATATGTTTTCTCATTTCACGCACTCCGGTATACTCTCCCTTATATTCAATTAACATAGATGCATGTTTCAAAATCATCTCCTTGACTTCTTTTGAGCCAGGCTTATCAATAATTTTACCGTTTTCAAGATATTCACTAATCTGTCTGAATATCCAAGGATTCCCCCTTGCTGCTCTTCCTACCATAAGTCCATCACACCCTGTATATTCTTTCATCGCCTTTGCATCCTGGGCGGAAAATATATCTCCATTTCCAATCACCGGTATATTTACAGCCTTCTTCACATCCTTAATAATATCCCAGTCTGCTTTCCCGCTGTAATATTGTTCTCTTGTTCTGCCATGCACAGAGATTGCTGCCACACCGCAACTCTCCGCAATTCTCGCAATTTCCACTGCCTGACTTTCTCCATCCCGAAAACCTTTCCTAATTTTAATTGTGACAGGCTTATCTATTGCCTTTACCATCTTAGTTAGAATCTTCTCTACCAGCTTCGGCTGTGTCAGCAGATATGAACCCTCATGATTGTTCACAATTTTAGGAACCGGACACCCCATATTAATATCAATAAAATCACAGTTTCCCTCAGCTACTCTGACTCCTATCTCTGCCATAATATCAGCGTCTGAACCAAAAAGCTGTATGGCAATTGGATGCTCTTTTTTGTCAATATTAAGAAGTATATCCGTATTTTTATTTTTATATAAAATTGCCTTGGCACTGACCATCTCGGAATAAAGAATCCCACAGCCCTGCTCTTTACATAGCAGACGAAATGGCAGGTCTGTTACACCTGCCATTGGTCCTAATGCCAAACTATTTCTAATTTCAACATTACCTATCTTCATATTATTTTCTGTTCTTTTCATAAATTATTCTCATGCCCTGCAATGTAAGTTCATTATCATATATATCAATTCTGTCCGTATTTTCATAAATAATACGTCCCATTCCACCAGTAGCTATTACTCTGAGATTTTCGAGACCACTCGCCTCCTTCATCTTATCAATAATATACTCTGTTTGACCTATATATCCATAAACAATACCTGCCTGCATGCTCGTGATTGTATCTTTTCCAAGAATAGACTCCGGCTTTTTAATCTCTACTTCCGGAAGTTTTGCCGTACAATCCCAAAGAGCCTTCGCACATATCTTAATTCCCGGAGAAGTAACACCTGCCTCAAAGGTTCCATCGGCTCCAATCAAATCATATGTAGTAGCAGTTCCAAAATCTGCCACAATACAAGGACCACCATAAATCTCATATGCCGACACAGCGTCTACAATTCTATCCGAACCCACTTCTCTCGGGTCCGTCCTGTTAATCCTAATCCCTGTTTTTGTGCCTATACCGACAATCATTGGCTGGATACCAAAATATTTTATAATTCCACTATTCAATGAGTACATAACCTTTGGAACAACAGATGAAACAATAACATCTTTAATACTCTTAACATCAATTCCTTTTCTGACAATCATTTCAGCAATAAGGGAACCATATTCATCAGATGTCCTTGCCATCTGTGTTGTAATTCTAAAAGTGGCATATATATCTTTTCCTTTAAATAATCCCAATGTAATATTTGTATTTCCAACATCAACCGTCAAAAGCATTACGCATCTTCTCCTAACACAAATACCTTATAGTACATTTCAAGAGCCTCTAAGAGTTCCCTTTTTTCTAACTGTATCTGATGAATTTTCAGACCGCTTCCGATTTCATCATACAGTATATCATCTTCTTCTGCATCTGTTATCAACTGAAGAAATCCATCCTCGTCATATTCCAAAATCAAGGTTCCACCAACCTCTTCTGTAAACATAACACACATTATCTGTAACTCTTGTCTAATCTGTTCAGGCAAATTCTTAAATCTGTCATTGATATAAAACTTCTTTTCATAGGAATTTGCTCCGCACAGAACTCTATCCTCGTTATACATATCTTTATACTCTCAACTCTTCACTTAAATTAGTCTTTAATCGTCTCAGCCAATGCTTTCACTGAACCTGCTAATCCCTGAATCTCAGATGGGATAATAATCTTTGTAGCCTGACCATCTGCTGCTGCCACAAATGCTTCTAGGCTCTTCATTGTAAGAACAGCCTCATCTGCACCCGCTTCCTTAATAGCTCTAATACCGTCTGCTGTAGCCTGCTGAACCTTGAGAATTGCCTGTGCCTCACCTTCTGCCTCAAGAATTTTCTTCTGTTTTTCAGCATCAGCTTTCAATACAGCTGCTGCTTTGTCGGCTTCTGCATTCAAAATAGCCGCTTCTTTCTTACCTTCTGCAATCAGAACAGCTGACTTCTTCTCACCTTCTGCTCTAAGAATCTGCTCACGTTTTTCACGCTCAGCTCTCATCTGCTTTTCCATTGCCTCCTGAATGTCTCTCGGTGGAATAATATTTTTTAACTCTACTCTGTTCACCTTAATTCCCCAAGGGTCAGTTGCAACATCTAATTCTGTACGCATTTTTGCGTTAATCGTCTCTCTGGAAGTGAGTGTCTCATCAAGTTCCAAATCACCGACAATATTTCTCAATGTTGTTGCTGTAAGTGATTTAATAGCTACAATTGGATTTTCAACACCATAAGCAAAAAGCTTAGGGTCTGTAATCTGATAAAAAATAATTGTATCAATCTGCATTGTTACGTTATCCCTGGTAATTACAGGCTGAGGCTCGAAATCAGCCACCTGTTCCTTTAAATTCACTCTTCTGGAAACTCTGTCAAGAAACGGAACCTTAAAATGGATTCCCACAGACCATGTCTGCTTATAAACACCGAGTCTCTCAATAACGTAAGCATGTGCCTGCGGTACAATTTTTACACATGTAGATACAACCGCAATTGCTAAAATCAAAACAATAATTAAAAATGGCATAATTTTTTCCTCCTAATCTTATATTTCCTATGCTCTTTATGATAATGCGATGGATATACTTTCGCAAATCATTTCTTATATTTCTTTTACGATAGCCTTTACCCCTTCCACGGACACAACCTCAACTAAAGTATCTTTTGTTATTATGCTTCCGTCAACACTTCTTGCAGTCCATTCCATTCCGTCAATGACAACCATCCCTGTCGCATTTATATTGTCAATATCAGCAATTACCTTTGCCTTTCTGCCAATTATGGAATCTACATTTGTTTTCTCTGCTTTACCATTTATATGCTTTATGGCAATCGGTCTTAAGAAAACCAAAACGACTACTGTTATTATTATGAACACAAAGGCCTGAATCATCCAATTGTCCGTAAACAGCGAACTAACACATGCTGCCAGAGCACCAATGGCAAACCAGATACAGGTCATGCCAAGAGATACTAATTCTAATGCCGCAAAAACGACAAAAATAATAAGCCATCCAATATAATTCATATCCCAGTCCTCCTTCTTTTATAATTATTCTATGTATATAAATTCAAAGGTAGGTTAATTATATCATTAAATATAAAAAAAGAAACCCCAAGGATTTCTTTTTATTTATTATTCCTGTATTTCAACAAATTCAGATTTTACAAATCCATTATTTCCATTATAATCAATCTCTATCCATTCACCCTGTTCAGAAATAATAGTATAAACGTCATCTTCATCTGCCATTCCGAGAACCTCTGCCTCTTCACTTGCCTGTGCCCTCACATTCAGTGTATCTGCCGTGACTTTAATCTTATTGCCTGTTATTCGGCTTGTATCCGGCTCACCTGCTGTTGTGTCCGGCTCTGTTGGAACATCTGTAATATTCTCCGTAACATCATTGGAGACATTTTCTTCTGTCTCTGACTCACCGACAGCAACTTTATGTGCGGCCTTATCTGTAAAAGCTACCGACTCCCTGACAGTAGATACAACCTGTTCTTCATCCATATATACAATCTCATCTGTCCGATTCACCGCTGCTGCAATCGTTATAATTGAAGCTACTGCAAAAATACATGTATACATCAAAGCATTGACATGCTTATAAATACCACTCTTTAACTTTCTTTTTTCAAATCTATTCATTATTTAATATTCCAACTTTTTTATATAATTTTTATTTCCGAGTATACTAATGCTTGTGGATTTTAGCAAACTTTCGACATAATGTCAAATAATTCGCACCATGCTATATTATAATATTGCTATATTTTTGAACATTTTTCAAGTATAAATTGTAATTTTTAACTATTATTTTAACTACATGGTAATAAATACAAGTATAAAATTAGTAATTTATAATTCCATACTTTTATAATTTGTGTGTTTTTCATAAACTTTTTAGAGATTCTTGCATATTTTAAATTGTAGTTGTATTATACAACATGTGAAAAGCACAGCTAATATTATTGGGTTGATAATACGCACACATTCTATAGACTTGAATCGACCTACTTATTTTAAGGAGGATTTTTATTATGGCAACTACTAAGAAAACAACTGCAAAAGCTGCTGAAAAAAAAGTTGAGACAGCCGTTAAAGCAGATGTAAAAAAAGAAGAGACAAAGGCAGCTACAAAAGCTACGCCTAAAAAAGCTGAGACAAAACCTGTCGCTAAAGCCACAGAAAAAAAGACTGAGACGAAACCTGCTGCTAAGGTCGTTGAAAAGAAAGTAGAAACAAAACCTGCTGCTAAAAAAGCGCCTGCTAAAAAGACAGTTAAAAAAGAAAACAATGTTTACGTTCAGTTCCATGGAATGGAATTTGATACCGTAGAAATTGAAAAAGCCGTTAAAGCTGATTACACAGCAAAGAATGGTAAAAAAACTATGACATCTGTTTCAATCTACATTAAACCTGAAGATATGAAAGCTTATTATGTAATCGATGGAATTATCGGAGATATCGCTTTATAATTCAAACATATACATCAAAAAAGAGGCATTCACTCAGTGAACTGCCTCTTTTTTGGATTATTCTGCATCAACACTCTCAACAAAATCATTTAACTTCTTTGCTAAAACATCTGCATCTAATCCGTGCACCATACACGCCTCTTCTAATGTTTCTCCCTGCGATGCAGGACAGCCAATACAATGCATACCTTCATTTAATAAGATAGGAACACATCCCATATTTATCTGAATAATATCACTAATAATCATATCTTTGGTTATTTTTGCCATAACTATTCCTCCTTTATTTCCTATTATCTTAGAGTGAATTTCTCACTATCATATTTTATACAACGAAATACGTTGTTTGTAAATAGCAATTAGCACTTTTCCGGTTCCGGATATTCTACACCAAAAGTTTCTACCGTTACATTCTTCATCATCTGCTGTTCTAACGGTTTATCCATATAGTCTGTAGCACATTCCGCAATTTTATTCACAACTTCCATACCTTCAATAATTTTTCCAAAGGCCGCATATTGTCCATCGAGATGCGGCGATGTCTCATGCATAATAAAAAACTGGGAACCTGCTGTATCCGGAAACATTGTTCTTGCCATGGAAAGCACCCCGGGAGTATGTTTCAAGTTATTTTCAAATCCATTTTGTGAAAACTCTCCTTTAATCGAATATCCAGGACCACCTACACCTGTTCCTTCCGGGTCTCCGCCCTGAATCATAAACCCTTTTATCACTCTGTGGAAAATAACTCCATTATAATATCCCTTTTGGATAAGACTGATGAAGTTATTTACTGTGTTCGGTGCAATTTCAGGGTATAACTCTGCCTTCATAACTTGTCCATCATTCATTTCAATTGTTACAATTGGATTTTTCTCTGCCATTTTTACTCTCCTTTTCTTTTACATCTTGTTCATAATCTTTGAATCTAAACCGCTTTATAATAGGTAGTTTCTCGCATTTTGTGTATACTACGCGTATACTACGAGCTTAAATTAACTCAAATTATAATAACTTTTTTAAACAGTTGATACAATACTATTATCTTTTTTCAGGGACTCTTTTTTAAGATGTCCCTGAACTTTTTTGTACTGTTGCAATAAATGTTTCACATTACATTTTAATACATTTGTAATCTCATTATTTGATATCATGATTACCGATGTAATTTTCTTCTTGCTCTAGCAATTCCCTCTTTTTTTCTTCGTATGCTCGTTTCGCTTCTTCTACTGTGTCATATCTTCCAAGGTAATAATGTTTTTTCTTATACGCTATCTGTGCTACATATTTATTCTTTGTTTTATCATAAGAAACCCCTTTTACACCGAGCTTATTCGTTTTATAAGCATTTTCTCTTTTTATAAGAGATAAATTGCCACCGTTTTCTGTAACTTTGCCAATGTTTTCTGCACTTTTCTTTGACTTATTTTTTGTAGTATGCTTACCGCAGCTACACATATATCCCATCTTAGTATTTCTTTTTACATGTGCTAAACTTCTATATATAGTGTTTCCGCAGTCACATTGAAACTCCCAAACCACTTCATTATTGTATCGTTCCCCTGTTGGTTTTACCGGGGTCAGCATTCCGTATTTCTCCTTGTTTTCCATGCTCCTACTCCATAATTTAGTTTTTTATTATTTGCATTTATTCTATTTTGTAAACAGTCTACATTTTCCTTGTAATTTTATATTAATCAACCATTTGAGCAGCATCGTTTCTGATAAGTTCACAAAGTTTTCTCATCGTTTCCATTCTACCACTTGTAGCGCCTTGAAAAACAAATTTATCGTCTACGCAATCATAATACATCGATTGTCTGCGATAACCCTTAGGGTTACTGGTTACACGATTTATTCCAACAACTATTAAATCGTTAATATAAATCCTTTCATAATTACCTTTTGCCCAAACTTTCAAACCTTTAGTCATTAGAAATACTTTCAAATCCATCTTCTTTTAACCTCCCCCTTCTGTGGAGTTCCTTTCTTTATCTTATATTTATATTATATTCTATATGCTAGCATATGTCAAGTGTTTTTTTTATTTTCTCTATTTTTATAAGCACTTATCTAACACATATTGATTAACACTTTTTCCTTCTGCCGCCGCTTTTTGTGTTAACATTTCCCTTTGCTCTTCCGTCATTCTAACCGTAACCATCACTTTTTTATTCATATATTTTTCATATGCCTTTTTGTGTGCCTCGCTATATCCAGTGTATTTGCTCATTTTTTTGTTGCCTCCGATTTAATTAATATTATCATAAATTATTTCTAAAACTCTAATGCTATTTATTTTATTCATATTCTGTTTTAAACTGGTTTCGTGTTTACCAATTTAAAATATCTTCAATTAGAATTTTTTATATTCTTTTTTAGTCATTTTGTCTGCTCATTTTCTTATTTGTTTTTATGCACTCTACACACTAGCACCAATATGTATTAAACTTATCTAAGAGGGAGAGGATAACCCCTCCCACATTTCTAAAGAACTTTATTGTTTTTAACTTATCTTCTGAATTAAAACTCTTTAATAAATCTTTCTACTTCTTCAACTGCTGCACCGTTGCTTTCATCTCCAGCTTCGTTCATTTCATCATGAAAACTAATTACTTCGTTATTTGTTTCTACTTCGTAATCACCCAATGTTTCATTATAGAAAACTTTTAATTCTTTTTCTTCTGCGCCTTTAAATTCTCTTGTTATTTCTGTTCTCATCCTCTTTTACCTCACTCCTTTGCGGAGTTCCTTTCTTTATCTTATGTTTATATTATACTCTATATGCTAGCATATGTCAAGTGTTATTTTAATATTTTTTAAAAAATAAAGCCCTCAGGTTTCCCCTTGGGCTTCACTCTTGTTTAACTTAGTTTATTGTGTCTTTAAATATATTCCAGCAGTAATTGTTTTTGCTCGCCATTGCCGCCGGACATTTCTTTCCGTTTACATCCCAATGCCGGATTATTTCTTTTGCATTTGGGCAATATTTTCTAATATACTTTACTAGCTTTTTACAGGCGGTTACCTGTTTTTTGCTTGGATATCCTTTCATGTAATTACACAATTCAATTGATACAGAATTGTAATTTGTACATTTATTATAATATGTACCTCCACCAGTTTTTAAACAGTCTGTATATTTAGCACCGCCAACGGACCATGCAGCTCTATTCATGTTAACAGATTTATAAACTTTTCCTTTTTCATCTACAAAGAAATGTGCTCCTGCCTGTCGCTTGTTTGAATTTTTAAAATATAAAGCGTTGTCTTTTGCTGTATCATTTTTATTTCCTGTGTAATGAATAACAATATATTTTACATCTTTATATTTACGTTTTTTACTTGAATCATAACTAATTTTCTTTGCTAACAATTTATGTATTTTCATATCTTATTCCTCGCTTTCTTTGTCTTTCACATCAACAATTGTTTCTGTCTGTGATTTAATATTTTTCACCAGCGGTAACAAGAACACTGGTATGTTTACACCGATGTCTTTTATATTTTCTAGTATAGATATAAGTTCGTTGCATATGAGCCACACCGCAACCACGCAAGCAATCAAGAATGTAAAAGGGAACTTTATTCCTATCGCAACCGTAGTATATTTAATCAGCTGGTCAATTATTACTCCTGCGACTAACAACATCCACATAGATATTTTCTTCGCAATTCCACGAAAACTCTTATATGAACTAATCGTCCCATCGAAACGATATCTTGCCGCCATAAGCCCTGTTGCATAATCAATTAGATTACTAGCCACCAGCAGCAATACTGGAATATATAAAATACCTAGCATTGAAGATAAAACACTCCCTGCTGCTACCATGATTTTTTTTGCAACCTTTATTTTCTGTTCTGTCATTTTATGTACCTCTCTTTTATTTATTTTTGTCAATCTCTTTTTACTGTACTTTTAGTACACTTAACTGCTGTCTTTATAAGTCACACATCCACCTTTTATTTTCTGCCATACACTCTTATATATCTGTCTGTACTATTCTGCCATCCGGCTGTCATTGCTAATTTTAATGATGTTATGCTTTGTATATTTTGTACGCTTTCATCTGTACTGCTGTTTACAAATGAGTTTTCAGTACAATTCGAAGCATTTGCTCCTGTTTGGCTTCTTTTTAGATTCATTACTAAGTAACGTCCCGGAAATACCATATTATTACTCAATGTGAAATCATATGAATATGTCGCACCAGAGCCGAGGACGCTCTTTAAAGTCACAATCGGTTCTTCCATTTCATTTACATAAAGCTGTACATGTTCTAATGCTGTATTCCACATCACCGTAACGAATCTTAACTCTTTATATTCTCCTTTTAGCTCTAAATCATCAAAATCAATCAGAGTTCCGTCAGAACTCGTGGCTGGTAATGTCTTGTCTAAAATTAGCTCCCATTTATCTTTATTTTGCAGTTCCGATATACCCTCTGTGTTTTTATCTTGTTGTGCTTTCGAGCCACAACAATTTATCAACCAAGGAATCAATGCGCTATACCATGACCCACCTCTAACAAATTCCTGTGCTATTGTTCCGGCCAGTGCATTTGCGTCAATATCTGTTTTAAGTGTGTAGCCCGCTATCTTTCTTGTGTTTAAAACATAATTAGTTAATTCAACCGTTGTTGTCCCGATATGTTCCCATCTGTCTATCCAAACGTATTCATCGTAATTATCATTTTCTTCACCCTCTTTTTGTACAAGGTACAAAACCAATGCTTCACCCTCAGAGGGCAGTTCATCTACTTTCACTACGTTAAATTGTTTAATAGAGTTTATTAATGTATCTGTTTGCTCTTTTGTGTATGTATCGTTTGTTAATGCATATTTTGACAAGTCTACCTTGTTCGCAGCTTGCTCAACGATTTCTTGTATTTCATCATTAGTGAAATAGTCAGTACCTTTTTCCGGTGTATACCCATTAATGCCAGGAGGTCCTTGCTCACCCGCTGGTCCCTGCAATCCTGTTTCGCCTTTAAACTCTCCGTTGTCTGCTGCTGTTTTTAGACTATTCGCTATCTGTTCCGCTCTGTTTGCTTCTGATTTTGTATCATTCATTATTTGCAATAATTTTTCTTCATATGTCTGTTGATTCTCCGCTGCGATTCCCTCCGGTACTTCTCCTCTTTTTACTACTTTCAGACTGTATGTGTATACTGTTCTTGAGCTATCCTCATTAATCGAATACACATGTATTTTGCTCACTCCACTTTGCATTAGTACCTCGTCCGGTATATCGCACCTGTTATCTTTTAAAATTGTTTTTTTCTTTGTTTTTTCATTTATAAAGTGAATTTCTGTTCCGTCTGAAAATATTTTGTCAAATTCTAAAACTTGTCCTTTGTCATACTGTGTTGCTACAATTAATTCCTTTTCTACTTTTATTATTCTTGTTTCCATGAGCGCTCCTATTTTGTTAAAATCCAAATTTTGCTACTAGATGGAATACTACTTCCCTCGTCTCTAAGTTCTATTTTAATCTGTCCTATGCTTTCCGCCTGTACTACGCAAGCCTTGTTGTTTGCAATTATTTCAATATAGCTGCCATTTATTTTTTTTATATATATCCAGCCGTTTGCGATGGCGACCAAAACGCCTAGCGTTAGCGTTGGTTGATTATTCTGATATAACACGACATTACTCGTTGAAGTCGAAGAAGTTGCTAATATAATCTTAACTTCTTCAGTTTCATCTGGAAAATATGTATCTAAAATGGTTTGTTGATTTGATGAGGGCTGCGTTTCTGATACATTCCATTTTTTCTCTGTTAATTTTGCGTCAGTCTGTTCAAATCCTGCCGCAATTGCTTCTCTGACATTCTTTGCCCACTTTTCTTTTCTGATGTTATTTGCAATTTCTGAAAAATCCATTTTTTCTCTCCTTCTATCTCATTGTTTTATATTTCCTTGCTGAGTACAATCTTTCTCCGAACGTCAATTGTACATCCCAGATATTGTTGATATCTCTTGTAATCTGTGTTAGTTCTAGTCTTTCTGAGAAACCAATTTCTTGACAATCAATCAAATATGTATGATAAATTTCAAATGCATCTACTGTTAAGCCTAGACCGTGCAAGTCAAGTACATTGACCGATACAGTTCTTTTAATTACACTGTTTTTTGAAAGCCACTTTGTTGCATTCTTTTTTAATTTACTTGTCTTTGAGATATTCTCAAATTTATGTGACTTTGTAATAATTCCATATTTACTAATTGCTGCTTCATCATCAACCCATACCGCCTCTTGTCCAACAGTGCCCATCGGAACACCGTTCCGGTTCAGCGGAATAACTCGTGTGCATAAGTCATCAAAATTATTTGTTATCGATAAACTTTTCATATTTAATCCAAGTTTTATTGTCGTATCTGAATCATAATTACTATTAACGTTCTGATTGACAATCATTTTTCTTTGTCTTATATTATCTCCTGCAATAATTTCTTTTACATCGTAAGTTAAATCGTTCGTCATTAATTCATCAGTTAATGCACCCCAGGTTGTCCGCTCGTACGATGGTGTGTACTCATCTAATGTCAAATTAGTAGTCCATGTTGGAATATATATAAATGCATCTGTATTAGTGTTTTCGTTGTGCCATTTAAGTAATTGTTGAACTACTTTATTAAGTAGTATATCTTCTGTTTTTCCTTCGATTGCCGCATATAGATAGTTAATCGAATCATTTAAATATCCTGCCCAACCTTCACAAGTCACCGTTTTATATACAATTCCTGAATCACTTACCTTTGGTTCTATCAATATTACTCTTCCGCCGAATTTCTGTCTTTTATCATCGTCCGTTTCTTTCGGGTCTTCAACTCTGACTAATGTGGAATATTCAATTATTTGTTTATATCCATCGTTGTCCGGGTATATATCAAACGTGAAACTTGGTATTTGATTTTTTCCTTTCGTATAGTTGCCGGAAATTCTGTTTTTGCTGTTGTAACTGTTTATTGTCGTATATACATTTCCGTTCTGTAAAGTAACATCATACATTATAATTCCTCTCTTACATAATCAATTGATAATGTTACTGAGCTTTTCTCTGCAATTCCTGTTATCGTAATTCGATTTATCCCCGGCATCAATAAAAATGGGGCTTTTTTACCTCTTGTAAGCTTATATCCCACGTTGTTAACAGACACTGTGCATGTGTTAAAATCACCATTACATGTAAATTCAACCGGTGTTGTAGATATATTTTCAATTTCTATTTCATCACCGTTTTTGATTGTAAAATCTGTGTTAATAAATACATCTGTATTAAAACAAATACTGTCCCATTCTGTGTTAGATACTGTGCTGTTATATATTTTAAAAGGATAGCACTTAAATGTTATTGTTAACTCTGTGTAACCTCTTTCATTTGACGCTGGAATGACCGATATGCATTCTCCAATGTAATGATAATCAGGGGTTGCGGTGTCTTGCAATACCGCTTCAGTGGGTGTTAAAAGCCATTTGTTTATGGCTGTAAGTACAGTATCTAATTCCCTTGAAGAATTTTCTATCAACTGACATGTATATGTTATTTCTCTATCCTCGAAAATGGGATATCCTATAATTTTCGAAAAATTATAGCTGCCACTTTTCAGCGGCACACTTTGTCGGTTTTCTATTTTCATCGGTGGTGCTTTAGTTACTGTATCAATAAATAAGTCAAAAATTTCTAATCCGTTTATTTCATTAAATATAAATGTTCTTTTATTCAATTGCGATACCTCTCCTTGCTAACGCTGTCATTACTCCATCCACCCTATCTCGACTAGCTACCGTTTTTCTTGACATTCTATCTCCGTCTATGTACAGATTGTTGTCTTTAGATGCAATTGTTCTAAGCAGTCTATTTGTTTCTGATAAGTTTATTTCTTGTTGTATTTTTATGTTTCCTATTTCTTTATTTTTATCTAATCCCATCAAATGTCCTGTTTGCCTGT
Source organism: uncultured Eubacterium sp. (assembly GCF_937958975.1). Taxonomy (GTDB): domain Bacteria; phylum Bacillota; class Clostridia; order Lachnospirales; family Lachnospiraceae; genus Eubacterium_G. The sequence continues at coordinate 234,336 of NZ_CALGRE010000045.1, read as the reverse complement.
ATAATTTTATACTCCGCGGCTTGTTATTGATAGGGATTGCTGCTTCTGCGCTATCTTCCGCAAAACTGGTTACAAATGCACCTTTTGCATAGATTCCGCCTTTTGCATTTTTTACAAGCGGACCTTGTGGTAACTTTTTATTCATTACAGTTTTGACTGATGCTGATATAGGGATATTGATTGGATTATTCTTAAAGAAATTCGTGGTACCTGTTAAAAGTTTTTTCAAATCACCATTAATATTGGCTGATGCAATTCCTTCTCCGTATTTCTTAGCACTTTCCTTTCCTATTTCTTTACTTTTGCCATATCCCGCCTTTAATCCGTTAGTTGCTATGTAACTTATTGTTGAAATAGCTTCTTTCACCGAAACTTTACCGTTAAGGATTCCTTCTTTTAATTTCTTTGGAATTTCAGTTCCTTGCAATCCGGCATTATTGAGCGCCAGATTAAATTTAATCCAATTATTCAGCTGAGAAACTGACTCAGTAATAGAAACTTTTCCATTTCTTATCCCTTTGGATATTGACTTTGGTATCGATACACCTGCCCCCTTCGCTTTTACTTCAACCTTATTAAACTCAATTAGATTTTTCACTTCCTCGACTGATTTCGGAATAATGTACTTACCTTCTTTTATTCCTTCCGATACGGATTTCGGTATTTCTATGCCCTCTTTTTTGCATATTTTTGTTAGTTCCTTTATAGTGATTTCATTCTCATTAATAAGACCTTTTGCATATTTTTTTCCGCTTTTCTTTCCTGTTTCTTCATACTCTGGTTTTGCGCTTTCTAATTCTGCAACTGCTGCTTTATGTATTCTCTTAGCTAACGTAACTGCTGCTTTATCTACTTCGCCATTTTTATACGCTTCTTTCGTAGCCTTTAAATTTTCTTTTGTGTCTATTACTTGTTGTTTTAGTTCTTTTTTAGTTGCCGTTGTTGCCGTTTTCAAGTTAGCGTTATATCCGGCTATTGCCCGATTCATCTCTTTTCTACTGCCGCTTACCTGTGCAGCTTCAAGTTTTTCATAATTGATTATTGTGTCTGTGCTTGTTCTGTATGCATTTGTGTATTTTTTTAAAGTTGTCTGAGCAGCTTCAAGTTTTTCGTTTGCTGCTGCAACTTTTTGTTGCGGGTCTTTTCCTGTCATAGCATCTAAAACCTTCTGCGCTGGACTTGTGTTTTTATCATAGCCGTTAGCTTCTCTTTCAGCTTTTTCGCGTTCTTCTGCTAACCTTGAAACTTCCTTTTGTTGTTCAGAGATTTTCTTTGCATAGTCTGATTGCATTTTTAATGCTTCTGTATATGTATCTTTATTAGCTTCAATTAACGCTTCCGTTTTTTTTGTTTCAATTACTTTTTCTATTTCTTCTCTTAGTTTCTCGTAATTCTTAAACTGACCGTCGACCAGCTCGGCTTCAACTCCTAATTGTTCAGACAAATTGCTTGCTATTACTTCTGCTAAATCTTCTTTTCCCTCTTTCACCTTTCCGTTTTCATCTGTAATGTCTTCTAAAAGTTCTAAATCTCTCTCATATGTAAGATACTGCGAATCCACCTTTTCGTTGTTTTTTTGAATACTTTCAGTAAGATTATCAATCTCTTCTTGCGCTTTTTTTGCATCTTCTAAAAGCAAATTTTCATTTTGAGACAATATCATCATTCCTGCTGCCAATGCCCCTACTCCAACAATCGCCATTCCGATGGGACTTGCGAGCATTGCGCTGTTTAGTCCTGTCTGTGCCACTGTCTCAGCTTCTGTTGCTGCTGTATCTGCTATTCTTTTTGTTATCATAGCTTTCATGACACTACCAAACGTTGTTACACCTTTATATAACTCTCCGACACTTTGTGTGAATTTTGCTGCTTTGTTAACTACAAAAATTCCGCCAGTCGCAACCGCAATCCCTTTTATTGTTGAAACTATTTGGGGGCCATTCGATTTAGCCCATCTGGAAAACTCTTTTGACTTTTCAACTAAACTATTAATTTCTGGGGTTAGTTCTTCGAGTAACGCTTCTCCCACCTCTGCTCCTGCGAGTTTTAAGTTTTGCATCGAGATTTGTGTTTTATCTGTTCCATCTTGTATCTCTGAGTATGTATTTTCTAGTGTTCCTTCGCTTTTTTCTACAATATTTAAAAACTCGGAATACTCAAATCTTCCGTTTTGTATTGCATCTGCTAAATCAGGACCTGCTTTTGTGCCAAAAACTTCTATTGCTTTTGTAGTGGCTTTCGCTATAGAAGGGGCTTTTTTAATCTCTTCTAATGTTTTCTTAAATTCTTCTTTTGGGTCTTTCCCTTCTTTACTCCAATTGCTTATAGATTTTTTCAAACCGCTAAAAGCAATAGATGTGTTTACCCCTGCTTTTTCCCATTGACCAAACAACGCAATACTTTCTTTTGTATCAAATCCTAGCGCCCTCATTGGTGCACCGTATTTTGCAATATTTTCTGTTAAGGTTTCAACTCCCACTCCGCTTGCTTGAGCTGCTACAGTTATTTGGTCTAATACACTCTTGTAGTTTTTTGCTGGTATATTTGCATCACCCATTGCCCTGCTTATAAGTCTTACCGAAGATGTGGCATCAGTATTATTAATTTCAGCAAATCTTATAAAATCCTTTGTGCAGTTCTCCGCTTCTTTTCCTGTAAATTCGAATCTTGTTTCAACTTCCCCCAATGCACTTCCAATTTCGGAAAAATCTCCTTTAATTGTCGATGCAACATTTTTGTACTCATTTCTTACTCTCTTTGCTTCTTCTCCTATTGCCCCAGTGGCTTTTATTGCGTTATCCGCCCCTTGGTCTACATCGTTAAAAGATTTTATTGCCAAGCCTGAACCTGCCACTATTGCCCCTGTTGCTATTCCGGCTACATTCCCCGCTTTGTCTAATCCCTCTTTCATTGCTTTTGTTGCTTCTGTATTAGTCTTTGCAGTCTCAGCTTGTTTTTTCAATGCTGTGTTTGTATCATTTATCTCTCTTTTTATGTTTTCCTCTGCTGTCTTTGAGCGGTTTAACTGTTGTGTTAGCTTTGCAACTTCGTCTGAATCTTTTCCATATATTTCCCCAGCTTTTTTTAATTTTTCGTTAAGATTTTGTGTTTTACTTCGCTGTGCTTGTAATTCTTTTTGTAAAATACTATGTTTTTGTGAAAGAAGTTGAATTTGCTCTCCGTTGTTTTTTATTTCAACAGCATTTAACTTTAATTCGCTTTTTGATGTTGCTATATCTCTATTCGCTTTCTTTATTCCATCCGAGAACTCTTTTGTTTCCGCTATGAAAGTGATTTTAGCTTCATTTTTCTTTCCCATTTATTTCCTTTCTTTCTGATATGCGAGCCACCGTTCGTATGCGCATATATTTGTTGCAACTCCCTCTACAAACGAATAATCTGCATGAAAAAATAAATTTTCGCTGATTCCTAACTGATATATATACCAGTAGTAATAATCTTTGATATCATGCAATTTGAATCCCTTTGGAAGTTCTAGGCTATTTTTACCTATGATTTTAAACGTCCCCTTTCTGAACGGCTCGGGGAAATCTAGTTTTTTGGAAATACCAGCTCTGTATATTTTTCTATTAAATAACTCCTGTTAGGCGGTATCATGTCGGCAAATTCTTCAAATGAAGTTTTCACATCATTTGCGCATCTAAACGCAACATAAATAACAAATGCCATTTCTAGCTCGTTTACTTTGTCCTGCTCTTCTATCTGTAAAAAACGTTCTACTAAATCTTTTTCTTTTTGTTGTAACTTATATAGTTTTCCATACGTTAGTGTAAGTTTTTCTTGTTTTTCATTTGTGAGTTGAATTGATGTATAAGTGTTCATTGTTTTTTCTCCTTTTCCTCATAAAAGCTAACGTTCCACATTAGAACGTTAGCTTTTTCACTTTATTGATTGTTATTCTGTTTTTGAATCTTTCGTCTTATCTCCGTCTTCATTCTCTTTTTTATTCACAACCTCGATAAGCTCTTTATCTACTTGCTGAATTTCTTTAATGCGCTTCTTATTTGCTTCAAAAAATGTATCTTTTTTATGCAGTTCATTCGTGTGTATATCTATAAACTCTTTTAAAACTTTTACTTTCATTTGATTTCCTCCTTTTTAAGCGGTCGGTGTAAATAAGCTATCAACGTCAAACTTCTCAATCCATTCATTGAGAATTGTTTTATCTTCTCCTATTTTTTCCTCTAATGCTTCATATGTTCCATTTCCTCTTTCGTCCGGCATTACCTTAACTTTCAAGTCAATTTGCGCCACTTCTTCACTGCCATTTTCAATCTTCACAGCTTTTCCTTCACTAATTATTGCCCTTGGATATGCCTTATATTTCTTTCTTCCATACTCGTCAACAACTGCATTTGTAAGACAAAATTCTTTATGTCTTGAGTTCTGTCCATACGCATATACTCCCGGTTTTAATTCTTCAAAATCCATTCCCATTGCTTTTACATACAAATCCCATCTCATATGTAATGATAACGTAAGTTCGCCTGTTCCTGTTGCTGTCACGCTCACAGTTTCCTCGATTCCTTCGCATTTTTTTGTTATTGCTCTTACGTCCATTGCTTCTTCCATTGTTCCAACACATCCAAGTCTTTCCGCTTTTTCGTCTCCTTCAAATCTAATTGAGCTGTCTTTTACTTCAAAATCTGAATATACTTTTTTATCTGCCATTTTTTATTTTCCTTTCTTATCTTAATTATTAATTTTTTCTATTAGTTTCTTTATGCAAATGTCTACTATTTTTCCTTGTTTGCTCTCGGCTCCTTTTTCCATAAAATTTTGTTTTCCTGCGTGAACCTTTGTATTTGTCCCATCATTGGGAAAATACAAATAGTGATAGTTATTTGTAGTTCCTACTGTCACCTTTAGATTTCCAATTTCTGGCGGCTTTCTCATTTTTATAGATACCTTGCTCATCTTTGCCGCAGGTTTCTTTTTTTTCCACTTTCTTCTCGACTGTGGGAGTAAAACTCGTATACCTTCTATTATTTCGTTTGCGCCTTCGTTATGAAGTGTATTTGTTACGATTTTTTCTCCTTCTTCTTTCAATGTAGATATGTAAGATTCTAACGCTTCTAAATTATCACTTTGTTTCAATTCAATTTTAGCCATATCAGTGCCTTCTTCTCGCCCTTATGAATTTGATTCTTAACAATTCCATTACGATATCTTTCTTTTCAAAATATGAAAATTCCATATTTTCATTTGAAAGTCTCAATCCGCATTGCTCTACTTTTTCTATTACATCATCTATCAGCTCTTGTGAAATATAGTTTTCACAAACAATAACTACTTCGTATTTATCCGTAAATCCTAGTTTGTTTTCGTTTATGACTATGGTATCTCGCCCATACACAATGTACTTTGCAAGATTATTGTCTCCGTCTGCAATTCCGTAAAAAACTTCAAGTTCTGTTTCTTTGAGTTTTTTACTTAATGATTCTAATATTGTTTCACTATTCAAGTTCTTTTGCTCCTTCTAAGTATAGATAAAGATTCTTCTTATCACTGTCTACGTGCTTTATGGAATACATATAATTTTCAATTACTGCAACATGTTTTGAAGTTATTCCTTTAACTTTTCTGACTTTTATTTTTATAGTTAATTCAAATCCGTTTTGTTCAGCAAATGTAACATCTTGTACTCTTTTTGCTTTTTCCTGAAAACTCATTTTTTGAATCACTTCTAAATCATCTTGCGTTTTACTGTTGATTTTTGCATTAAAATCTGTTCTGTTATTTTTTTGTCTACATATTTTAACAACCCCATCTATGTAATTATCGAATTGGCTTTTTTCCATTCCTTTTCTCCGTATTTTATTTGCATTCCGATGATTTCTGAACGATAGTTCTCTTTAAATTTGTCTCCAACATTATTTAACTCGTACAAACACCAGTTTTTTAAAAGCATTCTTTCAAATCCCGGCATCGTCCAATCGATTTCGACATCCTTTCCTGCGCCAAAAATTGAGCGAAGAACCTCAATGCCATCCTCAATTATCCCGACGATTTTTCTCTCAAAATCATCATCTTCGAATGTAATATCTAATGCATCTTTAATTTTTAACAATAGTTCTTCGCTCATTTTTTATCTCCTACGCTACTGGTGTATTTTCCTGCTTTGTTTCTTCTGTTTGCTTTGGTGTTTCAGTTGTCTTGTTTAATACAGTGATGTATCTTTCTTCAAGTTCTGAAATATCAATCAATATAAAGCAAGTATTGTCGTACGCTCTTCCTTCTGCATACTGTTTAATCTTATAAACTCTCTGGTCTTCAAGGAATTTATAAGAATCGTCATATTCAATAGTTCCTTCTTTCGCCCCGCCCGCAAGTAAGCTATATTCTTTTGAAAGTCCTAAAATTGCTTTTCCTTCCGGAACAGATGTTGAAACGGTAACATCTGTCGGAAATGGGAATATATTATTTTTGTAAGTCCCATCGCTCTGTACTGCTGTTGTTGCTGGCATGATTTTTGATAAATAGTCCGTCATGTTACAAACCATCAAAACACTATCAAATTTTCTATTGTTTCCCTTTTCCGTCTTGGCAAGTTTTGCCACTAGCGCACCATATTCCTTTGGTGCAAATGTTTTAACTTTAATTGCTTCTTTGTCTGGATATCCGGTTGTTGTATTAAAATCTACACCTTTCCCGATATTCTTAATCATTCCAATCGGACAGTTAACACCCGAACCCGAAATGATTCCTCCTTCTAATCCGAGGGCTAAACTTTCTTTCAATGCGGATTTAATGTAAGCATCAATAAACGTCAGTTTCATATCTAACAAGCCTTTTGGAATAATTGCAAAAGCTGATAATTTATTCTGTCTCACTTCAATTTCTTTTAGTGATGATGTAATTTCTTTCTTGATTTCATCTGTTACAGTACCCCACTGCGCCTTATCTGAAACACCATCGGATAAAATCCACTTTGTAACAAATCCAACGAACTGAAAATTGATTTTGTCAAGCAGCGGATGTTCTGCTTGCAATTCTTTGTAAACATCCTCGATGATGGTCGTTGGCATAGCTCCGTCCGGTATCTCACCAATAAATGCCTGCTTTGCATCTGATGCTTCAGCGGCTTTAACAAGTGCCTGATAAAACCGCTTTTCCTCTGATGTAAGCTGTTTGTATCCTCTGTCTGATAGCACTTTTTCGTCATTCTGTTCCACGTACTCGTTGAAGTCGTCTTCTATTTTTTCAAAAATGCTATTGTAAAGTTGTGTGATACCTTCCTGTATATCCTCATCTTTTCCGCTTTTAATAGCTTGCATTGTCTTTTCTACCGCTTCTTTCTTTGACTGCTCGTAATTTTTAATTCTCATTTCTCTCTCCTTTATAAATTTTTTATAAAATTAATCATTCCACTGCTCTGTTTAGTCGGTATGGGTTCATTTTGCTTATGTTCTTGTTTTCTTGTTTCTTTTGTCTTTAATTTGTTATAAACAATCTTCTTTGCCGACTGTGAAACTCCTTGATTGTTTTTTTCGCCTTCTATGCTAGTGCAAAATCCCATTTCAAGTGCTTCCGCTGGGTCTATCCATTTTTCGCTATTCATCATCTCTTTTAATTCCTCTTCCGAGATGTTGACATGCTCCATGCAAGCATTGATGGACTGCTGCGTTATCTTTTCTAAGTCATCAGCCTGCTTTCTGAAATCTTCGGAATTTCCTCGTGCGCTGGTCCATGCATTATGTATAAAAAGAAGTGAAGCATTCGACATAATTCTTTCATCCCCTGCCATAAATATAGTAACCGCTGCGCTTGCTGCAATTCCATCACAATAAGTTTTTACTTTTGCTTTATGTCGTTTTAACTGACTTCTAATTGCAAGTGCTTCTGATACTTCTCCGCCGCAGGAATTGATATATACATTTATGTTTTTTACATCGTTTGAGAGTGATTCAAGTTCTTTACTAAGTGAATAACTTGATACATCACTTTCTAACCATCTCCATGATGTTATATCTCCAAATATGTACAAATCAGCCTCTCCATTTTCTTTGTCAACGCACAAATTGTAGTATTTTTTCATCTTTACTCCTTTCCACTCTCAGTAACAATGCCTTTCATTACATCGTCAGCTTTTGAGTTATTTTTTGTTACAAAGAATGTATTTAAGAACTCTTCATCTTCCATGTCGAATCCAAGTACCTTTCTTACCTCATTTGGCTTTAATATAGTATTTCCTATCAATGTACCCGCACCTGTTGCCATATCCATGATTGACTGATAAGGAATTGCCGTAATATCTACCCTTGCATAATTTCCATTAGTCCACTTCTCGTACGGATAAAGTGCTTTTGTAATAACATCTCCTATCAGCGTTGCCACCGGGGCGCAGGCAAAAGTGATAAACGAATTTACAACATCTTTTATATTATTCATATTTCCGTCCATCATTGCCTTTGGTATGTTGTATGCACTTCCTGCTACTTCAAATATGTCTTTTCTAAAACTGACTATTTCATCACCGCTTCCCGGCTGTCCTTCTGTTTTCATTTCCTCCAAAGAATAACCTCTGTATTCTGGAAATGCCCCAATATCCGTTTTTAAAAATTCTTTTAGCTGCTTTGTAAGATATTTTTTATAATATTCGCTTGCTGACATTCCATTAATGTTATCAGCATCAATTTTCATCTTGTAATGTTTTGAATGACTTTTTAGAAACGAATCCACTGCATAGCTAATTACTGTTCCATAATCCTGATACATTAAATCTATCAAATGCTTTACATTCTCATTTTCCAACTTGAAGTACATTACTTCACTTGCTTTATAACTTCTGTTCAAAGTCAAATTTTCAATCGTAACACTTTTAAATATATCTTCTTTCATTGGATATGGCTCTCTTTGAAAACTGTCTGCTATGAACAGTTTTTCATCACTTGTAATGACAAGTGCACCGTCCGGCTCTGTAAGAATTTTGTAAACTAAATCGTTAATAAACTGACTGCTGCACTGATTATTGTTCGGCGCAACATTAAGCAGATAGTATTCATAAAGTTTATTATTTTCCTTCCCTGTTTCATAAAATTTTATTTCGCATTTGCAAAGTGCTTTTGATATATATGAGGCTGCTATATGTACTGCTAAAGCCTCATAAGCTGCTTTTGTAGCAATCTCTCCAACATCCACTGTTTGTGCAGCGTCTACTTTGTCACCCAAAAATCTATTCAATTTCCCTTTTCTCAAAGTTTCAAACATAATCAGTCTCCTAAAGCGAAATTACATCCAACTCCTCTATCTGTATTGATGTTTCCTCGTCCAATTTTTCCTGTTTTGTTGCTGCTGCCGCAAATGCCATCCATGTATCATTTTTTCTGTATGTTGGCTCTATCTTGTCATAAATTTTGTTATTTTTTGTGTTTGTTATTTTTGTGTTATTCATTGCCCAGCGGAATACCGGAGTGTCACCAACCGCTAATCTGTGTTTTATAATCCATGAATTTACAACAGGGATAATCTCCATGATGTTTGACGGTCTGACTGTAAAAAGGTTTCCTCTGTTAAATTCAAACCCAATTTCTCTCAATGCTTTTGCCATTAATGTATATCTAAACTTGTCTATAGCTATAATTTTGATATCATAATATTCTTGCTGCATTTTAAACCATTTTGTTACCACTTCCGGAGATATTTCCACATCGTTTATAAATTCAACATCACCCTTTTTCTCCCACTCTTCAAGCGGCGCTTTTATCCCAGGTAAGTCTCTGCTTTTTTTGCATATAAATGTATGTTGTATTACATAAATCTTTCCATTCTGTTTGAACAACAACGCACAACCCACAAAGTCATTTGTATTCGCATAATCAATTCCGCCGATACAGCTACATTTCGTCAAATCCGGTACTTCTTGATTTGTTGCCTTTACATCTTCCGGTGTCGCTATCTGTTCGTCCTTATTTCCCACTGGGTAATTCATTCTTTTTGCCATAAATTCAGCAAAATACGTCATGTTGTTTGACATATCCTTCACTTCATAAGCAACTCTTTCTTTCAGTTCCCGAAACTGCTTGTGTCTGAGTGATGGTATTGCTTTCACCCATTTATCGGGGTTCTTCCACTCTTCTTCTTTTTCAATCCTGCACCAAAATATGAATACTCTGTTATCCGGGTCATATTTTGACAATATCTCCTGTCCTGCTTCCTGCTCTGCATCAAGAACACCTTCTCTCACATGACCGCAGGTTGATATTGTTATATTTCTCCAGTTTTTAACTTTTCCAAGTCCTGATGATAATGTGTCAATGTTCTTTTTGTCTTTCATGGTGTATTCGTGCTTTTCATCGAAAAGATTGCACCCTGTTCTCTTACTGTCCTTTCCTCTGTTAGATGAAGTATTGTATTTTATCGTTGAGCCTGTAGTTTTGCATGTTATAACTTCCAGTGTTGCGTGATAGTGAGCCTTGATTGCTTTCTGATGTTCCGGCTTGGCTTCTTTTATTGCGTTAAACACATCCGTAAATGACATTTTCGCCTGCTGTTCGGAATTTGCCATAAGTTCAACGTTGTACCCCTTTACTCCGTGGTATGGTGATATAAAATAAAATATCCAGAAACTTACAAGTCCGTTCTTTCCAGAACCTCTTCCAACATAAATTCGGATGTCACGAAAATACGGACTCTCATCTTCTTTCCAAACAACTCCAATTACTATTGCTGTTAGAAAAATCTCCCACTCAACAAGTTCAAAGTCAAAATATTTTACAAGGTTTAAAGCTTCCTCGACCTTTTGTTCATTAACTGTTACATCATCTCTGTCTAAAACCGGAATCAATGTGTTAGTTATCATTAATTCCTGTTCTTTGCAATGCTCGACCTTGTTTGACATGATATCATCAATGTATGGGTCTAAGTATTTGCTATAATTCCGGTGTGCCTTCATCTACTTCCCTTTTCCCTCCTGGGTCAAGTCTTAGAAATCTTAAAATATTTCTCATTTCTTTTGTGATTTGCCTCTTTTCTTTGCTAAGTTCTGAGCTAAATTTGTTAGATAATTCAGTGTTAATTCTTTGCAAATCATCATAATATCGCATATATTCGTCAACCTGGTCAAAATAATACTTTTCAGTAAGGTTTAATTTCTCAATACTTTTAAGTATTGTTTTTTTTGTTTTTCGTTTTTCGCGTTCTGCTTTTGTGATGTTTGCCATATAAAAATCACCCACTTTTTTTCTGTTTTTAAAAAAATCTCTAAACTCATAGCTCCCTTTCCCGTTGTGCGACCCCCTCATTTTTTAGGGGTTTGGGGAGTGGGGGGCTACCAAAATTCTTCTGTCAGAGGTTTTTTCTTTTCTCTTTTTCTTTTCTTAAATTTAAACCTGTCATGTTCTTCATTGTGGCATTTGTTACACAGTGGTATAAGATTTCTTTGTTGCTGTCCATCTTTGTCAATATAATATTTACTAAACGCAAGACCCGGATATTTATCTACATGTCGGACGTGATGAACAGTCTGCGCCATTCTGATTATCCCTTTGCTTTTGCAATGCTGACATTCATAGTGACATTCCATTAACACCTCTTCTCGCAACCTTATCCATTCTTTTGTTTTATAAATCCTATATGCTTTCCCTGTATTGATAGCATCAACAATCTGTTCTAACTCCATGCCGTTTCTCCCTGCAAAGGGGAAAGGTACCAAACTCCTCTCCCCTTCATGCAATAATTTGTTTATAAGGAGGTAATCTATGCCTATATTTTGTATAACACATTTGTTGGTGCCTTGAGTTACCCTTTTATCTAAATTCCGCTATTCCTATAAATATTTTTTTTCGTGTCTCATAAAACTTTCGTCTTCCGCACGGTGCATTCAATGCTTCCCAGGGTGTACCCATAGTAATATTTCTAAGCATTTGTTGTTCAAACCCTTTTGCTTTCCGCTTCACAATCTCTTCAATCAGATTGACATCACACTTTGCTCTTCGTCCTGCTGCGGTGTTATTATTTTGTATAGTTTTCTTTTTACTGTACTGTCTGCAAAAGTATTTTAATTCTAAATATCTCTCTTTACTCAATTTGTTCATGTCTCTTATTCCTTTCTCACCATTCTTGCATAGATATAAAATCCGCCGTTTACTTTGTTGATGTTTACTTCTGCGTCTACAAACTCGTACTCTGGGTACTGCTTTGTTATCTGCTGTTCCAATTCATCATACTGTTTTACCATTTTTTCTACTGTGCGTTTCTTAAATCTGCTGTATGATTTTGTCACTGTTGGTTTCGTAAGATTCATTGATGATGACCAGCGTTTCTTTCCCTTTGGGTCTTTTGTGATATAGTTTCCCATTCCTGCAAGGTGTGTGTCACTGTCTGGTTCAATAATTCTTGTCTGATTCCTCTTTCCTTTTTTCCAGATTTTTTCAAGGTCGTTTCTGTCCATATCCCCAGTGCACAGCATATGATGATGTACCCTTGTCTTTTTCTTTCCGGTCTTTTTATTTATTTCTTCGTCATACTCTGTGATGTAAAGATATTTAAACTCTCCGAGTTTCTTTCGCTTTCTATATGTCTTGATACGCTTAATGAAATTGACCATGTCTCTTTGTGCGCGCTTTATGTCGCTTGGTATGTTTTCATTGCTATAAGTCCATGTACACCAGTAATCCCCCTGTCCGAAGTTGCAGTTGATAAGAGCAACTAAATACCTCTGTGCTTTTTTATTATTTAAATTCTTTTGCGCCGGGCTGGTCGTTCCCCCTTTGTTCTCCTTCGGGACGTCTATTGCAAACTGAAAACTCGGATATATGTCAATCTCTAATTGATTTCCCGCTTTTGTTGTTTTTGTTCTGTAAACTCCGTTGATTCTTTTTTCTCTGATGAAACGTTCTGTTTCTGCTTCTTCAAGTCTTTCCTGCTGCTTTTTGTATTCTTTCTCAAAATCAACGATATCCGGATTATCTTTTATAAATCTGTGTAGTGATTTTTTGTGTATGTATTTATCAAAATCTTCTTGATATATGTTCTCAGGATTGTAATTATCTTTATATTTTATTTTGTGTCTTGTTTTCTGCATATCATTACCTTTTTAAAAATAGTCGAGATGTTACTACTCATTACGAGGACGGAAAAGGATGGGTATAAAAAAGCATTTACATAGAAGAAAGATGCTTTTTTCACTGTTTCTTCTATGTAAATGTTCTTATTAATATCTGATTTCCTGCACCTTGTTGGTATCTTTATGTTTTATGTAAAGACTCTCTACTGTGTCTTTTATAACAACATAATCATCCGGAAATAGTCCGTTTTTCATGATTCCAACTCTTTGGAATGCGTTTGGTTTCTTTCCTCGTCTTCTTATTTTTTTCATTTCCATTCTCCTTACTGCTGCGCTGTTTCGTTTCTGATTTCCTGCAATGTCGCTTCTTTTATCGCAATCACCGCATAATCTTCTTTGATTCCCTTTGGAAAATCTTCGTGTGTCAGTACATATGTAATTTTATATATCTTGTCTTTTATTTCTGCCGCTACGATATTTCTAAATTTTTCGCCCACCGGCAAAAAGCGGATATAATCACCTTTTTTATAATCTCTGTCATTGAACCGTATCTCAAAAGTTTTCTCGTTTGTGACAACTTTTAAGGCATAATCATCTTCTATTTTTAATTCATGTATCATAAATCACCGTTCAAAAAATCCTGTTGTGTAATCCACCCTAATGGGTTTTCCTTCTAAGATTTCTTCTTTCAGCATTCCATCTTTGCAGCTTAAAATTAAAGTGGAATCGTTTAATTCAAACACCAGCTTGTCCCATTCTTCAATTTTTGCACCTTCTCCATGTTCTTCATGAAATGCACTCTTTACCTTCTTTAATAGTTCGTCCATCACTTTACACCCCCCTCTTCTACAATATTTATTATTTTTCTTCTATAGTCTGATAGTATTTTGCAAAACATACTTTTCCCCTGACTTCTTCCTGCTTGCATATAAAATCCACTGTTTGATATTTGTTCTGTAACTTTGTCTACATCATAAGCCGCTGTTATTTCTTTCAGAATGTTTGAAATATCATTATCTAATGCACCGTACTTGTTTGTATGCTTTCTTACTGCTTTTATTACCGCTCTTTCATCTAATAATCTTCCTTTTTTGTTATTTTCACGTTCTACTTTTAACAATTCCGGATTGTCTATTGCATTTCCAAGCTTCTTGTAATATTTCTCTGAAATCTTTGACAATGCAACGTTACCATCATCCCACGGCAGCGGTGTTACTGCGACCCACATTGCTTCTTCTGCGCTGTATACAATTATGTATCGTTTTTCGTCGTACTCAAAAACATCATTTTCCCATTCGTCTTCTCGTCCTGTTCCCTGACAAAGCGTTATCGGGTCTATTTCGCATATATATCCATTCTTTGCAGTTATACAGTGATTTTCTATAAATGTTGTAACACCACCTATGCTCTTATATTCAAAACCATGCGTATAAGTTCCTTCTATCCACTTTCCACCTCTTACACGTTTTGCTTTATATAAATGTCTATTGTTCATCTAATCCACCTTCCTTTTCTTAAATATTAAAGTGTTGATAAAATAACCACTCTAATACTTTAAGGATTTGTTTTTTATTGATACTATTGTGTGTAGGCTTTTCAATAATCGTTTTAATTGCCAGTCCTTTTTCTTTGGCGGTATAATCATCTGATTCAATATTTAAAAAAATGTATCTTGCTCTACTTAGTTCCATTTCTTACCTCCTGCTCAAATCCAAATTCTTTCATTTTTCTTTTGCCGATTCTTCTCCTACTATGTTGGCCAGTATTCTATATAAGTCTTTTGTATTCCGATTACCTCTTTCCCTTCTTGAATCAATATTTCTTTTATCTGCATTGCTCATCAAATATCACTCCAATCTATTTTTTGTCCGCAATTTGGACAGTAATCGTATTCGTCGTAGTCAACTTCGTATCTTTTTTTCACAACAAGGGCATATCCAAGTGTCATACACCATCTCACCATCTGCATATCCATCACCCTCATAATCTGGTCTTTTTGCTATCTGCTTTTCTAATACGTCAATTCCCATATTTACCGCATCAATGAACTGATTATATTTTGTCTGGGACATTGGAATTATTGGTGCCGCCTTTTTTAATAACTCAATTGCTTCTTGTTCTTTCATTCTTATCACTCTCTTTCTTGATTTTTTGAATTTCATCTAAAGCATCACATAAATAATTTATTTCCGTTGCCCATTGCTTAATTATTGATGTAACTTCTAAATCTATTTCCATCCGTTCATGTTCCGTGTATCTTGCAATTGCCTCCGATAATTCTTTAATTCTATTTGGAATTACATACCATGACGGTGATGCTCCGAGAGGTGGTTTTTTACTCACTCCTTGTCTCCTTTCGGCTAATAACATGATTCTTGCAATGGCTGCCAATGTGTAATTTTGTAGTTGCTATTAATTTTAAGTAAATCACAGCTCCATTTTCCGTCTAGTGTATGAGCAACATGTGTCACACATTTGCCTTTTGGGTCTGAAATAATTACTTGCACAGTTTTAGAAGTTTTCTCAAACATTCCGTTAGACCACTTATCTGTACCTTTATACTTTGCAAACATACTATCTTCTTCAGGTGGCATTCTCTCATCAACCGGAATCCAGCCATTGTTGTGTTCTTCAGCTACTTTATTAACAATTTTGATTGCTTCATAGACACTTATGATTCCATCATGGTATTTATCAAGTGCTTTTATATTTTCTTTTATTTTTTCAAATACTTTCTGCATTTCGTCTCCTTTCTAACAGTATTTCTTGTAAACATTTTTCATCATAAGTTATAATTACACTATGAGTTATAGATTCTCTTATACCTTTTAAGTGTATATCCATTGCTGAATCAAGACACATTCCTATTTTTTCTTTACATTCATGACAAACCGGGACTTTAATCTCTATTCCGTCTTTATAAGACCAAGCCTCATAACTTCCTGTCTTACGATTGCAAACAACACAATTTTTATGGCATGTGCTACTTCCACTTGCTTTCTGCATCTTTATTCCACCTCTTTAACTTCAATCACATACTCTTTATCATCAATAACGCATCTAACTCCGTCTGCATATGCTCCCCCTGCATATCCTTCATGTTTCCATTCTCCTAATATCTTTTTTTCTATTGTTTCTGCGATAACTTCTGCTATATCTACTGTTCTCATACGCTCACTCTCTCTTTCTTTTATTTTTTTCTGAGTATTTATTTGTATCTAGTAATTCATCCAAAGTGTTTCTGTTCTTTTCGTACCACCTTCGGCCAGAGTGTTTTTTTGAACCTTATTCCAGCCTTGAAGAAAAGCGTTATATAACTCATTGTCATATCCTGATAATAATATTTTTCCTGGATGTCTAATCAGCAATTCTAACAACTCAATATGTTCATCATCTGTCATTTCATGCTTGTACAAATAGTTCTTTCTAGTGCTGTGCAAATATGGTGGGTCGCAATACATGAACACATCTTCAGTATCGTACCGTCTAATTAGTTCTGTTGCCGGAAGATTTTCTATTTGTACTCCCCTTAAACGTTCCGCTGCTTCTAACAATGTGTCTGGCAACTTAGAAAATCCCCTTGCAGGGTTTGGTGATTTTGTTTGTTGACCGCTTTTAAATCCATTATGGTATAAATTTGCACATCCAAATCCTTGCCAACATCTAACACAATATCTTCTTGCCTTTTCTATATTACTGATATTGTTTTCCTCTTTGTAAACCGAATCATACTCTGTTCTAGAAAAAGGTGTATAATATATCAATTCTGTCAATTCTTCCGGTTGCTCTCTTAATACTTTAAAAAAGTTTACAACCTCATCATTCAAATCATTTATTGTTTCAATGTGACATCTTGGTTTGTTGAAAAACACTCCGCCACTTCCAAAAAAGAGTTCAACGTATACTTTATGTTCTGGTATGTAACTATTAATCCACTTACTTAATCTGTTTTTCGCTCCTGGATATTTTAAAACTGCTTTCATTCCCATATACCTCGCGATATTTCTTTTATGCTCTTTAAAAATTCACATTCTAGCTCATTCTCTTGCAATTCATCTATTAATACACTTATATCTTCATTAATGCTATAATTTATTTGAGAGTGTTTTCTCAATACAGAATTTTTATCGTGGTCTGATAAAATAGAAAAACGGTAAACTATTTCTTTTGTAATATTAATATTGTCTATCTTACTTTCTTTAATATCACTTTCTAACATATCAGCCTTAATCAGTTCGTAAATAATATCTAAATAAGTTCTATTATCTCTGTATCTACAATTTGCTCTTTTGTGTATTCTTGTGTCATCGTCTTCCCATTCATTTACAGTAAAACAAACGTTACTCACAAAAAGCATTTTGTTTCCTTTTGCTACACATAGGTAATAGCACTCAATTTGTTTTGATATTCCTTTACAATGCTTAAATCCAAATTTTTCAAATTCTTTTGCGTCCACTTTTGGTTTTAACATCTTTTTTATTTCTCCATTTCTTTCCTTCGGCTTCTTCTTTGGTTAGGAATACTGTTTTACCAAATATTCCATCTTTAGAACCGCCCATATCTGCAATCCAATCTTCCCCATCAAAGATTAATAATTCAACTTTCTCCTCATCTACTTTATAGTCTCCATGTGTGCGATAATGATTATTTACCCAGTGCACTGTATCTCCTGCCTTGCAAGGTGGTAACTGCTTTTTCAGTTCTTCCAGTTCCTTTGCTATCTCTGAATAAGCCTTGTCAATCTCAATCATCTGCTCTGGGGTAAGGTTTGTATCTTCGTATTCTGCTAATTTTTTTTGCACATTCTACATATGGGTCACATAAATTTTCACAATAATCTTCGTCTATACAACCAAAGCATTTTAAAGGTATTCCTTGATGATTTGTTAATCTCTCCATTCTACACCTCTCTATCTAATCACTGTTCCAACTGCTATCATCAGGAGTATTATTGTCCACAGCAGTATGTCTTTTTTATTTCTGTTCATGTTCTATCCCTTCAATTCTTAAAAAAATCATATATAGTAGTTTGATTATTATTGATACTACTGACAGCCGTATCTAATATTCTTTCTTGCGCTACCTTAAACCACTTTTCGTTTAATTCTGTTCCTATGAAATTTAAATCTAATTCTTTACATGCTACACCAGTTGTGCCGCTGCCCATGAAAGGGTCGTAGACAACATCGCCAGCTCTAGCACTGCTAGAAATTATTGTTTTAATAATATTTAGCGGTTTAATGGTCGGATGTTTATAAATTTTCTTATCAGTAATATTTATAGGCTGTGTATATACCGTTTTTGCATCGGAATATGTCCTAGGTTGACAAAATCCCCCTTTTCGGAAATATAAACAATACTCTTTATCCGTCAAATACTTGTTATTAAACGTTGGTGCAGCATTCGTCTTTTGCCAAATCAAAATATCCATTTTACAGTTATGCTTATTTACAAAAAAGTCTATGTACATTGGTATTTGTTCCGCATTACACCATATGTAAATATTTGGTTTTTTCATGATTCTCATAAAATCATCTAATATTTTTACGTATATGCCTTTTGTAATATTTTCATGTTTTAATTCGTTGTTCATTTTCTGAATTGATTTTGCAAGTTCACTTTCTCCACCTGCTATGGTTTTCTTTATTTCATACGGCGGGTCAGTAACAATTAAATCTATACTATTATCCGGTCTATCTTTGATTAACTTGTAACTATCACCAAGAAGCAATTTTTGTTTACTAGCCATTTTTAACCTCTTTCTTGTGCGCCACTTTTTTTTCATATCGTTTTCATCTTTACACCTCCCTGCGGTACCGGTTTGGTACCGCTGTCATTTCGTGATATATTGCTTTAGTTGTTGTTTTTGCCTTTTCTCAACTTTTCTATCTCATTCCAATCCGGGAGCATGAATGTACGTCCTGCGCTATATTTTTCTTTCTTTTGTTTCACCGGTGTTATTTTCGTTTCTTTCTTTAATGTCGGCTGTGGCTGTAGCTTCTTTAGTTCTAGTGCTTCTTGATATGTAAGATTGCTTCTTTTGATTGCATATTCTTTTTCAATAATCGTTCCCATCTTTGCGCATCTGATAACATAACTTGTTTCTATGTCAAGAAGTTCTGCAATTTCGCTGTTTCTGTAAATTCCAACCATTCTTCCGTTTTTATATAATTCATACATGTGTGGAGCCATCTTTACACCTGTATCCTTTTCATAGAATTTGCATGTTCCGGTTTTTTCATCTTTTATTTCTCCTTTTCCCTTTTTATACTTCTCCAAGCATTTTGAGCACCTCTGTAGCTCCCTGCTCTTTTAAACATTCAACCAGTTTTTTTCTTGTTTCTCTTTTTTCAATACATCTTTTACATTGACACTTTTCTTTCATAAACTTAAAATCTAATTTTTCTTTTTCTTCTTCACTCAAATGTTTTTTCTCAACATCACATATGCCTTCATTCTCGGAATAAATGCACCTTGGAAAGTACGGATATGTTTTCGTTGTTCTTCCGTATGTGTTCATCGCTCCCCTCCAGTCAGATAGTATATAAATTTGTCTACTTCATTCAGCACCAGTGCTGCCATCACTGCCCATCCGGCTATTCCGATAGCATATTTAAGCATGCTGTCTGTTACAATCCATCCATATTCTGCTAGCAAAAATGATGTTACAATTCCTGTAATCATATTTTTTGCTGTATTTATCCTCTTGAACTTTTTATATCTTCTGTGATATACTTTGTTTGAATCTTTTTTTACCTTATAGCTTGAGTGTATTGCTGTACACTCAGGCTCTTTCTTTATTTCTTTTACTTCAATTCTGTTTTCGTGCATGTTTTCTCCTTTTCATTTCTACGTTATTATTTCTTATTATTCCATGTCGTCACAAAGAAACTCCCCATCGTGACTGATAAGTATTTCTTTTAACTTCTGTTCTTCTGTTTCTTCAATCTGTACATTCTCAACAATTTCTTCAAATAATTCACTCGTTAACATTTTTTGTCTTCCTTTCTGTTTTTAAACTACTTTTTTACCTGCGTACTGATTCAATTTCTCAGGAACAATGTGGTAACTTCCTCTTTTCTTTCCGGGTCTTATTAAATATGTCCCAATCGGAATATTTCCATTTCTTATCCCCCATTGCAGACTTAAAATTGGTATTCCTAGAATTTCCGCAGCTTGTTTTGTTGTGACCTTTTTCATTTTTATTCCTCCTTTTTCTTGCTGTTTGTCCTTAAAATCCGCTCTGAAAGGGATGCCAATTTAAAAAGGGGAAAAATACAAAGGGTAATATGAGAGCATATTTTTGACATCCCTTTCAGAACGGACTTTAAATTGTTATTTTTTTGTTACAAATAGTTTTTTCCAAACTCACTCATAAACTGTTCTCTGCTTCCTATGTTTTTTTCGTAATACTCTTGTGCCATTTTCTTGTATTCAAGATTTTTTTCATAATTCATATGCGGACCGTTATTTCCTTTGTGATGATATGCACAAAGCGGTAGATATAACTTGTATTTCGTACAGTATTTCTTTTGAAACGAACCAAACAGTATGTGATGGCATTCTGCGTACGGACTTCCGCACTCGAAACATATTTCCATACTGTCTACCAGCGCACTTTTTATCTTTGCCATTCGCGAATATCCTTTCAATTTTTTCTTGTCATTTCTCTGTTATCTTTTTATACTTAACTCATGAGTGTAATTAACTAAACACGAAAGGGGAGTTATTTAAATGAAAAAAAGTGTTAAACTTACCTATAACAGTGTCGATTCAGTGCCGCATACATTTAACTTTGAAGGAGCGAATGTTTGTCCCATTTGCAAAACTACTATTTCGCCAGTGTATATTGCTTCATCGCTCAATTCTTATTTTGAAGCAAGTGTTTTTAACTATTGTCAAAGTTGTAATAATACATTTATCTCTAAATATTCTGTGAGAAAAAACTGTGACCATTCTTTTCAGATAATATCGTTTGACATGGATAAATTTATTATTTCTGAACCATATGAGTTTGATAAAAAAGTTTTTGAAAAAGCAATCGTTTCTTTATCACCTCAGTTTGATAAAATTTATAATCAAGCCCTTGCTGCTGAATCAAGCCGACTTGATGAAATTGCCGGAATTGGTTTTCGCAAAGCCTTAGAATTTTTAATAAAAGATTTTGCTATACATAAATTTCCCGATAACGAAAGTAAAATTAAATCTATGTCTTTGGCTCAATGCATTAATTTTTACATTGATGATAGTCGTATTAAAATTTTAGCTACTCGTTCTGCGTGGCTTGGTAATGACGAGGCTCATTATCTTCGCAAACAAGATGGTCGAGATATTAATGATATGAAGCATTTTATTGATGCTATTGTTTACTTTATTAGCATGGTTTTGATTACCGAAGATGCTGCAACAATAGAATCTAAATAGAATCTTTTGTCAAAAACTCAACTTGCAAATGAAATGTATTAAGTCTGTCAATTGTTTCGTTTAATTGATGGGCTTCTTTAGTTGCTTTTTCTATTAAATCTTTAAATTCATTGATATTGGTAACGCTAATATTTAATATTCCTTTGTTTTGATTGTTTTCTGTTTTGAGGTTTTGTTCAAAATATCCATTCATCTTTCTTCCTTTCTTACTGTTGTTGCTTTTCCATATTTTTTCTCCTATACTTTATTTACAGGCTCATGCCGGAGCTGAGTTCTAAAGTCGGTTCTTCATCTATCGGTGCTTTCACTCAGATTGCAACTGGTGTTATAACTGAATTGATAAAACATCATTTTGTAATATGAAAATATTTTCTAATTGCTCTGTTTGTGTATGCCTTCAACTCTTCATCGGTTGGAATACCACACTTTTCTTTCACATACATAGACAGGGCAATGAATGCAATCTTATTAAATATGCATTTAATCATTACACCCACTAATAGCACAACAAAAATTATCTTCACCTTTTCCTCCTTCCTATTCTTCTAAAAAATAATTAATATCTACGTTAAAATAATCTGCTAATAACTTTAGCTTATCTACCTTAGGTTTACTTCTACCCGACTTCCATCCCGAAATAACGGATTGTGCGATTCCTGTATCTTTTGATACTTGATAAGCCGTTATTCCTCTTTCTTTTAGCAATTTGTCTATTTTTTTATACAATTCTCTTACCTCTTTATCTCTAATATAAATACTATTGCTTGTGTATACTTCACATTTGTGATATACTTTTAATATCAAAATTAAAATTTTAATATAAGGAGGTGATTATCATGTCTGATAAAAAAGACATATCTCAAATCATTGATACTTCTTTTGATAAGGCTTTTACTTTATGGTCAACTCAAATTGAAAGAGAATTGTACCCTGCCGCATTTGCTGATGAACACAGCTGGTTAAGAGTGAAAAACTCTATTCAGCTTAATAACCAATTATTAAAAGAAGCTCTTAAATTATCTTTATCTGAAATTCTTAAAGATAATTAATTCTTTCTTCCGGTAGTGTCTCTGTCGGAAGATTTTATTTTTTCTAAAATCTCCGGCAATATTGCTGTTTCTTGTGGTGTTACGTTTGCACCACCTTTAAGAACTCTTAAGGCAAATTCTTCCATTGCATTTACTATTATCTCTGGCATCTTATCTTTTCTCCTTTCTAAACTCCTGCTGCTTTTTTGCTTTTGGTTGCTTATGCTTCCTGTTTCTCTAAAAAATAATTAATGTCTACCTCAAAGTAGTCTGCCAACAGTTTCAATTTGTTTGCTTTTGGAGTGCTTTTTCCATTTTTCCAATCATATAAAGTGGAGGCAGCAATTCCTACTTCTTTTGCAACCTTACATATTGTTAACTGTCTTTCTTCCAAAAGCTCTTGAAATTTTTTATACATTTTTTCTCCTTTCTATTGTGATATTTACGGAAAACCGTTATAATATGAGTTACCACAATCTTATTTTAAAAAAATCTTTATACATATTCTGATTTTCTCGGCTTTCCGTAAAATATATTTTTATATTACTGTGGTTTTCCGGTATTGTCAATATGTTTTTTCGCATTTCCGAGATTTATTTTGTGAAAGGAGATTTATGTACGAAATTTTTCAAGAATTGCTTAAGAATGCAGGACTTAAACCTTTTGATGTATCAAAGGCCACCGGGATATCATCTTCCACGTTGACTGATTGGAAAATGGGACGAAGCACTCCCAAACAAGATAAAATGCAAAAAATAGCAGATTACTTTGGTGTTACTGTTGATTACCTGATAACTGGTAAGAAAACAACTCCTGCCGAAGATGGTTCCGCACTTGCTGAATTTGGTTTTTATCACATGGATTTTATTAAGAACTTTAATAAATTGTCAGATGAGGATATAAAATACATTAAATATATAACCAAAAGACTTGCCGAAAAATAAATAAAAATGGTGTTTCAAAAGATTAATAGATTTTTGAAACACCATTTTTATTTATAATTAACATAACTATTTTATATACATTTTAAACTTTTCTTTTTCACTATCATTTAATTCATTATACAGTACAAGACACATTTGCACTTTAGAATTATCTTCGTGTATTTTTTCATTTGAATTTCCAAGGAAAAACGATGTAATTGTACTTGTGAGTGAGCCTATAAACCCTATTCCAACAATCATTAAAACGCAAGCTACAACTTTGCCTAATCCAGTTGTCGGAGATATGTCTCCATATCCAACTGTTGTCGTTGTCACAAATGCCCACCATAATGCATTTACAAAATCCATTTCCTCAACATACATAATAGCCACCGAGCCGCCCAATATCGAAACCAAAGCAAGTAGCAAAACATATTTAAATCCATTTGTATATAGAAATCTTTTTATTTTTTCAAAACTTCTAGCACCTCTAACAACAACTTTTGTTAGTTTAAGTAATTTCAATATTTTAGCTACTTTTCCAATTTTAAATATTCTAAATGCCCTGAACACAGAATTAAATGGAACGATAGCAACTAAGTCTAATACATTGCGTTTAACAAACAATCTTTTGTTATCACTTTTAAAAAAACGAATACTGTAATCAATTACAAAAATAAAATATATAATTGTATCTAAAATACTTTCCCAGTATGTTAAATAAGATATCATGTCTATTATAGCAAACACCACTGATACAATTGCCATAACCGTTATGCTACAATTATAAATATTTTTTATACGAGAAATATTTTTGTCTTTAGTTATTTTTTTCATACATTTTCCTCCGGAAAGATTGTAATGTTTGTCTCTTTATAATATACCTTTAATTTCCATTATTTACCAGTAAAATTCTGCATATTTTTACATTATAATAAAAGTATGTTTACGAAAGATAATAAAACCACTATTGAAATTTTATTGTATGAAATACGAATAAAAAAGGGTTATACATGTGAGGAACTTTCTAAAAAAAGTGGTATTAGCGGCAGCTCTATCAACAATATTGAAAACGGTGTTAATTCCCCCACTTTGGAAACGTTGAAAAAACTCGCTATTGCCCTCGATTGCAAAATAAAAGATTTATATATTGATATCTAACTTCTCATCCAGTATACTGGATAAATTCGCTTGAAATATTTACAAGTATATTTTTACTACTTATAATCAATATTAGTTTATGAATTTCGAGGGGGTACGAGGATGATTGACGATACATGGAGTAATACAATGAGATTAGTATAATCTTATGTGTTGCTCCTATTTTTTTTGGAAGGAGAGATTATGGAGACGAAAGAAAAACTTATTATAATAATACAATCTTTAGATAATGAACTTGATATAAACTATATCTACAACTTTGTTACCAAGTGGCTCGAACTTACTAGTAAAAATATTTAATACTCTAATACATGATTGATTTTACATGAGATAAGTTTTATAGTATGTTTTGTTATCGAAATTTTAACTTAAACAGAAAAAGAGTTGTCCTTTACAGACAACTCTAAGTGATACAATATCACCCTGAACAAGTAGTATTGTATCACTTCTATACACTGTTTGTCAAAGACAGTGTTATTTTTTAATTCACAAACAGAAGGGGGTGATACTGTGTCACGAAAGAAACCTTTGAAAAATTCCAACGGTGATGGAAGTGTCGTTTTTCTAGGCAAAAACAGAAGAAAGCCTTACGGTGTTAGAATAACCATCGGGGTTGCAACAGATAGCAACGGCAATACAAGACAGAAATTTAAATATTTAAACTATTTTGAAACCTTCAAAGAAGCAGAACAGTTTAGAAATCTGTACAATCTTCAAAAAGAAGCTTCAAAAAACCCAAAATTGTACGAACAATATAATCTTGTAAGGCCAAAATCGAAAACCTTTAGCGCGTTATATTATGAGTGGATTAATTTTAAATACAAAGGTGAGGAAAAACACATTTACAAATATGCTTTTAAAAGATTGTCTGCATTGCATAATATTCCCATCTCTGATATCACATCCGCTGTGATTCAAGACTGTTTAGATAATCTTGCTACAAGAAGTCAAGCTACGATGGACCATAACTCTGTAATCTTAAAAGGGGTTTTTGAATACGCTATCTCTATCAAGGAGATTGATAAAGATTACTCAAGATTTTGTAATTTTAAAGGAAATGTTTCCAATGTAGAACGACATCGAATTTTTACCACTTGCGAGATAGAGACACTATGGAAAAACAAAAATAACGAATTGGCTCAAGTGCTTCTTTGTATGATTTACACTGGTGTTCGTATTGAAGAGTTTATCTCTATCGAATCTAAAAATGTATTTCCCGAACAGAGATACATGGTCGGCGGTGTAAAAACTGCTGCCGGAATCGACAGAATAATACCTCTCTGCGAATGTATTTTACCTTTTATCAAAAATTTTTTGAGCAAAAACGAGAACTATCTTTATTGTTACATAAGTGGAAAAAGGGGAAATGACAGCACTTTACGAGGAAAGATAAAGGAGTACACGTTACAGCTATTTGGTTATGAACATCTCCCGCACGACACAAGACATACTTTTGCCACTCTTATGCACAATGCCGGAGCTGATGAAACTACTACAAAAAGAATTATCGGACATAAAATAAAGGATATCACCAAGGGTGTATATACGACAATCACTTTAGAAAAAATGCTCTTAGAGATATCCAAAATTAATCATTAATTTGTATACTACCTGTATACTACGAACTCAAATTTACTTGAATTTACTCAAATTATAAAATTCAAAATCCCTGAAAATATAAGGATTTTCGGGGTATAATGTTTTACATCTTGTTCATAATCTTTTTACATGGAAATCACTCTTTTTTCACGATTTCAAATTATTATAAAAACATAAACAAAAGTTATTACTCTTTTTGTTTATGTTTTTTCATAATTTTTTTTTAGAATCGGAGAAATCCGATTCCCTCCCTTTTTTATTATTAGAATATATTTGCGGAAAGGATGCAGACATGCATCCTTTTTGCTTTTCTAAAAGCTAAGCTAAAAACTGTCTACACATAATATACACCATATAAAGTGCATACATAAACACGAGAACTATTCCCTCTTTTTTCTTAATTGTACATTGGCTCTTTGCCATAATGTATACTGCCAAAGAAGCTATCAATGCGACCATTGCATCGATTGCATTCATCGTGGTTGCCGTAATCGGCGAAATTGCTGCCGAAACGCCAAGTACCAGTAAGGCATTTGCTATATTCGAGCCTACAACATTACCCACTGCAAGGTCGGCTTCTCCTTTTCTCGCTGCAATAATAGATGTAACCAACTCCGGAAGGGATGTTCCTAATGCAACAATCGTCAATCCGACCAATGTTTCACTCATCCCCACTGCAAATGCAATACCTTTAGCACTCTCAACAACCAAATCTCCGCCAAGCATAATTGCAATTGCACCACCAATAATACAAAATGCACATTTCAAATTGGACATTAATTTTTCATTTTCAATTTCTTCTCTCTGTTTGCTTCTCTCCGTCAAAGCATAACTTACCGTCCATATAATAAATCCGGCAAAAACAGCTAACAATAATATACCATCAAGCCTTTCTATTGTTCCTATGGTTGTACTGCCATTTGCAAATTTAAATATATTAACTTTTCCTATAATTCCACCAAACCACAAAGCATCTGCCGCAACAAAAACAAGCAGTGCTGATATCACTAACAGAAATGGAAATTCTCTCTTTAAAACAGACTTTTTCACCTGCGTATTAACAAACAATGCAGTTATACCCAAAACCATCAATAAATTAAAAATATTAGAGCCTGTCACATTGCTCAGCGCCATAGCATTAGAATTTTTTGCTGAAGCCATAGAACTAACCGCCAGTTCCGGCAAAGATGTTCCAATTGCTACAATGGTAAGCCCAATCACGATGGATGGAACCTTTAATTTTTTAGCAATTGTAGAACTTCCATCCACAAAATAATCAGCTCCTTTTATCAAAAGAAAAAAACCGACTAATAAAAATAAAATATCTAAAATAATGTTCATTTACCTTTCTACATCCTTATATCTTTTTCGTATGCTCTATCACATATAATCATGATACAATTTTTACATTGATATACATTGTAACCAAATGTTTTCATTATTGCAACATGAAATAGGTACTTTCTTGTCTTTTAAATCATAAAAACAGGAGAAATATTTTTAACTCAAAATATTTCTCCCGAATTTATTCTATTTATTAAATTTTACTATAATTCAAAAACCAAGTCACCATATGTAGGCATTGGCCATACCTCTTTTGGCATTATGACTTCAAGCTCGTCAGCCGGTTTTCTAAGAGCTGCCATTGCTGCCATAACATCATCTTTATATGCCTGTGCCATGCACTGTGTACATTCCGCATCCGCCGCTTTTGCCGTCACCTCCGCAAGTGCCTTCACTGCTTCTTTCATTTCAGCCAGCTTTGATGTAACTTCCGATAACATTTCTGCCTGAACAGATGCATCTGCTCCAGCCTCTTTTACCGCAATCACTGTATCGGCAAGTTTTTTTGTATACTGAACTGCCGCAGGAATAATCATTTTATTTGCCATATCTATCATGGTTAATGCTTCAATATTTCTAACTCCCGCATACTGTTCAAATAAAATTTCTTTTCTTGCTTCTAATTCAGCCTTTGACAAAATATTGAACTTCTCATACATTTTAATTGTTGATTCATCCACTAATGCCGGAATTGCATCTACAATAGACTTGCAATTTGGAAGCCCTCTCTTTTCGGCTTCAATTGGCCATTCTTCTGAGTAACCATTTCCATTAAATACAATTCTTGCATGTTCTCTCATTAATTTTGCTGTATATTCTTCCACAGCCTTATCAAAATCTTCTGCACCCTCTAATGCGTCACATGCCTCCGCAAAGACTTCTGCCATCATCGTATTTAATACAATATTTGTATCACCAATTGTGTTAGACGATGCAACCATTCTAAATTCAAATCTGTTACCTGTAAACGCAAATGGTGATGTTCTGTTTCTATCTGTAGGGTCCTTCTCCAATACAGGTAATTTTTTAATACCAAAATCAAGTGTTCCGGATGAAAGACTTCTTGTTGCTTTTCCATCCTTTAAAATCTGCTCGACAATATCTCCAACCTGGTCTCCAAGATACATGGAGATAATAGCAGGAGGTGCCTCATTTGCTCCAAGTCTATGGTCATTACCAGTATTAGATGCAGCAAGTCTGAGTAAAACCGCATGTCTGTCTACAGCTGCCATTGTACAAGCCAAAACTAACTGGAATAATTTATTATTTTCAGGCTCTTTACCCGGTTTAAATAAATTAATTCCATCATCTGTTGTAAGCGACCAGTTATTATGCTTACCTGAACCATTAATCCCATCAAATGGTTTTTCGTGTAAAAGACAAACAAAACCATGTTCTCTCGCTGTCTTCTTCAATAAATCCATTACTAAGAGGTTATTATCTAAAGCAACATTAGAAACTGAGAAAATAGGTGCAATCTCATGCTGTCCCGGTGCCACCTCACAATGCTGTGTTTTTGCTGTAATGCCTAACTTCCACAGTTTCACATTCAAATCATCCATGAAAGCCTTAACCTTTGGATTAATAGAACCAAAATACTGGTCATCCATCTCCTGTCCCTTTGGTGGCATAGCACCAAAAAGTGTGCGCCCTGAATAAATAAGGTCAGGTCTCTTTAAATATTTCTCCTTGTCTACAAGGAAATATTCCTGCTCCGGTCCGACATATGAGAAAATTCTCTTTGTATTCTCATCACCAAACAATCTCATAAGTCTTACACCCTGCTTACTTACAGCATGCATCGCTTTTAATAACGGTGTTTTTGTATCAAGAGATTCTCCTGTATATGAACAGAATGCTGTAGGGATACAAAGAGTACCCTCTTTAATATATACCGGTGAAGTTATATCCCATGCTGTATACCCTCTTTCACTGCATGTAGCTCTTAATCCGCCGGATGGGAACGAAGATGCATCAGGCTCTCCCATAAGTAAATCTTTTCCTGTAAATGTATTCTCAATTTTTCCATCACTTGGCGTTGAAGAAAAAGAATCATGCTTTTCAGCTCCTACTGAAATAACATATGGCTGGAATACATGTGTATAGTGTGTAGCACCTTTTTCTAATGCCCATTCTTTCATTGCCTGTGCAACCACATCAGCTAACTCCTCTGTGATTTCACCACCTTCATACATAAGTCTTTTTACTTTCTCATAATCACTTTTTGGCAAGCGAACTTTCATGACAGCATCATCAAATACATTTTCTCCAAAAATTTTTTCAATATTAACTCCCATAGTCTTTGTTCCTTTCTTTGACTAACATATTTTTCTTCCACCGCAATGGAGTGTTTTTATATACAAAACTCAAAGGAATTGCCTATATAAAAATAAAAAAGGACACTTCTCCAAATAAAATATTTTGAAGAACGCCCTTGTCCTTAATCTCATTTAGCGGTGAGTCTTACCTCATTCGCCCTATAATCTACATCATTTCTTTACAAAAATCAATAGTAGACGAGTATTTATCTAATTATTTAAACCTTTTTCTTAATAAAATTAAGTATTCATACATTTTATGTGTTTTTATGTCAACTAATACTCTTTTTTTATTTATTTTGTTAGTCAACAACCTCTTCTCCCCGATACATGCACACAATCTGTCTATTTCCATAATCATCTACACACGTCGAACACATTATAATTTTATCTGTAGTATCCGGTTTTTCTACACCAAAATTATACCTGCTTTTGTTACTTACCGTAGTAATCCATTTCTGAAAATCCGAATCACTCTCAAAACCATATTTATATATATCTTTGTTATCGTCTTTGGTTGAAAATGTAGAAAAAACATAATAAATATAATGTTTATATCCAACATATATATCAAAAACAGGATGCTTTTTACAAAAATCATCCTTTCTGTAATTCATTAATTCCTTAAACATAGAGCCATCTAACATATTGTGTCCATATAATATGCACATATTTCCATCTAAACCCGCTGTCCTGTAATCCAAAAATATAGAACCTGCCCCGTTATATATTTTATCCGAACCTCTTGTTAAATAAAATTTGTTGTCTTCATGTTCCACAATTGGATATTGTATTCTTGTTCCATCTAATTTTATGTATCCTTTTGCCTCATCATTATACTGTAGCATTGCCTTATAATCCCAAACCCATGTGGAAACGGATTTCGAGTAACTCATTGCGTTGGTATCATTATCTTTTTTCTGTTCCGCATCCGTGTTTTGCAGGAACATCTCATTAATTTGTGCATACTTCATCTCGTCTTCTTTATAATCCAGATAAGATTCTGTAAGATTATAAGATGCATAAACCAGTATACCGCCGGCAAATAACAGTCCAATTACTCTCAAAGCACTGTAAACCACTGACGGTAACTTCTTTTTTTTCTTATCTTCTGCTTCATATTCTATATTCAAATGCTGTTTTGTTTTCATATTCCTTCCTTACTACTTCTTTTCTTCTTTATTGTAGTATAATTTTATTCCCAAATTTAATCAAGTCTCATAAATTTCTATTTTATCCAATTTTCAGAATCAGTGGCAACGACATACAAAAACGCACATATCCGATATCCACCGAATATGTGCGTTTATTATAAAAATAAATATTATTCTGCTTTTCCTACAGAACCAAAGAGTTCCATTTTTTCTTTTACTGTAGCTTTAATTGCTTCTGCACCAGGAGCAAGAAGTTTACGAGGGTCAAATCCCTTTCCTTCTAAATCCTTACCTGCTTCAATATATTTTCTTGTAGCATCAGCAAATGAGAGCTGGCACTCTGTATTTACATTAATCTTAGAAACTCCAAGGTCAATTGCTTTCTTAATCATATCTTCAGGGATACCTGTACCACCATGAAGTACCAATGGCATGATACCTGTCTTCTGCTGAATTGCATCTAATGTCTCAAAGCTGAGACCTTCCCAATTCTCAGGATACTTTCCGTGAATATTTCCAATACCTGCTGCAAGCATGTCCACACCAAGGTCTGCAACTGCTTTACACTCATCAGGGTCTGCACATTCACCCTTACCGATAACACCATCTTCTTCACCACCGATTGAACCTACTTCTGCCTCAATTGACATGTCCATAGCATGCGCAACTGAAACTAATTCTTTTGTCTTTTCAATATTTTCTTCGATTGGATAATGTGAACCATCAAACATTATTGATGTAAATCCGGCTTTGATACACTGATAACATCCTTCATATGTTCCATGATCTAAGTGAAGTGCTACAGGAACTGTGATACCCAATTCTTCATCCATAGCCTTAACCATAGCTGCGACTGTCTTAAATCCTGTCATATACTTTCCAGCACCCTCTGACACTCCTAAAATAACAGGGCTTTTTAATTCTTCTGCTGTCAGGAGAATAGATTTTGTCCATTCAAGGTTATTGATATTAAACTGTCCAACAGCATAATGTCCTGCTTTTGCTTTTTCTAACATTTCTTTAGCTGATACTAACATAATGTACCTCCATAAAAATCTTTAATTGTTAAATTTTAAACAACTATTCCTAGTATACCCCATTTTATGGTAAATGCCAACATTATTTTATTGTTATTTTGACAGATTTGCTCCACTTTCCATATACTTTCTTACCTCTAGAGTCAATCTGATATGCCCTGACTTTTACTCTATATGTCTTATGAGATTTAAATTTTCCAAATGTCAAAACCCTAGATTCAGAAAACTCTTTTTTGTTTCCTACCTTCACCTGATATCCGTCCACTTTTCCTTTGACTTTGAATTTTACAGTTGCCATTTTTTTATACAACTGTTTTGTGGAAGTAATAACAGCCCGTTTTACTTTTATTTTCTGCCACTTGGCTTTTATATTCATAGAAGATTTTATTGCTGTTGTACTCTTAATCTTTTTCTTTCCGTTGTACCATCCCAAAAATTTATAGCCCTTCTTTTTTATGGTCGGCACTACAGAAGTCTCACCCACAAGTAATTTTTGTGTGCTAATTGTCTTTTTTCCATTTATAAACCTAACGGTATACACAGGAACCTTTGCTTTTTCAGCAGCATCCCACGTTCCACTATAAGAACCATTATCACATTCTCTCTGATATACCCTTACATAATCTACCATAACTGTATCAGAAACAAAGTTGTCATCCGGTGCATAAAATGCAAGATTACCACCAACGGCAAGATTAATAAGAAAATAAAACTCTTTTTTCAGTTCGGATTTATGACTTTCTTTCAAACTAAATGTCTTATATACTCTTCCATCCACCGTCCACTCTATTTTTTCAGGCGTCCAATTTATTCCATAGGTATGCCATGCCGTTTTATCCTTAAACGCTCTTGTCTGTGAGGCATCATATGTATCTCTTCCGGGTTTATCTCTCTCATTTTCCCAGTGTATTGTTCCCTGGGCAAATTGAAGGTCATTCCATGTTTCAAGTATATCTATCTCTCCACAATACGGCCAGCCCTTTTCATTATATCCAAGCATCCAAAATGCAGGCCACATCCCCATAGATTTAGGAACCTTCATTCTTGCTTCTAATTTTCCATACTTAAAGGACTGTAATCCACACGACTTAATTCTTCCTGATGTATATTTTACAGCCCGGTTCATCCCTTCCCCTTTATAGTTATCCGCTCTTGCCGTTATAACCAAAACTCCATTTTCTACTTTAACGTTTTCTTTTCTGTCTGTATAATATTCTAATTCGTTGTTTCCCCATCCTACATTGGCGCCTCCATTGCCTATATCATAAGTCCAATTGTTTAAATTCAATTCTGTTCCATTAAATTCATCACTCCATACCATTTTATACTGTGCAGACTTGTTTGCAGCACTTACATTTTCCTCTGCAATCCCTATAAATGCGGCTAATATTGCAATAATAATTGCCATCTTATTTGCTGATTCTCTCATATTCTCCTCCTATAATTTTATTTATCTATCATATCAAAAGGTGTCTTTTTTTTATAAGGTATCATTTTTTGTTTTGCGTATAAATATTTCTCTTATGCATATATTTTGAACCATACTATTTTTTTAGCATACATTATTAATGTAAATCTTAATAGAAGAGGGTGTATTTGATGGCTTGCAACATGAACAACAATATGAATTGCAATATGAATAGAAGCACAAACAACCATGTGAATTGCAATATGAATAGAAATGCAAATTACAACATGGGCAAAACCTTTGGCAATCCCGGTTGCGGAATGAACCGTAATATGAATAACAATGGGCGCGCTATGGTAAGAAATACAGTCAATGCTAAACCTTCTAACACTTGTGGCTGCATGCATAAAGAGGGATGCGATAGGGGAACGGAACCGGTAGACCAAATGGTACCTGCTATGTGTTATGTTCCTTGGCAAAAGTGGGAAGACATTTATTGTAAAGAAGAAGCTTTAGAAAAGGGCACAATTTTTGCCCAGTTAGATAAACCATTTCTTGGGAGGCCTATAAAATAATGAAAAATATGTGTAGAGAAGAATTAATGAAAATTATTACGCAGGCTAGCTTTGCTTTAGATGACACCAGATTATTTTTAGATACACATCCCAATTGCCAGGAGGCCCTTGAATATCATAAGAAGATGGCGAAAATCAGGAAGGAAGCGTGGGAGGCATACACGGAGAAGTTTGGACCGCTGTCGTTCTATGAAATAGAAAATGATGATTATTGGACTTGGAATAAAGGTCCAATGCCTTGGGAAGGGGGTAGCTGCTAATGTATGTATATGAAAAAAGACTACAATATCCTGTAGATATTAAATGTAGAAATCCGAAAATGGCTCAGGTAATAATTAGCCAATATGGAGGCCCGGACGGAGAAGCCAGCGCTGCTTTCCGCTATATGTCGCAAAAATTTGCAATGAAAAATCAGAGAGTTGCGGGATTGCTCAATGATATTGCGACAGAAGAACTTTCTCATCTTGAAATCGTTGGTACTATCGTTCACCAGCTCGTAAAAGACCTGCCTTGCGACGATGTTGATATCGCCGGTTTTGAAAAATACTATGTAGACCATACTCTGGGTGTTTGGCCTCAGTCTGCCGGAGGAGCACCTTTTACAGCTACTGAATTTCAATCATCCGGTGACCCAATTGCTGATTTAGTCGAGGATTTGGCTGCGGAACAAAAAGCACGCAAAACTTATGACAATATTTTAAGTCTTGTAAAAGACTGTGAAGTTGCTGACCCAATTAAATTCCTCAGACAGAGAGAAATTATTCATTTTCAGCGCTTTGGAGAACCAAAGCGGGTGGTTTGAAGTAAAAAAAAGACTTACATAAACCGCTAAAAATAAAGGAAATGATGTATAAAAATATCGTTAGGTCTTTAAAAATTAGTTTTATCATATACAAAAAATGGATTATACTATAATAAAAAAGTATAATCCATTTTTTAGTTATATTATATATTAGATAGCAAATTCTAAATCCTCATTCATATTTTCAAGCCTTGAAATTCTTTTTGCAATATGAGGGTGTGAAGAAATCATTTTTTCTTTTAAACTCATTTTCTGTGAAATACTTATTTTTTGTAATAAATATAATGCTGAAATCAGTTGTTCTCCATATGATATTTTACATGCGAAACTGTCTGCCTGAAATTCGTTACTCCGACTGTTTAATGATAATATTACCTGACCTATGTACATAAATCCTATTAATGATATTTCAAACATAATTTTAAACAGTAAATTAATGATACCGATAACTACTACTACAATTGACGTTCTGGAAAATACATTGCATAGAAAATTACAAATCAAAATACCCAGTCTAATTATAAATACAAATACTGATAATACTAAGTTTCCTATGACTGATAGGAGCAGGGCTTTTGTGTGACCATAGGATATATGACCAAATTCATGGGCAATAACTCCTTTTAATTCTTCAGGTGTAAATGTTTCTATTGCACCTTTTGTCACTGTTATTGTTTTTCTTCCCATTGCAAATGCATTTACAAACATAGCGTCCATAATATAAAGTTTTATTCCGTCTGAAAGTTTTGGATTTTCCTGTTTTGCATTTTCGTATACTTCATCAAACAAAGGTTGCAGATATTCAATTTCTTCTTTGGTCTGTAAGACTCTTGCACCTTCCATTATTCTTAAAAGACATTCACCAAGGGGAGAAAGTGCAATTGTAATTGATACTGCATAGATTAGAAAAGTAATGCCAAATGCCTGTGCATTTGCACCTAGTAAAACCCATACAATTGTAAAGTAGAAAATAAACCATAGTACATAAATGTAATTACTCTTGATAAACTGCATATATATCCTCTTTTATTAGGTTGTCTTATTATAATTTATTCAAACGTGATTGCCCATATGTTAGATAATTACATAAAAAAGGACAATTGGATAAGTTTATACTTAACTAATTGTCCTTTGGTTTTGCTTATAATTATACTACTAATTTTTTAACTATTAATTATTAATATACTTTTCTATTAAACTATCAACTTTATCTAACTTTACATATTTTTTATTCAATGCCTGAACACCCTAACCTTTATGAATGTTTATAATAGTGTCTTCATTACTTTTTAAATCCTTGCATAATATCTCGCCCGAATCTAATAGGCAATACATTTTTCCATCTAAAAAATATTTATTCTGGCATTTTATATTTTCAATATTTTCTATTGTTTTTGTCTCTGTATCAAAATAAAAATATCCCTCTGAATTACTCATAAGAATTAATTCATTTCCTATATCTCCTATTAAATCCCATCTGCTTTCAGATTTTGTTAGTTCAATTACCCATTTACCATTATTGTCTATAATACCACTAAACCATGCTCCACTAGGATTTTTAGCCTGTATGCTACAATATCCATCTTTCAATACATAATCTTCTGTGTCATGTTCCCATACAAGAATATCATATTTACTCAAATCTATTTGAGGAGTTAAATTAATATCATAAAATATCTTTTTTTCATCATTAAAAAATAGGCCATTACTTAATCTATATTTATTACTACTAGATATAATATCACTTACACTTTCATCTGTTTGTCCAGACTTATCTATAGGAAACTTTTTCTTGCCATGTATATCTTCAATATTATTTGTCCAATAGTCTACACCATATCCATTATCAAAATAAATGCCTGTACTAACGATTTCACCAGTTTTAACATTTAGACTTATATCTCCTAATCTGCATACAGTATCTCCACAATATTCAATATCCCTTAAACTCATTTCCCGAAATTCCTCAGCAAAATTAATACTGTCATTGACACGTTTTAAACGTTTATCATTTGACTCAATTCTAGATAGTTCATTTCCGTTCTTGTCCAACATTTTCAGTATAATATTACTATTAGTTGCTGTTTCCTCAAACTCTCTTACTATAACAACTTCCATATCTTTCATTGTAACAACATCTACAATTTCCTCATTATCACTATTTGTAATAAAATCATCAGATACATCATTGTCAAATATATCTAAAACTGAAATACTTTCATCATCATTTTCATATGCTTTCAAATATCTAAATTCTAATGTATTTTCAGGATTTTCCTGTATTATACCATTATCATCAATAACATATTTATTACCTTCTGTAGAAGTTATCAAAAACATATTATCCTTTTCTAAAAGTGTCATTGTATCACAATATATTAATTTTTCGACTTCTTCAATATCGTTAGTCGTTGGAGTTTCTACATTCGAACTTTCTTCACTATAGTTTTTAGTCTCACAAGCGATTAATAGCATTGAAGCAATTAAGCAAATACATAGTACTATTATTTTCTTATTCATATCATGTCCTTTCACAAATATATTTAACTTTTGTTACTCAATTTCCATATTATCGGAATCAATTTTCTTCATTGTTTCAGAGTTCCAATCCGAATCATCTGAATATACATATAATCCATTTTCTTCTATGGTTGCATACAAGGTTATCTTGTCACACTCTAATATATATGTGTTGTCTTCTGATTTCGAATATGTTCCTTTTAAATCAATATCTTTGTTCCCCCAATTGCCATCTTCATAATAAGACCATTCATTTTCATTTGAAAGTTTTAACTTTCCACTTTCTCCAACATAAGTTCCTACTATATCATTTTTGCCACATGCACATAACAAAAATAACCCTGTAATTAATACAACTAAAATTTTTGCAACTCTCATATTATTTCTCCTTTTCGTTTAATATATATAGTTTATAGATAAAATTATTGTATCTACGAAAAGTTCGCGTGTCAACATAAAATTAGAACTTATTGTTGAAATACAATTATTTCAATATGCAATGTATTATAATTTGGATAAGTAAAGGAGGGCTGTCATTTGAATACTTTTGGAGCAAAAATTAGAAGTTTACGGGAAAGTTTGGAGTTATCACAACAAGAAGTAGCAAATTATATTGGTTGTAGTAGTAAAGTATTATCTAATTACGAACTTGACAAACGGGAGCTTGACTTTGAAACATTCATAAAACTTTGTGATTTCTTTAATGTTACTGCTGATTATTTGTTGAGTAGGACAGAAAATCCTAAATATTTTAAAGAAATGGTATTGAGTTCTCAAGCAGAAAACCTTTTATATTATTTTGACAAACTCCCTGAACAATATAAGAAAGACGTTATTCGATATGCAAAATTAAATTTGTTAGATATAAAGGATAGAGATAAGAATAAGTACGATTAATTCTGATAAAAAGATTTTTCTATATACGAACAACGCAAAAAAGATGGTCAGTATTTTTATAATACATTCCATCTTTTTTATTGTTTTATTATTTGTTATACTAATATTTATTTGTTCGTAGTTCTTTACCCCTCTTAAAATTTACACATATTGTTATAAATATGGAACTTTATAATAATCTACTTCATTAGTTCCTTCACTATTATATTTATAAACTTTAATATGTAGGAACCCATCTTCCCCTGGAGTATAAACATTAAAAGAATTCCAATTAAATTGCTCTGGATATCCTCCTCTACCAATTTTTACTCCAGCACTTCCTACTCCTAATATGTTTAAATTCAATCTTTTACCATTTTCATCAAATATTCCTGAACTGCCATGATATTCAATATGTTGATGTCCATGTAACAAAAAATGTATTCCATTTTCTATTAATTCTTTTTCAAATGTTCCACCATCAATTAATACACTTACTGGTTTATCAGCACTTGGTATTTGGGAAGGCATAAATATTTTTAAATGATGATGACATATAGAAAAATTCAATATCCTTCTTTTAATATATTCTTCAGATTTCAGATTTCCTATTTTTTTGGACAACTCTGATAATAGTGGTCTATACTTATCCCAGCCTATGTAACCATAAGACTTTAAGTAATCATCTCTTATTCTCGCAGAATTAAAACAAGAACAAGTTATTATCCAATTATTACTCAATTTGTAATACCTTAGATGTTGAATGTCCTCTTCTTCTGGAATTCCTAAAAGTTGCTTTCTAAATTTTCTATATCTAGTGTCAATATCATTTTCAATTTTCGGATTTTCTTCTTCCCCAAAAACAATATCATGATTCCCTGGTACTATCACTAGTGATTTCTTTTCAACATTGCACTCTTCTATAATTTGTTCTAAAAATTCTCTAGCTTCATTAAAACCTGTTTTACTGCCTCCACAAGTAAAATCACCTGAAGCAATAATAACTCCAATTCTTTCTTGCTGAATCAGTGGCTTTATCACTTCAATCAATCTAGCACGAAGATGATTACCGCTATGATAATAATTGTGATCTTTACCAAAATGTAAGTCCGATAAGTGAAGAATCGAATCGCCATTCACTTCAACAAAATCTGTATCTACTTCCTGTGTTATCTTTACACTTGGATTTAGAACGAAAAGTGTATTGTCACCATCAGGGGGTTGACCATATACTGAAATAAAATCTTCGGGATTTGCTTGATTTATTGATGTCAATTCAAACCAAACATTCAATGCCTCATCAGAATAGTAACTCGGAGTTAAATCTAAATTGGGACTATTCCTTTTTTCATCATAAACAATTACCTGACTACAAATCGCAGTATAAAAAATACGTTCAGTTCTATTTATAATCCATATTTTTGTGTCATTTTTAGAATTAATATTTTTTAATATTTCTTGAGGGAATTCCTCATATGGCTTTTTCCACCACCCCCAATATACCTTTCCATGTTTATCTAAAATTTCTTTATGACTAATTATTGTTGTTCGTTCTTTATAATCTGAATACCTTATTAAAATTGTTTTTTCTTTCATACTTTTTCCTACTTAATTAAAAAATATTATTTTATTCCGATTATCCCAAATATCAATTTTCAGATTTTCAATTTCTTTTCTACTTATATTTTCTAAAAAACTACTTTGAGCACTTTCTAACTGAAAATCTTTATTAATCATATTTAGTGCATCTATTACAAAATATGATTTTGTTTTTTCATCATAAAATCTTACCCAATTCTTTTTTTCTAAAATTTTCTCTTCTTGAATTGGAATTATCATATTTTTATCATAAGTAAGTTTTACTATCTCTGCATTTCTCCAATTATCACATATTGATATGCCATTCTTTTGCAAAATTCTTTTTTCAAAGGTTGGAGTTTCAAATTCTATATATCCAAGTGAAGAAATTTTGTTACAAATTGACTCCTCAATATATTTTTCTAAGCATAATAAATCCTGTAGAGCTGTATGTCTTGATAATGGTTGAAAGAACGGAAGAATTATTTCACCGCCTTCCTCTTTCATCAGTTGTAATGCTCTTGAAATAAATAATTCATAGTAATCTAAATACCAAGGAGGATTAATTAATATTATATCAAATTTATTTATTAATCTTTGTGGTATATTTTTTTGAGCATCATATGTAATACATTCAATTTTTGTCTCATCATATATTTTTTTGATACAATCTATTAATGGATTGTTTATATCCAAAAGTGTTACAAAATGACCTCTATTGATTAATTCCAAAGCAATAGTAGGTGTACCTAAGCAACATATATTAATTTTTTTGTTTTCTGTATTTAATATATAGTCAACTATTTTATTAGCACTTTCTTCTGTATATCTCCACTCATAATTTGCGAGATGAGGAGTTGGCAAATTAATTTCCTCTGCTATTTTGTGCCAACCATTATTCTCATACCTTTTCGTAGAATGTTCTTCATCTTCAAAGGTTAATTTCAAAGCTGGTTTGTACTCTTTTATTAAATTATATAATTCAACAGGAAATATTCCCTTCATTTTTTTTAATAGTTTTGAGAAATTAATTTCTTCACTATCATCTGGTATATTATTATTTAATTCTGTTAATGAGACAAACTCAAAATCTTTCCAAGTATCTTTATATTTTGATATCAAATTATCTATATAATTAAAAGTCTCTATATCCATACTCTAAATCCTCTATTTTAAATGTGGTAATATGCTATTACTTTGAAAAAATTCTTCTATATTAGAAGTATTTTTTAGGTTTCTCAAATATTCTTTATTCATTGTACATTTGTCTTGTTGATATTCAGTAACTGAAAATATATGCCTATTCAAAAATAATCCTTTTTTAATAATAATCAATGCATTTCTAACATGCACTTCCATACCTGGAATTGTCACTTTTGTTTCTAATTCAAAATCATTAATAGGTGCATAACTAAATTTAAAATCAACAATTTCTTCAGGATTTATCCATCTATATTCTTCTATACTAGAATCTATTTTTATATCTCTATTTTCTGAACGTACTAAAAAAACAAAACCTTGTGAAGATGAATTATCTTCCGCACGAAGAAAATGATAAGAAGACAAGAATGCAAATTCATCTGTAAATATCAACCCTGTTTCTTCTTTTAATTCCCTATATAAAGCTGCTATAACATCTTCATTTTTTTCTACTTTTCCACCAGGGAAAACCCATTTACCTGCCATATTTTTTTCAAAACGAGAACGCTTTATAAACAAAAATTGTCCATTATTTTCTACAATAGCAGTTATTGGTATTGTATGTGTATATTTTGACATATTATACCTCCTATTAAATCAATACTTTTACCCCTTTTAATATATATAATTTTATAAAAAAATGCATATTTTGTCAAACCAAATATTATTAAATATAACCACATAATTTAGCTATTTTATCTTGTATATTGTTAAACTTTTACTAATCAAAATATTCTATGTTGTTAATACTAAACAGGCTTATTTATAATAACCTTACTATGATAATTATTATCTTTTGATAGATAAATTGCCTGCCCTGTTTTTAATGTCTTAATATCGTCAGGGTGGTAGTAGTATTCTCGTACTCGTCTTGCCGAACCATAACCAGTTTCAGAAGTGACAGCGTTCTGTTGTGCTAACTGGTATGTTACTTCTAAAGTGTTTCTTGTTCCTAATATATTCGCCCAATGTTCACTGTTTATAGAACTGTTTTGTCTCATGACAATGTAATTGTTGCAGTTTTCTATTATCTGCTCTTTAAATGCTTCATTTACTGCAAAGTCAAGGTCTGATAAACTTTGGGTTGCAAGTATACAGGTTACGCCTGCACTTCGGCTCTTGTTTACAAGATCAATAAGTGCAGGAGAGGCGTAACTGTTGATTTCGTCCATAATAAAAAATGTTCTTGACTGGTTATGTAAAAACATATTGCTGACTGCTTTTTTGCTGTCTATTAAAAGTAATCTTCCTATCAGTGGGGAAGTTTCAGGAAATATCAGAGGGTTTAAAATAAATAATATAATTGCGTTTTCCTGTAATGCTGTGTATATGTCAATTCCGTTTTCATCAAAGATATATCCAAGTTCGCTTTCTTCTATCAGACTAAATCTTGCAATGGCACTTTCGGCTATTTTTCCACTTGTCCCAGCAAGTTCAAGATTTTGTGCGTGTTCTTCCTTTGTAATGATTTCGTTCTTTACTAAAAGTCTGCTTATGCTTGTAAATTTATCAATACTCATATTTGATACAATGCTTTTAAAAGATAATCTTATATCTGCTTTTACAAGTAAATTAATTAGTCTTTGTAAATATCTTTCTGTGTTTAGTTTATAATGTTCTTCGCTCCAGTCGGTCATGTTAATTAACATATCTTTTGCAATGGTTGGAGTAGCATTTTGAAAAGGATTGTATCTGTCTGACTTTAAAGGGTTTGTAAGGTTAATGACATATAGTCTTTTTTTGCCTTTCAGTCTTTTAACAATTTCTATCATAGAACCTTGTCCTGTGTCTCCTTTGCCGTCTATAATTAGCATTGGGTAGTCTTTGTCAATTCCACTTTTGATATAATTAGACAGTGTAACGGTCTTGCCACTGCCTGTTGTACCACATACAAAAATGTGCTTTGCATTGTCTGGAGTATAAATGGGCTTTTTACCACTTGTCCAACCGATAAATGTTGAGTTTTCAATATTTCTTTTTTGCTTTTGGTTGTTCCTATTTTTATTACCTCTCACTTTTTTTAACTCCTTTGAAAAATTAAAATATTTATTGATTAAATGTTCCTTTGACATTTCCCTTATAATAATTGCCACTGGAATAATTGAAAGTAAAACAAATGTTAATGCTGGGTGTTTATATAATCCGTTCACTCATTTTAATTATTGTTTCTAAATTCAACATAGTTTCTCACTTCCTTAATATCTGTAATTTCTATATTGGGGTATTGTAATTTATTATCTTTGATTACTCTGATTAATTTCGGGTTATCTTCTAAAACCCATATTTGAATATCAAAGTTAAGAAAATTTGATTTGATATTATTTTCTAATCTGTCTTTTGCTTTCAACGTAAGTTCAACTTCGACACAGTATGTTTTGTTATCTTTTGTGAAAACAAAATCAGGCTGATGTTTTCTAATACTAAAACCATCTTTGGAATGTAACTGTTTTTCTGTCTGTATATCTGACAGGCTGATATTATATTTTGACATCATGTATATTGCTGTATCTAAAACAGCAATATCATGTATGATATTATCAAGTCTGATTTTGTCCTGCCTTTTATTTGCTCCAATTAACATTTTTGCTTTAAAAGGCAGGGTGTATATTGAGGGAACGCCATATATTATCTTTTTTCTATTAAGGAAACCCATCTCAAGCAAGACTTTTAAACGTCTGTCACAACTTCTCTGACTTGGAAATCCTGCCAAAATCTTAATATGCCTGCCAAGACAATATCTCCAACGCTCGACCTCACGAAACACCACATAATCTCTCTCAACTAACTTAATACGCACCACCACCTACTAAACAAGACACCAAAAAATCACAGCCAACGTATCTAAAACACGAGTAAGTATGTATGTATATTTATCTTTATATGATTATTTATTTGTTAAAATAAATATCTACCCATGAAGTGATAGTGTGGTCTCGGGTAGTATAGCCGAGACCACACTATCACTTCATGGGGATAAAGATAAATAAAACATAAGTAATTACAAGGGTTTTAGATAAAACGTTTATGGCTGTCGTATTGATTTGTGGTGTCTTGTGTGACTAGAACCAGTCCTTACCATAGTTTTTACTCTTTTATATGCTTCTTTTTCATCTGTTATACCTACTAAATAATCAATACTTGTATTATAAAATTCTGCCAGTTTTATAAATGCTGATATTGGGATTTCCAAATCTCCAGTTTCATAACGTGAATAAGTTGCCTGACTTACATTCAATAATCTTGCAATTACTATCTGCTTAATATCATTATCAATTCTCAAATCTCCCGAACACGTGAATACATTTACACCACCCCTTGATGAGGATATTATTACTAGCATTTTTA
Source organism: uncultured Eubacterium sp. (assembly GCF_937958975.1). Taxonomy (GTDB): domain Bacteria; phylum Bacillota; class Clostridia; order Lachnospirales; family Lachnospiraceae; genus Eubacterium_G. The sequence goes on along the minus strand of NZ_CALGRE010000045.1, from coordinate 190,017 downwards.
CTTTTGTGGATATATACGAAAATCGCATAAAATTATATAAAAAATGAAAAACACTTCTTATTCGACATTTTCATTTTACGAAAGTTTCATATACCAAAAACGCATATATCAGCAATTTACATAAAAAATATAGGACAATGATAGTAGCTATTATAAAATGAGTACTCTTTTACCTTTTGGCTGAAAAATTGCATATTCATTATGCGTTTGACATATTTTTGTATAAAAGAAATGGGGCGGTGCTTGTGGATAAAGTAGAAAATATCAATTCTAATAATTTAGTACATGATGAAAAAGATTATAAAATCACAAAAGAGACAATCAAAAAGGATAGTATGGAATTTGAGGTGATTAATTATTATCCAAAAGAGAATAAAAAATCGAAGAAAAAAGAGATAGAAAAGCAACTGTTCAAAATATTTAGCAAGTATGTCATTTAAATTGAATTTATTTATTCTATGGTGTATAATTTTGTCTGGCGGTAAGATATTTTTATACATCGTAGCAGGAGGTAGACGATGTATGAAGGTATGAAATATGACGCTTTATATGCTAGACAGTCAATTGATAAGAAAGACAGCATATCTATAGAAAGCCAACTGCAAATTTGCGAATATGAAACGAAAGGTAATGCCTTTAAGACTTATAAAGATAAAGGGTACAGTGGTAAAGATTTAAACAGACCCAATTTTGAGAAATTATTGGAAGATATAAAACAAGGATTAATAAAAAGGGTAATTGTTTATAAACTTGACCGTATCAGTCGTTCGATTTTAGATTTCGCTAATCTGATGCAAATTTTTGAACAGTATAATGTAGAATTTGTTTCCACAACAGAAAAATTTGACACAAGCACACCAGTGGGTAGGGCAATGCTTAATATCTGTATTGTGTTTGCTCAATTGGAAAGAGAAACAATTCAAGAAAGGGTATCAGATGCATATCATTCAAGAAGTAGAAAAGGCTTTTATATGGGGGGAAAAATCCCTTATGGATTTAAAAAAGTAGATACCATTATTGACGGAATTAAAACTTCCAAATTTGTCGCTGACGAAGAAGAAAGTTCACACTTAAAGTTGATTTATTCAATGTATGCAGATAGGAAAAACTCATTAAATGAAGTAGTGAGATACCTTGTTGCTAACAATATACGACCTAAAAGAGGTAGAGACTGGAGTTCGGCAAGGTTAAGTGAAATGTTGAGAAATCCAATATATGTACAGTCAGATTTATCTGTATATGAATTTTTCAAAAGTCAGGGTGCAAACATTATCAATGATGTATCAGAATTTAAAGGGCAAGGCTGTTATTTATATCAAGGGACAGTATCAAAGTCAAGAAAGCAATGTGACTTAACAGATAAAGAAATTGTGTTAGCACCACATCAAGGATTTATTTCCTCTGAAATATGGTTGGCTTGTAGACTGCGTTGTTTAAGCAATCAGCAAAGTGCTACGTCAGGAAAAGGAAGAAATTCTTGGTTAGTAGGAAAAATCAAATGTGGTAATTGTGGATATGCCATTGTAGTAAGAAAGGCAAGAACTAAATGGAACAGATATGGTGTATGTAGCAATAAAGAGGCTACAGGAATGTGCAAGGGTACAGGTGGCAGTATTTACATGGATTTGTTGGAAGATTATGTTTTTAAGGCTATCAAAGAGAAACTGGCAGAATTTAAAACACTATCTGATTATTCAAAGAAAATGATAAATCCAAAAGTTCAGAGCAATGAGACAAAGATTATTCAGATGACAGAGGAAATAAACAAACTTCTGGAAAAAGTGCTGAATGCAAATGATGTATTAATGGATTACATTAATAACAAAGTTAAGGAACTAGACCAACAGAAAAGATTACTTGAACAAGAAAATATAATTATGACAAATAAGTCAAAGGAAGATAATATCAATATCGTGCAAAACCATGTAGAGAATTGGGAAAAGACTTCTTTTGATGATAAGACATATGTTGTAGATATATTGATTAGAGTAATACATATTAGTAATGGTAAAATTGAGATAGATTGGAATATATAGATTTTTTTTAATCTATTACTTCAAGAGTCCTGCTACAGTGAGGCTTTAAGATTAATTAATGAAGACCTGAACAAAAAGAATTTCTATGCCTTTAATCCGAGTGGCTGTGTAAAAAACTGCTAGCATAAAGATTTTGCCAATATCTTAAAAACTATATTTTTAATTTATCTGCCTTCCATTTTCGGAATAAATCGACATTTTCATATTTATTACGACAAATAAAGAAAAAGCGTCGAAATAAGTCGTGCGAAAATAGTTGTTGGGCTATAAAAATAATGATATAGTTTCCTCTGGGGTTAAATGAGTTTCAATACCGTTTTGGTCGTTGTATAAAAACGGTAATAAATTAAGATGGGGTTATCGCATTATTGATTTAAAATCATAAAAGCGATAACCCTCTTCTTTTTCATTATTTTATATTGGTTTTTATTATAATCTGGGTTATACTTATACCTAAATGACAAAAATCGGAGGAAATCAAATGAGAAATTGCTTAGTTGCCCAATCAGGTGGCCCTACAGTTGCTATTAATGCCAGTCTGGCAGGTGTAATTCAAGGTACCATAGATAGTAAACAATTTAATAAAATTTATGGTTCGTTAAACGGTGTACAAGGTCTTCTCAATGGGAGACTTATGGATTTATCTCAAAAAGTAGAAGAAATCCCCATGTTTATTGAACTTCTAAAAAAGTCTCCATCTATGTATTTAGGTTCTTGCCGCTATCAGCTTCCCGATTACACAGAAGATGATGCGCCTTATGCATATATTTTTAATAAATTTGAAAAATATGAGATTGATGCTTTTTTCTATATCGGTGGAAATGATTCCATGGACACTGTGGACAAGCTAAACACTTATGCCAAAGCAATCGGACAGGAAATTAAAATTATTGGCATTCCAAAAACAATTGATAATGATTTATGCGTCACTGACCATACACCAGGATATGGTTCCGCAGCAAAATATGTCGCAGCAACACTTTTAGAAATAGGACATGATACATCCATTTATCCTATTAACAGTGTTACGATTGTTGAAATCATGGGGCGGGATGCCGGATGGCTTACCGGAGCATCAGTTCTTGCAAGAAACAAATACAATTTTGCTCCACATCTTATATATCTTCCGGAAGTTGCTTTTGATGAAAAACAATTTATCGAAGATGTTCGTGCTGCAATGGACAGATATAATAATGTTGTCATTGCAGTATCAGAAGGTATCAAAGATGCTGATGGTAATTACATTAGTGCAACATCTGCTGTTGAAGACACATTTGGCCACAGCCAGCTCAGCGGCACCGGTAAATGTCTTGAATATATTATCAAACAAAATATTCAGGTAAAGGTACGTTCTGTGGAAATTAACATTTTGCAGAGAAGTGCTGCCCATATGTCCTCTATTACTGACATTGGAGAATCTTTCCGATTAGGTCGCCACGCCGTAGATACTGCCCTGAATGGAAAAACCGGTGTGATGGTTACGGCTATTAGAAAAACAAATGAACCTTACAGCGTAGATATGGGTGATACTGACGTAAAAAACGTTGCCGGCCTCGTAAAACATGTTCCAAGAGCGTGGATTAACGAGCGTGGAAACAATGTTACACAGGAATTTATCGATTATGTATACCCGCTTATTCTGGGAGAACCCGTAGTAAAATATCAGAGAGGTATTCCGGATTATTTAGACATATCACATCTATTTCCAAACAAAATAGACGAATAATTAAAAGTCCTCAATTGCCCAACATAATGTTGAACAATTGGGGACTTTTAAAACCTTTCCTATATAATAAAAAAAACAGTATCGAAAACCGATACTGTGTGTAACTGGCCCACAAGGATTCGAACCTTGAAATGCTGGAGTCAGAGTCCAGTGCCTTACCATTTGGCGATGGGCCATTGTCTTGCAACAGAAAATATTTTACCATACACTTTTTTATATTGCAAGTGCTTTTTTTATTTTATGTCTAATTATCTATATTTTTTAAAACAAATTTTCTTGATTTTTGATTGAATACGCCTTCTCCAAAATGAACGACAGACTCTCTTAACATATGCAACATATTCCGGATGATTTACCGGAATTTCCTTTTCATCCCTATATATTATCTCTGTAACTCCCACAATCCATTCAAAAGGGACTTTCTCTCTCCAAAATCTATTATCTCCACAGGCGATATAATAGCCTCTTTTTACTTTAACGATTCTATGCAATACATATTTACCATCCGGTCTCCGATATAATGGCAAATCATATTTTTTCAGTTTTTCTTTTGCGGGAACTATTTTCACCATATCTCTTCTGTTTCGCAACAGTGGCATCATACTGTCACCAACAATGGTTGAAAGGTGATATCCATTCTTATCAATAGCTTCTTCTATTGTTATTGTATCCATACAATCCTCTAATATTATATATTTTATGAAAAATTAATAATTATTCTATAATTCCGGGTCTTTGCAATATCTCAATAAATTTTTCAACATCCTTCTTCGCTAATTCTATATCCACATCATATTTCTCTAATAAAGCCTGCACTAAGTCCTCTTTATCTGCGCCTTCTACAAGTCTGCTCCATAAAAAAGCACCTGTTTCATTCAACTTGACCATTCCATTAAACACCTTGCTGGCAGCTCCTATAGAAACAACAACTGACTGTCCTCCCATATTTCTCAATACAAAACCGTCTCTAACCTTCATTATTTCCTCCAAAATACACTCTATTTAAATAGTTTTATTCTTTTCGCATTGCATTATACGCTACCTCTGCTGCCTCCTCAGACATGGTGCATCCCATAGAATACATGGGTATTTCTTTTATCAATCTGTCCACATAATCTAAGGTTTTAAGTAACCCTTCCGAATTTCTCGGTCTATATATCTGATTCATAAGCAAATCAACAGATTTTTCTGCACCAATTTTATCAATGTTATTTTCTTCTGCCTGATGTAAAAAACAGATTCCTGCCAGTTTTGCACATCTGTTTGTTGATAAATGATGCTTGCCATCCCAAGGTGTACCATATGCATAAACTCCATCCTCTTTAAATTTCAAAAGTGGTTTATCATCATTAATCATAATTACATCTTCCCCAAAATGTTCTCTCCACATTCTGGCATGTGTAGATTTACCTGTGCCGCTCGGTGCTGTAAACATATAAGCATGACCGTTATATTCTATCACACTTCCATGGCATAAAACTACCCCATAATCCAGAACTTTTTCACAAAATTGTCTATAAAGAGCAATAAACTCCAAATAAAATTGAGGTAACACTGCATTATTTTCTGCATGCTTCTGCTCATATTCCAAATCCTCTAATGTCACCGATATCTCAAACTGCGGTGTTTCCTCTTCCGCCAAATATTCCTCGCAATTTTGTTCAAAATATTTTCCTCTTGCTGTAACCCCTACCGGAATATCTGCAAACTTATATATTCTCATTCCAACAACTCCAATATCTATATTTTTCTATTTCTACAGTTTCTGTCCCGCAAGATAATTGGCAAATTGTTGAGCCGTTCTTCCTGAAATGCCACCATGACTTAACTCCCATTTGTTTGCCTCTGCCCGAATCTCCTCATCTGACAGTTCAACTCCCAATCTTCTGCTCAGCTGTACTGCAATTGCAAAATATTCTTTCTGTGTAGGTTTCGAATAATTAATCGTAACACCAAATCTATGAACCAGGGAAAGCTTTTCTTCCATCGTGTCAGACTTATGCATACCATTTTCCACCTTCACATCACTTCTGTCACTCCACGTCTCTTTAATCAGATGACGTCTGTTTGAAGTCGCGTATATCAATATATTTTCAGGTTTTGTCTCGACTCCTCCTTCAATAACCGCTTTTAAAAACTTGTACTCTACTTCAAACTCTTCAAACGACAAATCATCCATATAAATAATAAACTTATAATTCCTATTCTTAATAGCCGCAATAACATTAGACAAATCCTTAAACTGGTGCTTATATATCTCTATCATTCTGAGTCCCTGTTCATAGTATTGATTGACAATCGCTTTGATACTGGTAGATTTACCTGTTCCACTATCTCCAAATAACAGACAATTATTTGCTTTTCTTCCCTGTACAAATGCCTCCGTATTATCTATCAATTTCTTTTTCTGTATCTCATATCCTACAAGGTCATCCAAAACAACCCTGTCCATGTTATTAATCGCAAGGAACTCTAAAGATTCAGCGCCATCATTAATTCTAAATGCTTTGTTTAAGCCAAACATTCCAACACCAAACTTTTTATAAAATGAAGTAACACATTCAAAAAACGCATTTTCATCTTCTGCTTTTTCCAATTGCAAGCTCAGTTTCTGAACCTTCTCACTGACATTTTTATTATACATTAATTCAGGTTTTCCAATTGCCTTATAATTTTGTATTTTATCAAAACAATCAATTCCCAGCTCTGCTTCCATCGGCTTAAAATCATAGTCAAAAAGCAATTTAAACTGTTTAAAGTCATTTTTTGCAAAATAATTTACGCTTCCATCATTTGCCCCAACTTTTTCACAAGTCAGACTGAATGGATTCTCATTTGTAATTAGAAGATATGTAAGATAATTATGCCATAAATTTTTATCAAATCCATAGTCTGTTGCAACCTGAAGGATTCTTTTTATCTGGTGATAAATCTTTGTGATAATCTCATCTTTTTTATATTCATTTTCCTTATATTCACGGATAATATTACTCAATTCCATTAATATAGAATTTTCCGGCATATCACCGTACATCAGCAATTTTGATACAATATTATACATATCTCCTGTCTCCTTACTATAAACTGTTACAAAAGCAACCACTAATGGATTCTGCTCCAATAGTGGTTGCTTTTATTTTTGTACATTTCAATTAAAAATCAATTTTTTTCAAATCTACTTCTTATAGACCTGTACTAGCATGGAATGTTCTGTGAATAACATCATCCTGCTGCTCTTTTGTTAATTTAATGAAATTTACAGCATATCCTGAAACACGAACTGTAAGCTGTGGGTATTTCTCAGGATGAGCCTGAGCATCAAGTAATGTATCTTTCTGTAATACATTAACATTAAGATGATGTCCACCCTCTGCTGCATAACCATCCAATAAAGCTACTAAATTATCTACTTGTTTTGCACTAGCTGCCATTTTCTTTTCCTCCTATTATTTTATAACTTGATTTAGCTCATTTTCTCTCTCGTATCCTTTACCCCCTCTAGAATAATATTTCTACAGGATATAGCCATATCCTTTGTTGCGGGTTCTATATCAGGTATCGGATATTCAATACCGAGCTCTTTGTATTTCATCTTACCCATATCATGATATGGAAGGGCATCAATTGCTTTTAAATTCCTCAATGTACCAATAAACTGACCTAACTTAAATAAGTAATCTTTATTTATTGTAATATGCGGAACGCAAACATGACGAATCCATATCTCAATGCCTTTGCTATCGACATACTGGGCAAATTTCAAGATATTGTCATTTGGACGTTTGCACAATTTCCAGTGTTCCTCCGGGTCTATGTGCTTAATGTCCAACATGACCAAATCTGTTACCTCTAATAAACTATCGACTTTTTTCATATATGCTGAATCATCCGGTTGAAACATTGTTCCTGATGTATCCAGACAAGTATGGATTCCCCTATTTTTACACTCGGTAAAAAGTTCTGTAAGAAAATCTATCTGAACCATGGGTTCTCCACCTGTGGCAGTAATACCTCCGGTTTCATAAAACGGTCTTTTCTTTTCAAACTCTGCCATCAGCTGTTCTACCGTCATCTCCTGACCACCGGTCATCTCCCATGTGTCCGGATTATGACAATATAAACACCTCATTGGACATCCTTTGAAAAACACTACAAATCGTACTCCCGGTCCATCTACTGTTCCACAGCTTTCAAGTGAATGAATTATACCTGTTGCCATATGAATAAGTCCTCTTTATATTTATAAAATTTATATTCTTTAAAAACGTATCTGCTGATAAATTATTCTGCCGGCTTAAATCCCGGAATATCAATATCACCAGCAATAACCTTATCATCTTTACCAAGTGCATCAGGAATGATAGTAAATGTATTGGAAATACCATCCTGTGCATTCATAAATGGAATCTTAGATACAGATGCAAGAGATGCAACCGCACCGTTCTTATCTCTACCATGAAGTGGGTTTGCACCTGGTGCAAATGGTTCTCCGGCTCTTCTTCCGTCAGGTGTATTTCCTGTAGCTCTACCGTATGTTACATTTGATGTAATTGTAAGGATAGACTGTGTAGGAATACCATCTCTGTAAGTGTGATTCTGTCTGAGATATCCCATAAACTTATTAACGATTTCTACAGCAATTGAGTCAACTCTGTCATCATCATTACCATATTTAGGGAACTCACCTTCGATTTCATAATCTACTGCAAGACCATCTTCATCTCTGATTACTTTAACCTTTGCATATTTCATAGCTGAGAATGAATCTGCAACAATTGAAAGACCTGCAACACCTGTAGCAAACCATCTCTTAACATGAGCATCATGTAATGCCATCTGGATTGATTCATAACAATATTTATCATGCATGTAATGGATGATATTAAGAGCATTTACATAAACACCTGCCAACCATTTCATCATATCTTCATATAATGCCATTACCTTGTCATAATCAAGATATTCTTCTGTATATGGTCTGAACTTAGGTCCAACCTGTTTCTTTGTCTTTTCATCCACACCACCATTGATAGCGTAAAGAAGACATTTTGCAAGGTTTGCTCTAGCTCCGAAGAACTGCATTTCCTTACCAATTCTCATAGAAGATACACAGCAGGCAATACCATAATCATCACCATGTGTTACTCTCATAAGGTCATCATTTTCGTACTGCATTGATGAGTATTCAATAGATAACTTTGCACAATATTTCTTAAATTCCTGTGGAAGTCTTGTAGACCAGAGAACTGTAAGGTTTGGCTCTGGAGCTGCGCCTAAGTTTTCTAATGTGTGAAGATATCTATATGACATCTTTGATACCATATGACGTCCGTCAATACCAACACCACCGATTGACTCTGTTACCCAAACCGGGTCACCGGAAAAGATATCGTTGTAATCAGGTGTTCTTGAGAACTTAACACATCTTAACTTCATAATGAAGTGATCTACAAATTCCTGAATCTGTTCTTCTGTAAATGTTCCATTTGCTAAATCTCTCTCAGCATAAATATCAATAAATGTAGATGTTCTACCAAGTGACATTGCTGCACCGTTCTGGTCTTTTACTACTGCTAAATATGCAAGATATACCCACTGGATAGCTTCCTTAACATTCTGAGCCGGTCTTGAAATATCAAATCCGTAAATCTTTCCTAATTCTTTTAACTGCTTAAGAGCTTTAATCTGTTCTGAATATTCTTCTCTATCACGAATAACTTCAGCTGTCATAACTGTAGGAGTTGCAGCCTTCTGAGCTTCTTTATCTTCAATAAGTCTATCAACACCGTAAAGAGCTACTCTTCTATAGTCACCAATAATACGTCCACGTCCATAAGCATCAGGAAGACCTGTGATAACATGGCTGGAACGACAAGCTCTCATTTCCGGAGTATAAGCATCAAATACACCTGCATTGTGTGTCTTTCTATAATTTGTATAAAAATCTACAACTTCAGGGTCTACCTCATAACCATTGTCTGAGCATGCCTGAATAGCCATACGGATACCTCCATTTACATGAAGTGCTCTCTTAAATGGTTTATCTGTCTGAAATCCTACGATTGTTTCTTTATCCTTATCAAGATAACCTGGTCCATGAGCTGTGATACCTGTAACAACTTTTGTATCCATATCTACAACTCCGCCTCTTTCTCTCTCCAATTTCTGAAGTTCAAGCACCTGATTCCATAAATCTGTTGTGTTCTGTGTAGGTCCTGCTAAAAAGCTTGCATCACCATCATATGGTGTGTAGTTTTTCTGGATAAAATCTCTGACGTTGACTTCTTTTTCCCAAGCGCCACCATTAAATCCTGTCCATTCTTCTCTCATCTCTGTTTTTCCTCCTAAAAATAAATGTAAAGCTTTAATATATATTTAGTGAATGACTAACGAAACTTCAGTATATCCTCTACAGCTTTCCTCTTCGGGACTGCCGGTTCCTCATTTGGATAACCTACAGCAATCAAAGCCATAAGTAATTGTTCCTCTGGAACTTCTAGGATTTCTGCTGCCTTGTCGATGTCATACATTCCCATAATAACTGTTCCAAGACCTTTTTCATTTGCTGCCAGACAAAATGTCTGAACTGCAACGCCATTGTCAAAAGACTGCCAATTGTCTTCACGAATCGTTGTATAACTACCATCTCTCTCAAATCCTGAGCGCTTATCCATGATAGTTGTAGCAATCAATACAGGTGCACTGTCAATAATGCCCTGATTATGCTCATTGCAACATTCTTTTGAGATACGGTCTTTCGTTTCAGGGTCCGTTATGGCAATATAACGGGTAGTCTGAGTGTTTTTCCAAGATGGAGCATAGGAAGCCGTAAGCACTAAGTCTTTTATTACATCTTTTGAAATAGTTTCAGTTTTGAACTTTCTAATACTTCTTCTTGTTTTTATGCATGTAATAGCATCCATCATTGTACCTCCATATCATATTAGTTAGTATATAGATACGCAAAAGATTTTTCATCCAAAGGACGCACTTTCACACATAAAACGTCATTTTCACTAACTGTGAATAATATAACACTTTATCTTTTTTTTTGCAACGGTGAGAAGGAAATATTTTATTATAAAAAGCACTCGTTTTTCACCAGATAAAATGAAATATACCTATTTCTGATAATATTATCCTTTACAATAATAATTATATACTTTTCCATTATAATTACTGTTGCATTTGCAACTTTTTTATTTTTTTGTTATAATTTAATATTATACTAGTCAGGAGGTATTAATTATGTGTACTACAAAAAGCAATTTGTTCCATAATATTGATTTTTCAGACCAACAATCTATGCTTCAGTGTTTTAATTCATATATTAAAACTTATTATTCCAAAGAAATTATTTGTTTTTTCGATGAGGAAGATATGGGAATCGGAATTATCGAGGAGGGTTCAGCCAGTGTGATACATAATTTACCTAATGGCTCTCAGACGATTTTAGAATACTTAAACGAGGGAGATATATTCGGTCAGCTTTTCTATTTCCATGCAAACAAAAAAAATATAATTGTTGAAGCGACAAGTGACTGCAAAATTAGATATATTGATTATGAACATATTATAAAAAGATGTGCAAAAGCATGCAAACATCATAGTCAGCTTGTAAATAATATTTTGTCAATGGTTTCAGATAAAACCCAAAATATTTGCGAACATTTAGAAGTTTTAAGCCAACGCTCCATTAGAGATAAACTTCTATCTTTTTTTGAAATTCTCTCTTCTAAAAATAATAGTAATACATTTTATATTCCTTTTACAATGAGCATACTGGCAGACTACCTCTCGGTAGACCGAAGCGCTATGAGCAGGGAAATCAGTAAAATGAAGGGAGATGGAATTATAAAACTGGAGAGACGAAAAGTAACCTTATTAAAACTGCCGCATGAATGATAAAAATCATAAATGCGGCAACCTCTTTATACTTATAATATATTATTTTATTTTTTATCCTGTTTCTCTGTATCCATCTCAACACTCTTCACTTCATCTTTATCCGGAAATAATGCATTTAGAAGAATACCCGCCAAAGCTGCAATCGCCAGACTCGAAAGGCTGATTGTAACTCCTGCCACGTCAAATGAAACCGTTCCGTCTAAGGAATTTACAACGTCAGCACCCATTCCTGCACTAAACTTAATTCCCAAAGCACAGACAACGGTTATTGCTGCGACAATGACATTTCTTGATTTCTGGAAATCCACCTGAGCTTCTACCATATTTCTAACTCCGATAGATGCAATCATTCCGTAAAGTATAAATGAAATACCACCTACAATACCAAATGGCATAGCATTGATAACTGCTGCAAACTTAGGTGAAAACGAAAACAAAATAGCAAGGTAAGCTGCAATTCTTACAACTCTAGGATCATAAACCTTTGAGAGCGCAAGCACGCCTGTGTTCTCACCATATGTAGTATTCGCAGGTCCACCAAACAATGATGATAATGATGTGGCAAGACCATCACCAATTAAAGTCTTATCCAGACCCGGGTCATTGATATAGTCTTTTCCAACAGTTGCACCAATTGCACAAATATCTCCAATATGTTCCATCATAGTAGCAATGGCAATCGGAATCATAGTCGTTAATGCTGCTGTAATCTTTGCCGTCTCCCCAAAATCTACTCCACCAAATACTGTCTGGCTCCAATCAATTGGAAGACCAATCCATGCAGCATCTGCAATTTTTGCAGTGTCAACAGGAGTAATCCAGCTGACTCCTGCCAAATTTCCAAGCAATAAAGCTACAATATATGCTCCAACTACTCCCAACAAAATAGGAATAATCTTAGCCATGCCTTTACCCCAGATATTAAATGCAATAACAATAACTAACGCCACAATTGCCAACGGCCAGCATGTAGCACAATTATTTAACGCAGATGGAGCAAGACAAAGTCCGATTGCTATAATAATCGGTCCTGTCACTACCGGTGGGAAAAGTTTCATAACCTTTGCAACACCTACTACCTTAATAATCAATGCGAGGACTAAATATAGCAATCCCGCAAACACGACACCCAGGCAGGCATATGGAAGCATTTCAAGATTAGCGCCATCTTGTCCCATAGGAGCTATGGCTGCATAGCCTCCTAAAAATGCAAAAGATGAGCCTAAAAATGCCGGCACCTTAAATTTTGTTAACAGATGGAACAAAAGTGTTCCAAGTCCCGCCATAAGCAGTGTGGTCTGTACACTAAGCCCCGTAAGAAGCGGAACCGTTACGGTAGCTCCAAACATGGCAAACATATGCTGGAAACCTAAAATTCCCATCCTTCCAAAGCCGAGCTTTCTGGCATCGTACACCGGTTCCTTACCGATGTTTGTTTTTTCGTTTGACATCGTCAAATCCTCCCTCTTTTTCTTTTGATATATAGTAAACTACATCCAATCTAATCTATGTAGTTTTCCTTCCATCTGCATACCGGCAAAATCATTCTGTCTCAACGCTTCATAAAGCACAATGGCTGCGGAATTTGCCAGATTCAAAGAGCGGATATCAGGATTCATCGGTATCCTGATACAATTCTCTTTATTTTCTACCAAAATCTCCTCCGGTATTCCTGCACTTTCCTTGCCAAACATTATGAAGTCATTATCAGAAAACTTAACATCTGTATACCTCTTAGGCGCTTTTGTTGTGGCAAACCATATTTTAGCACCCGGATTTTTTTCTACAAAATCTCTGTAACTATCATAAATAGTGACATCGAGATTCTCCCAGTAATCCATTCCCGCTCTTTTTAAGGACTTCTCATTAATACGGAATCCCATTGGCTCAATCAGATGAAGTCTTGTTCCTGTAGCACAGCAGGTTCTGCCTATATTCCCGGTGTTCTGTGGAATCTCAGGTTCCAGTAAAACTATATTCATCTGTATTACTCCTCATTCTTTTGCAATCTCTCTACAAAATTTCTCACCCTTCCCAGCGCTACTTTCAAATCCTCTATGGAATAGGCATAAGAAATTCTGAGGAATCCTTCTCCACAATCGCCAAAAGCTGTACCCGGCACTACTGCCACCTTCTCTTCCTCTAACAATTTTTCTGCGAACTCATCGGAAGTCAAACCAAACTTTTTAATGCTCGGAAATACATAAAACGCTCCAAATGGCTCAAAACAGTCTAATCCCATATCTCTAAACTCGTGAAGGAGAAACTTTCTTCTCTGATTGTAGGATTCACACATTCGCTTTACATCTCCGTCACCATTTCTCAATGCCTCAACAGCCGCATACTGGCTTGTAGTCGGCGCACACATAATCGCAAACTGATGTATTTTTATCATCTGCGACATAATTGGCTCCGGAGCAGCTGCATATCCAAGTCTCCAACCTGTCATTGCATATGCTTTTGAAAATCCATTGATTAAAACAGTTCTCTCTCTCATTTCCGGAAGACATGCAATAGAAACATGCTCTCTTCCGTATGTAAGTTCAGAATAAATTTCATCTGAGATAACAAAAATATCATTTTCAATACAAATCTGTGCAATATCTTCTAAATCTGCCCTTTCCATAATTGCCCCTGTAGGGTTATTAGGAAACGGAAGAACTAATATTTTTGTCTTATCTGTAATATGGTCTAATAATTCCTGTTTTGTGAGACGGAACTCATTCTCCTCTTTTAATTCAATAATCACAGGCACGCCATATGCCAACTCCACACATGGTACATACGACACATAGCTGGGCTGTGGTATCAAAACCTCCTCACCAGGATTAATCATTGCACGGATTGCCAAATCAATAGCCTCACTTCCGCCAACTGTAATCATAACTTCTTTATTATAATCATAGTTTAAATCCAATTTTCTTTTTAAATAATTACAGACTTCTACTTTTAACTCTTTTAAGCCTGCGTTAGACGTATAAAAAGTACGTCCTTTCTCTAAACTGTAAATTCCTTCTTCTCTAATATGCCAAGGGGTATCAAAATCAGGTTCACCTACTCCAAGCGAAATAGCATCTTTCATTTCGCTTACAATATCGAAAAACTTTCTTATACCCGATGGTTTTATCTCTTTTACTATATTTGATAATGGGTCTCTCATTATGGTGTCACTAACATCCTTTCATCTTTTTCTTTTTCAGCTAAAATCATTCCGTAATCCTTATATTTTTTCAAAACAAAATGAGTTGCTGTATTTAGTATTGAATCTAATGTAGAAAGCTTGCTTGAAACAAACTGTGCAATTTCTTTCATTGTCTTTTCCTCAATGATAACTGTAAAATCGAATCCGCCAGACATAAGATAAACCGCCTTAACTTCATCGTATTTATATATTCTTTCTGCCGTTTCATCAAATCCACTGCCTCTTTGTGGTGTTACTTTTACCTCAATTAAAGCTGTCACTCTCTCTTCTGTTGTCTTTTCCCAATCTATTAATGTATAATATCCACAAATTACATTTTCTTTTTCCATTGCCGCTATTTCATTGGCGACTTCCGCCTCCGCGACTCCAAGTAAAATTGCTATTTCGTGGATATCAATTTTACTGTTTTTTTCAATTAGTCTTAAAATCTCATCTCTCATTTCTATTCTCCTTTACTGATATTTTATAAAAATCTATATATTTCATCTCCCCTTGGGGGTTCTAAATATCTTTTTTCATCTCCATTCACTGCAACTCTGTCATTTCCCCCAGTCAACTGTCCAATAATATTGGCACAAAATCCATTTTCTTTCAAAGCAGAAACCATTCTCTCCCCGTCGTCACATACAAAGAGTGCCGCTCCGGTTCCATCCATGAGATATGGATTATAGTCAAATATTTCTGCAACCTCTATCGTCTCCTGCAATACAGGTATCTTTTTAATATCAACGCAGATTCCAATACCTGCAGACGATGCCAACTCCCAGATTGCACCAAACGCACCACCGTCTGACACCGCATGTATTGATATTGTACCATTTTTTGCCGCTGTTTTCACTATTTTTTCTATATCTGTCATATTTTTTAAATCAATACATCTGTTCACAAATCCGGGATTAAACTTTTCTAACAGTTTCTCACTATATTTTTGAGATAAAACCGCCGTTCCTCCAATAGCGATACTACCTGCCATTACTACCTGCATTCCCGGTCTTACCATTCTTCTATCTAACATATGTTTATATATGTTCTCATCTTTTTTTCCAATAACAGTGATATGGACAACAGGAGATTTCCCTTCTCCTACATAAGCTCTGCAAAAACAGATAGTAAGTCCTTTTTTATCTGTGGCAGCATTCATATTTTTAATAATTTTTCCTAACTTTTTTTCCTCATAATCCACCGGGATATGAATTAGTAATTGTACATAGAGGGGTATGCCGCCCTTCTCAAATAATTGATTTATGCTTTTTTGCAGATAATATTCTTCACACCCTTGAAACCACTTCAATATACAATTAGAAGACATTACAACTGTAATGTCTTCTAATGATAATTGTGCGGCATCTACACCCGGGGTAACCCCTTCTAAATCAGAGGATAGTTTCTTTTTTACAGAACGTTTGTAAGCTATTTCAGAAACTTTACCTATATGCATAACACACCGCCTTTTATTTATTATTCTTCCTGATTTTTCTTCTTTTTCCCCTGAGTAGTTTTTTCGTCGTCATCATCTGACTTCGATGGCTTATCTTTTTTCTTATCATCTGAAGCTTTCTTTGTGCCAACAATTTTCTTTGTAGGTGACATCGCATATGTACTGGTATGCAATACTTCTCTATTTACCTCTTTACCATCTTCATATGTGATTTTCCACAATTTTGCGACATATCCCGTATGTCCGGGTGTTGTCTCCGTAAATCCTACCGGTTTTGTTGGGTCTTTTTTCGTCTCCGTTTTTATCGGTGTAGTGCTTACTAACTCGCTTTCATATTTTACAGAATGACTTTGTTTCCTTGTATCATGGCCATATATATTGAAAGTAATAGAACCACCCGGATTATAGACACCCTGAACATAAACCGGTGCATCCGTATCATTTTCAAATACTAAATCTTTGTAGTCTCCCGCCAGTGCGGCATCAGCTGCCAAATCTACATAAGAAACCGCCATAGAATGAGAAAATCTCTTAGTTATTTTAAGTTCAGCTCTCAAAAGCGCATTATATAATGTACTGGAAACCTGACAGATGCCACCTCCCAGGCTGTCTGCCACACCGCCATCAACATATGTACCCGCCGGATACCATCCATTATCTTCTGTCCATGGAGCTAAATGTTCATTACAGGAAAAACTCTCTCCCGGATATAAAACCTGTCCATTTAACTTTTCTGCACCATTTTTTATATTAAGGTTTCTGTTGTCATAAGCTGTTCCCGTTGTAAAATTTGTTGTCCAGCTTCCCATCGGTTCATCAGAAACTTTTTTGCAATCCTTTGAAGTATACTTAGGTTTTGAAATCTCTGTTATTGTTTCAAAATCAATATCTGATTTTCCATCCCATTTTTCTGTCACATATTCATATAGATTCGATGTGGTCATATCATAGTCCACTACACATCCCTCTTTTTCAGGTATAATCTCAAACCCATGTCCTGTAGCTTTTAAAGAGGCATTTTTTGCTTCTATATTATAAGGAGCACACTGTTTCTCCAATTTTTTCTTTAAAGTATCCTGATTAAAATCCATTTTCAGGTCATATTTCATACCCTCTTTTTTTAAATCCAAATCATCCTTATATCTTTTAATGACATTTCCTGATTTTCCCAATTCTACTGCTTCATCTAATACTTCTTTATTCGCCCATTTGTATCCAAGCTCTTTTAAAGTAGTCTCTACTATATCATTATTTACCTTTAAAGATACTTTTACTCCAGTAGCTTCTTTGACTT
The DNA here is from genome assembly GCF_937958975.1 of uncultured Eubacterium sp. GTDB lineage: Bacteria > Bacillota > Clostridia > Lachnospirales > Lachnospiraceae > Eubacterium_G. Next base: position 172,413 of record NZ_CALGRE010000045.1, on the reverse strand, counting down.
TTTTTTGTATTGCTTCTTCCGCTTCCTTATATGTCAGATTACTGACATCCACGTCACCAATGTAAACGCCTTCCTTTATCTCCTCATTGCTTTTCGTATCTGTGCCCCTTGAAGCAGCAAACGTCTGAACTGTACACATAAGCAAGACAACAAACACAATTATAAAACCTAATTGTTTCATCCACTTCATTTTTTCCTCCAAAATATCTTTCAGTTCAAAAAATTTATTATGCTAATCCAATTTAAAATTTATAATTAAAAACTTAATACTGTAGTAACAACCATTGCTGCTACCAAAATAACTGCAATTGCTCCTGCTATTATTTTCTGATTTCTTTTCTTATAAAAAAATTCCATTGTCTTATCTCCTTTACAATCTCCATATTTCAACTGTTTATTTGTACTTTATTTTTTGTGTAGTTCCCCACCATACATTTACAAAGTATAACACAACTCCTAAAAATCTCCTAGTATAAAATTCTTCCTTTTTCCGAAAGAATTTTGTCTATTTTTTTTGATGCTTCGTTTTTTGTAAGCACATCCACATCGAAATCTGCTTCTATTTCATGATACTCCATCAATGCCAGGAGATACTTTTTCTGCTTATCTGTTATTGGCTGCAATTTTTTCACTGTATATGTAAACTCTTTCGGTTCAAACAATACAGGATACTCCTCTCCGAACCTATCCATTAATATATGATATAATTGTGCTGTAACTGTGGCATCGTTTAAAGCCCTATGGTGGTTTTCATCTTTGATGCCAAAATATGTACACAGATAATCCAATGCCCTGCTTCCTAAATTTGCCAGCGTTTTTCTTGCAATTTTTAATGTATCCATTCCACTTTTTTCAAAAGATAGATTTAGATTTAAAGCATTTTGCTTTAAAAATCCGTAATCAAACATTACATTATGTCCCAAAAGATAATCATCTCCTGCAAACTCTATAAATTCCGGTAGAACCACAGATATATCCTGCTCGTTCCCAACCATCTCATCTGTAATACCTGTTAGATTTGTTATATAATCCGGTATATTTACACCTGGATAAACAAGCTTAGAAAACTCCTCCACAATCTGTCCGTCCCTGACCCTCACGGCTCCTATTTCCAATATTTTATTCCACTTGGCATTTGTCCCTGTAGTTTCGATATCCACACATACATAATCTTTTATCATTTTCTTATCCTTCTATGTCTATTATTTCTATTTTCGCCTCTTTATTTAACGGATTTCTTTCTTTATAATCAAACAACACAAATATTTTTTCGCCTTTCTGACTGCCAAACACCTCCACATGTGTCATTTTTTCAGTCTGTCTGCTATCATAATCATCATATCCGGCCAATATCAGCTTTGCCCTGTCTGATTTATAAAAATCTTTTATCACTTTTTTATAATTAGAAATATCTGAAGCAAACTTAGGTCTCGTTTTTGCATTTTCTCTCAAATAAAAATCCAGCGTTAGTAACTCACTATAAGATAATTTATCCGTCCATTTCCCTTCTGTATATCTTCTCGCTTTTGCATACGTTCTGCAAAAATCCAGCAATATTTCATATCGCGTGACTCTGGAATGTTTCTCCCCATTCCGGCTCCTCTCTTTATAAAATTTGCCCAAAGTTTCAAACATAGAAAAGGCAGATTCAAATTCTTTCTCTAAATATCTTATCGTATTTGTAAACTGAAAACTATTGTAATATATTTCCACAACTTCTTCTATCATTTTTAGTTGTAAGATTTCGTCAAAACCTAACCATCTTGTCTGTAACACTTCATAAGGCGGTTTATCACTGTAAACTAATCCATATCGCTCTGCGTTTCTTTCGATTTCTGAACCATGCAGAACTTTCAAAAATCCTAATTGCAATTGGTCCGGTTTCATTGCATATACCTCATTAAAGGATTTTCCAAAAGAATAATAATCTTCGTAAGGTAACCCCGCAATCAAATCTAAATGTTGATGTATATTACCATGTTTTTTTATCTTATTTGTAACATGCTCAATTTTTTCAATACTTGTTTTTCTGTTAATTGACTGTAAAGTTTCACCATTAACCGACTGAACTCCTATTTCCAGCTGAATCAGTCCCCGTCTCATCTTTGCAATTAACTCTATTTCTTCCTCAGTCATAATATCTGCTGCAATCTCAAAATGAAAGTTTGTCACTCCATTATCATTCTCATAAATAAACTTCCATATTTCCATTGCATGTCTATGATTACAATTAAAAGTCCTGTCGACAAATTTTACCTGAGATACTTTATTGTCTATAAAAAATTTCAATTCCTTTTTAACCAATTCCAGATTACGAAACCTTAATTGTTTATCAATAGATGATAAACAATAACTGCATGAAAATGGACATCCTCTGCTCGTCTCATAATAAACTATTTTGTTTTCAAAATCTCTCATATTTTCATATACAAAAGGAATTTCCGACAAGTCTAAAAGCGGCATCGCCCTGTTAATTTTTATTTCCCCATTTTTTCTATATGCCAGACCGTTTATTTCATGAATTTGATTTGTAAGATTATCTTCTGCATAGGCATTTATTACCTGCTCAAATATCTTCTCCCCTTCCCCATACATGACATAACTTATAGCCTTATTTATATTTAATGTTTCTTCTATATTATAAGAAACCTCAGGTCCGCCGACCCATATATCTGTTTGGGGACATATCTTTTTATAGTCATTGACAACATCTTTTATTATGCCGATGTTCCATATATAACACGAGAATCCCACCGCATCCGGTTTTCTTGTATAAATATCCTGTAGTATTTCCTCTTTATATTGATTAATTGTATATTCCGCTATCTCTATCTGAACGTTTTCTAACGCTGTTTCACTTAAGTACGCCTCAGCATAAGCTTTCAGACTGTAAACTGCCAAATTAGAATGAATATATTTTGCATTTATTGCAACTAACAAAAATTTCATCTATAAGTATCTCCTTCAAAAGCTGCTACTCCAACAATAATCTAATTATACAATAATGTCAAAACTTTTGTTTGTGCAGTTGTCAATTATCCATCTATGCAAGCATGATGTCCATTTACCTCGCCGCCAGCTCAAAAAAATGCCGTTGCCCCTTAATAAAAGGACAACAGCATTTGAAATCATATATATAATTACATTTTTACCAGTTGCAATCTGTCTTTGTTATCTTACAATCCGGACAGCCACTTAAACCATACATAGATTGTACTTTTGCATTATTTACAATTACATTCTTAAAATCAAATGAGCCAACAACAGGTCCCTGTCCCTGCTCAGCGCAAATATTAAACTTCACACCGTATCTGCCAGGATTATTGATTGTAATATTTTCAAAGTTTACATTGCTCATAGAGTGCAGCGGTCCTCCCTGATACATTGTCTGAATCATAATGCCGAAGTATGTTGGGTCATTAATATCAATGTTACTCATTTTCACATTTTTAAGTTCCCTGTCACCTGAATATACCCAAATTGCTCCGAAATTCTGATAATCATTAATATGGTCATCTGAGCCGTTACTTGTCCAGTAGTCACCACCACATCTGTCCAATGTAATTCCATCAATATATGTCATCTTATCGCCGAAACCATATGCCTGATAACTAAATGAATAACTGTTAACTGTCAGCCCCGGATAAGTCAAAGTATCTGCCGCATATAAATTCTTAAAAGTATTATCCTCACCGCCATATACGGCAAATGCAGCTGCACGTCTGACACAAACCGCTGTAAGGTTAGAATAAACATTACCTGTATTTATAGAACCGCCGGAGTCAGCAGCGCTGAACAATGCAAACGAGTCATCACCGGTACCCCTCGCATAACAATTGCTGATTACATTATAATTGGAACCGTTTGTCATATTGATACCATCTGCCAAAGTATTTTTCATTCGGCAATTTGTAAATGTATTATGAGAGGCATTTACTCCCCAATATAGACATGTAAAATGCTCTACCCAGACATGGTCTATAGTAATATTGTTTACACCGGATACAGTATTAATAAATTTTCCTTCCGGTCCATCACTTCTGCTTCTTCTCTTGCTCCATGCGGATAATTCACGAATCTTAGTTCCGTCTGTTCCACTCTGTAAGTAGAATCCTGCTGAACTATTTGCATCTTTTGCAATCAGTTTTGTATACCACATTCCTGCACCGACAATATCCAGCCCTTTTCCGTAAAGATAAACGTGACCTGACATTTCCCATTCCCCTGCCGGAATATATACACCAATACAATTATTATCCTGACGCGCTGCATTTACAGCCTGCTCAATGGATGTATATTTTGATGCGTCCACATATCTGCTTGGGTCAGGATTTGCCAAAGGCTCTGCTACTTTTTCAAATTCTACCATATCACAGTAAACCCATGAAACATCATCCGAATCCTTTTGAATCTTTATCTTAGTTCCGGCCGGATATACTTTATCTAAGAGAATCTGTCCGTCATCATATAACCAATATGCAGTGCTTCCATTGTCACCATACCCCAAGTTTCCAAGAGATGTAGGCGACCCCATATGATAAGAATAATTAGTTGTAAGATTTATTTTTCCTACTTTTGAATCATTTGCATAAACACTTACTGTTCCATCTGTTCCTTTTGGAATAGATGCGCGAAGAACAACCGCATTTGCTTCGGAAGGTAATGTAAATTCAACATATTCACCATTAGAATCGAGAAGTACCGCAGAACGTCCCGAAGCCTCACCCGCATAATCGGCAAGATTTCTATTCTGTGCTAATTTCGTTCCATTTGTTCTATTTCCCGGCGCCTCCGCCTCAACAGTTATAAATGGCATATTGGCTCCACGTCCAACATAGAGTGATGAGGACACTGAATTATTATTCCTCTTAACATCTAACTCTCCACTATCGCTGTCTACAGCTGCATCTATCGTATATTTTCCTTCACCTGCTGTCCATTTTCCCATTGTAACAGATACACTGTCATTTACATTAATCCTACCATTTGCTGTCTTTGTAAATGTTTTAACGATGTTTCCACTTTCATCTTTAACTTTTACAGTTACCTCATGACTTGCATCCGAAGTATTCTGATTGCCTCTGTTCGTAATTGTTACAACAAATTCTACCTCATCACCTGTTCCTGGATTTGAAGGAGTCCATGATACAATTGGAACAATGTCAACACTTTCTACTTCCTTAACCGTAATCTTATCTGATAATACAATAGAATTATTATCCTCTCTCTTTTCAATTATGTTATTATCTTCATCAACAATAGCTGAAATTGAATATTCACCTGCATCTAAAGTTCCTATTGGAATTTCAATCGTTGTACTTTCACCTGGTTTCAGCGCCTTTACATCTGCTGTAGCAAATTTTTCTTCCCCAAGATATAGAGATAATTCTGTTGCCGCTGCATCCTTTGTTCCCCTATTTTTCACTACTGCTGAGCAGACAAGATTCTCATTTTCATAAAGTGTTGTCTTATTTGCTGCAATACCTGTAATGGTAAGGTCCGGATTATCCGCCGGAACACCGTAGATTTCTACTTCTGCTGCCTGTCCTGAACCGGAACCCGTGTTAGAAACAAATTTTAATTGAACACTGGATGCTTTTCCGCTGACAGGTATCTTGATTTGATTGCCTGTTGCAGGATTAAACTGATAGTCTGTTGCAGCCACCATTGTTGTATAACCTGTCTCATACTGTGTATGTCCTAAAACCTCTATGCGCTGTGTTCTCGCTGACCACGCATAATCAGGATTTAACTTAATTATAATATAAGATAACTCAGAATCAGACCCCAGATTAATGGATAACGTCTGATTTCCACCCTGACCTTCCCAATATGTATTCACATCTCCGTCAACTGCATTAGACGCTGTGTAATTCCAGACAGTTGAAGAGGCTGTTGCTGTTTTTCCCTGTGAAAGATTACTGATTTCTTCCGGCTCCTCAGGGGATTGTGTTGGTTTCTCTGTAGGCTTTTCTGTTGATTCCTCTGTCGGTTTCTCCGTCTGTATTTCTGTCGGCTTCTCCGTTGGCTTTTCTGTCGTACGGTCTTCATCATCCGGAGACACAATCGATTGATGGTAGTTATAATCTTTTTTTGTATAATTACTATCTGCTATCGACAAAATATTCGTATATAAGTAATTGTGACCTGACGCATTGTTCATCAACATCTTCTGATACAAAACATCTGCCACTTGGAAAATTGTAAGTGTTCTAGCACTGCTATAAATATATGTACCATCCTTGAGCTGTGCATATGCTCTCACATAAAGTTTTGTATTAAAAAATTCTGCTGTGACAGAATCTATAAACTTCATTGTCATAACATATGTCTGCCCGGATTGACTTTTTCCATTAGAAGTAGCCGCATATTTATATATATCCTTATTTGTACTTCCAATGACCATTTCCGTATCAGGATTTGATACATGCCCCTCAATACCATAAAGCATACCTACCTTATCCGTTCCACTTTCATCCTTTGCTATTTCTTTCCCCGGGTCATTAACGGAATACACTGTCCTATAACCGCCAATCGTAGAACTAATCTGGTATCCGTCGATTGTCACTGATGCCCTCACGTCTGTAGCTGCCATAGCTGTAACATCTCCCATAAAAGATGTCATAGGCTGCAACACCATAGCTCCCGCAAGAACCATCGTTAATACCTGTTTCATAAACTTTCTCATCAATATAATTTCTCCTTCCCTTATTTATGAGCATGTTTTTCTCTTGAAATACTTTATGTGCAATATTATAACATTTAACGTTAAACCTTTCTATCTTTTTTACCTTTTTTTAGTATTTTTGTACATTGTATTGTTTTTTTATCTATCAATATATATAAAAAAACATTTTTATAAGAATATTATAGGTCATTTTGCACAAATAGGCTGCGCATTTTAATAATACGTCAGCCTATCACATCTTTTACTTTATAACATAATTCTAATCATACTCTTTAAACAGCTTTGATATTTCCTCAAACAACAATTCCATTCCCTTGATATTCGGATGTGCTTCATCAATTAAATATGCAGAATTATTTTGCATTGTTATTCCACATTTACGAGCATCTATAACTTCTACTCCAAAATAATCACACACTTCTTTTATAACTTTATTATACTTATCCAACCCTTCAGCACTCCACATATAAGGAACTGCATAATAAGGTAAAATAGCAACAATTTTTGCCTTTTTATATGCCTTCTGTAAACGGATTATCATCGTACGATATGCATCTGCAAATGTCTTTACCAACAATTCAGGATTTTTTTCCAAATTCCTTGGGTCACTGGTATTAAAAGTTCCAATGCTTACATTTTTATATATGTCATTAGAACCCATAAAGACTAAAATAAAATCAGGTTCCCCATTTTCGCCAAGATGCTTAATTCTCGTTTTGGATGCACTATGGATGTCCTCACCCACATGAGTATTTGTAGTCACTCCATCCCATGTTACTCTTGACCCTGCCCATGAATCATTGACACCCAGCTTCATATGATACTTTTGAATTAACTTCATCCAATAAGTATCTTCAACGTTTTCTAATTCACCCTTGACAGGATACTTTACCCTGTTTCCTTTATATGTCCATTTACCATCCGACCAATAATTTATTATTTTCTCCCCATTTTCAGATATTTCTTCCGTTTCTTTACACTCTCCGCCAAAGGTAGAAATGCTATCACCCAGGATTGATAGCACTTTTCCGGTCAGTCTTCCACCTTCTTTTGCCTTATTCTGGCGAATCAATGTCAATATCGCAAGTGTATCATCAATTTTCGGATTTCCCGATATATATACATATTTATCTTCATCTTCCTTTCTTATAGTAAATGATACAGAATCCGCATTATCCGGAATTATCAGATAATCTACACCTGCATTTTCCGATGCTTGCACATCAACCACATGTTCTCCATTCTTCCAATATGATATCAGCACACCATTAGGATAAAATGAAGAAAGCCTAAATTTTACTCCCGGATATAACTTTATAGGTTTCGTTGACATAACATTTTCATTTTCTATTAAAACACCTTCATGAAAATACTCTCCATCTATCCATTCCAATTCATTATAATAGTTGTACGGATTTAAAAAGTTACTCACTCCTTTTCTTTTAATAGAAATATTTACACTTTCATCCGGCAGAATTTCCGCCTCACTATCTTTTGCAAGTATGATTCTGAAATATTCGGCATTTACCGGAATATTGTACACTTTGCTTTCAAGATTCCAGCTGCTCAAATCTGAATCAGAAGCCAAAACAGTATATAAAGCTTTTTGAGAAAAGAATAAGATTCTATACTTAAAACCCTCTGCTGGTTTTATATAAAGTTGTTCAATATTTTTTGTGCGGATAAACTCTGATAAAATTGTTGTATTTTTTTCAACCAATTGCGCCGAACTGTTAATGTTATTTCTCGTCCATTCTCCTAATATAGCTGCATCAAAATCCATCAGACTTATTCCATTCTCTAAATCATCTGTTATCTGTTCGATTCTATTAGAAGAGTATGTCAAATAATTACTCTGTGCAATATCATCAATTACTGCTCCAGCCCTCCAGCTGACTTCTGTCTCCGACACATTTACAGCAATATAGGATAATTTTTCCTGCGTATTCACATATATATCGCCAACTTTTACTCCCTGATAGTTTGCTGCCTGTTTACTCGGTTCTGTATTTCCACTAAATATGGTAGCTTTATTCTCTTCTAAATTACCTGACTTTAAATCCTGTTCACGAATCGTTTTCTCCATAATAGATGTCTCACTATTTGCGGCTATTGCCTTATTCATTTTTTCTTTCATTATAATTACCTCTTTCTTTGTAGTTGATTTTAATTCAACATTATTTTTAAAAAATAAATGCACTTATTTAAGTTGATGTTTAATCAACCTACGTCTATAGTATCATATAGTTGATTTATTGTCAACATTCAATTATTTTTTCTACTTTATATTGAATTTAATTCTACCAAATGTTATAATTTGTTATCATACAAAAAGGAGTATCTTACCATGACACTGCAAGAAAGAATTGGTTTAAAAATTAAAAATTTAAGAAAAGAAAATCAGCTATCCCAAACAGAACTGGCATTAAAAGTTGGATATAAGGAAAAGACAGCAATTGCTAAAATTGAAGCCGGGAAAATAGATTTACCTCAAAGTAAACTTTTAGCTTTTTCGGAAATTTTTGGAATCAGCGTTTCTTATTTTTTTGATGAAACACCGAGTATTGAAAAAACAGATGTAACACAATTACCGGTAAATACAATTGCAGCCCACTTTGACGGAGAAGAATACTCTGAAAGCGAATTAGAAGAAATACAAAAATTTGCAGAATTTGTAAAAAGCAGAAGAAAACAATAACTAACTAAAAGGAGATGAATATTTGAATACATATGAAAAACTATTGGATGAATATTCGCATCTATATATTGTAGAGGATTATCATTTTGAAAATGACAGCCGTATAAAAGGATTGTATGCCGATGGTGTAATTGCATTAAGTGACAGCTTAAACACAACAGATGAACGCTCGTGCATTCTGGCTGAAGAAATCGGACATCATGAAACGACATTGGGAAATATATTAGAAACAACAGATTTCAATAACAGAAAGCAGGAACATACCGCCCGCATATGGGCATACCAAAAACTGGCATCACTAAAACAAATAATTTGTGCATTTAATCAGGGCTGTCGCAATATTTATGAATTTGCCGACTATCTAAATGTGACTGAACCGTTTCTACTTGAAGCTCTTAAATATTACAGGCAAAAATACGGAACGCATACTACCATAGATGAATTTACATTTATCTTTTATCCTCATTTGGATATAATTAAAAAAATATAGCAAAAGAGATGACTGTTCAATTTTGAGCAGTCATCTCTTTTTATATTTAATTATTTAACTCTAATTTTTACTGTTTTGCTATATTTGCTGTTTGCTTTCATCTCTCCTTTTATTGCCACAGCTCTAACTTTTATTTTATATCGTTTTCCTTTTGTAAGTCCCTTAATTGTTTTCTTTAATTTCGATGTCGTATAGGTTTTCCACTTATTACCTTTTTTTATTCTTATTTGGTATTTTACAGCTCCCTGTACTTTCCCAATAGTTACCTTCACCTTCTTCTTTCCTGCCTTAACTGTTATGACCGGCTTCTTAAGAATAAGTTTTGGTATGCTCTTACCCTTTACCTCGACAATTCCGCAGTTCTTACATTTTTTATCTCCTGTATATCCTGCACTAAAATAATCTGCTTTTTTCTTATTTATAACAACAAAATTATGACCTAATGCATTCGTTTGCTCAATCGCAATCACACTGTTACATACAGTACAATAACTAATTTTTTCTCCACCATGCACACAATCCGGTTTAATTTGTACTGTTCTTATGTCTGTCGCTTTATGTACATCCACCTCAAGGCTATAACTTGCATCATGATACGATAGGACAACAGTATTTTTTCCATGTTCTCCAGTATACCCCTTTACTTTGCATTCGTTCAAAAGAACTTTTTCTACCTTTCCATTTGTATACTCTGCAAAAATTTCTAACCCACTAAAGTCGAGTTCCTCTCCTTCAATATAATGTTTCTTATAATCTCCCTTTACTTTAAGTCCACTTACCTTCGGTTCGACAACACTATATTGAAATACAGCTGTTTTTCCTGCATATGATATGGTCGCTACCTTCACACCTGCCTCTGCTGTATCTGTATCAGATAAATTATAATCGCTCACAATCTCCTTTGATGCATCATTGTATACCGCCTCAACAATAAGGCCTGACGCATCAAACACATCTCCTGTAAAATATACAATTTTTTTCGGCAATCTCTTTATGTTCAAAGACTCTACTTTTCTTTCCGAAACAGTTATACCGACAGTAGTCGTTGCTCCCTGATACGATATTACTAAGTCACGTTCTCCTACAGTATGTCCTATTTCTTCCACTGTATAATCTGTTACAATTTTTCTTTCTCCATTGTTATACACTGCCTCAACAACCATTCCCGAAGAATCAAATGTCTGACCTTCTATATACGATGTTTTATCTGGAGACTCTTTGACCAAAATAGACACAACTTTTTTCTGTTCCACATGTACGATAAATGTTTTTACCAGATTCCTGTATTTTACTGTAATTTCCTGTTCTCCTGCCACATTTGTATCATAACCGCTTACCATATCTGACTTTATAGCAATTTCCTCTGTAGTCGCATCGCTATAATAAACTTTCAACCTTGCACCTGTAAGAACAAGTTCATCTCCGGTATAGTATGTCTGCTTGTCCGGCAAAGATAATATTTCAATTGAATCTATCTCTCTGAACACATCCTGCCTGTTTTCACGAAGCTGTGGATATTGATAATCCGCTTTTCTATCTATCGTCCAGTTTTTATAAAAATCAAATCCCTCAAACGACTCCCTATTGCTTAACTGCTCTACAGACAAAGGAATTGCACCCTCCTGTTGTTCTCCCTGGCCCTCCAGATAATAACAGTTCTCAACTGTAATAGGGAAAATGAAAACCGAACCTCCAATTGCGGACTTATGTCCTGTACTTTCAAGTTTTCCGATAGAATAACACTTTTGTATTGTCAAATATGTATATATCGAAGCCGCACCTATAATACCACCAACCTGCGCTGATGCCTTTTTTCCTGTCGCATTAGCCGTAATATTTCCTGTATTATAATTATTCGCTAAAACAAACCGATAACCAATTTCTTTATCTCCAACTACGGCTCCACATATTCCTCCAGTCGTGCAGCCTCCTTCGCTTTCATTTAACTCCATTGTTGTTGTAATATTTCCTGTATTATAACATCCCTTGATATCTCCACCTACTTCTTCCCCACAATAAGAACTTCCCGCAATGCCTCCTATATGCACACAAGCCTGGTCAACATAACTTATTGCTTTGATATCAGCTCTGTTATAACAATATTTCAATCTTCCAAAAGTAGTACCAGTAACACCTCCAACGGCAATAGCGCCACCCGATGGTCCTGAACAAACATAAATATCACAATCGCTTCCGCAATTTAATAATGTACCCTGTTCTCCAACTTTTCCAACTATTGCTCCAACATTAGCTCCTCTGTTATCCACTGTAGCCTTAATGAAGCCCTCTACTTTCAAGTTCTTTATTGTTCCTTGACCCAATTTTCCAAATAACCCTAATTCATACTCTCTATTGCTTGCAGCCGAATTATTAATTTCAATCCGCATCCCTTTCACGCTGTATCCATTTCCATTAAAACTTCCACAAAATCCGCTATCTTTAACCGGTTTATATGTGTCATCACAACCAATTGGTCTCCATCCGTTTCCCAGATAATCATATTTTCCACCCTCAGCTGTTGCCTCAGATAAATCAATATCATTCATCAGAATATAGTTTCCGGATAAATTGTTATTCACGTTATACAAATCGTCTACCGTTCTGATTTCTATAACATTTGCTGCCTCTACTTGTACTGATGGTACATACTGCAAACTACAGACTACCATCAATAAACATAGAAATATAGTTCCTATTTTCTTTCCCGCTCCCATTTTTACCTCCTTTTCATATAACTTCCGATTATATGCTAAAAATTATTCAATATCTTTCAAATACAACAATCCGTCCCCTTTTCTATTATTATAATTTATCACTTTTCCTATATCAATTATCATATTTCACGAAATACTTTGAAATGGTATAGCATTTTTACTAAAACAATTTATTAAAACAGTCACGCACCTCGATTCCGCACTTCTCGTGCTACATCTCGGTGTGGCTATTCGCCACATAAAAATAAAAAAGAAGCATTATCTTTGTGAGTAAACTCACACAATAATGCTTCTTTTCTATTTTTGCATGACTCTATAGCAAACAAAAAGCGGGTGATGGGAATCGAACCCACATATCCAGCTTGGAAGGCTGGTGTTCTACCACTGAACTACACCCGCATAATAACTGCCTGGTTCCGGAATCGAACCAGAGACACGAGGATTTTCAGTCCTCTGCTCTACCAACTGAGCTAACCAGGCTCATGATACCTCGCATCACGCACTGTCGATTCTAAACTATTATTATATTTTTGTCAAGACAAACTTTCCATATTTTTACTTAATCCTTTTATTACCCTGCCATAATACAAAATATAATTTATAAAAGTAAATAGCATAATCACCATATTAACCCCGACAAGAATATCGACTATTATAATATTCATAGCCGGATATAAAAGTAGTAAAATCAAGATAATATAGGTACCAAAAGTGCATACCTTTCCATACCACATGGCGCCTTCAACTTTATGCCCTCTCTTTATAGACACCATTCCTGCAATTGCCATAAACCCTTCTTTTACAATATATAAAACAGCCATTGCAATTATAATCCTATATTTAAAACACAGGCTTAAGATAATCGCTCCAATCGTTATCTTATCTGCAATCGGGTCTAACACTTTTCCCCACTCTGTTATCATATTGAACTTTCTTGCAATCTTTCCATCAAAAAAGTCTGTCAGCCCTGAGATAACAATTGTTATAATTACCGGCCAGTAAGGTGCGCCCGACAATGACCGGTAAAACAACACCATATATACAAAAACTAAAAAAATTCTAAAATATCCCATTAAGTTTGGAATAGAAAAATACTCGTGCCAAAAATTCTTGTCCATATTATTTCTCCTCACGGAAATTAGTATACTCCAAATGTTAATATTTTAAAAGAAATGAAATAAAAAAATACCAGACCTGACACATAAATTATATCTTTAAAATTCTTCGTATATAAATACAGGCGCTGCTGCATCCTTTGAGATAATATAATATCCCCAAACCATCATTAGAACAACATATATTACAAGCACCTTACACACAAACCTTGCCTTTTCACTATTTTTTACTTTGTTTATAAAAGTTGTAAATCTGTTCATTAAAACTTACCAGCCCTTTCAATGCCAAATGACTATCATCCTCAAATATATAATCTTTATATTCTAAATGTGTCAAATCTGCCAACTGTATGCTATTTCTTTCCGCAATTGCTTTCACCCTGCCATAAATTTTTTCTCTTCTTTCTGTCGGGTAATTTGCATAATCACTCCATCTTCCATTTAGCGGAAGCATTATCATCAACACTTCAATATTTTCCTGTTTACAAATATCCAAAAAGCATTGTAAGTCCTGAAACTCAATGGATTCGGGAGAATACTTTAAATCACAGATATCATTATTCTCGATTCTTTTTTTATATCTTCTGTTATATACCTTATCGAGCATGCCATATTTATTATTTCCTGTCTTTTTACGCCCCTTCTTATCGGCCTTTTTATAGAGCTTCTTCCAGTCTATCTCCTTTTTTTCTTCGTCATCCTTACACTGATAGAATCCTTTTGAAACAGATGCTAAAAAGAGTTTTGTCTCTGCCTTATCTTTGGCAAGAAAACTGTGGATTCCCTTTCTCATCTTATCAAATAAATTTCCTTCATTCTTCAGATACCACTTTACATCATCCTGAACACGATTCCACATGACAGGGTTTTCATCTGTCAACGTTTGTATTCTGTCAAGGACATATTGTTTTGTCTCATCACGAATATCCTTGTTTTTTAAAAACGCAATCATATTCGTTTCAGAATATGAGGCACCAAAGGCCTCCTTTTTTACTCCATTCGGCTTAAACCATTGCGGAGAGACACTGAGGACGACTTTTTTATTTTTCAATTTATCACCAAGCGACCCCAAAGTAATTGCATGATTCAGGCTCTGGTAACCACCTTTTCCAATAAATACCGGTTTCATATCTGTACTCTTATAAATAGTATCCCCATGAAATCCTGATTTTTGACAATGTCTCAATTCTGAGGAACCAAACACTGTAACAATGCCATCATTATCTAACAACTCTCTCATTCCGGAATTACAGCCAAACTTAGAAGCACTGACCCATGTACCATACCTTGTACTATATTCCGGCATGCCTCGATTTATAGTAATCTTTATCACAGCAACAGTCATGATAAACATAAGGAAAGCTATTCCTATTGCCTTAATGTTTTTCATTAAATTTCACCTCTGTATTACACACTTTAATTCTCACTCTTCTCTTTTACCAGCGCAATAATCTTATTGGCAGTATTTACCTGCTCTCTTACTACCTCAGAAGGAGCAATGATGACACCTAACTCATCTTCTATCATTGTCAATAACTCAGCAAAACCTAAGGAATCTAAGATATCTTCTTCGAATAAGTCCATATCTAAATCCTCTCTCACTACATCATCCTCACACACTTCTTCTAATAAATCTAAAACTTTCTCTTCCATCTTATTCACCTCCAATTATTTTTAATTTCCGGTTCCCCACTAAATAATATGTCCCGAAAATATCAAAAATCCAAACATGACTAAATTCATTGTAACTGCCCATGATAGGACACCATACCACTTTTTCTTTTTATTTCTCTTATAAAACTTAGATTTCTTCTGGTATATTTCTGTCAGTGCCAAAAGCACTCCATGATATAATCCATATAAAATATAGCAGGTTCCAAGCCCGTGCCATACGCCCATAACGAGCATATTGATAATAAAACCTACAGATGCCGTTGTAAGCCGGGTAGGAAAACGCTTCTTTTTCATCGAAGCCATAACAAACCTGGTAAATATGAAATCTCTAAACCACTCTGATAAAGTAATATGCCATCTCGCCCAGAAATCTTTCATATCCTTGCTGAGAAACGGTTTATTAAAATTGTCAGGCACTTTAATACCGAGCATATAACCTGTTCCTACTGCCATAAGGCTATATCCTGCAAAATCAAAGAACATATAGATTCCATATGTATAGGCATAGGCAATTTCATTGAGTAATGTAGGCTCTGTCACTAACATCATCACCTTGTAACCCAATTCCGCTAAAACAAATTTATAGAGCAATCCCCATATCATTTTTTCAAGACCTATTCCAAACAGCTCTAAATATTCACTTCTCTTATAGGTCTTTGTAAAATCACTCTCAAATCTTCTGCTTCTGTCTATCGGTCCACAACTAAATGTGGGAAAGAAAATAAGAAATCCGGTAAACTCAGTAACAGATACACTCTCAATGACTCCATCATAAATTTCTATGATAATCTGAACAACTCTAAATGTAAGATATGATATTCCAATAAACTGAAACCATCCCATCTGACTAAATGTATTCAATTCACATAGTTTACATAATATTAATGGCAATATTGTCAGGAAAACAAACAATCTGTATATCCATAACTTTCTGCCTTTTTTTCTTAATTGTTCATACAATTTCACCAACAGCAATTCCATCAAAAAATAAACGCAAAAATATATCAATGCTGACGGAGTTCCTTCTAAAACCAACACAATAAATAATATCGAAACAGCTATGTTATACCATTTCATCGGTTTTTCTAATAATCCGAGTATCAATGCTCCGACAAGAACCAGTATTAGAACAAGAAAGAAATATTCTCCTGAATAAAAACTCATTATAATAACCCTCCCAGAAACTTACGGTCAGCTTTACCGTTATGATTCATCGGAATTTCTTCGATATATTTTACTTTTTTGGGAATCATATACGTCGGCAGAATATCCTTCAACTGCTTTTTGACTTTCCTTCCAAATTCCTGAGGTGTCTTACCGTCAAGGTCTCCTGTCACAAAAGCAGTCAGGCTTCTCACCTTACCTTCCTTCATATTTGGCATAACAACCGCATGATGAATCTGTGGCAGTCTCAGCATGTTATTTTCTATGTCTTCCACTTCAATTCTATATCCGTTTAATTTTACCTGTAAATCAATTCTTCCATTATAATATAGTTGTCCATCTATTTTATATCCGGCATCTCCCGTGTGATATGCACGATATGTTCTGCCTTCTCTTTCACATTCAAAAAATGCTTTCTTTGTCAGGTCTTCCCTTTGATAATAACCTGTGCTTACGGTATTCCCGATAATAATAATTTCTCCCTGTTCACCCTCAGAAAGGCAATTACCATTTTCATCATGAATTTCTAACCATGTGCCTTTTTTCTCATGTCCTACCGGCAAAGACTTCCCCTTTATCATAGTCGACTCTAAAAGCTTAGATGTTATCAACACATCAGACACAGCGACAGTAGATTCCGTCGGTCCATAAGTATTAATTACTTTCGCACTTGGAAACCTCTCATGCAGTTTTTTTACTGTAGATGTAGTCAGCACCTCACCACAAAATAGAAACATTTCTAAATTTGGCATCATATCACTACAAAACTTTTTGTCCGCAAGACACATATCGGCAAACGACGGTGTCGATACCCATATATTCATATCTGCATTTTCAAAATGCTCAAACATTGCGCCATAATCTTCCTGCATTTTCTTTGTCATTGTATGCAATGTTCCTCCACATGCCAGACATGTATATAAATCCATTACAGATAAATCAAAAGAAAATGGTGCCTGATTTCCAAAATTCTTTCCAATTTTTTCGCTTCTTGTACTTCCAAGTGTTACAGACCAGTCCAGATAATTGTTCAGACAATCAAATGTTATCTGTACACCTTTCGGTTTTCCTGTGCTGCCCGACGTAAATATAATATAATATGTATCCTCAGGCTTTACGCACACAGAAGCATCCACTGCTTCCTTCTCTTTTTCAATAATTTCTTTTACCTGTGAAAGGTTAATTACATTTTGATTTTCCAGGACGATATCTCCTTCAACCTGGAATATTATTTCAGGCTCCACACATTCTACTGTGTCAATCACTCTCGAATCGGGTATAGAAATATCCTGTGGGCAATACGCTTTTCCTGCTTTCACACATGCCAGAAAACAAACAATCATATATGGATTCTTATGACCATAAACCACAACCGGTATTTTACTGTCTCCATAATTCCTGTAAATCCATGCAGCCAGCCGGTCTGAATAACTATTTAACTGACCATAGGAAAGACAGGTATCGCCACTATGAATAGCAATCCTGTCTTCATCTGTCAGCGCAAAATTCTTAATCTCTTCTAATACGTTCATACCTTTTTACCTTTGTAAAAAATATTTTGTAATTATATTGTGAACTTGTAACAATTTTGTATCCATCAAACATTTTGATGTTAATGTGATGGAATTGTGTCGTTTTGACTAATACAAAGTATACAACTTGCATATATGAATTACAAGTGATTTTTTATTAAGAATTTCTTACGTTTTTTTTACAATTATTAATATTTGTTAAAATTATAATAGCTAATGGGATTTTACTTTTGTCCATAAACTTGCACAATACTCTTTTATTTCCTGCTCTCTATCTTTAAACTCTTCATTTTTCTTATTTGTGGTATCCGGTGCACATCCCGGATTCCCCTTATACTCTTCATCTCTAAAATATTCATATACTGACTGCACCGCACTGTCGTAACCAATATATTCTGTATTTTGTATTGCCACATCTCTCTGTAAAAAGAAATCAATAAACTTATGAGCAAGCTCTGTATTTTCACAATGCCTGGTAATTACCATTCCATCTATCCATACATTGCTTCCCTGTTCCGGAACAAAAAATCCCATATCTTCATTTTCAGAAATAATATAAGCTCCATCCCCGGAATAAACGACTGCCATCTCCTTATTTCCGGAAATCATATTATCCATAACGTCATCTCCGACATACACCGGTGCCATTGTCTTCTGCTGCTCTACCAGCCAGGTATATGCCTGATTTAATTCGGATTTATTGTCTGTATTCATAGAATATCCCAGAGCCTTTAGAGCAACCATAAGTGAATCCCTCTCGGAATCATACATATATATTTTGCCCTTATATTTTTTATTTCTAAGAATTTCCCATCCCTGCGACAAATCCTCTTTTGCCACCTTTCTCTTATCATAGACAATTCCGACAGTTCCCCAGTAATAAGGTACTGCATATCGGCTTCCTTTATCAAAATTATTCTGAAGCAAAGACGGCACAATCTTATCCTTATTTGTTATTAAATCCCAGTTTATTTCCTGCAAATAATCTTCTTTTATCAGTCTCTCAATTGTATAATCTGATGGTACCACAATATCGTATTCCGAACCGCTCTGAATTTTTGTATACATAGACTCGTTCGAATCAAATGTCTCGTAAACCACTTCACAATCATTTTCTTTTTCAAACCTGTCTACCAATTCTGTATCAATATATTCTCCGCTATTAAATACTCGAAGTATCGGTTTACTGCTTATAGAAGTAAATTTTGCCACGCAGAATGTTGCAACGGCTATCATCGCAATTATTGCCGTAATTCCGACTACCTTTTTAAAGATTCCATTCCCCGCATCCGCTAATTCAACACGTTTGCCCTTATGCTTTTT
This sequence comes from uncultured Eubacterium sp., assembly GCF_937958975.1. GTDB lineage: Bacteria > Bacillota > Clostridia > Lachnospirales > Lachnospiraceae > Eubacterium_G. The sequence continues at coordinate 153,015 of NZ_CALGRE010000045.1, read as the reverse complement.
CACAATCGCAGGAATTACATTGACAACAACCAAAACTACTACTACAACCAATATCAAAATTGTTGACAGGGCATTGATTGTAGGATTTGTTCTCTTTGTCATGTTATATACCACAATCGAAATATTAGATATTCCATTTCCTGTTACAAAATATGAAATAACAAAGTCATCGATAGACATTGTAAACGCCAACAGCATTCCTGCATAAATTCCGGGCTTTAGCATTGGAATAATAACCTTTGTAAGCGCCTGAAATGGTGTTGCACCTAAATCCATTGCAACGTCCGCCAGGTTATGATTCATACTCCTAACCTTCGGATAAACACTCACAATCACATACGGTGTACAAAAAGCAATATGTGCCAGAAGCATCGTAATATACCCCCGCTCCATTCTTGCAGAAGTAAATAAAATCATCATTCCAATAGCGGTAACGATTTCCGGATTCATAATTGGCATATTATTCACATTCAAAATCCATTCCCGTAAAACTCTCTTGCTCTTTGACAATCCAATTGCCGTAATTGTTCCGAGAATCGTTGAAATAATGGTTGCAATCACAGCTATACTGATAGAGACATAAACCGCCGAAATAATATTTGTATCCGTTAGAAGTTTTTTATACCATCTAAGAGAAAAACCTGCAAAACTTGTCAATGACTTTGAGGAATTAAATGAAAAGAACATCGTCACAAATATCGGAAGATAAAAAAATAAAAACATTAATGCTATGTATAATTTAGAACCTATGGAGACTCTCTTTTTCATTTTTCACCTCCGTTATCATCCGGGTCAATTTTTTTCATTAACCCCATCATCGCAAGGATAACAATTGCAAGAATAACTGATATGGCACTTCCGAAATTCCAATCACCGACAGATATAAACTGATTTTCAATTAAGTTACCAATTAAAACAAACTGATGTCCTCCCAGAAGAACAGGGATAACAAATGTTGAAATAGATAATAAAAATACCATTGTAACACCACTGATAACTCCCGGAAGCGATAATTTCAATATCACCTTAGTAAATGTTTTTAATCGGTTTGCTCCTAGGTCACTGGCAGCCTCTACTAACGATTCATCCATTTTTGCTAATGAAGTATGAATCGGAATCACCATAAATGGAAGTAAATCACACACCAGACCAATAATAACAGAGAAATTTGTATACATCATAGTCACCGGATTTAATCCGATAGCTTTCAATAATGTATTAATAATACCATTATCCGACAAGAGACTAATCCACGCATAAGTTCTGAGCAAAGTATTAATCCACATAGGAATGGTGACCAGTAATATTAAGATACTCTGTGCTTCATCACTAAATTTAGAAATAAAATATGCCATAGGATATGCCAGTATCAGGCAAATCCCAGTCGTAAGCAGCCCCATCTCAAATGACTTTATAAACACATTAAGATATACCGGGTCTGACATTTTCTTAAAATTATCCAATGTAAAATGTATTGTTATAAGTGAATTATCCCCTGTAGTAACCGAGTATAACAAAATCAAAACCAGGGGCAGCGCAATAAGCAAAAATGACCATAAAACATAGGGTTTTACTAAGCCTTTGTAATGACGCATATCTCTCCTCCTAATTATCCATCTTGTGCATAACCTGTATATCATACGGGTCAATTGTTAACCCCACCTCGATACCAAGGTCAATATTTTCCGTAGTATGTACCTTGTAGTTTCTATATTTTGTCTGTGCAAGATATTCGTAATGCACTCCCATAAACACCTTGGATATTATCTTCCCAACAATCTTTCCTTTGTCCGGTGCAACAATATCCATGTCCTCAGGTCTCAAAACCACTTCAATCTCTTCATTATCTTTAAAGCCTTTATCCACACACTCCCACATAACATCATCAAATTTTACAAGACAATCCTTTATCATATTTCCTTGTATAATATTAGACTCTCCAATAAAGTTTGCAACGAATCTATTCTGTGGTTCATTATATATATCAATCGGAGTTCCAATCTGCTGTATTACACCATCATTCATTACCACAATCGTGTCAGACATTGAAAGCGCCTCCTCCTGGTCATGGGTGACAAATATAAATGTAATCCCCACTTCTTTCTGAATCTTTTTCAATTCAACCTGCATGTCTTTTCTCAGTTTCGCATCTAATGCACCGAGAGGTTCATCCAGCAATAAAACCTTCGGTTCATTTACCAATGCTCTGGCAATCGCAACACGCTGCTGCTGTCCTCCGGAAAGACTGGTAACATCCCTCTTTTCAAATCCTTTCATGCCAACTAAATTCAACATTTTTTTTACTTTTTCATCGATAATCTTCTTATCCATTTTCTTTAAATTCAGTCCAAATGCTATATTGTCATATACATTTAAAAATGGAAAAAGCGCATATTTCTGAAATACGGTATTGACTTCTCTTTTATATGGAGGAATTTTGGCAATGTCCTTTCCATGAAACAATACCTGGCCATTGCTGGGGTCTTCAAATCCTCCAATAATTCTGAGAATCGTCGTCTTTCCACAGCCGCTGGGACCTAAAAGTGTGAGAAATTCATTCTCATAAATATTCAAATCTATTCCTTTCAGTACCTGATGTTCCCCAAAATTTTTTGATATATTTTTCAGTTCAATAATCGTATTTCCCATTTCTACCTCCGATATATTTCTTAAAAGCTTGGCGGGCTGCTTACCCATAGCACCCTCGCACCGCCTTTTGATTTCAAATAGTGTTTATACTTTGCCTCATAATAAAACGACTCGCCTTTCTTAGCTTGAAACGAACGGTTCCCGACAATCACCTGAACAGTCCCGGATAGCACATAACCAAACTCTTCTCCCTCGTGTGGATTGTCAGGATATGTAGAGCCACCTGCTTTTAAAGTAATTAAAATCGGCTCCATCATATTTTTTTGTGCATTTGGTATAATCCACTGAATTGTATTTTTCAACTCTTCATCTGTCTTCTCAAAATAATCCTCTTTAGAGAAAACAATCTGATTATCCTCATCATCTCGAAAAAAATACTTCAAATCTGTTCCTAAGCATTGCAAAATATCTACTAAAGTAGCAATCGACGGTGATGTCAGATTATTTTCTACCTGAGATATAAAACCTTTTGACAATTCAGAGCGGTCTGCCAATTCTTCCTGTGTCAGACCGTTGGCTATCCGCAATTCCTTTATCTTACTTCCTATATCCATTGTAATTTATAAACTGCCTTTCTTTGTTTTCAAAAACTAAACAAAATGTTTAGTATTTCTAACCTTAATAAATATATAAAATTATACATAGTATGTCAATAATTTTTTTACACCCACGCATATAAAAAGAAACAAATAAAATCGGTTCAATTGTTATCGATAACATTTTTCCATTGACATGGATTTTTAGCAATGATATATTCAAATTAATAAGAAAAAGGAGGAAACTTATATGACAAAATTCAAAAAAAATTTTTTATCCTTTATAGTGTTATTTGCACTTATTATAACAACTGTTATAAATACATTTATTCAACCTGCAAATGCAGATACCATTGAGACAGCAAATCACACTCTGTCAAATCCAACTACAGACAGCGACGGTAATACTACATGGGATTGTATCTACTTTGGAAACTACTATCAGAATGATATAAACGGTCAAACAAAAGAGCCTATTAAATGGAGGATATTAAAAAAGAACGGAAATGACGTTTTCCTCTTATCAGATAAAGCTCTGGACACAAAGCCTTGGAATGAAACGGCAAACATTGTTACATGGGAAAATTGTACTCTTAGAAGCTGGTTAAATGGCTATGGAAGTAATATGAATAAAAACGGAATTGATTATACTAATAATAATTTTATAAATACAGCTTTTACATTAAAAGAACAAAATGCCATTCAGACAACATTGGTATCTAACAAACAGGACCCATTCCCAGATTCATTTGCTGTGAACGATACTTATGATAAAATTTATTGTTTAGCACATAAAGAGGCATTAAATTCAGAATATGGTTTTACAAATGAACGTTTTGTAACTCCGACAAGAGAGCTTACTGTCACACCATATGCAAATGCAAAATTAGATTGGGAAACCTGTCCTTGGGGAATACCGGGCTGGTGGCTCCGAACTATGGGAGACGATAACTACCGTGACCAATCAGGCGCTGTGTTTGAATGGTACATCGGAAAATATGCCTCATATGTGATGCAATCCGGTTTTGCATACTGCAATGGTTCCCCTGTTGAAGATAGCTTTATGACCGTACGTCCGGTTCTTCATCTAAATATTGAGGATACAAGCGTATACTCCTATGCCGGAACGGTAAACAGTAACGGTACAATGGAGGAAATAAAACCTCCCCAGGAGAAAACATATGACGGTTTTGCACGAATAGAAGCTGAAGATTATTCTGACCAGTACGGTGTTGTCATTGATAAAGACACGGAAGGAAATCTTAAAAATATCGGAGGCACACATAATGATGATTGGACTTTGTACAACAATGTAAAATTTACCAAAGATGCCAAATCCATTGAATTAAACTATTCCTGTCAAAAAGGAAGTGGCGGTTATATCCATGTATATATGGATAATATGAACGGCGAGCCATCAGTAGTGATTCCAATTGAAGAAACCGGTAATGACTGGAATACATATATTACAAAAACAGTTAATCTTACACATATAATAAACAGTGGAACACATAAAATCTTTTTAAAATTTGTTAATGACGGTGGTAATGTAGTCAATGTAGACTGGTTTCAATTCAGCACCGACACAATTAAAAATAATCCTATCACTATCAGTGATGCTGTTAATATAGAAGGATTTCAGATTAGCTCTTTATTAGAAGGTAGTCGTGTCGTAGGTTCTGTAGAACAACAAATTAACGGTCAATCAGTTACCGGGTGGGGATTTATTTATGCTCTTTCCAACATCGATGATAAGACATTTCCTGTGGAAGATGACGATATGTATATCAATTCTGGAAACGAATATGTAAAAACACATGTTTCTACTCCAATCGGAACAGCCAATTATCGATTTGACACAGCCTCACCGACTGCAACATTTTTTGTACAGACAATGCTCTTTACAAATAAAACCAAACAATTATTTAATTCAATTTACAAAGTCCGTGCATATGCGACACTATCTGATGGCAGCTATGTATATAGTAATGTAATTAATTATTCCATCTATAATATTGCTGATAAATTATATCAGGACAAAAAAATGAATACATTGTACTCACACGAATACTTGTATAACAATATTCTAAAAATAGTCGACACAAACTATACAGAGGTAGATTATAATTGGGGAAATATAGTAGTTAAACCTTAACACATAATTAATCAAAAGGCTGTGGTAAATCTTAATGATTCCACAGCCTCTCCTCTTTATATTCTCTTTTTTATTTTCAATGATTTTCCTCTCATTATTATAATACCTCTTGTCCCAAACAAAATGCAACTAATCAATGTAATGATGATTCCGGGGATAATTCCGGGGCTTGCATATTTCACTTTAATGTCATGGTTACCCTCTTTCACCTTTACTCCCATATATCCAATACTGCTGGAAAATGTATGAACCTTTCTATTATCTACATATACACTGTATCCTTTGCTATATGGAAGAGAAAACTGTAATATTTCATCTCTGTCTGCTTTCAGCTTTCCTGTAATTACATTTGTTCCAACCTTTATATCTGTTAACGTATTTCTTTTAAGATTACGAATGCAATTCTCATATTCATCCATAGAAACACTGGCGACATATAAATCATCAAACTGATATTTTCTTTTCTTCCAAAACTTTAATTTACAGGACGTCTGCGGCTCAAAAGAATATCCCAGATTTAAAACACTTCCGGGTTTTGGGAAATAAGAACCTGTAAGCTTTCCTCTGATACGCATCTTACCTCTTCCTCTTTTTCCCTTGAAGGTTGCTGAGTGTGCATCTTTATCTTTATCATTTGCATAAACATTATCCAATGCTAACAACGTCTGACTATTTGCTCCGCTCTTAAACTTGAGTTTTATTTTTCCGCCACGCTTTGATTTTATTTTATCATTCTTAATCTTAACATGTTCCTTTTCCCTGATTTCCGGTTTTGAAATTGTTATGCCCTTTACTTCCGTATTATTTTCAATTCCCTTGATATCCTCATCTACAACGGCACTTGTCAGTAATGCCTGCTCTCTCTGAGCCAATTTCAAACTGTCATACTGTTTTCTGGTCATATATGAAGTGTATGTGACTCCAAGAGGTAAAAAGTTTTTATTTTCATACAAGCAGATTTTTTCACCATTCACTGTCTTCTCTTTAATTTTTTCAAAACCGTATGGTGCATTTTTATCTTCATAATCTGCATAATATTTTACGCTTGCAAGAGACATCATTCCCTGACGTCCTTCCAGACTTTCTAAAACAAACGGTCTGTGAAAATTACTCAGACCTACCGATGAATATAAATCCGTCATCTTTCCGGGAACAATACTATAATAAAAAGTATCACCATAAAAACCAAAGAAAGCAGAACGATTCCTTATCTCACGTTCTCTCTCTGTTCTATAAAATGTATCGTCATCTATCTCCTGTAATAACTTTACGGTATCCGACTTCATGTTTTTTAAGACTTTTCCTCTCGTATAGAAAGAACTGCAATAGTCAAAATATCTACTGCTAAATATAGTCGTACAGTTAAACATAAGATTTATAACTGCAATTACTGTAAATCCATATATTATCCATTCTGTCTTCCTTTTATTTTTGAAAAGATAATATAACAACGCGATAATCAATGATATTACAATCAAAATCAATGCCATACAAAAAACACTTGGTTTCTTCGATGTTGTTGAAATATATCCCAAACACACACTCATAAATACAATAATTCCAGACATTATGATAATCGGGTATTTTTTCATCTCTCGCAAATTATCAATCGCATATACAAGCATAACCGACAGAAGCAATGCCATTGCATAGCTAAACCTCATTGTGGCATAGGAAAAACCATTCATTACCTTTCCGACAAACGGGAAACAAAGCATTGCCAGAACGATAACAAAACCTGCTAACAATTTCCTATCTGACTTTTTATGACTGGCAATTAATACTGCCACAGCAAACATTCCAAGCACACCGAGGCCCGGAACGCTCCAATTATTCAAGGTTCTGTAAGAAATAAAAAAGCTGTTGATTAAGATATTATAATGCCCTGTTGAATAAAATAAGTCGGGCGCCGCCAATGATGTAGTTGCTCTCGCATTATTCAAAAAAGCATACACCGCCGGAAATAAAATGACCGCAGCCATTCCAATCCCCCACAAATACGAGATAACAACTCTGCCTACACTCATAAAAAAGTTTTTGATTCCATTTTGACGATAACTTCCAAATTGTCTTACAAAGAAATAAATTGCAGCCATAATGGTATTCATATACATAAAGTAATAATTGCTGGCAAATGCCAACGCAACACTAATACATAACAGACCGATTTTCTTCTTTTTAATTAGAATCTCCACTCCTGCTATCAATAATGGAAGATACATAATCCCATTAAAAAACAATGGGTGTCTCAGTCCTCCACAAAGTGCGTAATTACAAAATGCATATAATAACGATGCCGGCAGAACAGAACTCACATTTGTTTTACCGAGCGTTTTACACAGATATGCCACAAAAATACCACTCAAATACATTCTAAAAAAGATAAGAAATTCATACATAATTTCAATGGCGCTCTCCGGAAATAACACCGTCAAAAGTGTGAGAGGGTCGCCAAATCCATAATAATTTAAGGTTCCTATCACATCGAAACCTTGTCCCAAAGAATAATCCACCATCGGAGCACTCCCTGTTGTAAAGAACGTAATCAGATAATCCCTTATATATTTTAATGCCACAACATGCTGTGCCATACCGTCCATTGACCAGACAAAAGTCTTTCCTTCTGCCAAAAAAATCCTATCCAGTGTAAACGCAACAATACAAAATGCAATCGTATATAATGCAATAAACCAACCAATTTTCCTAATTTTGCCATGATTCATTTTTAATGAAAAACTCTTCATTTTCTTTGTTCTTCCTTTCGAGGGGATATTATAGCACATATTCTTTTCTTGTCAAAATCAATTACCCTTCGGCAGACCTTACCTGATTTCGTTGCCTGTGGATATAAAAGCTCTATTAAAATATTGTCAAACTAATGTGTACTTTATATACAACGAACAAGAACAAAGTTTTATTGCAAATATTTCCAAAAAATTTTAATTATTTGCACCAAATATATCTGCAACCTCTGTGATGGATATGTATGCATCAGGGTCAATACTATGTACTATGCTTTTTACCTTTCCCACTTGAAACCTATTAATGACAAAATAAATCATCGTCTTTGAAGTATCTGAATAATATCCATGTGCCTCTAGTGTTGTGATACCATTTTCAAAAGCTCCCGATAACTCTTTACATATTTCTTCTGCTTTTTCTGTGACTATCATTGCCGATTTCGACCTGTCAAAGCCCTCAATAATATAATCAACAGTCTTCAAAGCTGCCCCATAAGTAACCATAGAATATAATGGCAGTATCCAGCTTTGAATTATAAATCCACACGCGATATACAATAGGACATTATATATCATAACAAAAGTTCCAACCGTTATTCCAAGACGCTTTGCAAATATGATTGCTATGACTTCAATACCATCCATTGCTCCACCAAATCGAATGGCAAGACCACTTCCAATACCGGAAATGATTCCACCAAAAATTGCACATAAAAACAAATCACTTCCCGCCAATGGTGACATAATACTCACGTTTACAGGCAATACATCTGTAATCAACCATGCACACAATGAATAAACCAATACCGTATATATGGCACATACCGTAAATTCTTTTCCCTGCTTTTTTAATCCATACAAGAACAATGGTATGTTTAATACAATAAGAAAAATGGAAAGCGATAGATACTTCGGCGTAATCTGTGACAAAATCATTGATGTTCCGGAAATCCCACTATCATAAAGTTTCACCGGTGCTAAAAACATTGTAATTCCAAATGCATTAATAATTCCGGCAACTGTCAATGCAATCATGTTTTTTAGCTTTACCTTGCCTATCTGTCTACTCAGTTTTATTATTTCCATTTATTTTCCTCCATTCAACTTTTAAATAATTACCGGAAGCGGCATCACATAAAAACAAAGGAGTCCATAATTTGAACTCCTTTGTACCTATATATTACAGATATTACGTTATATTGTCAAATATTCATTTATAACAATTTATTTTACTAATGAATTATTATGATTAAAATCTTTTTTCAAATAATTACTGTTTACTATCTTTAAGATGTTATCATATAAGTAATTATGTGCGGCTTCCGTACCCATCCTGCTATTTTGATATAATGTATCCGCAATATTAAATATCGAATAGTCCACAGCTTTCGTGTATACATAGCTTCCATCTGAAAGTTTTGCATATGCTTTCACTCTCCAGTTTGCATTATATTCTTTTGCAGTCTTAGAATAAAACTGAACTGTCATTGCATAACTCGAAGCTGTCTTAGAACCCGAGAAGTTTGTTCCACACAATCCGTTCTGTGTGCTTCTGAAATTCTGAACATAAACGCTTTCACTTCCCACATACAATTCATTCTCTCCCACATAATCAGCGATAGAATAAACCAATCCGGATTCCACAACTTCTTTTCCTTTTATTTTGCTTTCCACAGAATATATCGTCCTTACACCCTGTGATACTGTACTAATCTGACAACCATTTACCTCAATGCCATCATTTATAGTATACTCCGTTGTTGTCTCCTCTGTCGGCGCCTGTGTGGTAGTCTCTATCTGGGTAGAACCATTCACAACAATTTCTCCCGATATTCCTGCCGTTTCTTTTCCATCTAATACTGCTGTGACCTTAACTGTATGAGTTCCACTTGTAATTCCTTCTATATCATACTGTCCGCATCCAACCTGCTCTAATTTCTTACTGCCATCCACATATACATTATATTTCTGACCTTTTGCAATCTGTTCTTCATTCTGTCCCCACACAACACTAATCATATTATTTCTTTCACTTGTTAACATAAGTCCGAATACTTCTATCGGTCCATCCGGCTGCACAGTTGTCTCTTCAGATGCCTTTATAAATGTAAAGTAATCTACATTCGCTACATAACCCGCACTACCTGTTGTCACAAATTTTATGTAAACTGTATGTGTTCCACGGCTAATTTGTTTCTCCAGTTTTCCTGTTATCATACTATAATCTGACCAGTTTGAACCGGTATTTGGCAGTGTAACTGTTCCGACTTTATTGTCAAAATTATCCACATAAATCTCTGCATTTCCCTGTGCCTGCCCTGACTTACTGGAATAATAAAGTTTAATAGAAGATGCATTTTCCGAGAATGATACATTATCATATCTTGTATATACCCCATTCACAACACCACCAATATTATGGCCACCACTGGCAGAGCTGTTATTGTCAATTACACCTCCCGACATATAAGAGTAATCCTCAGCTTCAATCGTTGCAAAGCCATTGTATGTTTTCGCCGTTGTTGTTTCCTGTTGAATCGGTATACTGGTGTATGTAAATACAGGATAAGATGCTCCCTGCTTCCATATAGCATTTACTGCATTGAGTGACGATGTCACGGAACCATTCAAAAATTCTGCGGCAGTTTTCTTTACTGCTGTAGTGCTTCCCTGTCCTGCAACACCTTCTCCTGCTGTTCCTTCTAAGAAATAACAACTTGATACAGTACCACCCGGATTGTAACCACATACACCGCCATACCATGAATTTCCTACCGTTATCTTTCCATAGTTAAAGCAGTTATACATTGTTCCGCCTTCCATCCATCCGATGATACCTCCGGATACCTGAGCAGTAGAATGTACTGTACCTAAATTATAACAATCATGTATCGTTCCCGAATTATTTCCTGCAATACCACCTGTTCCGCTTTTTCCCTGTACCTGTCCATTAAAAGAACATCCATAGATAGTCCCTTTATTATTTCCTACGATTCCACCGACATAATATCCGTCTCCCGTGATATTAGCTGATTCTATTGCAAGATTTAAAACACTGGCACTACTTCCGAGTTCCCCAATAAGACCTGTTGTTCCCTCTGAAGAATTTATGTGAATCCCACGAATGATATGTCCATTTCCATTAAATGTACCATTAAACTTTTTCATAACGGAAATATTATCTGTTCCCGAAAGGGTAATATCATTTGCCAGCGTTACAGTCTTACCGGTTGTACTTGCACCTGCTGCTACTCTGGAACAATAACTTTTTAATTGGTCTGCATTATAAATAACCTCATTATCAGATACAGCATTCTCTATTACAGATTTAATTTTATATCGAATCTGTCTTTTACATACTTCACAAAATTCTCTGTTCAAATATCTCATCTCACAGCTCTGATGTGGTCTGTACCATCCTGCTGCCTCATCAAACTCGTAAAGTCCTACACCATTTACACCCACTAAATCTGACCATTTACATTTTGTAGGGTCACTGACCGATGTCCTGTTCGGTGCTTCTCTTCTGTTGGTTGAGTCTGTTGTCGACTCCCAGTATTCATCTGCAAGCGAGCCGCCGGTGTGACCAAATTCGTGAAAAGCAATATCCGATGAACTCTCGTTTGCAGAAATAGTACAGTAACTTCCACCTGCTCCGCCATATTTCGTGCTATTACCTACGATAATAGGAACCTGACAATCCGGCATATACTGATTTACAATTTCCCACACACTCTTGCTGTTATGTGCCCAGATAAGTCTCTCAATACCGTTATTGTTAAATGTTGTTGCAAAAAAAGTATCAAAAGGCTTCGTCGGGTCCAACGAAACACCGGACTCATTTGATGTAACACATACTGCCCTAATGTTTATTTTATTTTTTATGCCCGACTCATTAAATGGTGACCTTGACATAAAATAGTTGGCAATGTTCTGTGCAATCTGAAGAAATTTATCCTGCTCATTTGCGGTATATCCATCGCCGGCAATTAAGATACAATAATTATCCCCATCCGAACCATTATTCACCAAATCTTTATACGCAAAGTTATAAGCGCCTGCACTAGGTGCCGGAGAAACACCACTGACACCTTTTGGCAGATTATCTTCTGCCTTAATATCGGACTTCAGTTCCATATCCGGCGCATCATTGTGTGCCTTCTCATATTCATCTACATCCATAGAGACCTTTTTCATAGAACCATTTTTATTAAATACTTCTATCATCGTAGTCTCTTCTTCCGGAAGCTCACGATAAACTACCTGTTTCTCCTTCGTCTCACTTCCATATGTATGAATTTCTCCTTTTGGGATATACCCCCCCATTAATGCAACAGACAATACCACTGCCATGGCTGCCCTGCTCCATTTTCTCATACCTATCATCTTCTACCTCCCTTTTCATTGATTCATGATTGATATTTTTGGGTAAAAAAAGCACACCTCCCTCCTGGGAAATATGCTTTTCTCCATAATAATAGTCTATAATACTTTCAAAATATAGTCAACTAAATCTTTATCCTCTATTCTGTGCATCTACCAAATTTTTACTATGATAAATCTCTCTGAGTTTTGGTTTCTCGATTTTTCCTGTTGCATTTCTTGGAACCTCAGCAAAAATAATTTTTCTTGGTCTCTTATATCTCGGCAATTCCTTACAGAAATCATTAATTTCCTCGTCACTACATTCTGTATCAGGATTTAATTCAATGATAGCGGCAGAAATCTCTCCCAGCCTCTCATCCGCCAGACCAATTACCGCAACATCTTTAATTTTTGGATGTTTGCTTAAGAAATTTTCAATCTGTACCGGATATATATTTTCACCTCCGCTGATAATAACATCTTTCTTTCTATCTACAAGATAGATAAAACCGTCTTCGTCCATCTCTGCCATATCACCTGTGTAAAGCCATCCATCCTTAAGGCTCTCGGCTGTAGCCTGCTCGTCATTATAATAACACGTCATAACACCCGGTCCCTTGACAATCAATTCACCTACGTCACCCTGTGGTACTTCTTCACCATTCGGAGCAACAATCTTTGTCTCCCAGCCAAATCCCGGAATACCGATTGCTCCTACTTTATGTATATTATCCACACCCAAATGTACACAACCCGGTCCAATTGATTCGCTTAAACCATAGTTTGTGTCATACTGATGATGTGGAAAATATTCTTTCCATCTCTTAATCAAACTCTGTGGAACAGGCTGCGCACCTATATGCATCAATCTCCACTGGTCAAGTTCATAATCCTCCAATTTTATCTCACCTCTGTCGAGCGCAAGCAAAATATCCTGAGCCCATGGGACTAACAGCCACACGATACTGCAATGTTCATTGGACACCGTCTCCATAATCGTCTTCGGTGTCACTCCCTTTAAAAGAACTGCTTTTCCACCTGTTAAAAAACTGCCAAACCAATGCATTTTTGCACCTGTGTGGTAGAGTGGAGGAATACAAAGAAAGACGTCATCCTTAGTCTGACCGTGATGATTTTGTTCTACTTTTGCCGCATGCATTAAACTTTCATGATTATGTAAAATGGCTTTCGGAAAACCTGTAGTTCCGGATGAAAAATAAATTGCCGCATCATCCTCGTCTGTCAGTTTAATATCCGGCGACACAGAAGAACAGTTTGATACCAAATTGTCGTAATTCTCCGCAAATGTAGGACAATCACCACCTACATAAAACAAAATTCTCTTTTCATCTATCTCATCAACAATTTCTTCGATACGGCCTATAAATTCAGGTCCGAAAAATAGCACATCCGTCTCTGAAAGTTCAAGACAATATTTAATTTCCTGTTCATCAAAGCGGAAATTCATCGGCACTGCCAACGCTCCTGTCTTTAATATTCCAAAATAAATCGGAAGCCACTCCAAACAATTCATCATTAAAATTGCAACTTTATCGCCTTTTTGTATGCCTCTGCTTAAAAGCAGGTTTGCAACTCTGTTTGCTTTTTCATTAAATACATTCCATGTAATTTCACGTCTATACTGCTGTCTCATATCCGGCTGAATCAATTCAAATTCCCGCCATGTAACACGTCTTTTTTCCTGTATATCCGGATTTATTTCAACCAATGCTATATCTGTAGCAAACTCTCTTGCGTTTTTTTCTAATATTTCTGTAATCGGCATCTTTTTACCCTTCTTCCTAATGCTTTTTCACTTTAAAGTTATAAAATATTATAAAAAATATGTATAAAGAAGTCAATAAGGCTGTAGAGGTTTTCCTCAATCATTTTAAGGAAAAACAAAACAATGAAATATCGTTTATATAAAATGAAATAACTTATTGGCATTTTCCCCCAAAATTAATTCTTTATTGTCTTTTGACAGCCCTGAGTTTTCAAAATCCTCCAATGCCTGCATTTGATTATACCATGGACTGTCTGTCCCATATAATATCTTATCAGCGCCATGATTTTTAACCATTCTCTGAAACTGCTCATTTTCTAATTTTACAGGAAACAGTCTATTCAGCACGACCGCTGTATCCAAATATACCGGAAGTCCTATAATTTTTTCTTCCACTTCATCCCATAATCTCCAACCGCCCATATGAGCTAAAATCAATTTATCAGGCTGAATATGTTTCCATAAATTCAGCACCATATCCGGCGTGCAATGTATTGTGTCAGGAAGTCCCACATCCTCTCCTGCATGCACAATAATTCCCAGACCTTTATTGGCCGCATAATCTACTATCCTGATATATTTCTCATCATCAAAAAAAGTATTCTGATAATCCGGATGCAACTTAATTCCTTTTAATTCCATCGCCACAATATCATCAATAATTTCTTTATAATTTTCACAATCCGGATGAACCGCTCCAAAATGAAAAACTTTTGTCTCGTCCATACTCTCATTCAGCTCTGCTGATAATCGGTTAATTTTCTCAGGCTGTCTTGTATTTGTTGCCACCGGACATACCACTGACAAATCTATTCCTGCCTTCTTTGTGCTATCGGACAACCCTTCCAATGTCGGAATCCTTGCACATTTCACCTCAAATCCCTGTCCCTTAACAATATCCTTTTCCATATGAGCTATCGCACTATCTGCAATCTTATCCGGAAAAGTATGTGTATGAATATCTATTATCATTTCTATTTCCTAACCTATCCTTTATTTTACATATTTTCATATTGAATCAACAAAACATTTCCCATTTCCTTTGCCAATTTATAACAACGCTCTGTAAATCCTGTCTTTGAAAAAAGAATAAAATAACATTGCTTATAATGAAAGATATTTGCCTGGTCTGCCAGCGCATATATTTCGTCCTCATCAATGTCTTCATTTCTCCATTTACACTCAGCCAAAATTGCATTTCCATCACCATCGTCGGCTACCAAATCAATTTCCTCTTGCGTCTTTGTCTTTGGATTATTTCCCCACCAGCGCCCAATATTTTGAAACTGAATCGGAAGTCTGCCTGAAAGATTTTCTTTCCACAAATATTGCCTGCATATATCCTCAAAAACAAATCCCATATAGGTACTTATCTGTTGTTTATTCTTTAAATAAACAAGCTCCCCTGCTCCTTGCTGTATCAGTGAAAAGTTCGTTGGCACAAAGCGATACCAAAACTGAAACATACTGTCGCTTATTCTATAAATAACTCTTTTTGTTCCTTTTTCTCCATATGGCATCTCTTTTTTAATTAGCCCAAGTGACAACAGTTTTTTCATATATACACTGGTTGTTGCGGTATCCTTAAATCCAGCTTTTGAGGTAATCTCACTTAATTTTGATGCCCCATTTGCTATTGCCGTAATAATTGCATTGTACTGTCTCGGCTCTCTGCACTCCTGCTGTAATAATTTTTCAGGTTCCTCAAATAAATACGATGATGTATTGAAAAAGTTATCAATTATATTTTCACCAATTGTACATCCATCATCTAATTTGGACATATAAAGAGGGATACCTCCTGTAATTCCATATGCTATCGCTAAATCTGTTTTACTAAAATTGTTATAATACTCTTTGCACTCTTCAAAGGAGAACGGAAAAATTTTAATCTGTGTGGTTCTTCTTCCATAGAGCGGACTCTGGTATCCTAACACCTGCTCCTCCATAAAAGACAATGAGGAACCACACAGTATCATATATAATTTTGTATCTAAGAATTTTCGGTCAATCCACTTTGATAAAATCGATGAAATTACAGGATACCCATTCGCTAAATAAGGATACTCATCCATAACTAAAACAATTCTTTCCTTTTTTGCCATCTCATATATCTGTTCCAGCGCATCCTCCCAGGTGCTAAAAACTGTGTTGGCTGATATTCCTTTCATTTCTAAAATGCTTTTACTAAATTGCTCTAAATTTTGTTGTGAATTTGTATCTAATCCGGTAAAAAATATTGTTTTCTTATCTTTCACAAACTCATTTATTAATGTTGTCTTTCCTACTCTTCTTCTGCCATATATGACAACACATTCGAACTTATCCTGTCGATAACATTTTTCCATAGTATCAAGCTCTTTTTTTCTACCAATAAACATATTTATCCTTCCAAGCATAAAGTAAGTTATAATTTACTAAATCACGTTTTAGTAAATTATAACTTACTTTTTCAGTTTTATCAAGTTTTATTTCTATCAAAAACGAGCAGGACCATATCCTACTCGTTTTCATTGTCAGATGCCTCAAAGGCACCCTCTCACTATTTTATGCGATTTCAAAACCACGCTCAAAAGCTGCCACGTTAATATCAATCGTCTTTGGAGGAACCGTATTCTTAATTACCTCTATCCACTGTTCCTTTGGAAAATCCATATGCTTTGCTGCAATACCAAGAATAATCACATTAAATACTCTCGAATTTCCCATAGCCAAAGCTTCTGCCTGCGCATCAACAGATATCACTCTATACTTCTCTGAAAGCTCCTGAATAATATTCTTTGGATATTCTGCCACACCTGTCACAACCGGCATCGGGTCAATTCTCTGGTCATTTACAATAATGACGCCATCGTTCTTTAGAAAGTGTGCATATCTTAATGCCTCAAGCCTTTCAAATGCAATTAATACATCTGCCTGACCTTCCTCTACAATCGGCTCTGAAACTCTTTCTCCATATCTCACATAAGTAACAACACTACCGCCACGCTGTGCCATACCATGTACCTCTGATAACTTTACATCATAGCCTGCTGCTACTGTAATACCACCTAATATCCTACTTGTAAGGAGAGTACCCTGACCGCCAACACCTACTATCATAATATTCTTTGTCTCTGCCATGATTATTCTCCTTTTCTCTTTAATTCGATTGCACGAAACTTACAATTACTCATACAAAGTCCGCACCCATTGCACATTGCTTCATCAATGCTTACCGTTCCGTCTGCATTCTTTGTCATTGCAGGACATCCCGGTACCAAACACTGTCCACACTTCACACACTTTTCAGGAATCGTATAACATTTTCCTTTCGGAACAAATGATTTTAAGAGTGCACACGGTGACTGGGAAATAATAACAGAAACCTCATCTCTGGCAACTTCCTCTTTAACTACCTTTGTCAATTTTTCAACATCAAAAGCGTCAACAACTTCTACATGTTTTACGCCCAGAGCCTTGCACAAATCTACCAAGTCTATCTGGTATGCAGCCTCTCCGGACAATGTTTTTCCGGTTGCCGGATGGTCCTGATGTCCTGTCATTCCCGTAGTAGAATTATCAAGAATAATCACCGTACCGGTGGATTTATTGTAAACCATATTCATCAATGAATTTACACCTGTATGAAGGAATGTACTATCACCAATCACTGCCACCCAGTTTTTAATATAATCTTTGCCTTTTGCCTTTTCCATACCATGCAGCGTAGAAATACTGGAACCCATACAAAGTGTAGTGTCTACTACACCGAGAGGATTCACTGCTCCAAGCGTATAACATCCGATATCTCCAGCAGCATGAATCCTTAATTTTTTTAATACTGAGTATGTACTTCTATGTGGACATCCCGGACATAAAATCGGCGGTCTTGCCGGCGCCTGTGCCGGTGTACTCAGTTCAATTGTTTCACCCAGCAGTTTTTCTCTCAGCATGTTTGCACTGTATTCACCCTGAATCGTAAACAAATTCTTTCCTTCACACCGGATTCCCATTGCTCTGACCTGTTCTTCAATCACCGGTTCCAGCTCTTCTATAATAATAAGTCTGTCAACCTTTGATGCAAACTCCTTAATCAACCCTTTTGCCAGAGGATGTACCAAACCAAGCTTTAAAACAGAAGCATTCGGTAAAGCTTCCTTGACATACTGATATGGAATACCGCTTGTAATAATACCAATACTTGTATCATTATATTCCACCTTATTAATATCTAAACTGCACGCATCCTCTGCCATTCTGTTCATACGCGCTTCCACTTTCACATGAGCCTTAATGGCATTCACCGGCATCATAACATTTTTAGTAATATTTCTCTCATAAGGCTTATCATCTACTTCTATTCTATCCTCAAGATTTACGATTCCCTGTGAATGAGCAAGTCTTGTAGTTGTTCTGAGAATTACCGGTGTGTCATACTCCTCTGATAACTCAAAAGCTCTCTTTGTAAAAACTCTTGCCTCTTCACTGTCTGATGGCTCAATTACCGGAATCATTGCCGCCCGACCTACCATTCTGGTATCCTGCTCATTCTGTGAACTGTAAATACCCGGGTCATCTGCCACAACCACTACCATACCGCCATTTACTCCAATATATGCTCCGGAATAAAGAGGGTCGGCAGCCACATTCAATCCTACCATCTTCATCATACACATAGAACGGCTTCCTGCCATTGATGCACCAATTGCCACCTCTGCTGCGACCTTCTCATTTGGCGCCCATTCCGCATAAACTCCCTCGTATTTCACCATGTTTTCGCTTACTTCCGTACTCGGTGTTCCCGGGTATGCAGATGTTACCTTAACCCCTGCCTCATAAGCACCTCTGGCAATTGCTTCATTGCCTAACATAATCATCTGTTTACTCAATTTTATTTCCTACCTCTCATGAATATTTAAATCACTAATTCTTATATTTTATACATTAATATTATTATTTTGAAGTTCAAATTTTATCGAAAATTAGCACTTTATAGTCATAAAAAGTATTATAAATTATTGTATGTTTTTAGTCAACAAAAGATAAACTTGTTAAAAAAGGCTGACAACTTCTTTGCGAAGTATCTCCTTTTTCTGTATCATTAATAATTTTCTATTATCGAAAACTATTACTTCAAATACATTTTCTCTCTCGGCAAAAGACTCACTGCAATCTCCGTCATTTCCTCCGGAGTTTCCATCATGCCATGCTCTACCCAGTTTTCCACTACTGCAATACACCCAAAAACAATATAATATCGATAATACTCATATTGCTTTAATGTCTTATCCAACAATCTATCCTTCCAACGAAGCATATATTTATTATGTATATAATATCCCATCTTTTCATAACCTGTTTTATTGTTAATACTAAAAGATAAAATATCCGCCCTGATTTTATCACTATAAAAATATTGGAATAAAAGAGAAAAGAAGCCTTTGGCATCTCCGCCTTCTGTTTCCTCCACTATTTTTTGCAAATCAACAGCAATATCATGTTGAAGTTTTTCCAACATTTCTACCGGGTCACGGTAATACTGATAAAAAGTCGTTCTGGTAATATCTGCCTTCTTTGCCAATTCACTGACCGTAACACTCTCAATATTTTTATTTCTTAATAATTCAATCAAAGCATCTGTCAATACTTTTTTAGTCCTTCTGATTCTTCTATCTACCTTTTCCTGGTTTTCCAATTTAATTTCCTCTGCCTGCTACTTTATTTCTTTATACCGGAACAATTATACCTTTTTTTACCCCAAATGTACATTATCCCTGAAACAATTTCTGAATCACCTCATTGACTGTTGTTATTTTTTTCTGCGCATAAC
Organism: uncultured Eubacterium sp.; assembly: GCF_937958975.1. Taxonomy (GTDB): domain Bacteria; phylum Bacillota; class Clostridia; order Lachnospirales; family Lachnospiraceae; genus Eubacterium_G. Next base: position 132,971 of record NZ_CALGRE010000045.1, on the reverse strand, counting down.
TTTTCGCCCCACAAAAAATTAGAGCATTCTCAACATCGCCCTTTGCAGCCTTAATCAATCTCTCCGTAATACAGTACGGTATTTCCGCTGGATTACATTTTTTCAGGCATTGCAGACACTTACCCGGCGGGAATGCCTTTCCCTGAATTACCTCACTCATAAATTTATTTCGAATTGCTCTTCCGGGCATTCCCACAGGACTCTTTACGATAATGATATCATCCTCTTCTGCCTTCAGATATGCTTCTTTATATTTTATATCCGCATCACATTCATTTGTTGTCACCAACGCCGAACCTACCTGTATTCCATCCATTCCCAGTGAAAATGCATGTCTGGTATCTTCACTGGAAATAATTCCTCCCGCTAACACAATTGGTATCTTTTTGGAATATTTTTTTTGATATGCTTCAACGACTTCTTTCATCTGAATAATCTCATTATCATAACTTTCCTGATTAAAATTTTCAATTTCTTTTTTGCGAAAACCCAGATGCCCACCTGCCTGTGGTCCCTCTATCACTACAAGGTCTGCCGTCACTTTATATCTTGTATCCCAATACTTTAATATGACCTCCGCTGATTTTCTGCTCGACACAATTGGTGCAATCTTTGTATTGGAACCTCTGGTCATTTCCGGAAGCTCAACCGGGAGCCCCGCTCCTGAGACAATAATATCTGCTCCGGCTTTTACTGCTGCAAAAACCTGCTCTTTATAGTTTTTAAGTGCAGACATAATATTAAAACCTATAATTCCACTCGGAGAAATACTTCTTGCCTTATCAAATTCATTTTTTATAGCTCTCAGATTGGCTTTTAATGGGTTTTGTTCAAAATCTTTTTCTCTGAAACCGATTTGTGCTGTAGAAATAATTCCTACTCCACCTGCATTTGCCACCGCTCCCGCTAAATTTGCAAGAGAAATTCCTACTCCCATTCCTCCCTGCACTAACGGAATATTTGCTTTTAAATCTCCTATTATTAAAGGCTTAACATCCATTACATTCTCCTAAATCTCTGATATCTGCTCTCTATCATCTCTCTGTCTGTCAATTTCATCTTCTTTTCGAGAAAAATACCAATTGCTCTATCTAACTGTTCGATTACATCTCCCATATTTTCTACAGAATAGTTTTCCGGTTCATTAAAAACCTTCTCTATCACATTTAACTGTCTCAAATCATCTGCTGTCATCTTCATCGTCTCGGCTGCTTTATCTGCCATTTTTCCATTCTTCCATAAAATACTTGCATACCCCTCCGGAGATAAAACAGAGTAAACGGAGTTTTCCAACATCCACACTTCGTCTGCAACCGCCAGAGCCAAAGCGCCTCCGCTTCCGCCTTCACCAATAAAAACAGATAAGATTGGACTTGCAATATTCGACATTTCAAAAAGATTTCTTGCAATTGCCTCACCCTGTCCTCTCTCCTCTGCCTCCAGTCCGCAAAAAGCTCCCGGTGTATCTACAAAACAGATAATTGGACGATGAAACTTCTCTGCCTGTTTCATCAGCCGCAGCGCTTTTCTATATCCTTCGGGAGACGGCATTCCAAAATTTCTATTTATATTCTCCTTAGTGCTATGCCCTTTCACCTGTGCAATTACAGTCACCGGCACTCCTCTAAACAACGCAATTCCGCCCATGACAGCACCATCATCACCATAATATCTGTCACCATGAAATTCTATAAATCCCTGAAATAACTTATTTATATAATCCTCACCGGACGGTCTTTTATTATCCCTTGAAATAAGAACTTTTTCCCAAGGCGAAAGATTACTGTGCTTTATATAGATATCTTCCTGTTTTGCTACACTATCACTACACTTGCATTCACCATAATAATGCATAGATATTATCTTACTCAACTGACTTTTCATCTCATTTCTTTCCACAATTGCATCGAGAAAACCATGCTGTAAAAGAAACTCTGATTTCTGGAATCCCTTTGGCAGTTTTTGACCGATTGTCTGCTCTATTACTCTGGGACCTGCAAAGCCAATCAACGCATCCGGTTCTGCGATTATAATGTCTCCGAGCATAGCAAAACTAGCTGTAACTCCCCCTGTTGTTGGGTCTGTCAATACAGATATGTATAAATTCCCACTGTCACTGTGCCGCTTCAAAGCTGCCGATGTCTTTGCCATCTGCATAAGAGAAACAATACCCTCCTGCATTCTCGCTCCTCCGGAACAGGAAAAAATAATCATCGGGAGATTTTCTCTTGTTGCCCTCTCGACTGTCCCCGTAATTTTTTCTCCGACAATCCTTCCCATGCTCGCCATCAAAAATCTTCCATCCATAACAGCAATCGCTGCAGGATTGCCATCTATCAGAATCTTTCCGGTAATAACTGCCTCATCTAATTTTGTTTTTTCTTTTATCTCTGCCAGCTTTGTCACATAATCCTCATCCCCCAACGGATTACTGATTTTTATTCCCTCAAACCATGCCTCAAAACTCCCCTTATCGGCAATCATCTGGATTCTTCTTTTTGCATGTATTCTAAAATATCCGCCACATTTCGGGCAGATATATCCTTTTTCCTTTACTTCTTCCGAAAGAACCATCGCACCACATTTTCTGCATTTTCTAAATAATCCTTTTGGCACGTCCGGCTTTGGAATTTTTATTTTTACATATTCACTTTTCTGTTTTTTGATTCTCTTTTTTAATTTCAACTTAAAGCTCTCCTGCTTCTATTAAATTTATCAATAAAATCTACATCAAAATTTCCTGAAATATAGTCACTATTATTAATAATTTCATATTCATAATCGACGTTTGTATCAATGCCCTCAATGACCACTTCACCAAGTGCACTGCGCATCTTACGAATTGCCTCATTTCTATTGTCTGCATACACAATGAGCTTTGCCAGCATCGAATCATAATAAGGTGTTACCTCATATCCTGAAAAGATAGCAGAATCTACTCTCACTCCATTACCCCCCGGAAAATGCATCTCCGTAATCTTTCCCGGACATGGCCGAAAACCTTTATCGGGATTCTCTGCATTAATCCTGCATTCTATTGAATGTCCTTTTATCTCTATATCCTTCTGCTCAAAAGGAAGTCTCTTTCCTTCTGCAATTTTTATCTGCTCTTTTACAATGTCAATTCCGGTAATATTTTCGGTAATCGGATGTTCAACCTGGATTCTTGTATTCATTTCCATAAAATAATACTTTCCACTTTTATCCAGCAAAAACTCAATGGTACCGACATTTTCATACCCTGCCGCCTTGGCTGCTCTTACTGCCATTTCCCCCATCTCCTTGCGCAATTCATCTGACAGTGCGCTGGACGGCGCCTCCTCAATAATCTTCTGGTGATTTCTTTGCAGAGAGCAGTCTCTCTCTCCTAAATGCACGACATTGCCATACCTGTCTGCCAGGATTTGAAATTCAATATGTCTTGGATGTTCAACAAAATGCTCGATATACATGGTATCATCTCCAAATGCCATCTCGCTTTCCTTTTGCGCTGCTTGAAATGCATTATCAAATTCCGATTCTTTGTAGGCAACTCTCATACCCTTGCCACCACCGCCGGATGCAGCTTTTATCATAATCGGGTATCCTACTTCTTCCGCAATCTTATTTCCTGTCCTGTAATCCTTTATTCCATCGTTATTACCGGGAATCACCGGTATTCCCGCATTTATCATAGTATTTCTCGCCGCAACCTTATTTCCCATTTTTTCTATCACACAAGATTTCGGTCCAATATAAGTAATTTTGCATTTCTCACACAATTTTGCAAACGTAGGATTTTCAGACAGAAAACCAAATCCGGGATGTATTGCATCTGCTCCGGAAGTTATTGCTGCACTGATGATACTTTCCATATTGAGATAACTCTCGCTAGACTTTGTCTCACCTATACAAATTGCCTCATCTGCCAGCTGTGTATGTAGTGCCTCTTTATCCACAACAGAATATACTGCAACCGTCTGTATTCCCATTTCCCTACAGACCCTTATGATTCTTACAGCTATTTCTCCTCTATTTGCAATTAACATTTTTTGTATCACACAAATCACCTCTACCAATCCATAACGGAATATTTTTATTTGCTCAATCTACCATAAATGTCAGTTCAGCTGATGCCACGACCTTTCCGTCCACACTGGCTACCGCCTTTCCAATTCCTATCGGTCCTTTCTGACGGATAATCTCTGTTTCCAACTTTAATTTATCGCCGGGAGTTACTTTTCCCTTAAAACGACACTTATTAATTCCTCCAAAAAGGGCTGTCTTTCCTCTGTTCTCCTCCTGACTCAATATAGCCACTGCACCGACCTGTGCCAATGCCTCTATCGTTAAAACCCCCGGCATCACAGGCATGCCCGGAAAATGTCCCGCAAAAAAATCCTCTCTATATGTCACACATTTATATCCCACCGCATATTTCCCCGGCTCAAAATCTTCAATATAATCAATTAACAGGAAAGGATGTCTGTGTGGAATTATTTCTTTAATTTGTTCTATATCTAACATACTCACCTCTACTCAATGACAAACAGTTTCTGACCAAACTCTACCGGCTGTCCGTTTGTAACACAGATTTCTTTCACAACACCTTCGTATTCAGACTCGATTTCATTCATAAGCTTCATTGCTTCCACAATTGCCAGAACCTGACCTTTTTTGACATAATCTCCAATGGATACATATGCCTCCTCGTCTTCTGAGGGCGCCATATAAACAGTTCCTACCAGTGGGGACCTGACTGCTTTTTTCTTTTCCTCTGTACATGCCAAAGAAGTATCCACGATACTGTCACTGTCCGTTGTTTTTCTCTCTGAATATTCCCTGACAACACCTTTGGTTCCCTTTGAAAGAGATAACTTTACACCGTTTTCTTCATATTTAAAATCACATATCTCAGATTTTGAAATTGCGGTAATCAATTCTTTCATGTCATTTATATTCATACAATTAGTCCTTTCTTTTCTGACTAAATTTAATTCCCGATATATTTCTTTACTGCCAATGTGGCATTATGTCCACCAAAACCCAGAGAATTAGACAATGCAAAATTGATGTCCTTATGAACACCCTCACCTAAGACATAATCAAGGTCACACTCCTCATCAGGATTTTGTAATCCAACAGTAGGGTGAATATATCCCTCCTGAATGCTCATTATGCATGTGATAAACTCTACACCACCTGCCGCACCCAAAAGGTGGCCTATCATTGATTTTGTAGAATTTATTTTGACATTCTTCGCGGCTTCTCCTAACGCAAGCTTAATTGCCCTTGTCTCAAATAAATCATTGTGATGGGTACTCGTACCGTGTGCATTAATATAATCAACATCTTCCGGTTTCATTCCCGCTTCACTGATGGCAAACTCCATAGCCTTTGCGGCTCCGCTTCCATCCTCTGCCGGAGAAGTAACATGATATGCGTCACATGTGGCTCCATACCCTACCACTTCAGCTAATATTTTTGCCCCTCTATCTTTGGCATGTTCTAATTCCTCTAATACAACAATTCCTGCACCTTCTCCCATAACAAAACCGCTTCTATCTTTATCGAACGGAATCGATGCCTTATATTTGTCTGTTGTTTTCGTCAATGCGGTTAAATTTGTAAAGCCTGCCAGTCCTAAAGGAGTAATAGCGCTCTCCGTACCTCCGGCAACCATGACATCCGCTTCGCCACACTGTATGGAACGATATGCCTCGCCGATAGAATGCGTTCCGGTTGCACAGGCAGTCACCACATTAATACATTTTCCCTTTGCACCGAGAGCAATCGCTACATTCCCTGCTGCCATATTCGTAATCATCATAGGCACCAGCAAAGGTTTTACCCTGTCATTGCCTTTTTCCAGAAGCTTTTTATGTTCTTCTTCCATATCTTTCATTCCACCAATACCGGAACCTACACTGACTCCCACACGATATGGATTCTCTATTGCCATATCTATCCCTGCATGCTCCATTGCTTCTTTCGCTGCACACACAGCATACTGAGAAAATGACGACATCCGCTTAGCCAGCTTAAAATGCATTTTTTCTTTTGGGTTGAACCCCTTTACTTCCGCTGCTAATTTCACTGCGTAATCTGTCGTATCGAATTTTGTAATCTCATCAATTCCAACTTTGTTATCTCTGATACCTTCCCAAAATTCTTCTACACTATTTCCTATCGGTGTAATTGCACCCATTCCGGTTACTACAACTCTTTTCATCTGACACCTCACATTACCATTCCACCATCCAAATGGAATACCTGTCCTGTTATATAGCTACTGTTGTCACCTGCCAAAAAAGCAGTAAGTTCTGCCACTTCTTCCGGTTTTCCAAACCTTCCAAGCGGTATCTGCGATATTGCCTGTTCTCTGACCTTATCCGGTAGCCCGCTTGTCATATCTGTCTCGATAAATCCCGGAGCAATGGCATTTACAGTAATATTTCTGGCAGCCAGTTCCCTTGCCATAGATTTTGTGATACCTATCACACCGGCTTTTGCCGCCGAATAATTAACCTGACCCGCATTTCCTGCGACTCCTGAAACAGAAGACATATTAATTATTTTCCCATATCTTTGACGCATCATTATTCTGGACACAAATCGAATACAATTAAACGTCCCTTTCAGATTTGTCGAGATTACATCATCAAAATCTTCCTCTTTCATCGCCATTGCCAAACCATCTCTCGTAATTCCCGCATTATTTACTAAAATATCAATTCGTTCAAAACGCTTATGTATATTGTCAATAAACTCTTTACACTGATGAAAGTTGGATATGTCGCACTGCAACGCCACTGCACTTCCTCCCATATCCTCTATTTCTTTTACAACACACTCAGCCTTATCTTTGGAACCTGCATAATTCACGACAACTACCGCATTCATTGATGCGAGCCTGATTGCAACTGCTCTGCCAATCCCTCTTGACGCACCGGTAACAACTGCCACTTTTCCTTTTAACATACAAACCTCTGCCTTTAATTCCCAATATCCTTTAATTTTTCTAAATCTTCAAATTTACTAATATTGATACACTTTACTGTTTTATCTATCTTCCTTAAAAATCCGGCAATGGTTTTTCCCGGACCGATTTCTATAAATGTATCTACACCGTTTTCTATCATTTTTCTAACACTCTGTTCCCACTTTACCGGCGAGTACACCTGCCTTGCCAATAATTCTTTTGTGGTATTTATATTCGTAACATATTCTCCGGTCACATTTGTCACATATGGGATTCTCAACGGATGCAACTCTATATCTCTCAAGACCTTTCCCAATTGTTCTCCTGCCTCTTTTAACAATTCCGAATGAAACGGACCACTTACATTTAATTCGACAGTTCTTCTGGCTCCTGCTGTTTCCAACACCTTCATGGCATTGAAAACAGCTTTTTTCTTTCCTGTAATAACAATCTGCCCCGGACAATTATAATTTGCCACAGACACATCTTCTATCCCGTCAATTACATTATCAATTTCCTCTGCCGCCATGCCTAGTATTGCTGCCATTGTACCCTCTCCTGCCGGAACTGCCCGATTCATAAGAATCCCTCTCTGTCTGACCGTCTTTATTGCGTCCTCCTGTGCCATTCCGCCGGCTGCTGCAATTGCTGCATATTCACCAAGACTGAGTCCTGCCGCCACATCAGGATAAATCCCCCTGTGAACTATCTCATCTGTCATCGCAAGATAAGTAGTAACAAGCGCTGCCTGTGTATATTCCGTATTATTTATATTTGAATTTTCTACAAAGCAAATATCCGTAACACTAAAATCCAATACCTCATTGGCCTTTATATATACCACTTTCGCGATGGCGCTGTTTTCAAAAAAATCTTTTCCCATACCGGCAGACTGAACTCCCTGACCCGGATAAACAAACGCAATTTTACTCATGTATCAGACCTCCATTCAACAACTTTTCTGCCTCACAAACTACCTCTTGAATCAATTCTCTGCAACTATATTCTTTCTTAATAAGACCTGCTATCTGACCCGCCATCACACTTCCCTGACTGACATCACCATCTATCACAGCCTTTTTTAATCCTCCGAGCGTCAAAAGTTCCAACTCCTCAAATGTCGCCCCCTGGCTCTCTCTTTTAATATATTCGTTGGACATTTTATTTCTCAATACCCTTACAGGATGACCCGTAGTTCTACCTGTCACTTTAGAATCAATATCTTTCGCCTTTATAATTTTTTCTTTATAATTTTGGTGCACAGCACATTCCTTTGTGACAACGAACTGTGTTCCCATCTGCACAGCTTTTGCACCCAACATAAACGCAGCTGCCACTCCTCTGCCGTCTGCAATTCCTCCTGCTGCTATCACCGGAATATTGACGGCATCTACTACCTGGGGAACAAGAGACATTGTAGTAATTTCTCCAATATGTCCACCTGCTTCTGTCCCCTCAGCAATAACAGCATCTGCCCCACATCGCTCCATCATCTTAGCCAGCGCACAACTAGCCACCACAGGAATCACTTTCACTCCCGACTCTTTCCAGTCTTTTACATATTTTACCGGATTTCCTGCCCCTGTTGTAACTACTTTTACACCTTCCTCAATAATAATTCTTGCAATATCATCCGCTTCCGGATTCATCAACATAATATTCACGCCAAAAGGATTCTCTGTCAATTTTTTTGCTTCACGAATCTGCTCTCTCACCCATTCGGCGGGCGCTCCACCGGCTCCGATAATTCCTAATCCTCCTGCATTAGAAACGGCGGCTGCCAGATGAAAATCTGCCACCCATGCCATTCCTCCCTGAATAATCGGGTACTTTATTTCCAATAACTCGGTTATTTCTGTCTTCATCATGAAAACCTTTCCTTATTCTTTATGTGACTCGATGTATGTTACCACTTCACCCACAGTCTTAATCTTTTCTAAATCCTCTACAGGTATTTTTACATCAAACTCATCCTCAAAAGCCATTACAAGCTCAAATAAGTCCAATGAGTCTGCGCCTAAGTCTTCATTAAATGTAGCATTCTCGACTACTGCACTCTCATCTACTCCCAATTCTTCTACGATTAATTCTTTAATTCTCTCAAACATTTTTATTCTCCTTTTTATTTTTATCCGGTAAAACCGGTAATTCACATTTTAAACTTCCATATAAGTCGCCGCCAAAGTTACACCCGCGCCAAAACCTGAAAGGATTATTTTGTTTCCCTCTTGAAGTTTTTTATTTCGATATAATTCATCTAACAAAATCGGAATACATGCCGACGACACATTTCCATACTCTGATACATTCACCGGTACTTTTTCCATTGGTACCCGTAATCTCTTAGAAATGCTCTGCAATATCCTTAAATTTGCCTGATGAAGTACAAACCAATCTATATCATCTACGGAACAATTCAATTTACCCAGCAGTTCATTAATACATTCCGGTACCTGCTTCACCGCAAATCGAAAAATTTCCTGTCCATCCATCTGTATATATGTATTCAAACTATTTGTATTTTCATTATCTACGACCAATCTCTTGCGATTCACAAATTCATTATGGCAGGTTAATGCGCTTCCCTTCCTTCCATCCGATTTCATTACTGTTTCAAACACAGCCTTTTCGTCTTTCCGTACAATTACAGCACCCGCTCCGTCTCCAAATAAGATACATGTTCCTCTGTCATTCCAATCGACGATTCGGGATAACCCTTCTGCACCGATAATCAAAGCTGTATTTACCAACCCTGCACTCATATACGTCTGTACCGTATTATATGCCATGATAAATCCTGTACACGCTGTGTTTATGTCAAAACAATTAGCATTTTCTGCACCGATACGCTCCTGCACATAACACGCTGTATTAGGAAGAATCAGGTTGGATGAAACAGAAGATACCACAATCATGTCAATCTCTGCCGCTGAAATTCCGGAGTTTTCTAAAGCTTTTTCTGCCGCCTTCACCGCCATATCTGCCGTAGTCTCATCGCCCATTATATGCCTTTTTTTAACCCCCGTTCTCTCAGCAATCCATTCATCACTTGTATCTACAAACTGTGTCAAGTCTTCATTTGTTATAACCTGTTCAGGAATGTATGCACCTGTTCCAATGATTTTACCAAACATATTTATCTCCTTTTTTAACGGTTCAGCCTTGCGGCAAATATAATTTGATTGGGGTAAAAATTGCCGCCGGCTGAACTGTTTTCATGTTTTTGCTGTAAGAACTACTACAGTATAAACATGAAAATTTTTCCGGTCAATAGATTTTGCCAATGCCTTACATCACAAAAAAAGATGTCTGTTATCATACATTTTTTCTTTGTTTGTATGATAACAGACATCTTTTCTTTTATTTGTTTAATAAATTATCACAATTCAGAGTCGAAAATTACAATATTTTATTTTAAATGTTCTTTCGCTATTGCCTCTGTCTTTTCATTATAACAGTCAAATAAATTGTCCAATTCTTTTTGGCTCTGTTTTTTGGTAAACAGACTGACAATTGGAACAATAACCAATCCTCCTACCATCGCAATCACTCCGGAATTAATCGATGACTTAAATATGTAGCCAAGAACAGTTCCCCATCCTGAAATATCATATCCGCTCAGTGTAATAACAAGCTGTACAATGGCAATTCCGCATCCCCACACGAAACATACAACTGTAGCCGCCTTTGTAACACCCTTCCAGTATAATCCATAAAGAAATGGTGCAAGGAATGCTCCGGCAAGCGCTCCCCATGAGACACCCATCATCTGTGCAATAAACGTAACCTCCGGATGTGCATCTTTGAAAATAGCGATTACTGCGGATATTAAGATAAAGAACACGATAAATGCTCTCATAATTGTTACCTGCTTCTTTTCTGTCATTTCTTTCTTAGATGCCGGCTTAATTACGTCAAGTGTAAATGTTGAACTTGATGTAAGTACCAGAGAAGATAAAGTTGACATAGATGCTGAGAGAACAAGCACGATAACTACTGCAATAACAAGTGACGGCAATGTTGAGAGCATTGTCGGAATAATTGTGTCAAACAATGGTTTTCCTGTCACCTCATTAATAGCAACTTTATCGCTGTATAATCTTCCAAATCCACCAAGGAAATAGCATCCACCTGCTACGATAATGGCAAATACTGTAGAAATAACCGTTCCTTTATGTATATCCTTTTCACTCTTAATCGCATAAAACTTTCCAACCATCTGTGGAAGTCCCCATGTGCCAAGAGAAGTAAGTATGACTACAAACAATAATGCCAATGGGTCCGGTCCCAGAAAAGCAACATATGCTCCCTGCCATCCTGCATCACCTGTCTGTGCTGCAAGTGTCTCCGTTGCCTTCAGAAGTCCTCCATTATCTACCAAGACAGCCCCAATGACTGCACAGATACCAAACAACATGATAATTCCCTGAATAAAATCATTAATAGCTGTAGCCATATATCCGCCAAAAATAACATATATTCCTGTAAGAACAGCCATTACTGCGATAACTACCCAATATGGAATATCAAACACAAGACCAAATAAACTGGAAAGTCCATTATACAATGAAGCTGTATATGGAATCAAAAATACAAATACAATAACAGATGCCGCCACTTTCAATGGTGTTGATTGAAATCTCTTTCCAAAAAAGTCCGGCATTGTTTTCGCATCCACATGCTGTGTCATAACTCTGGTTCTTCTGCCGAGTACATTCCATGCAAGAAGTGAACCGATAAAAGCATTTCCAAGACCCGCCCATGTAGAAGCAAGTCCAAAATTCCATCCAAACTGTCCGGCATATCCTACAAAAATAACCGCCGAAAAATAAGATGTTCCAAAGGCAAACGCTGTAAGCCAAGGTCCTACAGAACGCCCTCCGAGAACAAATCCATTAACATCTGTTGCATGTCTTCTTGTGTAAAAACCTACGAAAATCATTACAGCGAAGAAGGCAATTAACATAATTGAACATAAAGTTACTGTCATTGAAAAATCCTCCACTTTTAAAAATATATTTCGCCACCTGAAAGCGTTTCGCTTTAAACCGTAACGCTTTAAAGTATTAAAGTAATTATATAATAAAAAACTGTAGATTGTCAACCTACAGTTTTTTTATCCAGCATCTTCTTCGTCTGTGCTGTATTTTATCAAACCTTTTCCATAAGGAATGTACCTTTATATTATCCTCCAGCATCGGTCCTGTCTCTGCATATTTCATGCCATCTGCAATCGCTGATTTCATACATTCTACTAAAATAACAACCGGCACTCCCTTGTTTTTATACTCGTCTCTAACACAGGCAAAGAACAATTCCAGCATATCGGGCTTTGAAAATGGTGCATATAACATCCTTGCCCAACCAAAAGGAAAAAGCCTTCCTCTCGATTTCTTTGATGCATTCCCCAAAGTCGGCACCGCAAGCCCCATCCCAATCATTTCTTCCTTTTCATCCATTACCATAGTCAAAAACTTCACATTGACTAATAATATAAATTGTTTCACATATTTATCAATCTGTGCCTGACTTAAATCCACTTCACCGTAAAGATGCTTTTCTGTATCATTTATAATATCAAATATTCTGGGAATATATTTTTTTAGTTCTCTCCTATTTTTTACTTTCACAAAATGAAGATTATTATCTCTCAGGACACGCTCCTCCATCTTAAGAAACACTTCCGGAACTTCTCGAGGAATATCAATCCTGTTTTCAATCCAGTCTACAGACTTCGTATATCCAAGCCTTTCCATGTGTTCCTTATAATATGGCGCATTTTGAATTGTAATAAACATGCCGTCATAGTTGTATCCTTCTATCAGCATGCCCTGTTGGTCTAAATCACAAAATCCCATAGGACCATGTATCTCTCTGAGCCCTTCTTTTCTCCCCCACTCTTCTACCGCGTGAAACAATGCTTCAGAAACCTCATAGTCATCTATAAAGTCAACTCTTGTAAAACGTATCCTGTCCCTGTTCCATTTTTTGTTAGCTTTATGATTGATAATAGCGCCAATCCTGCCAACGCATTTACCATTCTTATATGCCAAAAACTGTTTTGACTGTGCATATTCAAATGCCGGATTTTTCTTTGGCATAAAATTTGCCATCTCATCAGAAATTAAATCCGGTTTTGCCTGAGGTACATTTCTGTACATTTTCTCATTAAATGATGCAAATATACGCAAATCTTTTCTTGTTTTTACTTCCTTAATATAAACCCCTGTTCTATCTATTCTCTTTTTCATAATGTTTTCAGATTCAAAATGTAGAAAGCACTACAAAAATTGAATACTGTTTTATCCATCCTTACTATTTATTATATTTCTTTTCGATATCAGAAATCAGGTCAACTCTTCCGGCATGTCTTCCACCCTCAAATTCAGCGCCAAAAAATTCGTCAAGAATCATTTTTGCCAGCTCACTTCCCACGACTCTGGCTCCAAATGCAATGATATTCGCATCGTTATGCTGTTTCGTCAGCCTCGCCGAATATGGTTCACTACAAACTGCTGCTCTCACTCCCGGAACTTTGTTCGCTGACAATGAGATTCCTATTCCCGTTCCACAAATAAGGACACCATAATCTACTTCTTTAGAGACTACAGCCTCTCCCACTTCCTGACCTTTTAACGGATAATCACACTTAATGATTTGTCCATTTTCATCAAAATTTGTTCCATAGTCAATACACTCGTATCCTTTTTCCGTCATATATCCTATCAATTCATTTTTTAACTCAATTGCTGCATGGTCACATCCAAATCCAATTTTCATGATATCTTCCTCTTTTATTCTATTATATTTGCGTTTCCATTGTAACTAAGAAAAAGTGACATGTCAAATAAAGTATTCCTCAATCGAGTAGGCTGACTCTTACTCAATTACGCAAGCGAACATCCTGAAACACAGCTTCCCGTTGTTCTTACACCCGGCAAATGATATTTTGTGCAAGCACAATATCGCTTGCCGGGCTTTTGCTACAAAAAAAGGAGCTTTGTAACCAAAACTCCTTTTCTATGCCGGCGACCGGAATCGAACCGGTACTGTGTTGCCACAACAGGATTTTAAGTCCTGCGCGTCTGCCAGTTCCGCCACGCCGGCTTTTATAACTGTTTTTAATATAATATTAAAACAATGGGCAGAGGTGGATTCGAACCACCGAAGCAAGTTGCAGCAGATTTACAGTCTGTCCCCTTTGGCCACTCGGGAATCTGCCCATTTACAATATATATTTATATCACATTCATCATAAAAGTGCAAACCATATTTTACTTTTTCACTTTAAGCTTTGACATACGCGTTTATAAATAATATACTATTTATTAGTTTACATTTCTTAAAAAAATAGAGAGGTAATACAATGAAAATTAAAAAAATTTTATGGGGAACTATATTTATCATTGCAGTCATTATCTGCATTATATGTGGATATAAGCTTATTTCATATTTTCTAAGCAATGGTGGTGATACCAAACAATATATTAATACAACTTCCCCTGCCACATCACAGCTACAGGCTGCAACTGTGGAAAATCATAATATTAACTGGAATAAAATGAAAGAAGACAATCCGGATATCTACTCCTGGATTTACATTCCCAATACAAATGTAGATTATCCTGTTGTCCAATCATCTAAAAATCAGCCGGACGACTTTTATCTTGACCATAATATCAAAAAACAATGGGAATTTGCCGGCGCCATATATACGGAACGTCACAATACAAAAGACTATTCTGACCCGGTCACTGTTTTATATGGCCATAATATGAATAATGGTTCTATGTTTCATTCATTACATAAATTTGAAGATTCAAAATTCTTCAAAAAAAATAAGTATATTTACATTTATCTGCCGGGACACCGGCTCACCTATAAAATATACTCCGCATATGTATATGATGACAGGCATATCCTAAATTCTTTTGATTTTAGTGATAAAAAAATACTTAAAAAATACTTCGAATACACTACCAACCCTGAATCACTTGCAAAAAACACCAGGAAAGTGAATTTAGATTTGAATAGTAAAATAATAACATTAAGCACATGCACCAATGGTGCTGAAAATACCAGATACTTAGTACAGGGGGTTTTAATCAAAGATGAGCAAACAAACGAATGATTTATACAGTAATATCGAATTAGTCCCTGATGAACCGGACAACAATTCATCTGCTGTATCTGACAACGAAAGCCAAAAACAGTCGAGTCATTCTACCGAACACTCCGGCTCTTCCACACATCATCACTCACACCATAGCAGTGCTGATGTTATCACTGATAATGACGATGGAAACGGATTTGACGTTGACTGGGATACTATCGAAAGAAATTATAGACACAGGCATCATCACAGCTCCTCCGGACATCATCATAGTTCCGGGAGAAATAGCCACAGTAGTCATCATTCTTCCGGCCAGAGACATGACTCTGCCGGTAATCATGGCAAAACAAAAACAGATAAAAAGAAAAAATGGAGTAAAAAGAAGAAAATCATTATTGGAATCTTGTTATTTCTGTTCTGTGTAATCATTGGAATTACGGTTACTTTTTTTATTATGAGATATATGGGACGCGAAGCAATGCTTGATTATACAAATATGCATATGACACTTCCCGAAGATATTGATTATGAAGATAATGGTAAAACTGTATATTATAATGGACATACATATCAGTTTAACGATAATATTGCCAGCGTCTTGTTTATGGGTGTAGACAACCGCGAACTTGTAGAAAATGCCGTTGCCGCAACTGCCGGACAGGCAGATGCACTTTACCTGTTTACTTACGATACTTCAAATGGAAAAATAAAAGTATTAGCGCTAAACAGAGATACAATGGCTGATATCAGCAGATATGATGCAGCCGGACAATATTACGACACCGAGACAACACAGTTATGTCTTGCCTATGCATTTGGTGACGGAAAGAAATTAAGTGCTGAAAACCAGGTAACTGCAGTGGAACGACTCATTTATAATATTCCGATTAACGCCTACTATGCCATTGATTTATCGGCAATCAAGATTTTAAATGATGATATCGGCGGCGTAACACTAACACCGGAATATACTTTTAAAAGCTTTACAAAAGGCCAGCCGATTACAATAAAAGGTGACTTGGCAGAGGAATTTGTTCGTCACAGAGATACCAGTCTTGTGGATGACAACTTAAGACGTATGTCATGCCAAAGACTATATATTAACTCATTCGTAAATCAGATAATTCCCGCTATCAAAAATGATTTTGGATTACCTTTAAAATTGTACCAGGATTCATCAAAATACACGGTTACAAACTTAAATGCTAACATAATGACTTATTTAGCTTCCACGTTAGCTGTTAATTATTCGGGACTGAACATGGTCACAACTGAGGGTAAATACAAAATGGTAAAAGATGATGTCTCTGCCCAGTTCCAATTAAACAAAAAAGATTTCTTTGAAAAAATACTTGATATCTATTATATCCGGGTAAAATAGGATACGAATATTATAAAAAATATTTGATTTTTCATTGTTATAGTGTATAATGATATAAGGTATAGAAAAAATTTCTATTGGAGGTTTAATAATATGAAAAGAAAAATGCTTGCTTTATTAGCTACGGTGATATTGACATTTGCTTATACTGTTAACTGTTTTGCGGCACCAAGCCCAATCGAATCAGTTTTACCAACTAGTGAAGAAACAACTTCATATGACGGTACAGGTGGAGCTACAACACCTTCACCAAAGAATCCATCATCAACATCACCAAAAACTGGCGCTAATCTTGCTTTTGGCTTTATCGCTGTTATTTCAGCAGCCGGAGTTGCATTAGTTTCTAAGAAAAAATATTCAGAAGCTGAATAATCTAATCGCTAAAAGCGGTACAAGCCGCATACAAAAAAACACAAATGAGAACAATCTCACTTGTGTTTTTTTATTGTTTTCAGTTTTTATTTTTATAAATTGCTGCACTCATCGCTTTTACTTTTACATGAAGATTCCCATTATTTTGTGTAAAAGGTATGCGTCCGCAATTATAAAACTCTCTCGAAGTCTCTATCAGCCTTTCCCACTCTGTTTCATCCTCTTTTCCAAGTATAATGACAGGAATATCTATTTCCATATCCTTACCGGATGTATTTATAACAATAGCAACAGCATCTTTATCATCAAATCTTCCATAACACAGTAAATTATCCGCACAGGTAAGCGGAGTATACGAACCCGTTTTTAAAACCCTGTTTTGTTTATGAATACTAATTGCTTCTCTATAAAACTCCATCAACTCAAAATTTTCATTTCCCCAAGGATAAGTTCTTCTATTATCAGGGTCCGTCCATCCACAGACACCTGCCTCATCTCCATAATATAATGTAGGAGCACCCGGCAGTGTCATCTGCATGACTACGCCCTGTTTAAATATTGCCTCATTTATATTTTCGCTTGCCGCCTTTGTACCCACAGTTCCGACTCTGCCAACCATTTTATTTGTTCTCGTCATAAATCTGGAATGGTCATGGTTAGATAGCTCATTCATTGCAACAAGCAGGGACTGATTCTGAAATCTTGACATCTGATATTTCATCGTATTGTTAAATACTTCGGCATTACCAATCATACCCGGATTTGCATTATCAGAATGTTTATCCACACCTGTCAAAAACCATGTGACAGGGTCCATAAACGCATCATAATTCATTATCGTATCCCACTGGTCTCCCAGCAGCCATGCATGTGCATCCCCATAATGTTCTGCAAGAATGATTGCTTCGGGATTCGCTTCCTTTACAACCTTTCTGAATCTTCTCCAAAACTCATGGTTAAACTCCTCACTATGCCCCAAATCGGCAGCAACATCAAGTCTCCATCCATCCACATTATACGGTGGCGATACCCATTTCTTTCCAATATCAAGTATATAATTACAGAGTTTTTCACTCTCTTCGTAATTTAACTTTGGAAGCGTGTCAAAGCCCCACCATCCTTCATAACTACCGTTATCCGGCCAATTTTCATTTCCAAACTTAAAGTATGAATTATATGGACTATCTTTGCACTCATAAGCTCCCGGCTCATAATCACTATTGCCACGGTAGAACCTCTCCCTGTCCATCCATTTATTAAAGGAACCACAATGATTAAACACTCCATCTATAATGACTCTGATTCCTCTTTTATGAGCCTCCTCAACAAAATGAATAAACAATTGATTACTCGCCTCTAAGTTTTCTAAATCCGTTGTCCTGCTTTTATACTTTTCTGCATTAAAATTATTGGATTCATAATGTGCAACTGTCCTTCCCTTATCATTGATTATTTTACCAAAATGAGGGTCAACATAATCATAATCCTGTATATCATACTTATGATTAGATGGAGAGACAAATATTGGATTTAAATAGATAACCTCCACGCCTAATTTACTTAGATACTCCAGTTTATCAATAACCCCCTGAAGGTCTCCACCATAAAACTGCCTTGTTCCATCTGCTGCCGGCGGCTCATTCCAGTCACTCATTGCAGTGACGCCTCTTCCAATATATACATATTCGTCATTTACCACATCATTGGATTTATCACCATTACAGAATCGGTCTACCATAATCTGATACATGACCGCGCCCTTTGCCCAATCCGGTGTCTGAAATCCCGCCGTCAGCTCAAACTCCCATTCATCAGAGCAATAATCGCAGGCGCCTGACATATCATAAAATATGCAGTTATGGGCATTGATAACCTTAAAATGGTATTTTACAACCTTTTCTAACAACGCAATACTCACACTAAAGTAATCAAAGCTTCCTTCATGTCTCCCACAATGCATTTCAATTTCTGTATTATCAATGCACAAAAAAGCCTCATTTACTTCCCCCGACGCTGTTCTCAAGACAAATGTATATGTGCCGTTTTCCTCGTCATATTTACAAAACTGACTTGTTCCATCGTGAAACAAAGCTTCTTTTAGTCTGTTCATTTTCCAATCCTTCTTCTCATCTAAAACAATGCTTCAAATTCTTTCTGTCCTATTTTTTCTTTTTCCATCAAAAGCTGTGCTGAGGCATGTAACTGTTTCATATGTTCTTCAATAATCACTTTTGCCTTATCATAACAATCCTTCACGATATTTCTCACTTCTTCATCAATAGCAGATGCAGTATTTTCTCCATATCCCTTAGAATGTGCCAAATCTCTTCCGATAAACACGTCATCTGAGTCATCATCATAATTGATTAAACCTAACTTATCAGAGAAACCGTATTTTGTAACCATAGCCTTTGCAGCAGCTGTTGCCTGTTTAATATCCTGAGACGCCCCTGTGGTAATATCGTCCAAAATAAGTTCTTCCGCAATACGCCCCCCCAGGCTAACCATAATTTCCTGAAGCATCTTTCCTTTTGTAAGGAACATTTCATCCTTTGCAGGAAGCGGCATAGTATATCCCGCTGCACCGGCTCCTGTTGGAATCACTGAAATAGTATGCACCGGTCCGACGTCCGGTAACACATGGAAAAGTATCGCATGACCTGCCTCGTGATAAGCTGTAATGCGCTTCTCTTTTTCAGATATAATCTTACTCTTTTTTTCTTTTCCGATGCCGACTTTTATCATTGCCTTATTAATCTCATCCTGTGTGAGATAAGCTTTTCCCTGTCTTGCCGCAAGAATAGATGCTTCGTTTAATAAATTCTCTAAATCTGCACCTGTAAATCCTGCTGTAATCTGAGCAATCTGCTGCAAATCAACATCATCCCCGATAGGCTTATTCTTTGCGTGGACTTCAAGTATTTCTTTTCTGCCCTTAACATCAGGTCTTCCAACCATAACCTTTCTGTCAAAACGACCCGGTCTTAAAATAGCAGGGTCTAAAATATCTACACGGTTTGTGGCAGCCATAACAATAATGCCTTCATTAATTCCAAAACCATCCATCTCCACAAGCATCTGATTCAACGTCTGTTCACGCTCGTCGTGTCCGCCGCCCATGCCGGTTCCTCGTCTTCTTGCCACAGCATCTATCTCGTCAATAAATATAATACAAGGTGAATTTTTCTTTGCCTCCGCAAATAAATCTCTGACTCTCGAAGCGCCTACACCTACAAACATCTCTACAAAGTCAGAACCTGATATTGTAAAGAATGGGACTCCTGCTTCCCCTGCTGTCGCCTTTGCGAGAAGGGTCTTACCTGTTCCCGGAGGTCCTTCTAAAAGCACACCCTTTGGTATTCTAGCACCAAGCTGTATATATTTTTTAGGCTCTTTCAGAAAATCAACAATTTCTTCAAGCTCCTCTTTTTCTTCCTCTAAACCTGCTACCTTAGAAAAATCCATGTTTTTGATTTCTACCACCATTTTCGCACGGCTCTTTCCAAAGTTTGCCATTTTTCCGCCGCCCCCGTTGGCATTGGCATTCATCATCATAATTACTACAAGGACCACAACCCCAAGCAGTAGCATCGGTACAATGGTAGTGAGAAAGAAACTGTCCCTGCTGACATCATTCATGTCAGGCTGTATATTTGTTCCGACATTTCCATTGATTTCATCTACATCCTCTATTACTTTATTTACATCAGGGACATAAATAGATTTGGTTTCTTTATTATTTAATTTTATAATAATTCGCCCTGTTGGAATTTCTTTATTTTGTTTTATTGTTATTTCACTAACCTTTTTATCGGTTAAATCATTTAAAAAATCTTTATATTTATAATCACTTGAAATAAAACTTCCACTAAAACTATACATCAAAAGACCAAGCATTAATAACAGCACAATAATGTATATTTTGGAAAATTTACCTTTTTTTAATGTATTCAAAAAACTGCCTCCTTAAAATGTGTAATATTATAATTCTACGATTCCAATATATGGTAAATCCCTGTAACTCTGGTCATAATCAAGACCATATCCAACCACGAATTTATCTTCAATTTCAAACCCTACATAATCAACATCTACTTCTGACTCTCTTCTATCAGGTTTATCTAATAATGTTGTAACTCTCAGGCTTGCAGGTTTTCTCTCTTTTAGCATTGGAATCAATCTGCTGAGTGTATTTCCCGAATCAATAATATCCTCCACGACGATAACATCCAGTCCCTCAATACTCTCATCTAAATCCTTATTAATTTTAATTTCTCCTGAGCTTGAAGTTCCCGAACCGTAACTTGATACACTCATGAAATCAAGCGTAATTGGCACGGTTATTCTCTTTGCCAGCTCACAGGTATAAAAAACACTTCCCTTTAAAATGCAGATTAATCTCACTTCTTTTTTTGCATAATCCTCACTAATCTGCACTGCCAGCTCTCTTATTCTCTTATCCAGCTGTTCTTCACTGATATACTCTGCTATCTTGTGCCTCATATCTTTACTCCTTATCCGTATAACTTGCCCTTGGCTTCTTTTGTTCCAGTCTTATTATATGCTCTGTATTTTCTGTAACTTTATAATAAGCGCTGATTCTATATCCCGGTATCCAGACAATATGACTTCCATCTGCTAAAAGAAGGATATTATCCCGATACTCTCTTGGAATTTTTTCATTGATAAAATATTCCTTTAACTTCTTCTTTTTGCCATTATCGTCAATGACAATATAATCTCCTTCCCTGCGGGTTCTAAGAATTAACTTATCTATTTTATCATAATCCAACCATTTCGTATATACTAATTCTTCTATATTTTTCCTGCCAAACCCGCATTTCTCCAAAGAAATATTTATATACTCATTTGAATATAATTTACCATTTTCAATTAATATCTCTTCAACTACTTTACTTTTATTTATATTCTCCTCTCTATCTTCTTTTTCTATTATAATTCCATCATAATCTCTTCTTGCGCAGAGATTATAAGGAAGATTTACCTTCTTTGATACAGACATTTCAAATAAATCCACAACCTGTTTTATATGAATATTTGTAATATCTTTTAAACATCCTGCCTCTCTCTCTATCATACGTCTGACCATTTGATTTCGTATGGCAGGATGAAGTCTGCCTGCCGCAATCTGCAGTTTATTTCCTCTGACATATCTATCATATTCTATATTTACCTGTCCCTGTAAATAATCACTAATTTCACTTAATTTTTCAGCCGCACTCACAATATTATATTCAGCTTTTTTGTTAATATTTTCCTTAATGTACGGTAAAACATCTAACCGTATTCTATTTCTCGTATATTCTGTAGATTTATTTGTCATATCGTTGCAATACTTCACACAATTGCTTGCAAGATATTTTTCTATTTCATCCCTCGTACAACACAAAAGTGGACGTACAATATCTCCCCTTTTTACCGGAATCCCCGATAGTCCCTTAATTCCTGTCCCTCGGAATAAATTAAATAAGATTGTTTCACTGTTATCATTTAAATTATGTGCTACTGCAATTTTATCTGCGTGATACGTTTCTAAAACAGATTGAAAAATCTGATACCGCTCTTTTCTTCCTGCTTCTTCTTCTGTCATTCCGGTTTTTTCCACTATGTCAGGTACATTAATATGAAATGCCAAAAATTCTATTCCCAAATCATCACAAGTCTTCTTCACGAACATTTCATCATCTTGTGCCTCTTCCCCCCTGATTCCGTGATTGACATGCACCACGCGCAGTGTCAGGTTTAACGTTTTTTTTAGTTTACATAAGATATGCAACATGCAAATGGAATCAGCGCCTCCGGAAACTCCCAGTATGACGCTGTCACCATATTGCAATATTTTGTTTTCTTTTATAAATTTCAATATCTTTTTATCCATGACTCTAATATACTTTATGGTAGTTTTTCTGTCAAACCAATATACCTCGTTTTCATTACAATACCTGTTTCACCTCACTTTTCACTGTATTTTTTCCCATATTCCCGTGCAAAGCACCGTCATGTCATCCTTCGGCACGCCATCTGTCATTGCCAAAGCCTTGCTTAAAATATGTAATGCCATCTCTCTCGGACTCGATGTGTTTATTTCCATAATCAATCTGCCCATAGCCTCCTCTTTATCTTCACACTGCAAGGCATCTACAATTCCGTCAGAAATCATTACCACAAAATCACCATCATATAATTTTTTTGTAATTGTCTCAACATCTACCTCCTCAAACACGCCCATCGGCAGGGATGTAGATTTTATGCATTCTACCCAGTTTCCCCTTTTAATATATGTGCATGCCGCACCCAGTTTTAAAAACTGGCAAATACCGGAATACTGGTCTATCAACGCCATATCTACTGCCGCCGGCTCCTGCCACTGATTTCCTGTAAGCAGAATTGAATTAATTAATTTCAG
The DNA here is from genome assembly GCF_937958975.1 of uncultured Eubacterium sp. Classification (GTDB taxonomy): domain Bacteria; phylum Bacillota; class Clostridia; order Lachnospirales; family Lachnospiraceae; genus Eubacterium_G. The sequence continues at coordinate 109,717 of NZ_CALGRE010000045.1, read as the reverse complement.
AGAGGTGCTCTCAGAAAAGCCGCTCTCCAGCAGACGCTCTAACATATCAATTACCATCTCACTATATTGTCTGGCTTTTTTTCCCGAACCCATACCATCACATATACTCATAAAGGTCTGTCCGGTATTCATTTCCATTACAGTAAAATTATCACCGGAACAGTCTTCGTCCTCCCTTGTTCTTCTTGCAGTCCCACTAATCGTGAGGAAATTTACTTCCTCAAAAAAGCAAAACTGATTATATTCGCATGTAACATCCATTAGATTTTCTTTTGAGGCTCTCATCTTTCTTCCTACTGCCTCAGTGACAACGCTCTCCATCATTTCTATTTTTATGTCTGAACGTTTTTTCTTTTTTGCCGTCACTCTGACTTCCAGCCTTCCCTTTCCGTTCTCACTAATAGAAATTTTCCTTGTTATTATTTTTCGCTCCCTGAGTTTATGCCTCAAATAATCATCCATACCAAACAAAACTTTTTTGTCATCATACATAGGCTTTGTATAATATTCCAAAAGATTTGCCATTTCATTTAACTGTATAGCCATTGCCTCCCTTGTCTCCAACATTTTGTTATACCAAAGATAATTTAACCTGGCTCTTTCTAAATACTGAATCTGTCCATTTTCACAACCTCTGCAAATATTACCTTCGATTTCTCTCTCTATCGTACCTTCCATCGTCAATTCCTGGCTGGACTCCATTGCTGACATCTTTTTAATTTCTGTTGCAAGGTTCTTAAACGCCTCCGATGTCCGAATCATTCCCTCATTCTTCGCTATTTCCTGTCTCTTATAATCACCTGAAGCATTTTTGTCCCTTGGAAAATAGAACATTATTTTTTTCACAAAGTATGTAAAAATAATTGTTGTGGACCAGGTCAGCATTACTATAGGTATCAATCCATACAACTCTCTTGTTACCATTCCATTCATCACCCAGTCAATCCCTTCCAAAGCAATTGTCACAACAGAAACTATGATTGCCGCAACATAGGGATTAAATTTAGAAGCTCCCTTCCTATATTGGCTCACACATAATCCTGTTGTTGCCATCATAGTTCCATATTTCATGGCAGCCAACACACCACCATAATTAAATATGGTAAATATCATCAATGGCCATGCAGCAAAAGATATATATTGTATAGAACAAAGTGCTGCATAGTAACTTTCTGCCATTGGATAAAAACCAAGCATTGGAATGACACACATTACCACGCCTATCATTAGTAACAAAATTAATTTTAGTATTTTCTGGCTCATTTCTCCCTCCTCACCATTTTTTACAGATGGTAGTATAACGAGTCTGAAATAATAAATTTGTCAAAAAAAAGGTTGAAAATCATTAGAGTTTTCGACATTAAGTTTATGGAACTTTACAAGAAGAAATTAAAACAAAAGCGTATACAATATGTAATAAAATAACTATCACACATCATATACGCTCAAAACAATTCAATATTTTTTTCTATTCTTCTTCCGGTTTAATAATCACCTCGTTGGGATATAAGAGTCCTAATTTTCTTGCCATTTCTTCTATATAATCATCCGTCTTTACATACTGTTCCTGCTCTTTCAGTTCTTCAGACAACTGAAGCTCTTTCTGATATTTCTTTTCTAACTTTCTCTCCTGTTCCTTTAATTCATTGAGAGTATTATATTCTTTTATCATCTGGGCGCCCATCACAATACAAAACGCAATCACAACAAAAGAAATAGACAATATCATTCTTTTACTTCTGATTCTTTTTTGCCTTATGGTGTTTAACCTTCCGGTTGCCCTGCTTTTGTTTTCTTCCGGCATTCTTTCTTTCCCCTATTTTTTTTATTTTATTCATCCCTTTATTAATTATAAGTTTAACTACTTTGCCCACCTTTTTCAATGGTTTGGCTAAAATTTGAAATACCTTATACAATATTTTTGAAATTTTATCTAAAAAATGTCTTCCTACAAGCCTTTCAAATAGAATCATTGTTCCTATTGTCATTACTATAGAAAAAAATCTTGGTCGTCCATAGTTATACTTTAGAAATATGTTAAACATAAAAATAGAAGCACATGTCCAATATATGATATCTTCCACAATTACCCGAAACATTTTCGCTGGGAATATCCGACGAAATATTCTGATTATGTCATAGCATACAATGAGAACAAGTCCACCGTAAATGCTCATTAAAATAAGCATTGCCTCCTCGCCAATCTGCTGACTCATTACCTGAACATCCTTTTTATCATAGATTTTCCTTTTTCGCCATATGCCTTAACTTCAGAATATGTAATACTGTCAACATTTCCATCAATGTCAACTTCACCTTTTTCGAGACTTAAACGTGTTACTTTAATATCACTTCCTTTTATATGAATCATCCCCAATGTCGATTCTAATAAAATCTGTGTCAAATCAAAAGAAACAACATCCTTGATACCGGTCATTCCTAAACGTTTTCTGTTATCAAGTGACAGTTTATGAGATTTTGAAATTGTATTCTGTTCCATATTATCCTCACCGAAAATATCTTATAGGACAATATATTCAATCAAAAATAAATTATTCCCAAACTCACCTGAATTACCTATGATATATCTTTCATCTCAACTTAAATCTTTATACATTTCCACTGCCGCTTCTTTTTTGACTGTCTCATTTAAATTAAGCACTTCAACCTTTACGGTTCTCTGACCAAATTGTATCTGTATTACATCACCTATTTTCACATCATAAGAAGCCTTGACAACTTTATCATTGACCAATACTCTGCCTGCGTCGCACGCCTCGTTTGCCACAGTTCTTCTCTTGATAATCCTTGAAACTTTTAAAAACTTATCTATTCTCATTGCTTTTCCTCATCGCTATTTCAAAAAGACTGTTACCAACCGGTAACAGTCTTTTATTTACTCTATATAAATTAGTTAAGAGCAGTCTTTAAAGCTGCACCTGCTTTAAATTTAGGAACTTTAGCAGCAGGAATTGTAATCTTTTCCTTTGTTGCAGGATTGATTCCCTGACGTTCTGGTCTTTCTGTTGCTTCAAAAGTACCAAATCCAACTAACTGAATTTTTTCACCCTTCTTCATTTCTGCTACTACAACATCTGTAAAAGCCTTAACTGCTTTGGCTGCATCTGTCTTTGAAATTCCAGCTTCCTCTGCGATAGCTGCTACGAATTCTGTCTTATTCATCGTAATTCCTCCTTGAATATTGTCTTAATTATTAATGAGATACTCTTTCTCATGTATCTATAAAGTTTATACTCTATTTGGTTTTTTTTGTCAAGGATAACAACCCATTTTAAGGCTTTTACAGGTCAATTGATTAGGCCTCCATTTGACGGCCTAAAAACGCTGCCGCAACACCTGCCAGTTTCTGCTCAGTGATACTTACATCCTGCTTTTCATCCTTTGACAAGATAACAACACTGCCTATAATATCCCCCTCACAAATAATAGGATAGATTACCTGACCTGCATCCGGTGCATCTTCTCCCTCAACAACAGGGATACTTTTTGCCACACCATTCTCTGTTGTCAGATTATCTCTTTCATTGATAAGACTCTCTAACTGGCTGCTTATACTTCTTCCAATCAAATCTTTTTTTGCTCCGCCTGCTACTGCTATAATCTGGTCCCTGTCACTTATGATTACTTTATATCCTGAAACCTGAGCCAGACTTTCTGCATACTGCTTTGCAAAATTATCAATTTCTCCTATCGGAGAATATTTTTTTAATATAATTTCTCCATCCCTATTTGTAAAAATTTCCATAGGGTCTCCCTCTCTTATTCTAAGAGTTCTTCTGATTTCTTTAGGAACAACTACTCTTCCCAAATCATCTATTCTTCTCACTATACCTGTCGCTTTCATTTTTCTTCCTCCATTAACAGTTTCTTATGTTAGTATCTGTAAATGATTCAGAATTATACAAGGCTTTTATGAATTGATTTTAACCTTCGACAACGACACTGCTTCCTCCAATTCTATCTTTACTCACAATAATTTTTTTATCAATTTTTTCCTTAAGCTCACTAACATGAGAAATTATACCAACCAACCGGTTACCTTTAGTTAACGAATTTAATGCATTCATAGCCTGATTTAGTGATTCCTCATCTAGCGAACCAAATCCTTCATCCACAAAAAGTGTATCCAATCTAATTCCTCCGGAGGACGCATGAATTTCATCGGAAAGTCCCAATGCCAGGGACAGGGATGCCTTAAATGCCTCTCCTCCCGACAATGTTTTTACACTTCTCGTTGTCCCATTATAATGGTCTATTACACATAAGTCCAAACCACTCTGGCTTCTCTGATTTTCTGCCCCATTTGCTCTGCGTAATTCATATTGCCCTGATGACATCTGGAGAAATCGTATATTCGCCCTGTTTATAATTCGCTCAAAATAATGCATCTGAATATACGTTTCCAAAAAAACCTTTTCCTTACCTGAAATATTTCCGTTCGCTGTATTTGAAAGTGCTTTTACCATTGTCCACCTTTCTTCTACCGCTTTCATCTTTTCATATCTCTTCTCCACAGATAGTCTGGCATTTTTATTGACATCAATTCTCGTTCCCAAAATATTTGCTTCCGTTAATAATATCTTTCTATTCTGCTCTAACATCTCCCGCTCATTTGCCAATTTATTTAAATGAATCTCCTCATCATATTCTAATTGAACATTAATCGTATCAATTATATTTTTTGCCTGCTCAATTTCAGACTTGCACCTCTCATAATTAGTTTCTGCTTTTTTAAAATTTTCAAACATGATAACAAAACAACTTTTCATCTCATCTATTTTATGAGCTGCTTCCTGTTTTGTCTTATATGTAAGTTTTTCTATAATTTGTTTTAGCTCTGTCTCAATTCTTTCAAACTTAATTATATTCTCAGATTTTTTTTCAGAAATCTCTTTTAATTTCTCTTTATCTTTTTCAATCTCCTTCTCCATTTCAGGGATAGATTTTTCCAACTTCTCTCTTTCCTGAATAGAACTGCGCATTTCATTTATTTTATCTGTAACTGTTTTTAATTTTATGCAAAGCTCTTCCTTTTGGGAAACAATCACCTCTTTTGCTCCCTGAATCTCCACATTTCCTAAAACTTTAGGTATTTCCTCTAAAACATTGCCCTCAAAAATTCGAACCTTTTCATGTATTGCCGCTGCTTTCTCACTAAGCTTTGATACTTTACCTCTCTCCTTTTCTAATTTCTTTTTTTCTATATCCAAATTTTCTTTGGATAACGCCTGTCCTACCGGCTCTGCTTTCTTTGGATGACTTGTGGCGCCACACACAGGACACGGCTCTCCTTCTTCCAAACTTTCAGCTAAAATTCCTGCCTGTTGATTCAAGAATATTTTCTCTTTATTCTGATACTGCCTTCCTAATTCTTCCATAAAACTTTGAGCTTTTAAATATTCTTCCTGTGCAAAGGTCAATTGTGATAAACTGTCACTATACTTATCCAGTAAATCCTCTAAATGATTTAAAGTTTCTATTTTCTTTTTTATTCTTTCAAACACTGTTTCTGATTCCACAAGAGCAATACTAATATCTTTCATCTGAGACAGTTTTTTCGTTTTCTCTGTTAAATCTTTTTCTAATGTCTGAATCAAATCACTTAATTCGCTCTCTTTCGTTTCATAATGGTTAATAGCACCCCGAAAATCCGAAGATTTTTCCTGTATCACCGTCATCCTATCATAATCCGGCAGGCTTTCTTCTTCCTTCTTTATTTTAAATTCTAACTCTTTTCTTTCCGGCTCCAGCTCTCTTTCATGTTCTAACTTCTCAAGAAATTCCTGCAATTTTCCTGAATTTTCTTTTAATTTATTTTCTGCCTCCTTTTTCTGTATCATTGCGCTCTGTATTTTTTTTGCCTGACCAATTTTTTCATCCACTCGGGCAATTGAATTTTCAATCTTTCCCACTTTCTTATTTGTCAAAAATAGTGCCTGTTTATCTTCTTTAATTAGTTTCACAAGAACCTCTAAAATATCCTGTATTTCATATTGTAAACCGGATGCTGCAATTTGTTCTGCCTCTTTTCCAGCCTCACTGTCAGAATTATACCTGATACCTGATAAGTATTGATTAATTATTCTTTTCTGTTCATCATATTTGTCATGTAAGCTCTTTGATTCTGCCTTCAACTTATCCTGTAGCCCTTTATAGGGTGTTGTATTAAATATTTGTCTGAAAATTTTAATTCTATCCTCTGTTTTTGCCAACAATAGTTTTAAAAAATCTCCCTGTGCTATCATTGCAACCTGAGAAAACTGTTCTCTGTCAAGACCAACCAATTCTTCAACGGCCTTCGTAACTTCCTTAACTTTTGTCACAATTCCTCTTTCATTAGGATATCGCAAAAAGGCATCCGCAGTCTGTTTCGTCATCCCCTCACCGCGTTTTGACTTTCGTATATACTCTGGATTCCTTCTTATTATATATAACTCATTTCGATATAAAAATTCCATCTCTACAAAGGTAGGAACATCTTCTTTTGCATATTTGCTGCGAAACATTGCAGTTTCCCTGTTATCTCCGCTTGCTTCACCATATAATGCAAAAACAATGGCATCAAAAATAGTCGTCTTGCCTGCTCCCGTATCTCCTGTAATCAGATACAGTCCTCTATCGCCTAATTTATCAAATTCAACGACTTCACAACCGGCATATGGTCCAAATGCCGACATAGTAAGCTTAACCGGTCTCATCTCTCATTTACCTCCCATACTTTTTCAATTAATTCCTCCATAAAAGCAGTCTGCTCCTCACTCATTGGCTGATTGTTCTGCAACTCAAAAAACTCACCAAACAAATCCAATGGTGTTTTTCCCTCAACCTCTTCTGCTCCGCTTATATCTTGATTACTGCGCGTTCTCTGATTGTCATAATCCAACTTCATAATGTTAGGATATACTGTTCTAAGCAATTCTAATGCATTAACAATATCCTCCTCATCCGTCAATGTAATATGCATATAGTCTAATGTATCCATTTTTTTGTAAAAATCTTTAGACATTAACTCGTTATATTTTCCTCGAATCTCCGTCATATCATGCAATGGCACCAAAGGAATTGTCTCTAATTCTATATTTCCCTTCTCCCTGATATCAACAATCAATGCTGACTTTTTATGCTTCACTTCAGAAAAAGAATATTTCAGTGGCGTACCTGAATATCTGATTGCCTCATTTTTAATATATTGAGGTCCGTGCAGATGACCCAATGCCACATAATCGAATTTTAGGAAATTGTCTGCACTCACTTCATCAATTCCACCCACAGAAATATCTTCCGATTCACATCTGCTTCCTCCACTGACAAACTGATGTGCCATCAATATATTTCTTTCCTTCTCATCCACATCTGTTTTTTCCATTACATAAGCCATTGCTTCATTATATCCCGAAATGTCGGCATCTTCATAAATATGTCTCACCATTGCAGGCTTGATAAATGGTAGCATATAAATATGGATTTCTCCAAAACTGTCTTTTAAAGAAACTTTTTCAGGCACACCGCAAAATGGTTTCGACATATACACATGACTCATTCGAATTAAATCAGAACCAAAACTAATTCTCTCCACACTGTCATGATTTCCGCTAATAACAAATACCTTGAGATTCTTCTCTGCCAGACCATTTAAAAAGTCGTTAAAAAGAACTACCGCCTCAGCAGATGGAATCGATTTATCATACACATCACCCGCAATCAGTACGGCATCCACCTTTCTTTCATCTATTATTTTTAATATTTCCTGAAATATATATCTCTGGTCTTCCAACATTGAAAACCCATTTACTTTTTTTCCTATATGTAAATCTGCTAAATGTAAAAATCTCATACCTTCTCCCTTCTGTGTTTTGATAGCTATCATATTTATTGTAACATACTCATATCAACTTTTTTCTTAAATCTAAAATATCCCCTCCAAATAATATATAAACATTTGTTATTTATCTATCTTTGCCTTATACTAAAAATATATAATACTTATGCACTCAATGGAGGTTTTCATGAATATAAGATTTTATAATGGAACAATTCTCACTTTAGAAAACACTGTCGCAGACGAAAGTGGCTGTCTTCCACTTCTTACCGGTGAGGTATGGGTTTTTGATGACACCATTGGCTTTGTCGGAAATCCCGGTAATGACAACATAATGCTTTCCATATTTCAGACAATTCAATGGGATAAACAAATCAATCTAAACGGTAATCTGATTATGCCCGGCTTTAAAAATGCCCATACCCACTCGGCTATGACATTTTTGCGCTCCTATGCCGATGACCTTCCGTTAGAGGAGTGGCTCAATCAAAAAGTTTTTCCTATGGAGGCAAAATTGACAGACGATAAAATGTACGAATATAGCAAAATCGCTATACAGGAATACTTAACTTCCGGAATCACCGCAAATTTTGATATGTATATTAACCCTGCTCCTATAGTTCAGGCATCTATCGATATGGGATTTCGAACAGTAATGACCGGTGGACTAAACAACTTTACCCAATCTGTTCCGGAAATCGAGGAATGTTATAAAAAATATAACGGCTGCAATGATTTAATTTCCTATGAGTTGGGATTCCATGCCGAATACACATGTAATGAAAACCTATTGAGAGATTTGGCCGACCTGGCAAACCAACTACAAGCTCCTGTATACTGCCATAATTCAGAAACAGAAAAAGAAGTCCAGCAATGTATCTCCCGTTATGGTGCTACCCCTACTGTCTTCTTAGACCAAATCGGAATGTTCAATTATGGAGGTGGTGGTTATCACTGCGTTCATATGAATGATGCAGATATTGCTGTTTTTGAGAAAAGAGGCATGTCTATTGTTACCAATCCGGCATCTAATTTAAAGCTTGCCAGTGGTATTGCTCCAATTTCTAAATTTATGAAAAAGAAAATTAATATTGCTATCGGCACAGATGGTCCGGCCAGCAATAATGCCCTTGATATGTTTCGGGAAATGTTCCTGACAACTGCTCTTGCCAAGTATTTTGAAAATGATGCATCTGCTGTAGATGCAAACGAAGTTTTGAAAATGGCAACACTCGGTGGCGCCAAAGCGATGGGTCTTTACAATTGTGATACATTAAGCCGTGGCAAAAAAGCAGACTTAATTGTAATTGACTTAAATCAGCCAAATATGCAGCCGCTAAATAATATCACAAAAAATATTGTCTACAGTGGGTCTAAATTAAACATACTGTTAACTATGGTCAATGGTAAGATATTATATGAAAGAAGATAAAATGACACCGGAAATTCATAATTCCGGTGTCGATATTATACTATTCAAATTTTGCCCCAAGTGTTGCAGCCATAACTGCTTTTATTGTATGCATTCTATTCTCCGCCTCATCAAATACCACGGAATTTTTTGATTCGAATACTTCATCTGTCACTTCCATTTCTGTAAGACCAAACTTTTCATTAATTTCCTTTCCAATTTTTGTATCTAAGTCATGAAATGCAGGAAGACAGTGCATAAATACAACATCCTCATTCGCATTTTTCAATAATTTCATTGTCACTCGATACGGAAGAAGGTCATGGATTCTTTCTTCCCATACTTCGTCAGGCTCTCCCATAGAAACCCATACATCTGTATAAATGGCATCTGCCCCCTTCGTAGCCTCCAGTGGATCTTCTTCAAACTGAAGTGTCGCCCCTGTTTCATTTGCGATTGCTTTACACTGTTCTATCAATTCTTTATCCGGCCAATATTTCTTCGGCGCACACGCCACAAAATGCATCCCCATCTTTGCACATCCAACCATGAGCGAATTTCCCATATTATAACGGGCATCTCCCATATATACGAATTTAAGATTTTCTAATTTTCCAAATTTTTCGCGAAGTGTTAAAAAGTCAGCCAATATCTGGGTCGGATGAAACTCATTTGTCAGTCCATTCCAAACCGGAACTCCTGCATATTTTGCTAATTCTTCTACAATATCCTGTCCAAATCCACGATATTCAATACCGTCAAACATTCTTCCCAGGACTCTTGCTGTGTCCGCAATGCTTTCTTTCTTTCCAATCTGAGAACCGGCAGGGTCTAAATATGTAACCCCCATTCCCAAATCATGAGCTGCCACCTCAAAGGAACATCTTGTTCTTGTGCTGGTCTTTTCAAATATAACAGCTATATTTTTTCCCCTAAGGACATCTACTAACTGACCTGATTTTTTCTTATCCTTTAACTCTGCCGCTAAATCTATTAATTGTCCTATTTCATCCGGCGTAAAATCAAGTAACTTCAAAAAATGTTTTCCTGTAAAATCTGCTTTCATCTTATAATCCTCTTTTCTTAAACTAATGATTTATCTTTGTTCTATTTATTATATCTTTCAAATATTCTTTTATATTAATACTCTTTCCCGATTTATTCAATGTTGGAAGAGCATTTAATACATGTCTGCTTCTGCGCTGGATGTTTTCTATAATAGTATCTCTCTTCACCTCAAGCTCCTGCATCTGCTTAACAAATTTTTCTCTCTGTTCTTCTGTCGCCGCAACAATTCTTTCTTTTCCTATCTCCGCCGCAGTAACTATCTTCTCACGACCAGGCGCCGTTTTCTCATTCCAGATTTCCTTTCCTTCTTCCGCCTTCTCAGCAACTGTAATTGCCGAATTTCCTACGACATCTTTTAACTGGTCCCCTACATTATGAAGTTCCTCCGCTAACCTCTCAAGCTGTCCCAGACTCTTACGAATACCAATTAAATTTTTCAATGTCACAATCATATCTACTATAAATATAACAGAGAAAATTATTATAATAATAATTTTTGCACTCCTTGGTATCTTTTCTACAACCGCCATAATTGGATGATGTACAAATTTAACAGCAAAAACAACTGCAATTCCCCACATAATACTAAATGCAAGACACACATATCCTCCGATATTAAATTTATTCTCGGTATAATCCCACCATCTCATATGGAATATCCTGTCCAAAATCCACCCGCCAAAAAGCTCAATTACAGAACAAATGAAAACTCCACCAATAAATAATAAAATGATATGATTCTCAACCGGCAGCAATGCAAATAAAACCCCCAGCATTCCACAACCATAGATTGGACAAACCGGACCATTCAGAAATCCCCTATTGGAGACTTCGCCCAACGTCACTGCCACAAACGCAACCTCAACACACCAGCCTAAAAAACTATAAATAAAAAATAACAATACTATCTCATCGACAGAAAAAATCATTTTCATCCTCCGATATTTTATAAATTAGTCTTTCTGACAATGTTCATTTTAACAAAACTAAGCCCCTGTAACAAGGGGCTTTTTGTTTCAATCAATATATTTTATCGTTTCACTATACTTCTTTTGTGCCTTTTAATTTTATCCATGCATCTCTTTTTTCAATATATCCATATCTTACTCCGTCTGTAATTTTTACTTTTTTAATCATGCATTTCGTACCTTTCTTTAATGTTCCCATCTTAATGTATTTTTTTGCCGGTTTATCTCTCTCGATAACACCTTTCTTTATCGTAACCGCTTTATAAGGACAATAGCTATTAATTATTCCCTCTGCAATTGCCCTTCCAATCTTTTTGTAATTATATAGTTTTACATCATCAAAATCATCTACAAAACAACACTCTACTATCATAGCAGGAGCTATCGTGGAGTTGAGTATCATTAGCTTCGGTCTGTATTTGATACCTCTATCTCTAAAACCGAGCTCTGATATGGCTTCACACACTGACTCAGCCGCCTTTACCGGTCCCAGTTTTTTGCTATATACTAAAGCTTCTACTCCCCCTGTTTTTCCATCGCCTTTACTATCTTTTCTGCCACTATTAAAATGTATAGAAACATCTAAATCAACTTTATGAGCATTACATTTTTTAATGATTTTTTCTAATACATCATTTTGGTTCTTTCCATCGTCCACCGTACAATCATAAACTTTGCAACCCCAAAGTCTTAAATATTTTATTACCTGTTTTTTTACTTTTCTGGCCTCCGTGGATTCCTTAATCAGTCCTTTTGCACCACTTCCGTTTTTACCATCGGGATTATGTCCCGCATGCACATTTATAGTCCACATAATTCATATAACCTTCTTTTGCTTAATTTATATATATGACCCATATGCAAAAAGTCTACTTTTATTCTGTTTTTACAACATAAAAGTTATAATCTACCTGAATCCAATTCGACCGAAACAACTGCATAATCTGCCAATATGATATCCCCCTCAATCCATATTCATATACCAACTCCATTTTTGCCTGAATACTTCTTGGGTCTTCAAACCACACTTCATGTTCAACTCCATCCTGTATATAACGAAAATATGGTGACTGTGCTGTTTCATCAAAGAAAATTTCAGACCCATTTTGAATTGCAAGCTGTACAGCCTCAACATTTCCAATTGTTTTTGCCCGGGTTACACCTCTCTCATAGGGAAGCGGCCAATCATATCCGTAATTAGGGATTCCCATATTAATTTTTTCAGGGGCAATTTCAGTAATCGCATAATCCAACACCTGACGCACCTTGTTAATCGGAGCCACTGCCATAGGTGGTGCAATGCTCCATTATATATACCTTTTCTCCTTCCTTTGTAAAACCGTGTCGAAATTTGTAACAAATAATTGTTGATTTTTACCTTATATTTCTTTAAATTACTTTAAGGGGGACGAGAAATTATGAAGAATGGGGTGAAAATATGAAAAAATATATGAAACCGACCACACAACTGTTAAGAAAACTAGGTGTGGACGGTTCTTATTCGGGCTTTAAATATACTGTATATGGTATTGACAAAACAATACAAAACCCAGAGCTTATTACTTATATCTGCAAGGGGCTTTATACAGAAATAGCCATAGAATATCAGGTTAATGTAAGTAACGTGGAACGAAATATCAGAACAATAATTGATACCATCTGGAAATCAGGAAATAGAAGATTACTCAATGAAGTTTGTGGTAGGGAACTGACTGAAAGACCAAAAAATGCATTTTTTATTGATGCAATTTCTCAATATATATTAAATTCTTGTGATGAATAACTAAAACTATTACATAAACAAATATAGAAAGACTTTAAACTCACTATCCCCTAAAGTCTTTGAATCCCCCTGCTTGCAAATGTAGGCAGGGGGATTCTATTTATTTTCTTTTTTCAGAAGAACCTTTCTCTTGCCTGGAGTTTTCATATCCCGCAGACTCAAAAAATACCTCGGCTAACTGATTCCATTCGTCTTCTGTCAGCTCCCTTTCCTCTTCATTTATATGATAAATATAATGCATGACCTGCCTCTTAGCGTTTTGTACATTTTATGCACTATAATAAACATTTTTATTAAAAATATAAATAATTTCATTACTTGATTTTTTATCATGTGTGTTTTAGAATATATTTATTAATATTAATATACTTATACTAATCCCATAAAATCAATATAATAAATCTACCAAGGGAACCGAAGGGGACACTGGCTGACTTCTGAATTTTAATGAAAGGAGTGATGCCAATGGTTACATATAATGAGCTTTTTACATTTATACTCATGCTCTGTGCTATTGTTACTCTTGTTTTACACTTTACAAACAAAAAGTAGCACCCTCCGTCTGGTAAACAAAGGTGCTACTTTGTAGTTCTTTACAAACCAGAAGCTAGCTAACACCTAGCTTTCGGTTCTCTTGTTAAATCTATTATATATAATTCTTTTATTAATTGCAATAATAAAAGGAAATACTGACTTATTATAAATTTTATTCATGATAATATAGTAAACTTACCCGGGGAACCGAAGGGGCGATTTGCTTAGCTGCCGGAAATACATATGAAGGGAGCTGATGCTTATGATTACATTTAGTGATTTATTTACTTTTGTAATAATGCTTTGCGCTGTTGTCACTCTTGTTTTAAACATGACACGCAAAAAGTAGTGCCCTCGTCTTGGTAGGATAAGGCACTACTTTGTAGTAATTAACACCACCGACAGTTAGGTCATATCTAGCTTTCGGTTCTCTTGTTAAATTTATTATATAAAATTTTCATTTATAATTCAAGGGCATTCTCCGCTTTTAAACACTCCTATATGTCTTTTTTACTTTTCCATTTCATAAAATACAGAAGGGAGGAATGCTATGTTAAAAGGTGCTGCATATATTCGTGTATCGACTGACAAACAGGATGAATATTCACCTGATGCACAAAAAAGATTAATCTATGAATATGCTCAAAAAAACAATATTCTAATATCCCCTGATGATGTTTATACAGAAATCGGTATTAGTGGAAAACAGGCGGAGAAACGCCCTCGCTTTCTGGATATGATTGCTAAATGTAAAGAAAAATCTCATCCTATTGATGTAATACTTGTCTGGAAATTCAGTCGTTTTGCAAGAAATCAGGAAGAATCTATTGTTTATAAACGAATACTAAAAAAGATTGACGTTGATGTTGTCAGTATTTCTGAGCCGATTCCTGAAGGTTTTATCGGTGAGCTTGTAGAACGTATTTTTGAATGGATGGATGAATACTATTCTATTAACCTTGCAGGCGAAGTTCGACGTGGCATGACACAAAAGGCAATGAGCGGAGGATATATGTCAAAACTGCCCTACGGTTACACAAGAGGAAAAAACGGCATACCTGAAATTAATGTCCAGCAGGCCTCTGTTGTAAAAACCATTTATAACAATTTTGCTTATGAAAACATGGGATTTTCTTCTATTGCCCGTTATCTGAACTCTGCTAATATCAAAACGGGCGCAGGAAACACATGGAGTGCAAAAACCTTGCGCTATCTGTTACAAAATCCATTTTATATCGGAAAAATACGCTGGAATTACCAACCCTCGAATGGTGCCGGAAGACATATTAATAACGACTTTATTCTCGTAAATGGAAAACATTCTCCCATTATTGAAAAACAGACATTTGAGATTTGCCAAAATAAAATCAAATTTTATACTAACCCTGGTACTGCCGGCAAAACATATACCGAAAAACGTAAACACTGGCTATCCGGTTTACTAAAATGTTCCTCATGTGGCGGTTCTATGGGATATGCCTCTAAAGGAAAAAATAAGACAGCATATTTTAGATGTACAAGATATGGCCGTGGTCAATGCAGCTGCAGCAACGGTATCATTGTTCCCAAAATCGAGCAGGCTGTTTATGAAGCCCTCCGCCCTGTTATTGCAACCGATTTGTACCACACAGTTTCTATCCATTCTCACATTACCGAATCGGAAACTATAGAAAATTCTATGCGTCTTATAAATGTGAAACAGGAACGTGTCCATCTTGCATACATTAATGGAATAGATTCATTAGAAGATTATCAATATAATAAAGAACTGTTAAACAGAGAACGTTTGAACCTTGTTAAAAAATTAGAAAACTTAAAGACAACGGAATATAAAACTTGCACAAAAAACAGTACAGAGTTCAATGCTGTCTCTGCTCTTTTGGCAGATAAAAGCATTCCCGAAAATATTAAGTCAGGAGCCATCAGGAGCATCTGTAACAGGATTGTGTATAACAAAGCTACTGAAACTTTAGACTTTTACTTTATCAATCCTAGTATATCTAATAATACATAGGTGGTCCATAGGTATATCCCCACTCATAAGTCATTACCAAAACACTATTTGCAATTTCACCGATTGCCCTATAATTTTTCCCTTCATACAATAATCCGGGCTGGTCCGCACTGGTCTTTGGCGCCAAATCGACTGAGACCGAAAATCCCTGCTGATTCATGCGTTCCGTAACCTGTGCAACAAACTGTACAAATGTCTCTCTATCTTCCGCCTTAATATACTCAAAATCAATATCGATTCCGAGAAATCTTTTCTCTGTCATAACCTGTATCAGATTATTTATCAGTGTATCCACTGCCTGTTGATTATTGATAACGGCAGAAATTAATTCATTGCTAAATCTCCCTGATGCATCTAAAGGGGTTAAAGTTAAAATAGGCTCCGCGTTAAAAGCATATGCCGCATCAATCATAAAGGTATCATCCAAGGGTGGGTAAATAATTTCACCCTCCCGGGTAAATCCATAAGAAAAGACTGCAAGTTCCGACATGGAAGGCAGACTTTGCTCCAGTACATACCTGCTGATAAACGGGTATGCAAACCCTCTTATTACCGCTGTCCTTCTATCCTCTCTCATTCCACCTGTATCTATCAGTAATGCCTGCCCGATTGCCAATCGATACGGATACACCAGTTGGTTATCATATATTATCGATTCAACACTCACTCCATACTGTAGAGCAATATCATCAACATTATCCCCCTGTTTTACTACATATATTTCCATACTCTATACCTATCTTTTCAAAAATTCAAAAACAATCTACAACTTTCGCTTTTTTATAAATATATGCATTAAGGAATTTTAGATAACCTTTTTACTTGAAGTATTTCCTATATATTAAAATCGGTCAGAAAAGTATTTTATGAAACGCTTTTCTGACCGATTATTACAGCTTTTTATTTAAAAAGATAATGATATAACTGTGTTAAATATCCCTGTACCGGAAATGTCATTGCAAATACCAGGGAAACGATTGTCATTAATTTTATTAAGATATTGATAGATGGTCCCGATGTATCTTTAAATGGGTCTCCCACCGTATCACCGACAACTGCCGCCTTGTGAGCTTCACTTCCCTTTCCACCTGCAAATCCACCTTCTATAAACTTTTTCGCATTATCCCATGCACCACCGGAATTTGCCATAAATATTGCCATCATAACACCGCAGACCAATGCTCCGCAAAGCATTCCTCCAAGTGCGGCTGCACCTAGTAAATATCCGACTAACAGCGGCGTTACCACAGCCATTACTCCCGGCAGAATCATCTCATGGAGAGCTGCCTGCGTTGATATTCCTACACAGGATTTATAATCCGGTTTTGAAGTTCCGGCAAGAATCCCTTTATCTGCCTTAAACTGACGTCGTACTTCCTCTATCATCTTATTTGCTGCCTTACCGACGGAACTCATTGTAAGAGCCGAAAACATAAATGGAAGCATTCCGCCTATCAGCAATCCAACTACAACAGTTGCCGAGAGAATATTAATACTTCCAAGCCCTGCGACTTCTGCATAAGAAACAAACAGTGATAATGCCGTAAGCGCCGCTGAGCCAATCGCAAACCCTTTTCCTATCGCCGCTGTTGTATTTCCAACGGCATCCAATTTATCAGTAATATCTCTTACACTCTCATCTAATCCTGACATTTCTGCAATACCACCCGCATTATCTGCAATTGGTCCATAAGCATCTACTGCAATAGTCATACCTGTAGTAGAAAGCATTCCAACTGCTGCAAGTGCAATACCATACATACCAAAGAAAGCATATGACACGAGAACTCCGGCAACAATAAATAAAATTGGAATCGCTGTAGATTTCATTCCGACAGAAAGTCCGCTAATTATGTTTGTAGCCGAACCGGTCTGCGAACTGTCAGCAATTTGTTTTACACTTTTATATTTTTCTGATGTATAAATTTCCGTAACTTTTCCAATGGCAGTTCCGACAACTAAACCTGCAAGAATTGCAAGAAATGCTTTAAAGTTTCCAAAAAATGTATAACTCAAAATAGCAGAAGCAATAATTTCTATTGCCGTCGCGCCATATTCTCCAAAGTTTAACGCTTTTTGCGGGTCTGAATCATTCTTTCCCCTTACAAAAAAGGTAGCCACAACAGATGCTAAGACACCGATAGCAGCAATTACAATAGGAAATACGATATGCTCTGTTCCAAACCTATCTTTTCCGGCCACAACAGATGCCACCGCTAAAGTTATTACAGAAACAATTGCGCCCACATAACTCTCGAATAAATCTGCGCCCATACCTGCTACATCACCAACGTTATCACCGACATTGTCAGCAATTACAGCCGGATTTCTTGGGTCATCTTCAGGGATACCTGCTTCTACTTTTCCCACCAGGTCAGCGCCCACATCTGCCGCCTTTGTATAAATACCACCACCAACTCTTGCAAAAAGTGCAATAGATGATGCTCCTAAACTAAATCCTGTCAGAATACTAACTGCCTCATTTGTAAATCCCGTAGTATGCATGACTATAATGAGAATTACACTCAGTCCTAAAATTCCAAAGCCAACAACACAAAGTCCCATAACTGCACCGCCGGAAAATGCAATAGATAATGCCTTATTCATTCCACTTTCTTTTGCAGCATTTGCAGTGCGGACATTTGCTTTTGTTGCTACATTCATTCCTACATATCCTGCCAAAGTGGATAGAACTGCACCCACAATAAAACATACCGCTGTGAGCCAGTCAATTCCAACTCCCAATATAATAAATAAAATAGCAACGAATATAATTAATATTTTATATTCTGAAAATAAAAAGGCTCTTGCACCTTCTGCAATGGCACTTGAAATTTCTTTCATTTTTTCATTTCCAGCATCACTCCTGCTAATCTGCATAGTCTTAATCAATGCAAATATAACTGCGATAACACCTGCAGCCGGAGCTAAATAAATCAGATTCTCCATAATAAATCCTCCTTTGCCAAACAATGTTTGTTAAAAATATAACAAACTTTTTTAATTATCCACTACCTTACCACTTTTATCCAAATAAATCAATATTTTTTTATCTAAGAAAAAGAGAGTTTTTTCACCATGTTTAGTGAAAATGATGTCTATAAATACTTTATATTTATTATGTTAATAAAATTACTAATTTATTAAAGTTGTTAAAAAATATATAAGTATGTTAAAGTATGAGAAAGTTATTGTATATTTTTTAAAGTATATGATATAATCAAAACGTATATCGTAAATTATTTACTTTACAAAATTAATAACGACTGAAAAATATGATAGAAAGGAGTGCTACTATGAGACATGAATTAGACCACATTGATGAGCAGATTATTAAGCTCCTCCATGAAAATGCCCGCATCCCCCTTAAAACAATTGCGAGCCAGGTTTTTCTATCCTCTCCGGCAGTTTCTGCCAGAATAGAGCGATTAGAACAAGTCGGAATTATAACAGGCTACACCGCCAAAATTAATCCCGCCGAATTAGGATATCACATCAAAGCATTTATTAACCTTGAAGTAAATCCTGACCAGAAAAAGGATTTTTATCCTTATATCAAAAGCTGTAACAATGTAGTTGAATGTAACTGCGTTACAGGAGATTATGCAATGCTTATCGAAGTTATGTTTAAAAGTACCGAAGAACTCGACCACTTTATCGGCGAACTTCAGACTTTTGGAAGTACCAAAACACAAATTGTTTTCTCTACTTCCGTTGAACATCGCGGTATCCCTATTGCCAATGAAGAATAATCAGATTTCAATTAATATTTACGGAGAGACAGTATGATATATAAAAATGAATTTAATTACATATTACAGTTATTAAAATGTGCTGTTTCAGATAGTATACCTCCCAATCCAACGAATAACCTTGATTGGGAGGTTATTTTTAAGATAGCAAAAAAGCACAAAATCTGCTCTACTATATATTTCGGCCTGCAAAAACTTCCTGCATCCACTCAGAATATGATTCCTCACTTTCATGATTATTTTCTAGCATATCAAAAGAATTTAATTTTAGATGCAAACCGTTCTTTTGAAATTGATAACTTAAAAAATGAATTTGAAAATAATAATATTGACTATGTTCTACTCAAAGGAAGCGTTACAAAATATCTTTATCCGGATACGTCTATGCGTGTGATGAGTGATACAGATATATTTTACCGTATTCATGCAGATAAAACAGAGTCCTTAATTTCTATCATGGAAAAGAATGGATATAAAATCTCTGCCAGAGAACCAAAAGAAGTTTCTTTTATTAAGCCACTGATAGCCACCTCACAATATATGAAAATTGAAATGCAGACGGACTTAATTGATGAAGGCTATGAAATCTGGCACACTTATTTGAGTGATATCTGGAATAGACTGATATTAAAAAAAGGACATGAATATATGATGTCTGATGAAGATTTTTATCTATATCATATCATCCATATGGCAAAACATTTTAAAAACGGTGGCATCGGACTTATTCACGTTTTAGATGTATTCATAATCCAAAATGCATATAAAAACTTTGACAGAAAATATATTGAAAAAGAACTAAAAAAGACCGGGTTACTTCAATTTGAACAAAATATAACACTCTTGGCAGATAATTGGTTTCATACCAAATCACCTAAATTAAACAATGACCAGAAAATAACATTACAATTGTTGGAATCCTATATTTTTTCAGGCGGAGCATTTGGAAGTAAGATACAACAGGAAACCAATCATATCGTAGAACGGGATGATACAAAAGTATCTCTTCTAAAAAAAATCTTTCCTACAAAAAATATAATGATTAATTATTATGGAAATATTTTAAATCGACATTCCTGGCTTCTTCCATTTTTCTGGATAAGATTGAATTTTAAAAGATTATTTTTCACCAGAAACGAAGCAAAACTAAATTATAAAGCCATGAATCAAATTACAGATACAAAAATAACAAAAACAAAAGATTTAATGAAACGTTGCGGATTTTAGATTTTCTTTTTATAATATTAATTATCAAAAACGCAGATAGATTTCTTTCTATCTGCGTTTTTATTATACTACTTCTCAGTTAGTTTTTCTCTCTTTTTTGAAAAACTATGAAATTTATTATTTTTTTATACACAGCACGGTAAATTCCAAATCCTATCACAGCCCCTAACGTATTTAGTATAACATCATCAATATCGCAACATCCAAATGCCGTGATATATTGAGTAATTTCAATACCTGCTGACAACAGACATGCTGAACAGACAGTTCTTATCAATAGACAATCTTGTTTCCTTGTCACAATGGGATACAGAAAACCATACGGCATAAACATAATAATATTACACGCAAGATTTTTTACAAACCAATCGGATAATTCATGAGCCTGTTCTATATAAGGAATAATAGTACCAAATGGTACAAATTGTGGCTTTAACCTGATTATCTCACCCCCACCAATCCATGCTTGTACACTCTCGCTTATCATTCCGGTTGGAAACTTTAAAATCAGTACCATAAACAATAGTATCATATAAATAACAAATAATATTATGACATATTTTCTAATTTTATTATAACTCATCTTTTTTATTCTGTCTCTCGGCTTCTAATGCCTTTTTCTGTTCCTCTGTGGTCTCCAGCGCAATATGTTTTGATACTTTTCGTGGTTTTGTCCTAAATTCTTTGTCTGATACTTCCCCATATTCACCATAGCCATATCCGCCATAACTACCATAGCCGTAACCGTAGCCGCCATAACGTTTTCCATAACCATAACCGCCATATTTTCCATAGCCATATGAAAGTTTAAGTCTGCCTACACTTCCATTTAAAATACAACCAATAATAGGTATCCTGGTATAGGAAAACTCCTGAATAGTATCTAAAATTTTATTTACTTTAGCTGTATCCTCTTTTACAACATAAATCACACCGTCACTATATTTTGCCAAAACAGCCGCATCTGAAATTCCGCTGCAGGGAGGTGCGTCAATAATAATATAATCTACAACATCTCTGCCCTCTTTAATAAAGTTTTCCATCGAGGAAGAATTTAAACAATCCACGGTATTCTTAGCCGGCTTATTCGGTGCTAACAAAATAACTCTTGTATCTTTAATATTTGCTATTGCCCTATTGCTCTTAACCTCCCTGTTAAGAAATTGTTCCATACTATAATCTTCTAAATCAGCTCTTATCAATTCCGAGTTAATTTTATTGCGAAGCTCCGGTTTTCTCAAATCTCCATCGATAAGCATTACTTTTTTCTGCAATTTGGATAATGAATACGATAAATTCATTGCAAATGTGCTTTTTCCCTCATTTTCCTGCGTACTGGTAATAAGAATCACTTTGCACTGATTCTTCTCTAATTCTCTCTCACAACGTGATGTAATTGTACGCATTGCCTCAAGGTATCTAAAACCAATCTTTTTATCTAATATAGAGCAGCTTGCATTTTTTTCTTTTCTGTTTACATTCACAACCGGTAATATTCCAAAACATGTAACGCTAAGATATTTCTCTATGTCTTCCTTAGACTTAATGGTTCTTACGAAAAATGCATATGCCACACTTGGCAACAATCCCAAAATAAAACCAATAAATCCATATTTTATAATAGCCTTAGTAGGTTCATACGCATTAATCGCCTCGTCGCTTCCCATAGGCTGCTCTAATATTGTAAGTTTAGTTTCTCCTAATACAAACTCCACAACCTCAGAATAGTTATTGATAATCGAATCTATTACTTTATTGTTTAATTCCGGGTTTTTTCCCAGTGCAATAATACTTAAAATATTTGTATTCGGAACTGCTGAAACAGTTATAATACTCGGTACATAATTTAGTCCCAAGTCTTTTTGAATAATTTCATAAAATACTTCATTGTTAATCAAATAATCAAAACTTACACTTAGTGTTGAAGCTAACTGTGTGTTATCTGTATAGGTTTCGTCCGGTCCATCATATTCCGGCGATGTAATGGAAAAAGTGACTTCTGACTGATACATTGCAACATAATCACTTTTGTATTTAAAATACCCCAACATCCCTGCTAAAATCATTAATACTATAGATATCCACCACAGTTTTGTAAAAGCTCCCATAAAACTTTCCATAATTTCGGCCAGACTTTTTGTCTGTGGTTCACTTGTATTCCCAATGCGGTTTAAATTATCACTCGTCATATATTTCTACCGCCCTTTCATTACTCTGTCCATACCCATAGGCATGTGCTTTAGCATCCACTCTAAATACTTTATAATCATTTAAAATACAACCTAATAACTTTGCATTCGAATCATTCACCAGATTAATACTATTCACAATATCTCTTTCATAAGAATAGTCCTGCCTAATTACGATGGATACAAAGTCGACCACATCACACAATGCCTCCGCATCAGATACTAATGCCATAGGTGGTGTATCAATAACAACATAATCTGCCATCTGGCTGCACTTATAAATCAAGTCTCTCATAGCCCCTGATTTCATCAATTCATGGGTGCTGGCATGTCCTTTTGTAGACATAATAATTCTCAATCCCATTTTTTCTTCTTTATATAGTACCTCGTCTAATCCACATTCGCCCTGCAAAAGTTTTATAAAATCTACAATCTCATCTTTTGGAATATCCAGCATTTTGGCAATAGCCGGCTTTCTCATGTCGGCATCAATCACAATCACTTTCTTTCCTTCTTTTGCAAAAGATAAAGCAATATTCAATGCCACGGTAGACTTTCCCTCATTTTCGCATACACTTGTAATCATATATACATTCTTTTCCGGATGTCTCTCATGTTCATACTCCATCTTAATTCTTATATTATGAATCGATTCGATAAATTTTGTTGAAATAATAGGGCTTGTAATCAACAACACTTTTACCCTCTGTACTATTTTAGCTCTTATTGTTCTGTTCTTATTTTCATGATAAATTGCTCCGAGCAGAGTTGTATCCAGTTGTTCTTCCACAGCACTTTCTGTTTTTATGGTTTTTCTCATTATGCTGATTACTGATAAAATAAGAGCTGTAATAAACGCCGCAAAAAATCCCATTTCCAATGACTTCTTCTGAGGTGTTAACCCATTATCCGGATGTTCTGAAACTACCGGCTCTCGCAGGGTATCAAAAACCGCATCAGAATTCAAATATTCCGATAGTTCGTTATAATTATTCATAATAGCATCTATAATCTTAAAAGATTTCACGGGATTTCCGGAGACAACCGTAATCTTCATTAAGTTTGTCTCTGTAATTAAATCAACAGTAATATTCGCATCATTAATATTTGTATGGAGCTCTTTTCTAATACGGGTGCGCATAATATCAGCATTCATAAGATTTTGAAATACCGTTATAACATTTTCCGCAAATCTTTTGTTCGTATAAACATACCCTGTACTCTGTCTTGGGGTAACCACATAAATGGCTGAACTGCTATATTGAGGCTCATAAGTATCTTTAATGTAGGTATAGGTTAACATAACACCAATGCAACCCACCATAACTACAATCCATAATCCACGCAGTAAATCTTTGCTGAGAGAATACAGGTCTATATTACGTATATTAAATATTTTTCTATTCGACATGCTTAATCCTCCACAATCACGACAAGATTTGTAGTTTCCTCAAAACCCTCCTCTTGGCTTACCGCATATTGTACCATATAACTGCCTGCTGCCTTTGTATTCACTGATGACTTTACAACTTTAACTAAATCTTTTGACAAACTCTTTCCTTTACTATCCCTGACCGACTTAATATAAGATTTCTCATCAAATTTATCCCCTTTTTCCAGATAAACAATGTTTTCCTTTAACTGAATTGTCGGACTTAGGTTATTCCCCTGTCTGATAGAAACAGTTGCCTTCATTTTAGAAGTTGCTCCAAGACTATTCGTAACCTGTGCGGTAATAACATAAGAGCCTGAAACTCTCGTAGAAGCGATACTGGACAAAATTTTAACTTTCTCGTTAATAACACCATCCACGTCATCTACCGCCCCTAAAACATCCGGTACATTTACATCAGAGCCTACATCAAAACATAAGGGCTGTGATAAAGTAAAACGCGGTTTTGAATAATCTTTATATTGAATCTGCCTTGTTTTTTTTACGACATTATTATCAGAATCTGCCACAGCATAAGTTATATTACTGATATGATTTTTCTTGTCGACAAATTTTGAAATTCCTTCAATAACAACTCTGTCTGTAATATCTCCATCCTCAACATCTTTGGCAATAACATCTTTGAGCAAAACATCTTCCTTATCCTTGACAGATACTTCTAATAAATCCTGTCCAAATTCAATTGTCGGTGCTGTATTATTGCTTGCTGTTTTTTCTCTATAATAATTGACCGAAAATACGATAGTAACAGCCAAAAATATGACAACAATTAATGATTTTATTATTCTCATTCTTCCTCCATACATAATAAGACATTATTGTTTATAATTCTCTCAAATAATATACAAGATGTCAACTGGTAGTTATATAAAAGAAAGTGCAGCCATACTGCACTTTTTCTCTTAATTCTTTTTACCTTCCCCAATGAGCATTATTAGAAATCACTTTTCCACTTGCTCCTCCGCCTATAAGAGACTTCTCCGGAAAGTCTTTTCTTATTACAGTCTGAGCTGTGACTAAAGAATCTTTTCCAATTGTTACTCCCTTTAAAACAGTTATATTAGAGGTGAGCCAGACATGGTCCTCTATAACAACCTCTTCCGGCTTTGCGACTTCTCCATTGGAATTATACACCTTGTGGAAATCACTATCATATACAATAATATTTCTCCCCAACATAACATCTTCCCCAAAAGTCATCTTTTTAGCGACAATAATTACACTTCCTCCATTTGCAGTAAAATAACCACTGGAAAAATGAGAATTAGGTTTCATTTCAAAAACTGTATTATAGAACAATCCGCAACCATTATTAGATTCCCACACTGCATTTGCCTCTATTCTAATATGAGTTTCTGCTTTAGAACCTTTTAACTTATTGATTCCAAATTCTATATTTCTACCCCTGACATAAATTTTTGCTGTCTTATCAATATTAATGATTGCATTTTTGTACGGTATTATCTTTCCATTTCCCTCTCTGATAATACTCTTGCAGAAATAATTGTAATAGATATACTTTTTCCAACTAATTTCATCCGGATTTATTATGAATTTTTTCATAATATGCAATGGTCTTTTTAATCTTTTCCACAAAATTCTTATCTTAGAAGGTTGTATGCATTTTCTTACACTTTCACTAAAACTATGTTTTTTAATTAATTTAAAAAATTTATCCTGTTTCTTTGTTCTAACGGGGTTTTTGAGCAATGCCGGATTTCCCGGTAAGACATCTTCCATATCCATTTTATTTATAGTAAATCTATCTTTAACTTCATCTAGCAATTTTTGTCCATTTTCACTATTAACAATTAATACGGATATTCCTTTAAACATATCCTCGTCTGATTTATTTTTAATACCCCAAAAGTCGCCTATCGATATATCAGAAGCAAAACGTGGCAGCTTTTTATACTGACAATGATAACAGGACTCTCTTGTATATAAATCATTCAATATAAAACCTTTTATCCAATAATCCTCATTTCTATCCTTTAAACTAACTTCTCCATTTTCAAACTCTACTCTGGTAGCCAGACTTTGCCAACCTTTTGTCTTATCCTTTAAATGTACATTTACGACTTTAGAATGGTGGTCTCTCTCTAATTCATCAATATATTCCTTAAATGCTTTTGGTGAGTTAATACTTCTGCATATAAAATCTAAATAATATATATTGTTATATTTTCCATTTAAAAAAATATTCAAAGCCGCATTCTGACAAGGTGTTCCGCAGAACAGTACCTTTTTTCCTTCATCTAATTCTTTTTTCACCTCGGAATATATCTGCTCTGTATCACTTTGAAAATATTTTGAACCTTTAATTTTTAAGAGTTCCTCTTCATTATGTGCAATCATATGGTGCGCAGACTTCCAGTCATCACCGTATGTACAACCTGCAACGACACCCCCATTCTCCATAAATTTAAAGGCAATCTCATAAAATGCCCCACCGGATGTACTGGATATCCTAATATCATCATCCTTACTCCATGCAGAATACACCTTAGGCTCATTTTTCCTATCAACTTTTTCTATATTCAATGAGGGACAATACTGTAAACATTTTTTACATTTTACGCATTTATTATAATCAACCTTAGGATACCAAAATCCCTCTTCATCACACTCATAATAAATTGCATTCACCGGACAGATATCTGCACACATCTTGCAGCCTGTACACTTTTCTTTACTAATTTTATCTATCATATGAACCACCTTATAACTTATTAAAATCACAATTTTCAGGGTCGTATCTCAATCTGCTGTTAATATTAATTTTGCTAATTCTTTCAACATCCGCTTGTGTCAATTCGAAATCAAAAACATCTTTGTTTTCTACATAATGTCTATAACTACTTGTGTTAATAATAGGAATATTTCCTAATTGGATATGCCATCGAATAATAATTTGCGTCATTGATTTGCCATAATTTCTTGCTATCTCAGGCAGTATGGTATTTTTTAATCTGTCATCCATTCTTGCCGTGGCTGTATATGCCATAACTTTAATATTATTTTCCTTGCAATATTGTCTAAGTTCATTCTGCGTAAATAAAGGATGACATTCAAACTGATTTATCATTGGCACAATTTCACATTCCCGTTTAATTTCCTCTAAATGATGAATATTACAATTACATACTCCTATTGCTTTTACTTTACCTTTTTTATATAAACTCTCCATTATTCTCCATGTGTCTATATATTTGTTTTCCACCGGCCAATGCAAAAGCAAAATATCAATTACAGTTCTATTAAGAGCATCCAGACTCTTATTAAATCCTAATTCTACACTATTATTAATTTGGTCCTTATTGCATATTTTAGTACACACGATACTTTTTTCATCAGCGCATTGTCCGATAATATTTTCACTCCCTCCATAAGCTCTAGAGGTATCAATTAACATTTGTTCATTTTCTTTTCTTAATATATTTTTTATACCAATATCTTTTTTATATTGATTTCTATCGTTTATATAATTTTTAACGTAATATTTTATTTGACTCTTTTTACTATCACTCCAATATCTATATCTGTCTACAATAGCAGAACCGTATGCTATTGATGGAATATCTAATCCATTTGATAATTTAACTGTATCCATTTCAGCCTCTCTTTCTCAATATCATTCCCTTAAAAATACTTTTTGCACGATTAAACTCACCTGTTCTAAAATAGACCAATACGATAATTGCGTTAGAAACAACAAAACAAACAATACCTTTTATTACGATTTGTGCAATTAGGTTACAATTAATATTAAGGCAAATAAAATATGAAACTACACAGATAATAAAAATCATAAAAAGTAATTTAACTATTTCTTTTAAATATTCCAAATATGACATTTGAAAAACCCTGTGAAATAAATTATATACCAGCCAAGGCATTGAGATTAAAATATAACTTAATATTGTTGATAATAATATACCATATATCCCCATACCAAATGCTTTTACAAATACAATATTCATAAACAAATTTGCCAGGGCTCCAATTAATGGTCGGAATCTATCCTCATGCCAAATTCCTGCTGCATCTTTATATGTTGCCCACACCATAGATATTTCACACACAAAGAAATAAACACAAAATAAAATTATTGTGTCATCCGGGAGCATATTCTCTTTATACTTAACCCACAGCTTCATAAATGGTTGATAAAGGCATAGAAAACATGGTATACAAACGGCCATAATCCATCCCACAATAAAAGACATTAACTTAAAATCATTATAGTTCTTCTCTCGCGATTCAGTCACAATGCTATTGCCTATTCCGGCTAAACATGAATTAAAAATAATAGTAATAAATCCCATAACAGACGACATAATATAGTAATAATTGTTATATACACCCAAAGTTGACAGACCTATAAAGGCGGATATAACAATAGAATCTACGGAACTAACAATAACACTTCCCAATTTTGCAGTAAATAAATCCTTGATTCTTCGATTAATAGCCTTAACTTCCTGCTTCGGCAATTTTCCTTGCGCTTTATATTGAGGATACATTTTATTGACAATGACAGCAGTACAAATATTTCCCAATGCTGTTGTCGCCAAACCTACTATTACATACAAATAATAGTTTTTCAAAAAAATTGCTCCAATTTGAAGAGCATATAACAATGTAGAATTTACAATTGTGACCTTGCTTGTCACATCCAATCTTTGGTGTGCTTGAAGTAAACTGTTTTTATATGCAAACAACCAGTAGGTCAGAACTGTCGTACCTAAATTCAAATAATAGAGTACAATTAAACTAATCCCATCCGGAACAGAACCTTTTACCAGCTGTGGCACTATCGGTGTAATTGCTACACCTACCACTAAAATTACTAATCCAATCACTCGGTAATACAGTTTGTACAAACGCATTAAAGCGCAGATTTTCTCCTCATCGTCCTCTGCAATCGGTTTATACATACTAAATACCATAGCTGCCCCAACACCAAGCTCTGTCAAATTTAAGACAGACAACACTGAGGTGAATAAGCTTCCTAAGCCTAGGTATTTTGTTCCCATAACATAAATCATTGCAGTTCTAACTACAAACGGGACCAACAATTGATAAATTTTCAAAACCACACCATATACTATGTTTCTGGTTGCATTTTTCGTTCTTTCAATTTTCATTTCCTGTGCCTCATCGTTTTAATTATATAGTCTTTCTAATGCTTTAATAGAATCTTTCATTCTATTTTTATATTCCGGCAAAACCTTTTTCAATGTACTTCTAATTTTTGCTTCGTTGTCATATATCCATTGAAACTCTTCCAATAGCTGGTTCTCACTTGTCATTTCTGACACAGGCACTACAAAATGCTCATAAGTTCCAAACAAATCCTTTGCGATTCCTTTAGCCTTGATTGAATATCCCGCCACTAATGTTGGAACCCCCGAAGAATATGCGGCTATTGTCGCATGCGTTCTGGCACCTATAAAAAACCTACAATTAGCAATATATCCTTTTAATTTCTCGCAATTATAATCTTCAATCTGTACTACTCTACCTGTATGTGCATATTTATCATAAATAGTTTTCAATGAAATCCTATCATCATTCCCTTCCCATACGACGTGAGGTATAAGCACAATATTCATGTCCGTTGCTTCCAAAATATACTCTATCATACTGCAATAATTTCTTAGAACTATACCACTTTTATTCTCATTCCCTATAACCATCGGACTTACGTTTATTCCCACAGTGTTTCCCTCAATAAATTTATCAGGTAATAATACTTTTTGTGTATCTAAGAAAAATGCCGAATCACATGTAAGAACTACATTATCTTTCAATCCATATTTTTCAAGATTGTCTTTTGACAATGTCTCTCTCACTGTGATTAAATCAAATTTTTTGATATCTTTTAATAATCTTTCATTTTTTAACGTATCTTCCTCTATAGAGCACCCCCATAAAACGGTTGGTACTCCTCTCCCTACAAAATACTTATGACTGGTTATTAACTCCTCTAATAACCAGTCCACATTGCTGTCTACATAACAATAATTATCTCCACCAATTGACATTGCCACACTATGATTCAATTTTCCTTTTAATTGCCAGCAGGAGGCTGGAAAAGGATTTGCCTGATTCTTCTTTAACCTGTATTTTATAGCATATTTAAAATATTCAACAGTATTCTTTTTATACTTTTTAGAACTATATATGTACTTACATTTTTCACTAGCTTTGTACTTATAATCCTCTTCGATTCTCTCTGTCATAAGTGTTATATCATACTCTTCTTTCAAACATTTTGCCGTACTTCTAACAAGTGCTTCACACCCATGATTACCACTTCCAGCATGTGCATATAAAATTAAATTTCTTTTCATTCTTTTTTCCTTTCAAAATAATGAGAGCTATATCTGAACAAAATACTTATTTCTTAACCTTGAAAGCAATAGGAACATATCTCAAAACAAATAATGTTGTTCTCTTAATTCTTCTGCTTTTTTTCATCTTATCATAATACTCTATAAATTTATCTCTTACCCAAATAAAATCTGCATCTTTATCGGTACCTTTAATAATCTTTATGTAATTCATAAACAAAATCCATAAAAACTCATTCCATACCTCCGTTTCTATCTCAGGACATTTATCTGTCATAAATAATGCCATTTCCTCTTTTGCTCTGATTAAGTCCTTTATCTTTTTTGCACTCATGGCTTCCTGATTCATAAAGCTAAATTCATTTTGATAATAAAAATAATGTAACTCCTCAAGGTTTACTACTTTATTGGCACTGTAAAAAAGCTTGTACATGGTAGCTTCATCCTCAAATCTCCGCTCTAAAGGAAAACGTATCTCTTTCATTAATTCTTTTCTTATTAGTTTGTTCCACGGAACAACACACAATTCGAGATTATGAAAATAAAATTTTAATATTTTTTCTTTTGATTCAATAAGTTTTTCATGATATATATTTTTTGAAATACTATTATTTTCATAAAGGATTTGATATCCGCACTGAACCATATCTGCATTCTCTTTTTTTTGCTCAGAATATAGAGTCTCTATCATATTATCACTTATGTAATCATCACTATCAATAAAAATAATATACTCACCCTTAGCAATCCCTACTCCATAGTTCCTGCAATATGACACTCCTTTATTCTCCTGATTCACCAGAACAATTCTACTATCATTCTTTCTATACTGCTCGCATATCACTAAAGAATCATCTTTAGAACCATCATTTATTAATATTATTTCTAAATTTTTATACGATTGTTTTATAATCGATTCCATGCACCTCGACAAATATTTTTGTGCATTATAAATAGGTATTATAACACTGATTAAACTATCCATTTTTTCACCTACTAAAATGATTTCGTTAAATTAACTCAACTGAAATTTCTCATTATTATATTCTATAAATTTATTATCTATAAAACGCATCCATGATATGTAACGACTTTCTTTCATTTTCAGGCGGTAACTGCATATAATCACCATAAATATTTTTTAATACCTTATCATATTCCAGTGGAACGTTATATTCACAACCTTCAAAGAAAGCTGTTGTTGTTTTATCAAAATACGAACGCTCAAATATTTTTATATCATTATCACGATAACAAGGCATACCAACCAATTCAGACTCATCATAGGAACATTTCTTACATGCCCGAATGAAACTTCTAAATAGATTTTTTTTACCTATTATTTTTAAAATAGTACCTTTAATACCATTGTTTTTAAAGTTAACCGTATAGAGCTGCCATACCCTCCAACACTTAACATTTAAACTCTTTATTGTATCTAATGCTGATTTATAATCATTTCCTAATCCATCTAACGGAAATATATCGACATATACACCAAGATTTCTGATATCTGTATTCTCATATTCCTTTACATATGTTTCTGTATCAACTACCTTGGCGAAAGGATAATTGTACTCTTTATCATTTAACGCTGTTAATACTCTGTACTTTCCCTTATATTTTTGCATAATTTCAACAAATCTATCATAATCCGGTCGCGGCATCCATAAATCAATATCATCATCCCAAGGAATAAAACCTTTATGTCGTATTGCTCCAATCAAAGTTCCATATGCCAGATAATATCTAAGATTGTTTTCATTACATATTTTAACCATTTCATTCAAAACATCGATTAATATTTTTCTACAATCTTCCTGTTCAATCTTCTTCATCATAATCTCTCCTTTATTTTTCATCGAGAATTGTTTCCCATTTTTTAATACTTTTTTTTATATCAAAAAATTCTTTTCTTTTGCACGCCATGCTCTTCAAATCAGCTAGTTTTTCTTTATTTTCTAAAATATCTGCTATTCCATCTCTTAATGCACTTACATTATTGTCAACAAGCAATCCATATTTACCGTTTTCAAGCAATTCTATCGGTCCTGTACATCTGGTTGATATCACAGGCGTTTCAAGGATTAAACTTTCAGCTACCGTAAGACTAAATGATTCATGTCTGGAAGAACATACATACAAATCAGCATTTTTAAGCAGTGGATATGGATTATCGACATGTCCTAAGAGATGGATATTATCTGCGACATCTAAATCTTTCATTAAATTTTGCAAAAGTTTTCTGTCCTCCCCCTCGCCAACAATATAGAGATGTATTTTACTATTCTCCTTTATAATTGACTGAATTGCATTTATTAAATTGTCAAATCCCTTTTGCCATGTCAATCTTCCTATACTAATAATATTAAAATTCTCTGTTTGAAACTTTATATCGATATTTTCCTTAGATTGCCTTATTATGTTATCCGCAGGAACTATGTTATAACATACCTTTGTTTTTTCTTCATACCCAAATTTCTCATTAAACTTTATGGCACAATCATTAGATACACACACAAACTCATCAATTCCCTCAAAATATTCTTCTCCTTCTTCCCTTGAAAGATTTGACACATAATTTCGGTCCAGTGAGACATCCATGTGTATCCATGAGATTTTTTTTGCCTTTTTTGATTTTGCTACTATTTGTGTAGGATAACCATATCCACAAGCTATTTCCACATCCTGTTTATCACCAATAAACAGTTTATGATTTATTGCTATTGGAATTTTATTATATATTTTTCTTGCCCACCAATATAACCGAAATGCCTTTTTGGGGGAAACATGTATAATTTCTTTACATTTAATATTCCTATGAAGTTGCTTGTGATATTTTCCTCCTGGTGCTAACTGTACAACTGTTATCTCATACTTTTCTTTTGATAAATTATTTACCAAATCTAACGTTGCTTTTTCTGTTCCACCACTGTCCATTGAATCACAATAAAAAGTGATTTTTTTCCTCATCATCTATTTCCTTTATTTAAATTATTTTTCATCAATACTATGATATCATTTCTATAAATCTGTTGTAATATTCAGCATATGAATACTCTTTATGTCTTTTAATCTTATCTTTCGCCTTTGCTCCCAACTTTCGACACTTTTCTTTATCAGTCAACAATCCTTCGATTGCATTTTCCAACTCGCAGACAATATTACTTCTTTTTACAATAATTGCACAATCATCATCAAAAATCTCTACAAGTCCTCCTGAATCCGTACTGATAATAGGTAATCCCACAGCCATACCCTCAATTGCTACCAATCCAAAAGGTTCTTCCCACATAGACGGAATCACATGAATATCCGCTATAGAATAATATTTATATATCTGTTCATACGGCACAAAACCTGTCGTTACAATCTTGTCCGGATACTTTGCTATAAAATCTCTTATTCTGTCTGTATATGAATCGCTGGTCGTTTTTCCATAAGACACTGAACCTACAATCAACAGTTTAACTGTATCATATCTTTTACATATATTTTCAAATGCACAAAGCAGCTGCACAACTCCTTTATCTTCACACAATCTCCCTGTATAAATAATTAAACTTTCCTCTTTCTTTATTCCTAATTCACTTCTAATACTTTCCCGTTCTTCATCTGCAATCTGTTTTGAAAACAATTCCAAATCTGTAGCATTACATAATACCTGAATTTTATTGCTGTCGACTCCCTGTATGGTTTCAACTCTGGATTTCATATAATTGCTTATTGCTAATACGCCACCACAATGATTTATCGCATCCCTGAATTTCTTTTGATAATTTTCATTCCAACTGTCATTCACCCAGTCATTATGCAAATGTAAAAATACTTTCTCGCCAAATTCTTTTACAAAATATGGAAACTGCCACGGCGTGTTTTCAATTACAATTTTATCAAAATTTTCCCGCTTAATTAATTTCATGACTTTGCTAAAAGAATATGGTGTTTCTCTGGGAAAGTCTTTCGTTATTCTGCATCTTGCCCTGTCATACACCGTCCTATTCTGCAAAGGTAATTGTACAAACTCTGTCTTAAGATATTCTTCGCCTTTTTTCCTCGCCTCATCATTCTTTATGCAATAGACTACTATCTCATTTTCGGTATTTTCATTTTCATTTAGCAATGCTGTAGTTAATGTTTCAACACCACCGCCTCGTACATTCGGCATAGGCAGACCGCCTTTTGTTATAATAGCAATTCTCATTCTTTAAAACTCTTTCTATCTATGTTTGTGCTTATTTTTATTGATGTATTTCTAACTTTTCACAAAAATACTTATAATAATTTTTTGAATCAAATTCTGAAATGGAGTTCACTCGGGATATGGCATTTCTTTTCATTTTTTCAACAATAATTGGCTCTAAATATATCTTTTCCATTGCCTCATACAAATTTTGTATCAAATCATTTTCTTTTTCTACTACAAATGCACATGTATCGTCGATAACTTCAGTAAGACCACCTGAATCCGTAACAATCAGTGCAAGACCTGCTGCCATTCCCTCCAGGGCAACAACTCCAAAAGGTTCTTCCCATATTGAAGGAACAACTAAGCAATCTGCCATTTTATAATAAAAAGGCATCTTTTCCGGCTTTACAAAGCCTGTAAACACAATCCTGTCTTTTATCTCTCTGCTCTGTTCTTCCACTTCCAGAGAATACGAATCATTTCCTTCTCCTTCATCAAACCATGATTTACCTACAACCAATAATTTAACATTCTCATATTTAAGTCTCTTAAAAGCTTTAATCAATTCTAAAACGCCTTTATATATGTCAATTCTTCCACTAAACATAAACACAAAATCACTATCAGCAATTCCATATTCTTCTTTCATTCGGCATATATATTGGTCATCACAAATATCTCTATATTCTTCTAATTTAACGCAATTATATAAAACATCTATATTCCCATTGCCCGTCAATTTTACAAATTCATTTTTAGAAAAATTACTCACAGCCAAAATTTTTTTTGCTGTTCTTCCAATGAGCTTTGCAATAATAACATGATTTTCGTCATTCACATTAATATCATTATGTAATACATATACAAGATTATCCTTATTTTCGGTTAGTTCATATATATCCCGATATGCCATCAGATTGTTATGCACCACCACGAAATCATATTCCTTATTTCGAAGCTGTTTGATAACTTCTCTTCCATATGATGTTCTCCACTTTTTTCTCTTTGTTATTTGATACAGCTTATTTGTTATACCATTTATAACCTGAGTGTATCTGCTAATTTTTACTTTTATAATATTTGTATTTTTATATGAATAATTATCTAAAGCAATGTTATCATTGGAATATACATCAATTGTATTTTCTTCCCCTTTTTCATTCCCTTCTATCAATCTTTGTATCAATATCTCTACTGCTCCTCCGTTAACGGCCGGAACCGGGAGATATCCCGGAGTTATCATTGCTATCTTCATTTCTATCCCTTTCGTCTACTTATTGCTTCACTTCAGAATAAATTGCCAATAATCTATTCAAATTAAAACAATATAACCACTTAAATATTTTGTAATTTAAATTAATACATTCAGCCTTCTTTATATATTTGAAATAATCAGTATGATGTAATTCTTTTATAATCTGTCTTAATTTGTCTCCTTTATAAATTTGACACAATCGCAAAAAATAATATAACAACTTTTTCCCTATTACTGTCCTATATTTATCTTCCATATTTCTTATGGAATAATTCCTTTCATATTCTTTAAATATCATTAGTAAAGTATCTTTCTGCTTGTCCAATTCAATTTTACTGTTGACCAGGGAACCTTCAACCATATAATGTTTATATAAACATTCCTCTATTACTGTCACTTTATTTATATGCTGCAAATATATCATATTAAACAATGCATCTTCTGACACAGAAATTGTCTCATCAAACCTAATATTATTGTCGTCTAAAATTTGTCTTACATAAAGTTTATTCCATGGGTAATTAACCATATCTTCTGTCTCTCGATTTGATACCATAATATTTAAATACTCTTCCACGGATAAACTTTGATTACTTACACGCTTGTTATTTTCTTCCTTACTATATATCTCCTTATAACCGCAAACAACCAACTCGCTTTTATCTTTATTGATTTCATACAACATTGTTTCCACATATGCTGTTTCATACGCATCATCACTGTCCAGAAAACAAATATACTTTCCCGTAGCCTTAGAAATTCCTGTATTTCTTGCCGCACTTACCCCTTTACCATTCGCCTGATATACTTTTATTCTATTGTCTTCTTTTTCATATTGTTTACATCTATTCAAACTGTTATCTGTAGAATAATCATCTATGATTATAATTTCTATATTTTCATATTTCTGACAAACAACACTCTGAATGCATTGATTAATATATTTATCTGCATTATACACAGGAATAACTATACTCACTTTATCCATTTTTGTGTTAACCTCTTTTTGATATTGCGTCTATACCTGATTTCTTCTGTATTCATGCCGGAAATGACATTATCTATTAAGGATTTTTCTTTTTAAGTCTCCTAATCTCACATACCAAATAAAATACTTAGCCTTTTTATTGACAATACTTTTGTATAGTAACCGTAAATGCCTTCCATTATCTATATCGTCATATAAACAATTAATAAATGGACATTTATCTATTATTTCCTGCATAATTTTCTTTTTTTCTTTGCTGCCTAATTCATCATTCCAAATTATATTTTTTATAATACAATCTGCCAAATAGTGTAAAACTGTCATATTAAAAACTTTACTGTTTACTTTTTCATTTCCCACATCAATATTCTTTATTCTTTTAACGAAATATTCCACACCATCCAGCCTTGCCAAATTTGAATTATGTAACAGGCTTGTATTTCTTTGTAAATATCTATATCCTGAATAATCTAAATATGATATTTTTCTAAAATACTTTAATAATTCCATATTATAGACCAAATCTTCTCTGTCTATTACTTTGGCATCTGCTAACACTTCTGATTTGTCAATGACCGACTTTCTATATAACTTATTCCATGCATATCCAAATGACATTTCCTGTATTGCATTATACAAATAAGATACCATTTCT
This sequence comes from uncultured Eubacterium sp., assembly GCF_937958975.1. Lineage (GTDB taxonomy): Bacteria > Bacillota > Clostridia > Lachnospirales > Lachnospiraceae > Eubacterium_G. The sequence continues at coordinate 72,032 of NZ_CALGRE010000045.1, read as the reverse complement.
TTATTGGATAACAATTTGTTCCCCCATACACAAGTTTCCAAAAGATTGCCCTGTTCATCAACTTTATCATATCCATAAATAACCAAATCAGATTCATCACGTTCTATTACTGACACGCATTTCTCAATAATCTCGCTCTTAATCTCGTCATCACTATCAATATACATTAAATACTTGCCCGTTGCGACCTCATATCCCGCATTTCTGGCCGAAGACAATCCTCCATTTTCTTTATGCACAACCCGTATTCTTTTATCTTTTTTTTTCAATTCATCACAAATTTTACCACTGTTATCCTTGGCTCCGTCATCTACTAAAATCACTTCTAAATTATGATATGTCTGACTGAGTACCGAATTTACACACTTCTCTAAATAATTTTCTACATTATATATTGGTAATATGACTGACACTAACTCTTTCATTGATTACTTCCTTTATAATTCCTCTAATAGTTTTTTCCATTGCTCCCCAATGATATTCAACATAAACTTCTCCGTTCCAACCATAGCTCTGTCAGAGAAACTCTTTCTAAGATTACCATCTTCTATTAATAAATTTATTTTTTCTGCCATTTGCTCTATATCAAAACAATCCACTAAATATCCATTCACTTCTTCTTCAATAATCTCTCCCGGTCCGGCAGGGCATCTAAAACTGACACACGGTAAACCCATATTTTTCGCCTCTGTCAATACCAAACCAAACCCTTCAAACCTTGATGTTAAAACGTATATTGCGGATTCCTGGTAATAATCATTAACATTATTCACTTTTCCCATCAACACTATATGTTTTTCAAGCTTCTTTTCTCTTATTTTCGTTTCTAACCAAACTCTTTCCTCCCCTTCACCCAAAATAATCCATTTCCAATCAGTATGCTTTTTAAAGACAATTTCTGCAATATCGATTAACATATCGAAACCTTTTTCCTGATTCAGCCTTCCAACACTAATCAACTGTTTACTTTCCAGATTATATTGGTGTTCGCGCGCATTTCTTTCTATTGGATTATAAATTCTAACAAGCTTTCCCTTTATATTGGTTTCTTTTTCATAGTATCCTCTATCTGTATCTGTTAGAACAACTATGGCATCTGCTTTTCTAGCCGCCCATTTTCTCGTAAACTTTCTATAATTTACATAGGGGTTTTGATAATATCCAAATTGCTCCCATGAAATGAGTTTTACTTTCGTAAACATGAGCGCAGGAATAGAATACATATCCAATATTCCATCAATATCGATTAATATATCTATTTTTTCCCGGATAACGAATCGATGGATTCTATATATATATCCAAAAAAGTGTTTGGCACCGCTTACCTCTTTATCATATAAAGTAAACCTTTTTATTTGTTCCTCCAAAGGAAAAAATGTTCTTTTTCTCTTTTCAAATAAACTTAAAAAACATAAATCAAACTTGTTATACTGCTGCAACTCATTTGCTATTATCGAACTAACCCTCTCTGTTCCACCACTTCTTGTGATATCGCCCGAAAAAAAACACACTCTTTTCTTGTTACTGCTCATAATTATCCTTTTTATACTATAAAACTTGCCAATTTCCATAACTTGTAATTTCTGGTTTTAAAAGCGTCTTCTATATCTCTATGTATAACTTTTCCTTCTACTTTATATCCATCCGGTCTTATTTTATCCAGCATATCACATGCTAAAATAAATGCACTTTCAATAATAGTCTCCTCCATGAGTGACAACCGCCGGTACATTATTGTGGACATATGATTCAAAACCAATTCATATTGTAATGCATCATTTTTTAGACCATTTTTCTCAGCCTGACATAATGCATCTTCCATTACCCAATAATGGTCTATCGTCTTAACGGAATTTCTGGCTGTCTTCGATATTCCCTTTGGATTTACACGATACCCATATACAGGCCGGTCAATCACTGCAATCTTTACATTCATTCTATATAAAACATTACATATAATTGTGTCTTCGTACCATGCTCCCATTGGGAATCTTAAATTATAAAACAATTCTCTTCTACAAACTTTTCCCCATGCAAACCCCATATTACAAACTGCTATATCCGGATTTTTATCTATTACCTGTCTCTCTTTTACAAAATATTGTTTCTCTTTATCCTTTTCTATAAACGTATAATATCCACCAATTGCTATATCGGCCTGATTCATAAAAACAGCATCCATCAACTGATTAATACTATCATCTTCTAAAATATCATCAGAGTCCACAAACATTACATATTTCCCCACTGCTATATTGAGTCCTGTATTTCTGGCCCCTGATAATCCTTGATTTTCCTGGACAATATATCTTATTTTTTTATCTGTGAATGTTTTTATGATACTGTCTGTCCGGTCTGTTGCTCCATCATTTACGATAATAACTTCATAACTATACTTTGATTTTTGACATATTATTGATGAAATGCATTCTTCAATATACTTTTCCACATTGTATGCAGGGACAATAATCGATAAATCCACGCTCTCGTCATTTTGATTATTAATAATCTCACTTTGCATCTCAGGTTTCGGCCTGCTAACCTCCAGCTTCTTCTTCGCCTCTCCTGCATCTAAAGAGCTTTTCTTTCCTTTTATAATAATTCGTCTGAAAATATGATAATAAACTGTTAAAATAGCATATCCTATGTGTGCTAAAATTTTAGCCAATGCTTTACTTTTTGTAATCCTAAAAAAAGTATTCATCATTCTCTGTTTCATGAGCTAACTTCCTCTCTTCAGCTTTCATTTGCAGTATCATATCCTTCGCATTTGTACGCCATAACCTGAAGTAGCGGAAATGTCGCAGCTTCATGTCTTACCCACGAACCAAAATCCGGTTCAAAAATGAAACTACCAAACAGATATGCACTAAAACATGATAAAACTACAAGCATATTACTCTCAACCTTTTTTATACTTCCTAATGTTTTTATAAAATAAATAAGAATAAAAATCTGATATATGAAAAAAGGAATATATAATACACCTTTAAATACCAACTCTATAGGAAACATCATTCTTATAGAATTGATAACATAATCAATTGCAAAATTTCCGTAATTATCCTTTACCTCAACAGGATTTATAATCGCTGTAGATGCATCTTCATTGACAGAAATATCTCTGACATTAATCGCCTCACTATAATCCTCCGGCATAATGTATTGACTCATATACATCATGAATAGCAAAACTGCATAACACATAACTATAGAAATAATAACATCCTTTTTTTTAATTACCACTCTATTCTTCAACCACAAAAAAACAAAATATAAAAAAACTGCCATAGCAGCCATTATAATATAATATCCCCTATAAAATGTACTTTCCCAATAAAAGATTCCTGCACACCCTAATAGCTTTATAAAAGTGCTATTTATTGGTAAACAGATTATAATATATATTGCCATAAAAAATAGAAATTGTATTGTCTCTTTCGTTATACTAAACACATAAATATTTAGTAACCCCATAGCCATTAATGTAAATAATGCTTCCCGAAAACTCATTTCTTTTGTTTTTGAAATCATAAACATAGTAATGGGTGTCATTATAAGACCAATCCCTATACTCCATTGACTAAGAGTTGAAAAACCAAAAATATTGATAGCTTGATAAAAATCTACTGTCGACTGATATCCTGTCCATGCTATCATATTTCCCTCTTCACTCATCATGGACAACATTCTCCAACTGTCAAAATAATATTTATCCGGAAGCAAATATATATGTATAACTTTTGCAATCAGAAATACTACCGGTATTAGTATCAATACAATATCTCTATTTTGTCTTCTTATTTTTTTTTCTGCTAAATCCATCTCTATTTTTCTCTACATCTCAATATTTATAATTGTCTTTCCATCCCAAATTTATATTTTGATTTAATCAACAATTTTGAAATCATACATCCTCTCTCATAATAAGTATACTTTTATTCAATTTTATCATTTTTATAATCAATCCGCAATCACACATATTTTTCCTGACAGCTATCTGCAAACAGAAGTTGCGCGCAATAATCCTCTCAGTATGCGCTATATTTCATCACATTTTCTAACTTTTTCTACTGCTCCCACATAAAACTCCTTCAGCCACTTTGCATTTTCCTTAATGTCAAACCCGGCTTCCACTATTTTCTCATAGGTATCGCTTTTCTCAAAGTTATCAGCCAGCTCACAAATCTTGTCAGCCCATTGTTCCGGACTGTCCTCCAGTTTCACTACCTCCACATTACCCGTGATATCACACTGTATCGGCACTTTATCCGAAATCACACATGGCAGCCCTGCCGCCTGTGCCTCTACCATTGTCACTGGCAGTCCCTCAAACAATGACGGCAATAAAAATACATCGAATGCCTGAACAACACGCTCCACATCTTCTCTGACACCAAGAAATATAACCGCATCTTCCAAACCTAATGTTTTTACCTTTTCCTTTATCTGATTTTTCAGAGCATCATCTGCCTCTCCGCCGCCAACTAACAATAGAATCGTTTCGCTGTCCTTATCATGAACAGCCTTAAAAATGTCAATTAAAAATTCATGATTTTTCTGTGGAAAAAATCTTCCCACATGTCCTATTACCTTTTTTCCCTCAATCCCCAGTTCTTTTCTAACCTCATTCTGAATCTGCTCATTATACCTGTACTGCTGCGCATTAATGGCATTTTTCATAACAATTACTCTGTCACGATTCTTTTTCCCATAAAGCCACTCTCCTGCCTCCTCACCACAGGCAAACATATGGGTATTATAAAACTTGAGCATAAAACGAAAATAATATCTCACGATAAGTTTTAAGTTCACTCCGAGAGGTCTATTGTGGGAATGAGAAATTCTCACCGATACTCCCAGTTTCTTTGCCTCTTTGAGTGCAAAATAACTTCTTTCTTCCAAATTAGAATGTATTATCTTATATTCCGGATGTGCCTTCAAAATCTCACGTACTTCTTTTTTATATTGTCTAAAAAGTTTCGGATACATCGGGCAGGTACGGTAAATCTTTCCTCCTAAAGCCTCTATCTCATCTTCATATGCAGCTTTATAATCCCGGTTCACCATAAAATCAAATTTGATGGTATCTCTATCAATATTTCTCATGTAGTTCATAATCATAGCTTCCGCACCACCGCGGTCCATAACCGTATCTAAAACTAAAACATGTATTGGCTCCATATTCGTTCCTTCCTATACCCTCAATTTGAGTTATCACTGTGGTCTGACAATACTTCCGGCTTCCACATCACCACTCACGACACAACCTGCTCCCACAGTGACATTATCCCCAATATGTACTCCCTTGAGAATCACCACATTACTTCCAATCCAGCAATGTTTCCCTATCACCGTCTCGCCTACGCTGTAGCCTTGACTCTTTATCGTCTCTCCTTCATCCCGAAACCGATGATTGTGGTCATAAACATGGCTGTTCTCGCCAAAAATTGTTCCATCACCAATACTCACATATTGCAGTGCATTTAGCGAGCAATAATTATTGAAAAAACAGTCCCTGCCAATATCAATTCTGCCATTGCCTTCTATTGCAATATGGAACCCATGTCTCCATGTTGTCCCATTCCCAATACTCAGTTTTCTACCAAATAATATTTTATAAATCAATTTTTTAATCAATGCCATTATATGGCACCATAATTTAATAATCTTCATCTAAACACCTTACATTTTATATAAATTTTCCAGCAATTCAGTATTTGCCATGATATCGTATCCCGCAGCAGATACCTTTTGATTCATCTGCATTCTTTTCGTACTGTCTACATCCGTTACAGTAAAAACTTTGTTTTCTTCGTCACCGGATTTTACTCCTGTAAATGATATAATCTTATTTGCCCATTCTTCAGGACCATCCTCCAAAGATTTATATTGAATTTCCTCGGTCATATTCACTTCATAACTAACCCCATCAGACACCAGACATTTTAAGCCTAAAGCCTGTGCTTCTACCAATGTCACCGGAAATCCCTCACTTATCGAAGGCATGACAAATATATCCATTGCCTGCATAATCTCATGAATGTCATCTCTTACCCCTAAAAATTTAACTTTTGTTGTCAGTCCTAATTCTTTTATTTTTCTCTGTATTTCTTCTTTATATTTTAATTCTTCCTTGGGCGTTCCTCCGCCTATTAACAAAAGCGTACTGTTTTTATACCGGTTATTAACATTAAGAAATACATCTATTAAAAAACTTTGGTTTTTCTCACGGGTAAATCTTCCGATATGCCCTATAACCAAAGTACCATCATTCACTTTCAATTTTTTTCTTTCTGCCGTGCGCACCGTCTCTGTATAAGTAAACTTTCGGGTATCAATAGCATTTCGCATAATAATTGCAATATTATTCCCTAAATTTGCTTTATTGCAAACATATTCTTCCATATTAACGATGTGAACATCATCCCCAAACAGCCATTTTGCTGCCTTTTCCCCACACGCCATCTTGTGCGTACAATATTTTTGCATTCTCTTTCTAAAATAGAGTCTGGCAAACATTTTTAAATCATGTCCCTTCGGTGCAGAGTGTGCATGAGCAATCCTCACCGGTATCCCCATTTCCCTGGCGATTCTCAATGCAAAATAACTTCGCTCCTCTAAATTAGAATGTATTATCCGATACTCCGGATGCTCTGTCAGAAACTTTCTAAATTCCCGTTTATATTTACCAAATCTCCCCGGATATAAAGGACACATATGATAGACTTTACTACCCAATTGCTCTATCTCATTCTCATAGTCTGCCCTTTCTTTTCTATTAATCAGAAAATCCATCTGTATTTTGTCTCTATTTATACTGCGAAGATAATTCATTAACATAGTCTCGGCGCCGGCTCTGTCCATGACTGTTATCAACACAAGAACATTTATCTTACTCATTTATTTACACTTTCATTATATAATTCTCTATATCTATTACATAGCCAGTCGCTATTATAATGCTCAATGATTTCACGATATGCATTTTCTACAAGAGTCTTATCTATGCTTTTCTCTAAGTCAGCTATTACATGCACAAACTCGTCCACATGATTGCACACAAATCCTGTCTGACCGTTTTTAACTACATCCTTATTTCCAACAACATTACTTACAACACATATTTTTTTCATATACATCGCTTCTAATAGGGATATCGGAAGTCCTTCATATCGGGACGCTAAAAGAAATACGTCATAATTCATCGCTAGTTTCATAGCTTCACTGTTCTCAAGCCATCCTGTAACTGTAATATTGGGCTGCGTCAATTTATCCCGCATATCGCCATCCCCAATCCACACAAAATGAATATGGGGTAATTTTTCAGCAATTTCATTAAACAATTCCGGCCATTTCTGATGATTAATCCTTCCAACTGTATATACAGTAAATCCCTTTTTGTTTGCAGTATCTATACCACCGCACATATTCACATTTTCCAAATCTTTTTGCATCTTTCTTATATTAATACCATTACTAATAAAAGTGGAATGCTTTGTGACCATTTTACTCTGTTCCCATTCACTCTCACCACATGCAACTGTCAGACAATCTTTCTTTCCACAAAGCTTTTCAGCAAACTTATATATCATCCGTTGCAACGTAAAAACATCATTTCTCAAAAAACTATATCCATGAGGTGTATAAAACATTTTTCTTTCTTTAGAATGAAACAATAAACGTCCTATTGCCCCCGCCTTCGACGAATGCATGTGTATAATATCCGGATTTAACTCTTTTATTATTTTCTTTAATTCCAGATAGGCTTTGAAATCTTTTATAGGGTTTAGATTTCTCGTAAAATTCTCAACTCGAATCATTCCAATATTTTTATTAAAATAGTCAGAATAATTCTGTGGCGTTTCTTTTCGCATGCCAAAAGCGATGGTGATATCAAACTCATCACTCATCTCATCGGCTAATTCAACTAAATATGTAAAAACACCCCCGCCCATAGCTTCCACTATGTGTAAAATCTTTTTTTTATCTTTTCCTGTCATATAGTATCCTCATTCAAAATATTATTAAAACCCTTATAGATACCATTCTCTATATAAAATTAATTAACTTTTGTTTTTCCTCTTTTTATTGTATTTAGAATTTAAATGTTTCTTTAAAGCCCTTCATTTCCCTATCTTTATCACTCAATTTTAACGGTGTCCCATCTTCCATAGTATATCCTTCCGGTGATGCACTGCCCCTATATTCACCGGTTAAATTCGGCCACTCTATAGCAATTTCAGGGTCATTCCATGCAAGTCCGCCTTCATCTCCCGGATGGTAGAAATCCGTAACCTTATAACAAAACTCAGCTTCATCTGACAATACCAAAAATCCATGTGCAAAGCCTTCTGGGATATAAAACTGTTTTTTGTTTTCTGCTGTGAGTTCCACCCCAAACCATTTTCCGTAAGTCTCAGAACCTGTCCTCAGGTCGACCGCCACATCAAATACCGAACCTTTGATTGCTCTTACCAGCTTTCCCTGAGGAAATTGTTTCTGATAATGCAATCCTCTAAGAACCCCTTTTGTACTCATAGACTGATTGTCCTGAACAAACACCATGTCAAGTCCGGCCTCTCTCATATCATTTTGATTATATGTCTCCATGAAATATCCTCTGTCATCACCATGCACGGACGGTTCAATCACGCAAAGTCCCTCTATATCACATCTAGTCACTTTAATTTGTCCCATTTGTTCCTCCAATTTTTAGTTCTAAATATCTGCTAAGAGCATCCTGCCATGTCGGCAGAGGCTCAAATCCCTTTTCTCTTAATTTACTCTTATCCAACCTACTGTTTGATGGGCGTTTAGCTTTTGCAGGATATTCACTGCTGCTAACAGGCGCTACTTCGACATGAGAATATCTATCATCTATTTTACCTGCCTGCTTCATAATTTCCACTGTAAAATCATACCAGCTGATATATCCACCCTCGTTTGTCACATGATATACACCATATTGTTCGCTCTCAGCCATATCTACCAATAACCTTGCCAAATCATATGTATAAGTTGGAGTTCCGATTTGGTCACAGACAACTGTTAATCTGTCGTGACTTTGTCCAAGATGCAACATTGTATTGATAAAATTCTTTCCATTGGTTCCAAAAACCCATGCAATCCTTACAATAAAATATTTCTCTAAAAATTTTTGAACTGCCAATTCACCTAAATATTTAGATTGCCCATATACATTCAACGGCTTTCTTGCATCATCAGGTTCCCAAGGTCTTTCTCCCTCGCCATCAAACACATAGTCTGTACTTATGTAAATCATTTTGCAGTCCAATTCCTTACAAACCTTCACAATATTCTCAGTTCCTTCTGCATTTACCGCTATAACTTTATCTATATTTTCCTCATCTTCGGCAGCATCCACTGCTGTCCAAGCCGCACAATGTATTACCACATCCGGCGCTGCACTTTTTATCACATGTTTTACAGACTCTTTATCTGTAATATCCATTTCATCGATATCTACACCTATCGCCTGATATCCACGTTTTTCCAGTTCATTCATTACGTCAAAGCCCAACTGTCCCTTAACGCCTGTAACAAACACTTTCATAGTCCATCTCCTAAAAATAACTCCATATAGGAAAACTTTATATTCCTACTATTAAGACAACCGCAAGATTATCATTTTCTTACGCTCTCTCTTTTTTCACATACATATTATCAAAATAGTTTTGATATTCACCACTTATGATATTTTCCCACCATTCCTTGTGATTCAAATACCACTCTATTGTCATCTTTATTCCATCCTCGAATTTTGTTTCAGGAAGCCAGCCCAATTCATTATGAATCTTTGTCGGGTCAATGGCATATCTCATATCATGTCCCGGACGGTCAGTTACAAAGGTAATAAGACTTTCCGGTTTTCCGAGCTGTTGAATAACCGTTTTAACAACCTCCAGGTTACTTTTTTCATTATGACCGCCAACATTATATACTTCACCGACACGTCCCTCGCGCATAACAAGGTCGATTGCAATACAATGGTCCTTTACATACAGCCAGTCTCTGACATTCTCGCCCTTTCCATATACCGGCAGGGTCTCGTCTGCCAATGCTCTTGAAATAATAAGCGGAATTAACTTCTCCGGAAAATGATACGGACCATAATTATTACTACATCTGGTAATCGTAACAGGCAATCCGTAAGTTCTGTAATATGCCATAACCAAAAGGTCTGCTCCTGCTTTTGAGGAAGAGTACGGAGATGATGTGTGTATCGGAGTCTGTTCTGTAAAAAATAAATCCGGTCTGTCTAATGGCAAATCACCATAAACTTCATCTGTAGATACCTGATGATATCTTTTAATTCCATACTTTCTACATGCATCCATTAAAACCTGCGTTCCCATAATATTTGTTTTCAAAAATATTCCCGGGTCTTCTATAGAGCGGTCTACATGGGACTCTGCCGCAAAATTTACAACAATATCCGGTTTTTCTTCTTCAAATAACTTTTCAACACATTCTTTATCTGCAATATCACCTTTTACAAATCTAAAATTAGGATTCTTCATTGCCTCCTCTAACGTAGCAAGATTTCCTGCATAAGTCAGCTTGTCCAAGCATATAATTCTATCCTCAGGATGTTTCTCTAATTCTAAATAAACAAAATTACTGCCAATAAATCCGGCTCCGCCTGTTACTATAATATTCATTTTATCCTCCAAAATTTTATTTGAAATATTTTTTAACTTATTTCATTTTGTACTACTTTTAATGCTACTTCCACTACGTTATGCATATCAAAATATTTATACATTCCAAGTCTTCCCCCAAAAATAACATTTTCCTCTTCTTCCGCCAGCTTTCTGTACTTACAATAAAGCTCATTATTCCTATCATTGTTCATTGGATAGTAAGGTTCATCCCCTTTACTCCATGTGGCGGGATATTCTTTTGTAATAATTGTATTAGGAATAGAACCCTCATTGCCGCCCTGGCAGGCAAATTCGAAATGCTTATGTTCGATAATCCTCGTATACGGTATTTCATATTCTGTATAATTTACAACAGCATTTCCCTGAAAATTATCACATTCTAATTTTTCTGTTTCAAATTTCAATGAACGATATTCCAATTCCCCATAACAATAATCGAAATACTCATCTATCATTCCTGTAAATACAATTTTTTTTGCTTCTTTTTTCAAAGTCTCTCTGTTTTCAAAATAATCCGTATTTAACCTTACTTCAATCCCTTCGAGCATTTTCTCAATAATCTGTGTATATCCACCAATCGGTATTCCCTGATACTTATCATTAAAATAATTATTATCATATGTAAATCTGACCGGAAGTCTTTTAATAATAAAACTCGGCAGTTCACTGCAAGGTTTTCCCCATTGCTTTCCGGTATATCCTTGAATCAATTTCTCATAGATATCCTTGCCAACCATAGAAATCGCCTGTTCTTCTAAATTTTTCGGTTCAATAATTCCTGCTTCTTTTACCTGCTCATCTATTTTTGCCTTTGCTTCTTTAGGTGTCTTTACACCCCACATTTTACTAAAAGTATTCATATTAAATGGCAGGTTATAAAGTTCATCTTTATATCTCGCTATCGGTTGGTTTGTGTAATGATTAAACTCTGCAAATTGCTGTATATAATCCCACACCTTTTTATTGCTTGTGTGAAATATATGGGCACCGTATTTATGTACATTGATACCTTCAATATTTTCCGTATATATATTTCCAGCCACGTGAGCTCTCTTATCAATCACAAGGACTTTTTTTCCTGCCTTGTTTGCTTCATATGCAAAAATACTTCCAAAAAGACCTGCTCCAACAATTAAATAATCATACATAACTTCCCTCATCTACTTCATATCGTTTAAAATCTCAATATATTTTCCATCCACAACATCTTTCAGATATTTTCCGTACTCATTTTTCTTCATCAATTCGTAAGCAGCCATAATTTGTTCTTTAGAAATCCAACCATTCACATACGCAATTTCTTCTAAACATCCAATCTTTCTATGCTGGTGTTCCTCTACGGTCTTTACAAAATTTGTTGCCTCAACTAAACTTTCATGAGTCCCCGTATCCAGCCAGGTAAATCCCTGACCTAATACTTCTACCTCCAATTCTCCATCATCTAAATAAATTGCATTCAAATCTGTGATTTCCAATTCCCCTCTTGCTGACGGCTTTAGATTTTTTGCATATTCCACTACTTTATTGTCATAAAAATAGAGACCTGTAACACAATAATTACTCTTTGGATTCTCCGGTTTTTCCTCTATAGATACAGCATGTCCATTCTCATCAAATTCTACAATACCAAATCTTTCCGGATCATCGACGTAATAACCAAAAACCTTAGCACCATTTGTAATCTTTGCTGCTTTTTTCAGTCTCTTCGTAAGTCCATGTCCTGCAAAAATATTATCCCCCAAAATCATTGCCACACTGTCCTCACCGATAAAATCTGCACCAATAATAAACGCTTGCGCCAAACCATCCGGACTCGGCTGCACCGCATATGACAGATTAATGCCAAACTGACTTCCATCCTGCAAAAGTTCTTTAAACCTAGGTGTATCTTCCGGCGTCGAAATAATCAAAATATCTTTAATCCCTGCCGTCATCAAAACCGATAACGGATAATATATCATCGGCTTATCATATATCGGAAGTAACTGCTTTGATGTCACTCTTGTAAGCGGATAAAGCCTTGTACCTGAACCACCTGCTAAAATAATTCCTTTCATAATTGTATAATCTCTCTTTTCTTATTTATAAAAACATTTTTATTGTTTTAACTATTATTTTATTTATTTTATCATTTATAATTTACGGTTTCAATAGCAATACATAAAAAAGCAACACATTCATTTATTAATGTATATGTTGCTTTTCAATATAGCTTATATCTTTTGTTTTATTTTTTTATAAATTTCATACCCAATAAGAGTTCCAATTGTATTCATTATTAAATCTTCAACTTGGCAATTTCCACACCTTAATAGCAATTGACTTAATTCAATAAAAAAACTAAATAAAAACCCCATTGTAATACATGTATAACATTTTTCTGCTTTTCTCCAAACAATTGGAAGCAAAAGCCCGAAAGGGATAAATATAATGGCGTTTGCTGACGCATACAAAACAGTATATCTCGCTCCTCCATATAATTGAAATGGTGTCAAATCAATAACAAATATCTGTCCAATCGGTCTAAAAATTATTGTCATTTGGATGATAATGCTAATATATGCATAAAAAATTGATATATATTTTCTTTTACCATACGATTCAGTACGATAATAGCCTAGTATAACATATGTTATCACTCCTATTAATAAACCTAATGGTAATGTTCGTAAAAATTTAAATAGCATATCATATACGCTTGCCATTAAGCCTCTAATTATTATTTCTCTCATTCCATTGCTCATTATTTTACCTCGTCGCATATACAATAATAAAAGCCGGCATTACGCCGGCCTTTATTTTAATTAGTTATATATCATAAATTATCTGCAAACAATTGTTATTGTCTTTGATATAACTGAATTTCCATTTGCATCTGTTATGATACATCTAAGCTGTCTTCCATTATAAGATGATTTTACATTAAATCCAAACATTGCTGTATTTGCACCAGATGCTGTAGTATTCTTCCATGTCTGTCCATTATCTGTACTCATCTGCCACTGATACTTAAGGTCTTCTCCTTCAGCATCAATGATAAAGAGTGTTGAATTACCTTCTTTTACAATTCTAGTGCTGCTTGGCTGAGACTTGATTACGATTGGCAATCCATTTCCAATACCAATTACAACTGTATCTGAAATAACACTTTCACCGTTTACATCTGTTACTACACATCTAAACTGCATACCAGCATAATTTTCTTTCATCTGGAAACCATACATTCTTGTCTTAGCACTTGCTGATGAAGGATTTCTCCATGTAACACCACCGTCTGTACTCATCTGCCACTGATATGTAAGACCAGTTCCTTTTGCTCTTACTTCAAGGAATGCTGTTGCACCAACTGCAACATAAGTACATTTTGGCTGTACAGTGAAAATAATTGTCTTATCTGTATCTAAGTATAAGATGGCAACATTTGATGTAACTGTTTTACCTGCACTATCTTTTACAACGCATCTAAACTGTCTTGCATCATATTCATTCTTCATATTACATGTGAGCTGTGCAGTCTTAGCACTTGCTGATGAAAGTGCTTTCCATGTAGCTCCATCATCTGTACTCATCTGCCACTGGTATTTGAGACCATCACCCTTTGCAACAACTGTAAATCTTGCTGCCTCACCTTCAGGTACAGTAACATTTGTTGGCTGTGATACAATTGTCAACTCGCCAGCTTCTACTTTCTTTAATGTAATTGTTGCTGCATCTGATGCAACTGATTTTCCTGTGCTGTCTGTTACTACACATCTAAGCTGTTTTGCATCATATGTATCTTTCATTGTCAATGTGAAAGTTGCAGTTTTCGCACTTGCTGCTGTGCTGTCTTTCCATGTCTTTCCAGCATCAGAGCTAATCTGCCACTGATATGTAAGTCCTTCTCCTTCTGCAACTACACTTGCTGAAATTGCTTCACCACTTGCAGCTGTGATATTCTTAGGCTGACTTGTAATCTTTAATTCAACTTCTGTTTTTGTTGTTGTTTCTTCTTCCTGCTTAACTTCTTTCTTAATAGATACTGTTGATGTTCCAACTCCATGTTCAATGACAATCTCATTTACACCGTCTTTTAATGCTGAAAGATAAATCACTGCTCCAGCACCGTCAATTGCGGCTACATTTTCTGTCTCACCATTTACTGTTACTTTTGAAACTCCTGCTTCAACACTTACATAAATACCTGCTGCTTCTGACCAATCCGGCTTCTGAACACTAACTACTTCATTCACTGTCATATTGCCTTCATCATAGTAATATGTATGTGCTTTGTCTAAAGCATCCCAGTCAACAAGTGCAAGCCAGTTTTCAACTCCTGTAGGAATTTTCTTTGTTGTTTCTTCAGCAACAACCTCTTTCTTGATAGAAACTACTGATGTTCCAAGTGCATGTTCAATACTAACTTCATTGATTCCTTCTTTTAATGCTGAAAGATAAATTATTGCTCCAGCACCATCATAAGCACCTACATTTTCTGTCTCACCATTTACTGTGACTTTAGAAATTCCTGATAAAACATTTACATAAATACCTGTTTCTGTTGCCCAGTCCGGCTTCTGGATGCTAATTACATCGTTAACTGTCATATTACCTTCATCATAGTAATACTTTGTTGCTGCGGAGCTTCCAGTAACTTCAAGCCAGTTTTCAATTCCCGTAGGAATTCTTGTAGTAGGTTCCTCCGGCTTAACTGTAGTCTCATCTGAATTTACTACTTTCTTAATAGCTACTGTTGATGTTCCAAGTGCATGCTTAATAACGACTTCGTTGACACCTTCTTTTAATGCTGAAAGATAAACTACTGCTCCAGCACCATCAATTGTTGCTACGTTTTCTGACTCGCCATTTACTGTTACAGTTGAAATACCTGATGTAACATTTAAATAGATACCTGTCTCAGCTGCCCATGTTGGTTTCTGTACGCTAACTACATCGTTAACTGTCATGTTTGCCTTATCGTAGTAAAATGCTAATGCAGGATTACTTCCGATAATCTCAACCCATTCTTCCTCAGATGGCTCTTTTGTTGTCTCATCTGATGGAGCTTCTGTTGTTGTCTCATCTGATGGGGCTTCTGTTGTTGTTTCATCTGATGAAGCTTCTGTTGTATACAACCACCAGAATGGATTTGTAATCACATCTCCATCAAATTCATACGGATCACTGACACTTGCCCCCAAAACAGTGATCGCACCTACTGTCACTACTACCGAGAATAAAATTGCTAAAATTTTTTTCATTATACCTTCTCCTTCCTTTTAACTCGGACATAACCTTGTACGTTATATTAACATATTACCAGATTTTTTTAAAGACTTAAACATAATTTTTTACAAAAAAAATTCAAATACCCTTTTAAAAAAATAACACCTGCATATCACATTTTCCTATTTGCATTCTAATATATGTGCACTTTTCCGTTTTTTCTTCTCTTATTCCTCTTTACTTTGTGATAATTTTACAAATTTTGTCCACTTCTTCCATTGGCAAATCAGAATACATTGGCAAAGTCAGAACATTCAAAGATACATTATATGCCACCGGCGTCTCATTTATATCAAACATTTCTTTGTAACAATCATAAGAATTTGTCAGGGGATAAAAATATTTTCTCGCTCCTATACCATGTTCCGCCAATTTGTTGAAAATTTCATCTCTATTACAACCAAACTTTTTTTCATCAAATACAACCGGAAAATATGCATAATTACTTTCAACACCTCTTTGCACCTGACTCAGTTTTATCCCATCTATCCCTCTCAAATTATGGACATATCTTTCCATAACCTTTCTTCTTTTTTGAATTTCAGCATCTAAATGTCTTAAATTACATATTCCCATTGCCGCAGCAAACTCATTCATTTTTGCATTACCGCCTACAAATTCAACAGTCTCCTGACTTGTAATTCCAAAATTTTTCCACTGATTCAGCTTTGTTTTCATTGCTGCATTTTTAAAGCAGACCGCCCCACCTTCTATTGTGTTAAAAACTTTCGTAGCATGAAAACTAAACATAGACGCATCCCCATATACTGCACTACTCACTCCATCCCTTTTAACTGCAAATGCATGTGCTGCATCATATATAACTTTTAAATTGTACTTTTCGGCAATCTTATCAATCGTCTCTGTGTCACAAAGATTTCCATAAACATGTATCGGAACAATAGCACATGTTCTGTCCGTAATTAATGACTCAATTTTACTTGTGTCTATTGTATAGTCCTCTTCATTGATGTCACAGAATACCGGTTTTAATCCTTTTCTGACAATAGCATGTGTAGTAGAAGCAAAAGTGAACGGCGATGTTATAACCTCGTTTTTCGGTTCTCCCCAGGCATTCTTTTCCTTTCCCAGCTCCATAGCTTCCAAAATACATTCCAATGCCTGATGCCCATTTACAAACAGCGCAATATTCTCTTCCGGTATCCCCAGATATTTTGCCAAATCTGCTTCTAATTGTCTATGCTTAAATCCCATGTTTGTCAACCAATGTGTATCCCACATGTCTCTAATTTCTTCCGTATATTCTTCAAACGATGGCATAGACGACCTTGTCACTAAAATTTTTTTTCCCATCACTTACCCTTTCATTTTTTTAAAACAACTGTGGCAATTCTCGGTTCAAAACAACAACACGGTCTTAAACACACTACTCTTACTCCGCTTGCTCTCTGTGGACCCGTTTTCATAAATGTCGCCAAAACCGTCGTATCACCTCCAAGTCCGAGGGGACCAACATATGCTTCATTCACTTTACTCGTAATATATTCTTCCATCCTGCTCTGTTTATCATATGTTCCATCCACTAATGCCATAAGCATCATTGAAGCTGCCTCATAATGGGAACGTCCCACACCAACAGCTAATGTACACGGAGTACAGCCAAGCTGTTTTGTTGCTTCTTTTGCCCAATCCACTATTTCATCTAATACAACCTGTGTATTATGCTTATGGAATATTCTATATGTTTTACCTCTGATAGCCGGTCCTCCACCAAACATTAACACATGAAGTCTTATAACATCCTCCTCTATATCTCTAATCAATATAGGCGAAGCCTCTAATTTCGCCGGGTCTTCTTCCATCCCTAAAGATTGTCCTATTCTTTGCTCATCATTCCCCTTCACTGCCATTGGTCTTCCCGGCAGTTTTTTAAGTCCCTGTCTAATTCCTTCTTTAATAGATTCTAGCATTCTCCCGGTGACAGCCTGATTCCTTCCCACTTCCAGAACCAAATGAGGAATACCTGTATCATCACAAAGCGGACTTTCATTTTTTTCAGCCACTTCTGCGTTTTGCAGTATTTTTTCTAATGTCCATTTTGCCTGCGCATTCGTTTCTTTATTTATCGCCCTCTGATATGCACACTTTTTATCCGGCAAAAATGTCGAACCTGCCTTCACTAATGCATCACACACCTGACCAACAATCACTTCATCATACATTTCATTATCTCCTAATAAATGCTCTCATTATGGGCTGCAGCTATAATCGCCGGATAATCAACTACTTTCAACTCGTATAATGCTTCCATTCCTAGTTCCGGAAAAGCTACAACTCTTTGCTGTAAAGTGTTTTCTCCAAGCAGAGCCGTTACCGGCGGTATTACTGCATAAACCGAATTATTATCATCTAAAGACTTTATAGTCTCCTTGCCAATAGCCCCCTTGCCCAAATGAAGTTTCACTCCGGCTCTCGATAGCGCTGGAAAACTACTCTCAATCTCTAATTTATTGCTCGAAGTCGGTCCTACACCTGCCGGACTTACCGCTGTATGAAAAATAACATTTCCCCGTAATTTAATATCTGTCTTCTCTATTTCATTATTTTCTATTAAGGCACAAACCTTCGGTAAAACGGCATCTCTCCCACAATATATATAACCGGATATAAGAACCTGTTCTCCAACTTTTAATCCGGCAATATCTTCGTCCGAAATTGGCGTTTGAAGCCTGATTGGTTCACTCATTCCCTATATCTCCTTTAATTTTGCTAACATTTCTTCGTTTACCTCGCTGAGAAGTAAATCCAAATTCTTCTCTATTTTTTCTAAACTCCAATCCCACCACTTAATTTCTAAGAGTTCTTCAATATATTTTTCATTGTCATATCTCATCTTAATTGGCTTAGCCGGACATCCTGCTACAATTGTATATGGCTCTACGTCTTTCGTCACAACAGCACCTGCCCCAACAACTGCTCCATCACCAATTTTTATTCCTCTTAATATAATAGCACCATTACCTACCCACACATCGTTTCCAATTATTGTATCCTCAAATTTACTTGGAATAATCTCACTGCTCCCATGAAATATTCTGCCAAACTGATAATCCGATACTGTTGTAGCTCTCCTATAGTTATGATTTTTTCCTCCTACACTAACTCCCCATGAAAGACCGCTAAACTTTCTCATCTGAGTATTTTTAACTACCGTACCATGACTTATAGTCGAACCATATCCCAAAATAGAATCTGTTACATAACAATCTCTTCGGATTTCATTTGAACCTTCCAGTCTGGTATTAAATAAAATAGTTCTGTCTCCCACTGTACAATTTGGTCCGACAAATGATTTTGTAAGTCTTGTATCTTTATAACACATTGAACTCTCATCTAATTCTGACCTGTCAATTATTGCTCCATATTTTAAAATACTCTTCTCGTCCATATTCTCTCCTTATATCTTATCTAAACAATTTTAAATACTCTGTTTCATTTTGTATTACACCATAAGCTCTGGCTCTCATGACAATTCTTTCCGCCCACATCCTATGTGGTCCAATCTCATTCATCTTATTTCCATTAGAACTTTTAATAACCCCTCCACTTGTATTCATAATTTGATATGCATCTTCATACTCTTCTCTTGTCACTGCCAGCATACCGTTTACATATTTTATATGTGTCGGGTGAATAATTGTCTTTCCAATAAATCCATTTGCTTTATCTAAAATCAGTTCTCGCATCAATCCGTCCACCGCATCATTTACGAGTGGTGTACGCTTTAAAAGCGACTCCTTTAAGTCTATTTCAGGTAACTCTTCATCAAATTTCAAGCTCTTATTAATTTTAAAATACTCCCATACCGGTCCCGAAACAGTGTAGTCATTATCACGCGTAAAAACATTTAATATATCCATAAGAATATCACGAACAGTCATAATATCATATATCGTATAATTAATATCGCGCCTTGCGCCAAAACATGCTGAAAAATCGGTTGCCCCCACACGCACATTCAACACCAGTTCTTTATATTCATCCAATATTCTTTTAATATCAATTAATTCCTGAATCCTGCTCTCTTTAAATGCCACTCTTCTATCTTCTAAAATAGGCATCCCATACAAAATTTCTCCAAATCTCTCATTTAACTCTTTTAAATACCCAAAATATCTTGCCCCATTAACCGCATTAAATTTAGGGAAATTAAATCCCGTAATCAACTTAATATGCTCCGGTTTCAGCATATTTGCAAACTCTTTAAACTGCTCCACGGAACGCACTCTAAACACAATCAATGGAAGATTTTTATAGTCAAACCTTCCTTCCTGCAACTCTGCATTTATTTTATCTAACATCCTGATACAGTTTCGTTCTGCCTGCGGCACATCCTCCTCTTTGCACGCATCTTCAAAACACATCGTCATAGATGTGAGTCCTGCACGTTTTTCCTCTAAAATGGCCTCTGTAAAATCTTTTGTTCCCGGCATATACATCGTTGCCCCAAGACAATATTGAAGCATCGACCTGTCTGTATACTTGTTAAAATCTTCCGGTTCTTTTACAAATTTATACTCTGTATTATATTTGTGGTGTCTCATCCCAATCCCTTTCAATCACTATTGATTCAACAAATAATCTATATTTAACTCTCTTCTTATGATACTGTTTCCTGTTTTATCCTTTGCATCAAGCGTTTCATATGCTTTTTTCACCTTCTCAAACATTTCTGTCTCATCATCTGCTTTTACAATAAATGCGCCGATTCTACTGCTGCTCGCCCTGCTATTATCCAGGATTGCTCCTTTCTTTTTATGATAAAACATATATTCAATTGTACCATTATCGATAAGCTTCTCAAACCCTTCCATATGGTCATAAACACTATCCTCACCATAAATTGTATTCACAACATATATGTGTTCCGGATTATAATACTTGTACTCCGGACTACGTCCTAAATAGGAATCGATTGTGGCTGAGATAATATCAAACCCTGTATTGCTCAAAATCGTTCTGTAGCTGATTCCTCCCCCAACCCTCGGTGCAAATTCTATCACATAAATATCATCTCCCCGCACAATTCCCTGAAAGAACAAGGGAGTATTATCCAAACCGAAAGCGTTCGCAATTTTTGTCGTAATCTCCTCAGCATTTTTTTCAGCCTGCTTAGAAATCCTCGCCGGAGCAATCGATGCATAACATTTAATAACCTTTTCCTGACCTTCTGTTATACTAAGCCTCTCTGCGGTCATTAAAAGTTTTGCCTTATGATTCTGAACAAAACAATATGCACTTATCTCCTGACCTTCCACAAATCCTTCGATAATTGCTCTTCCATTTCTGCTGATTTTTAAAGCCTCTCCGAGATACTCTTTCATTTCTTCTTCATCAGATGCCTTTTTCACTCCATTTGCAGAATTACTGTCTGCCGGTTTTACCATGACAGGATATTCAATATCTATCTGTGGAATTTCATCACTGTTTTCAACATATATGTATTGTGATGTGGGAATACCATTCTCTCTCATCACTCTTTTCATATAACCCTTATTTGTTATTTTTTTCGCAACATCATAGCTATACGGAGCATGCAATCCCATATTTTCCAATGCGTAACATGCAGATATATTTGCCTGGTCTACACATCCACTAATCACAAGGCTTGCTCTGCGCTGTTTTGCAATCTCCAGCACCTTTTCTTCATCTAATGTACTCTCTTTTATATGTTCATCTGCGACATCTGCTGCGGGTGGATTGTCCAGATAGTCTATCAGTATTGTATAATACCCTCTTTCCTTTAATTGCCTGATTAATTCCATATGAGGAACTGTACCACCTAAAACTAATGCAATCTGTTTTTCCATGTTTGGTCTCCTTATACACTTTCCAGTCTGTTTGCTACCTCAAACTTTTCTGCCAATTCGTTATAATCTTGTATCTGTTTATCTTTTAATTCAACCTTTACAGCATTTTTTAATGCATTCCTTCCCGATTTTTCACCCGGCATATATATATTTCCATCTTCTCCACAGCCCTTCACTGCCAAAATAAGCTGTTCTATTTTTTTATCGTATTCCTCCACCGTCATTAACTTACTAATATCAATTGCCAACATCATATGACCATGTCGTGACGGTGCATCTTCTGCTCCCAACGGCTTTATCTCGCCCCCAAAAGCTGAACCGCTTAAAAGTCCCGCCAAAATATCAATTGACATCGCAAGGCCAAAACCTTTTACACCACCTATGGCAAGCATATTTCCTTTTAATGCCTCTGTCGGATTATCTGTGGGGTTTCCTTCCCGGTCAACTGCCCATCCAAACGGAATTTTCTCACCGTTCTTCTCTGCCAGTCTTATTTTACCTCTTGCCGCCTCTGATATCGCCATATCCAGAACAATATTTCCATTTTTCGACGGAAATGCATAGCAAATCGGATTTGTTCCAAAAATAGACCTTGTCCCCCCTGGCGGCGCAACTGCCGGCCCGGAACTGGTTACTACCATTCCAACCATCTCTTCATTTGCTGCTATCTCTCCAAAATATCCCGCTACACCAAAATTATTACTATTTCTGACAAACGAAATACCCACACCTGTCTTTTTTGCCTTTTCAATACAATTTCTCATAGCGATATCAGCCGCAATCTGTCCAAAACCGTTATTGCAATCAAAAACTGTCATGGAAACTGTGTCCATAATTTTTTCTACCACAGTATTCCGAGGCATTAAACCAAGTCTCATCTTCTTCTCATAAATAGGCATTCTTGTTATTCCGTGAGTATGTTTCTCATGGGTATGTGCATATACAATAGTATCTGTGATAACTTTCGCCTGTTCTTTCGGAACCTGCCATGTTTTCAACAATTCCTGCGTTGTCTCTCTCAAACTCTCAATTGTTATGTACGACATATTCTTTCCTTTACTATCTGTTATTTTATACTGCCCTTTGGTGACTGAACCGCTTCCGGATAGTACGCATCAATCATTCTCTTTACTAATGATACCTGTTTCGCTCTCTGCTTCGCATCTGCCTCAGAGCTGTCCCAACTATGCGTTTTAGCTACAGAACCTCCTGTTTTCAAATAAATCGGAGAGGCAATCCGAATCATTTCAGGAACTTCATAATGCCTTATAAATCCGCCTGTGGACTTTGGATTTTCTGTATGAATGTCAATTGGTATATCGATTGCCTGACGCATTGCCGCTAACATAGGCAATTGAATATCTCTGACAGGATTTACAGAATTTGCTCCAATTGTCTCAAGAAGTTTTGCTGCACAGGGATTTCCATGACCCGCATGTGCTGATATCTTAAAATGACAATCTCCCGGTATCTCACCCGCTTTTCTCATTTCATTTAAGAGCCACAAACAGCCTTCATCATACACTAAAAAAGAATGACAGCCCAGAGCTGCTGCTCTTTTCACATCTTCTACCGCTCTTACTATCTGTTCCTGTCCGCGAAGCCTATAGCCCATCCTAACTCCCTCAGGTGTATTAACCGAAGCACTCGTGTCCGTTGTTGCTCTAGGTCCTATCGCAAGGATTAAATCAGTACCATAATCCTTTGCCAAACTTACCATGTCCATTATTTCATTATCTGTTAATAACATGATTCCTTTTGTCTGCGTTACTCTGTGAAGACTAATCTGATACTTGTCCATTTCATTTAATAAAGCCTCCATTACTTTAGGTCCCTGTATTCCCGGCACTTCAAAACGATACTGTCCTCCATCGTCGAATCTCTTTTCTGATGAAGGAAGATTATAAGCATCTCCCTCGGGCATTCCTATTAATTTTAAAAATTCTCTTGTCTCTTGCATGACTAAATCTCCCTCTTAATATCTAAACTATTTTTTTAAAGTTCCTAAAACACCTTTTAACAATAAATAATTCATCTTGCCTATTCTATATGTAATCGTGTGAAAAATCTTTTTTGCCTTTCCAACACCCAAATATTTATCTAAATACAACACCCTGCTATCATATGCCAAATTAAGCCTCTTTCCCACAGATTTGATACTCTTCGATATACTTATGGAATGATGGTGAAGGTATTCATACCTATTGAGTACATAATTTTTATAACCTTTTTCTTTCAATTTATATGCCAGTATGTTTTCCTCCCCATATAAAAACGTGTCCTCATCAAACATTCCCACATCTAAAAACGTTTTTTTATGAATGGCAAAAAAAGAACCGTTAATCACATCCACTTCGCTGAACTCTCTTTCAAAATATGTGTCTTCATAGACACCACCGCGTTTATGTAATATTTTTCTTAAAACCAGAAGATTCTCCCATATACAATCAGCATATCCCGGAAGCTTCCATGCCGAATGTATATTAATATCAGATGTCGTAATCATTTTTCCTGTTACAATCCCGACTTTTTCATTATTCCCTTCTTTTTTCTTATAAAAATTTAAAATCTCCTCTATAATTTTTTTATTAAGTTCTATATCAGGGTTGGCTATCAATACATACTCAGGCGAATATTGTTTTATGGCATAGCTTATTCCATAATTATTCCCATATGCATAGCCGCCATTTCTTTCTGTTTTAATTACATCTATTTTTTCATTTTTGTACTTACTTAATTGTTCAAATGATTTATCTGTGGAAAAGTTATCCACTACAATGATTTTATTTATCCTATTAATATCCCTTACATTTTGTAATAGCTTTTCTGTTGTGACATAATCATTATAATTCAAGACAATTAAAACAGTCTCCATCTTTTTCTCCTTTAAAGTATTTAAAACTGTAATACTACTATACCATATCTCCTAAAATCTCGAACAAACCTGCTATTTCCATATTTTCATTATCTGTTTCCCAAATAAACTTCCAAACTTTTTCAATCTCTGTTTCACCTATTCCTCCACTATTCATTAAGGAATAAAATTTGTCTGATAACTCCTGCTTATCTATAGGATTTTCAGGTTCTCCCTTTGGATAATCCACTCTTGCTGTCACTGCTGTGCCATCTAAATAATTTACTGTCACAACTGCACTTCTCTTGTCCGGAACGAGCTTGGAGAGTTCTTCATTTTCTTTTACCATTACCTTATTTGTCAAACTTGTTATTTTCTCATCATAAATAATTTCCTGACGAAACATTTCCAGACCTGCTTTATGATACATTAGTGCCACCGCTACACTATACGGAATACTCATCTTTGCTGAATTTACACCCTCAATTTTTTTATGTTCATGCCCATACACAGCCAAATTGTAAGTATCTACAACAACGTTTTCGATATTCCTCACATCCACTTCTTCCCCTGCGGCAATCTTTAATGCTGCTTCTATCGGTGCATGACAGTGTCTGCATGCCGCATACGGTTTCATATATATTCCATTTATTGCCATTTTATCTTGTTTCTGAATTAGTAAATCCATATCATATTCATCACTCATATTTTTGACAAATCCTCTTTCTCCCCCAAGGATATCTTTCGGACCGCAAAAATATTTTCCAAACAATGCTGCATTTACTCCGGCATTTGCTGCATTTGCTATATTATATGGTTTTTGCTCGGACTTACCCGTGATAGCCTCCAGCAATCCTGCGGCCGATGTAGCAGCTGCACACAAAACATTAAGCATTTCCTGTTTATTGTATTTCAATAAAGTTGCTATCGCTAAAGCACACCCAACCGTTCCACATGTACCTGTTGCATGAAATCCTTTTTTCTTGTGACTTGGCTGTACAGCACTTGCCAGGCGGATTGAAACCTCATATCCAATCACCGCACTTTTCAAGATTTCCTTCAATGTACACTGGTTTTTTTCACCCACGCTAATCAATCCTGAAAATATTGGAGCAGCTAAATGCATCATTGCAACCCTATGGCCATCATCCAATTCTAAAACATGGGAATTGTAGGCATTCACCATTACGGCACTATTAAAAGACACTTTTTTGCAATAACCGATAATGCCATATTCCCCTTGATTACTCTCTACAAACTTTCTAACTTTTTCTTTTGAAGTCTTTGCACCACCTACAGTAACACTAATATAATCTGCAAAACATTTTCGTGCCTGCACCAAATCTGTCTCTGAAACTTCATTCTGGGCTAACTCATATATAAAATCTACAAATCTTTCTGATATATTTTTCATATGCCTATTTCGCTCTCATTTCCTATTCTTTTCTTATAAACATTCCTTTTACCGTATCTAATAAATAATAAAAGCTGTCAAACTTAAATACAACGGAACCTGCTACATATATTATTACTCCTAAGATAATTTGAAAAACAAGTGTAATTGCATATCCCATTCCAATAAAATTTAACCCATAAACGCACACACCCATTATAACCGAAAGCAACATAAACGGTGCAATATCCTTTAGCTGCTCTATATAGCTATAATTCAATAATTTCTTATTTGGCCACGAATTTACAATTTGATTAACAAGGCTGGTAAATAAAAGGCTGTACGCCATAACTAATGGCCCAAACCACATCGTACATATTACGACAATAATACCTATAACTTTCTTGATAATTTCTAATTTTAGAAAAACATCACTTCGTCCCACAGCCTTAATCGCATTCAAATTTGCAGAATGTATCGGATAAAACACATATGTTATACAAAATATTCTAAGATATGGTATACATCCTGCCCATTTGTGAGTCAGCAATAGTTCCACAATAGGTTCGGCTGTAAATACGAACCCTATCATAATCGGCCACATAATATAACTACTGATTTTTATCGCCCTTCTGGTCATTGATTTTACTCTTTCCAGAGCGTCCTGCTGAGAGGATAACGCCGGAAACAAAACACTGTCAATGGATGTATTAATATTTCCTATAATGGTAAAAGGCAGCTGCTTTCCACGATTATAATATCCTAGTTCTGCTGTCGTATCTAACTTTCCCATAATCAACTGCCTTACATTATTATACACAGTCTCAAGCAATGCGGAAACAAGTAACTTCCATCCATATGATACCAGTCCTTTTAATCTGTTAAATGAAAACATTAACTTTGGTCTCCATTTAACAGTGAGCCATAATACAATTGTATCAATTATTTTATTCGTTAAATTCTGAGCAACCAAAGCCCATACTCCATATCCTGCATAAGCCATCCAAATCCCGACAACTGCTGCTACAACAGTTCCGCCTATAGTTGCAAAGAAAAATCTTTTAAACTGCATGGTTTTAGAGACATATGCCTGCTGAATATTCTTCACTCCCGCAATCACAAGCACAAGACTCATAACCCGAATCACCGCTACTAATTCATCATCATTATAAAATGATGCAATATACGGCGATGCAATATACATGCCCAAATAAAGCACACCGCACACTGCCATATTGAAATAAAACACACTTGAAAAATCCAAATCGTCTGCATCTTTCTTTTGTATCAGCGCATTTCCCATTCCACTATCAACAAATATCTGCAATATAGCTGTAAATACGGTAACCAATGCAATGGTTCCATATAATTCCGGCGCAATTAGTCTTGCCAATACAATTTGCACTATAAAATTAACGCCTTGGGCGCCACAGCGCTCCAAAAATCTCCATATTAATCCTGATATTGTTTTATTTCTTAAATTTGCTTCCGTCATTTTCCTCGCCTACACAATCATCTTTATACCCACAATGTTTTATGCAAAACATGGTGCCTAATCCAATGTCTTATATACAGTACAACCGTTCTAAACTTATGATTTATATTTTTCATATAAATCAACATTTGTCTGACACTGCACTGTTTAGAACTTAATCCACTTATCAAATTCCTAAAATAAAGTAATTCTCCATACTTAATACCATCTTTGAAATTATTTTTTTCAGAATATTCAATCAGTGCATAGTTCCATCTTTCTTCTTTTTTAAAGTTATACTTATATGCTGCCGTAAAGCTTGTACCACTTTTTCTAATTTGTCGATATGCACTCATTGGTTCTTGAATACAATATACTTTCCCATTTAATATAAATGCAAAATATGCCAGCCTGTCTCCCGGACTGAGTCCCTTATTCAAAAAAAAAGCTGTATCCATTGTATCGTCTTTTATATAGTTTCGACACATCACTGTCGTGAGTTGTCCCGGCATTATTTCGCTTGCGAAATGTTTTATTGTATATTCCTCATCTTTACATTCAGGATAACTTTTGCCACACGGTTTAGAATTTTCATCTACAACAATACAATTATGGGCAACTGCAACATAATCCTCATGCTTCTCTAAAAACTCAATTTGTTTTTCAATCTTATTTTCATCAATCCAATAATCATCACCTTCTAAGGCAATAATATATTTACCTCTACACCGGCGTTTTAAATCGCCTGCATTGTTAGGATGCTGTCCATGCATATTTTTTTCTCTATAAAACATGCGAAATTTCCCCGGATACTTTTCCTCATACTGTTTCAATATATCTCTTGTCCCATCCGGAGAGCAGTCTTCACCAACTAATATCTCATAAGAATACTTCGTTTTTTGTTTCAACACACCATCTAATGCCTGTGCAATATATTTTTCATGATTATAAGTAGCAATATATATACTTAACATCACTTCATTATTCATATTTTAACTCCTTCTTAGTATCCTCTTCTGAAGCTCTTTAAACCGTTCACCCTTTCCGAATAAAAACAAAATATCATCAACTCGTTTGCCAATTTCAGTAATTATTAATGTAACCGCCAAAACCACAAAGAATAATACGATTCTCTTTGTAAATAGTGGTGTATTCATAAAATAATAGCTTCCCCAAATCATTTTCATGACAACAGGCTGAACAAAGATATAGTGAATTACCATTATATAAAGAGAGTTTTCACCTAAATAACTTACCGGCTTTGTAAGTATGGCTGCCCACCGGTAATTGCACAAATGAATTATAATAAGCGTTTCTGCTAAAGTATATAATACCTTATAAAATTCCAACTCAAAATGATATAAAACAGCTCCCAATACCAGAAATGCTACACCAATGAATAAATTCGCTATATTTCCAAAATTTAATTTTGATAATATTTTATTGGCAATATATCCCATGACAATATACACACATCCAATAACTATCCTATCAAGAAATCTCACTTCCTCAAATATGATTTTTGATGTTGTATTTGTAATATTTATATCAATCCTACATATGACAAAAACATAAAACAAATACATAATTAAACAGACCAGCCCCATAATAAGTGTCTGATTTTTACATTTTTCTGTCTTTTTTATTAGATATATCAATACTATATTTGCAATCAGTATAACCGGTAAAAACCATAACGTTCCTATTCCTGTAAGTGAAAACGCACAATAAAGATTTCTTAATAACAACTGCTTTCCATGATATGTATCACTGATAAAATTATTTCCAAATACAGTACCCACAATAAACTGATATACTATGGCAAACACACTCAATAATATATATGGAATCCCCAGAGCTATAATTTTTCTCTTAATTTTAGTTTTGTAATTATTATTATTCTTACTATATGCATATACCCACCCTGCAGCAAAAAAGAAGGCGTTTAATAAAAATGCACTCAAAAAATCCAAGAACTGCACCGGAGAAATATAGCTGGATGTGATTGTATGATATATAACAACCAACATAATACTTATCCCTTTAATCACATCTATGCCCACAATTCTATTATTCATATAACCTCCATCAATCTTTGTAAATCCATAGTTATTTTAATATTTGTTTTAATTTACAACTATTCCATCCTATAATAGTACCCCAAACCAAAAATGTACCGCTTCCAATAAGTCCTCTTATTACATATGTGGTAACCATCATCATAACATTTACAATTAGCATTTGTGTATAAATGTCAATTAGATACTTTGATTTTACTTTTGAACTCAAAATCCTAATCGGATATAAAAGCCAGAATAAAATTCCAAAAACAGCTAAAACTCCGCCTTTTGTAAGTAATGTATAATATCCATTATGTAATAATGGGGTACTGCTATTTGTAAGTCCATATTCCTGTCTCTGTGTCTTTGGCAGATTTTTTAATTTAATTTCAGTTCCTATTCCCTGACCAAATACCTGCTCAGCAATATTTGTCTTCTGCCACTGTTCTTCTGCATTTTTCTTTTCATATCCTCTCCAGTTACTACTGATACTTGACTCATCATCAAATTCGTTATCCGTAGATAGCTCTGTAAAAGTCTTCTCAACTTTATTAACAAACGGAGCGGTAAAATCCTCCGGTAAAAACAAAAATGTCAGAAATACAAGACAAACTCCAACCGCTGTAGAGACAATCAGATTCATAACAAACCGCTGCTTCTTTTCCGCCTTAATTATAGGTATGATATAAGCAACAAAAACACCGATAATCATACACAGTATCTGCGTTCTTCCAAGAGAAACTAATACTGTTACCATTATGGCTAATATCAAAAATAAATCTCTCTTTTTCCCATAGATAGTTTTTTTATTTAACACGCACTCATAAAATAATAAAACCGAAAACATCATCAAATCCATTATATGATTGTTGAATACGTTTCTTAAACTTCCAAGCGTGCCTATATCTGCTATATTTATTAATAATTTGAGCCAGTCGCCAGCCAGCTGTATTGCACATACAAAATAAAGCGTTTTCATCAATGATTTATTTCTCTCAAACCTGCATGCATAATACCCAACAATAACAATCATAATATTATTAATGACATAAAACGTTCCCTTAAACAAACCTGACATATCATTAACAAAAAAACCATAAACTATCATTATAAGAATCGATATAAAATATATTCTTGCACCATAAATTGCCGGAACAACAATCCTTTTATTCAGTAAAAATACAGCAACAAGTAAAAATGTATATACTATCACTCTAAGTTCATTGTTAAACATAGACTGAATCAGAAATAATAATAGGACCGTTACTGAAATATCTTTCGTCCATTTTGTATTTATTTTTATGACTGGTTGAAACATATTTTTTACCTTTCTTTTCCGTTTTTGTTAATATGCATTCCTCTAAATTCGCATTTTCTATTCCTAGTCGATATTTTCAAATAATTCATCCATTTTCTTTTTATAACATTCGTACGAAAAATTCTCATCATATTGCATAGCCGCACAATTTTGCATTTCAAATATCTCTTCGGGACTAAATTGACATATCTTTTCCACCACCTGGTCTATTATAGCATGATTATAGTTTATTCCAATATTCTTTTGATTAACCATGTCCCATGTATCTTCTTTGCAGCAATTTATAAGCGCCAAGGCATTTGACATATACTCCATACTTTTATAGGAAAGTGCAATTGCAACATTTTCCTTAAATCCATTAAATCCGAAATGACACTTTTTCATGACGTTTGCTTTCATATCCTCATCATAAACTCTACCAAGAAAATCATACGGAATCTTTCTACTGTCTAATTCTTTTAGAAGCCATTCCTTTCTTGGTCCGTCTCCGATAATACTAAGTTTCGCCGGTTTTGTTTTGTTGATTTTTTCCATAATCTCAACAAGTCCTTCAAAGTCATAATTTCCTGTTAATGCTCCAAGATAAAGTATATTTAACTTATCAGTATCTAATATTTCTGTTCTTCTGACACTCTTTTCACTTTTACACAATGGAACAACTTTTAGTTTTTCACATTCTTTAAGATTTAACAAGGTAAAATAATATTTACACGAACCAATAAAACAATCACACTTGTTTATCACGGAATTTCGCAAATAAGACCACCACCAAAATCCACAAATCTTCGCTGCTTTTTTTATGTTTTTATTAAATGGTATTGTTTCGGGATATAAATCATAAATATCAGAAACGAAAAATGCTCCTTTTTTCTTTGCAGTTTTTCTTAACAGGTATGCTGTAGAATTTGGCGGACCTACAACATAAATAATATCAGCCTCCATATTTTTTATTCTTTTCTTTATATTTAACCCAAACTTCCATGCCGAAATCATTCTCGTGAGCGACATATTTTTTTTATATGGAATAACATCGATTTCTTCAGCCACATCAATATCATAATGTACCTTTGTTTTAGAATTATGATCATAATTTCCACATAACAATTGAATTTCATATTCTCTTTCCGTGAAATACTTTAAAACAGTATAACATCTGTCCGTATCCCTCAAATTAAGATAATACGACACTATTAATACTTTCTTTCTTTTCATTTTTATATTAACCTTATTCCTTATGTAATAATATAATTTGTAACATCTATTTATAAACTGTTTCAATTAATTCTTTAATATGTTCTTCCATTTCAGGCACTTTGAATTTCTCTTTGATATTTTTCTTCATACTTTCTACTTTTTCTAAATCTTCCAATAAGCTTCGAATATTTTCCTTTACGCTTTCAAAATTATATTCACAAATCACACCTGTCTCATTATGAATTACCAAATCTTTAGCTCCTACTTCCTCTGTGACAAAAACAGGAACACCATAACTTAACGCCTCTAATACAGTAAATCCATACGAAACATCATGTAATGCCACAACTATATCTGCACGATTCATTACTTGATTTAGATTTTCATACCGATATGGCGGCATAACTTTCATATATGGTTCCGGATTAGAAATTTCATGATATATAGTAAGCTGAAAATTTTGCATTCCCTCTTCATATAACTTGTCCAAAACATTTTTTAACAAGTAAAACCCTTTGTATTCTGCAATTGGACCCATATAAGTTATCTGCAGTACATGATTTTGAATTACTTTATTATACTGATACTTATTATCTTTAATTTGACTATGAGTTATATTACATACAATACCTTTGTCTATATTCATATACTTTTCAAAAACTGCTTTCATATAACTACTATTAAAATGTATTACAGTAATTCTCTTAAAATATTCGAGATACCCTTCTCTTAAACGGGCATATCTTTCTTTCGCCAACTCGTTATTTTCATCTACTTCCTTAACCTCATCCTCAAGTGCAAACACTCTTTCTTTCTGATTTAATCTAACTTTTTGAACAATTTTCGTATTTTTAATACTTCTATAAAATCGGCTTTGCAAAACTCTCATCTTATTTATTCCGAGTGCATTCTCACAACATACTGCACATCCACTGCAATCAAAATTATCTTTGCAGCTCTTCTTGTTAAAAAATAATGTGCTTTTAGGACAAATACCAAAAAAGTCATGCGTTGTATATACTGTCTTAACCCCTAACTGTCTGGCAGCTTCTAAAAAATTAATATGCATTCCCATTAATGTATGTATATGAATAATATCCGGTTTCATTTTTTGTAAGAATTTTATGTAAACTTTCATATTTACATCTACCTGAAACTGTTCAAACTCTTTAATTCCATATATTTGTGGTAAAAACTCCGGATTTTTCAACTCATAGCTCTTAATTCCAAAGTAATCCCGTGTTTTTACAATTTTGGGACAACCGAAACGCATAATTGTACCGGGCCATAACATAGCCACATCATGCCCATGCTTCTTCTGCTCCATAGCCAAATCTACTGCATATTTCGTCAAACCACCCCTTGCATATGGTGGAAAGCCCAATGAATAATGTAATATTTTCATTTAATACCTCTTATTTAGATAAAATTTCTAAAAGACTCAATCTATATTTTATTTTACTATCATCTAAATCCATTTGATTCTCTGTCCGCACCAGATAAAAAGTAATAGTATAAAGAAGATAAGAACAAAATGCCTTATCCGGCTCGCCTATAAACCGTAACATTCGTGATTTAAATATATTGTATTCTTTAATTGTATTTTTTGTATCCATTCCCCGCATAATAAGATTTTTTTGACAAATAAAATGAAAAAAATCAAAAAAAGGAACAGCTCTCTCCAAACAATATTCAAAATCGTATGCATATATTTTATCTTCCACCATATATGTATTCCACGGAGTAAAATCCCCATGCGCAAAAGTATAAATCTTTTCTCCCGCTCCAAGCCAATCTTTCACATAAGATAACGACCCACATAAAACAGCATTTTTTTTCAATTCAGGGTTATTGGCTATTAAATCAGAGAGCTTATTAAAATAAATACATATATCACTATTCTGATACTTTGCTGCACATTTTGTAGCATTGTAAATATTGATTAAAAAATCCCAGTGCGCTTCTGAAAATACAAAACTGCTTTTTATTTTTTTGTTTGTTGTGTCCTGGATAAACGCACTCCATTCTCCAAATTTATGAATAGCAAGACATTTTGGAATATTATCTATTTCTTTTTTTTCTAAATATTGCAATGCCCTCTTTTCTTTTACAAACGTCTTCTTATTCTCTGCATTTTTCGTTATTTTAATATATACAAAGATTTTATTTTTGTTAAAAACCTGTATTGTAGCTTTTGCATTCTGTTGAGATTCATCTAAATTTCCATAATAAACTGAACATTGATAATCGTTATCACAATACCTTTCTATTATCTGAATAATTTCCTTTTTTAAAGACAATTTTTTTATTTGGCATTTTGCAACTTTTCTCACTATTTTACTCCATCTAATCATTGGAAAAACTGTTTTCATTATTTTCCCCTTTATATTAGATGCCTGATATATGCCAAATCCCTTATTCATATTTTTAGCCGGAATAATCCATGTCTTTTTTCCATTATCAAAAACGAAATATTTATGACCATTTATATTCTCTTGAAAAATTTGATTAAAAAAATCATCTTTTACCATTAAAGTCTCCCATTACTGTTTTGTATAATTATCCAATATAATTTTCATTGCCTCGTCACATAAAACATTTATCGATTTTTCAGCATCTAAAAAATGTATATTAGGATATACTTTTTTTAGCTTTTTATATTCTCCTAATTGCCTTTCTATTTCTATCAATGACAATTCCTGTTTTCTTCCATAAATAGTCTCAGGATTCGCAACGAGACAAAACATTACTTTGGGTTTTGGTGTTAATGCCACAAAAAAACGCCTCACCCAATAGGGTAATTTTATTTTACTTCGTTTAGGGTCAACAATCATATCATAACTATACCTGTCAAAAACCGAATATTTGTCGTAGTGAACATCTACTCTTATCTGTTTTCTCCATCCAACAATATAATCCATAGAATAATAGATAATCCTAATCAGGGAAATAATTGGCCCTGATTGCTGTATCTGTTCTCTATCTGTTACATTATCTGACTCTTTTGTTATCTTTATCTTTTGCCCCATTTCGTTTAAATTGGGAACAATTGTAGGCCTAAAATGATAAGACCTGCATTTATTCTCCGAAACATAGTAGTAATTTAAACTATTTTTAATTTCTTTAAGTAAACTTGACTTTCCTGTTCCATCTGGCGCTATCATACCAATTGTGCGTGAATATTTATTATATCTGAAAACAATTCTTTCTAACTTTTCCAGTAAAAACTGTATACGATTTAACAAAGTCTTTATGGGACTTCTATACCTTACATTTATCTTAATCTCTTTATTTAATTGTTTATAATCATTTAATATAGCATCATAATCTCTTGTTAATATGTAAGACTTCACACGCTGTAAATATGACTTTGAAACTCTTTTAGATAATTCTTCAATAAAAAAATCTGAATTATTCTTTAATAAATTACTTATCTTTTCCTGATATTCTAATTTCACAATAGGTCTTTTCTGGCCAAATAACTTACAAATATAAAGCCAAAACGCCTCATATTTATCCTCTAATACCACCATTCCTCTATATTCTTGTGTATGGTCGTACATTTTATCAAATTTTTCTAATTCATATCCTTTTGTATTTAATCCCTGAAGTAAATCAATATGTATTCCTATATTATTTTTAATACTCATGCCATGCATACATATCATTTTTGAAGTTCTAAATTCATCGTAATACTCTAAATCGTTGTTTGAAAACACTTCTCTTAACAACCGATAAGCAACTTTTACTTGCTTTGGCTCAACAACAATATCTATATCTTTTGCTGTATTTTCAAACGGAAGCCCCTGGTAATTTCTCAAAATAAAGTATGCAATTTTATGGTGTTCTAATTCTTTTAAATATTCGATTAACACTTTTCCACATAATTTATTCCACATCTCTTCTACCTATTTTAACTTGTTCCTCAGCTTTATTTCAATATTTCGGGTTTTCTCTTTTCCAATAACTTTTTGCAATATTTTTCTTAAACTTTGTAATAACGGTCGTACGACCTCAATCCATAACTTGCTTTTTCCTCTTTTCTTTTCTCTTTCACTAAGCCAGCTGTTATTGCAATAATGTATTGCCGCCGTTTCCTTCGTTACTCTAAATTCTGTATCACTTAATTTCTTTGGGAAAAAAACCTCCCTTGAAAATACCTTTATACCACATACTTCCTGTTCCCCGCCTCCAAGTACCAATCCTTTTTCTAACATAATATCTGTAAATAATGAAACATTTGCCACAATATCCATATTCCCATCTTCAGAAATAAAGTCATTATTTTCATAATAATCAACTAATTTTCCTATTAATTTATTTTTTGGTTTGCATCCTAAAACTGCCGTTCCCAAAAATTTTCTTCTCTCGAACGCTGCAAAGCCTTCAAAACTATCAGTGTTGGGGAAATTCCGAATCACTTTTACATCTGTGTCTAAATAAATTCCTCCATATTGATAAAGAACCTTTGCCCGGACATAGTCACTCACAAAAGCATACTCTCCCATTTCATATGCCTGTCTTGCAAAATTGCATCCATTAATATCAAAATTTTGTTCATTCCATATTATAAAGTCATAATTTTTAAAAAACCTTTTGTTGTTTTCAATAAACCCTAAATCTCTTTCAGAAATATTTTCTTTCCCAAACCAACAATAATGTACTATATTTCTATCACTCTCAATCAAATGTTTCACCATTAATCTTTTATTTTTATCTATATCTAACACACAAAACGACCAGAGTTCATTTCTGGTCATTTAATGTATTCATATTATCCTGTTATGTTTCTCTGATTTTCAAACAACTCCTCATATCGACTGGTTATATATTCCCAACTATAAAATTTTTCAATTCTTTCTCTTGCCTTGTCTCCCATTATCTGAATTTCTTCCTGCCCCATTTCATCCGCCATTTCTATCACATGGGCAAGCATTCCATATTCATGATTCCAATATTTTGCCCCATCTTCTGCGACTTCTCTATTAAATGATACATCAAACAACAAATTCAATTTTGTCAGTCCAAGTGCTTCTAAAAGACTTGGATTTGTCCCACCTACAGAGTGTCCATGAATATATGCATAAGCTTTTTCTCTTATTTTCTTTAACAGCGGTTGGTCGTAAACTGTTCCCACAAATTTTATTCTATTATCTTTGTCAAAATGTGTTTCTTCAAGCAAAGTATTATAAAAAGGATTCGCTTCATATCCTGTCACAATAACTAAATCTTTATCTGTATTCGACTTTATGAACTCTTTAATCATTCTCTCAAAATTATTTTCCGGTACAAACCTCCCGACAATAAGATAATAATTATTAAATTTAATATCAAATGTAGAAAACCACTCTTTTACTTTCTCATTATCATCAGCCAATTCCGATTCACTCGTCTCAGCACCATATGCTATAAAAGTGGTCTTTGGATTGTACTTCTTGTAATCATTCTTTATGTAATCCTCAATTCCCCTGCTGTCACATACAAGTAAATCTGCATGTTTTACCATGAGCTTTTCTGAAATCTTCCAATATCGTCTTACCGGAGCGCTCCACTTTGCACGTTTCCATTCATGCCCATCCGGGTTTACATAAAGTTTTCCATTTAACTTATGAATCTGTCGCTTTAAGCTTCCAATAAACGGTCCTATCCTACAGGCAAGCACATAAACAACAAAATCCTTAATATTATTTTTCTTAATGTAATTAATGCTATATTTTATAGCATCAATATCATAAAATATAGCTTTCGCAGGTCCGCCCATTCTCTGTTTTATATCAAAACAATGAGCGCCATTATACTCATATTCTGTATTTTTATCATCATATTCGTTATTATCTAGTATTCTCGAAACATGATACTGGATAGACTTGTCCCCGGTATATTCTGTAAGCTTATCAACAAAAGTCTCAAACCCACCGTATCTGGTAGGTATTCCCTTACATCCCACTATAAAAATATGCTTTTTTGATACATCTGTAAAATTCTTATTCATATTACTTCCCATTTCGTCTTTTATCAGATTCATTATTTCTAAATAACCAAATAATTATTTCTTCTTATACAGAGCCTTTTCTTGTCAATACGACAATCACCGTCTTTAAAATAATTTTAATATCCAGTCCAAGACTCCAGTTTTTAATGTATTCATTATCTAATTTGACAATTTCTTCAAAATCTGTAAAATCACTTCTGCCACTAACCTGCCAGATTCCTGTAAGCCCCGGTTTGACAGCTAAACGGCTCTTATGATGTAATTCGTACTTCTCATATTCATCCATTGTCGGTGGTCTTGTCCCAACCAAACTCATATCACCTTTTAAAATACTCCAGAAATTTGGAAACTCGTCAAGAGAAGAGGCTCTTAAAAAGTGTCCCAGCCCTTTTTTCTTTCCGTCAGGTCCGCTTCCTATGATTCTAGGGTCAGCATCTATCTTAAACATTAGACCATCCATCTTATTTTTATCCATAAGCTCTTTTTTACGGGCTTCTGCATCAGAATACATAGAACGAAACTTATAAATTTTAAAGATTCTTCCGTTTTTTCCGGCGCGCTCTTGGGCAAAAAATACCGGTCCCTTCGGATCGGCTATCTTAATAGCCGGCGCAATAAAAATAAATAAAATTGCTGTTATAATACATCCAAATCCCCCGGCACATATATCCAACGCTCTTTTTAAAAATATTTCATATGGTTTTACAGTCTTCATACTTGTTGTCATAACACTGACAGCGTTTATTTTTCCAAAATAGACATTCGGAAGCCCTTTTGCAAACATATTCATCTTGATATGAACTGTAATTCCCATCTCTAAAAACTTGTTTGTTATGCTCTCAATTTTTTCCTGCTCTGACGGATTGATACAAAGCAAAACATCATCTATTACGTTCCTGCACGCATATTCATATATATTCTCCCCATAGGAAACCACCGGAATCCCCAACACCTGTTTCAAGCTTGAAGAAGAATTATCGATTGCAACTCCAACAATCTCATAAGACTTATCATGACCCTGACGAATCAATCTGACCGATTCTTCTACGATATCCTCTGTGGAAACCAATAATATTTTTATCTGACTCTGTTTTACAATACCTTCCCTGCCGGCATGCTTTTTTTTCATGCAAATATGTACCATGTACATACAAATTGTATTGATGAAAAAGTATCCTACCAAAACAGTTCTAGAGTACGAGTTCCCCAACTGCATAACAAACAAATATGTAAATAATAAACCTGTCAATTGTATGTTATATACTAAAACATTTTTAAACTCTGTAAAATATCCTCTTCTTAAGATACCGGAATAAAAATTCGAAAAATATCCAATACAAAAATGCAATATCATGGCAATCACAATTAACATTCGATAACCTTTTAGTGCATATACATTGCATATATCATGCCGTAACCAGTACGCAAAAAGAAATGTTATATTCAGGCAAATCAAATCTGCTAAAATAAAATCCAAGTGCTTTAACCAGCTGCTCTTCTTTATGTGCATATGTATTTCTCCCCTTCCAATTGAATATCAATTTTTTCTCCCCTTTTGCCCATTTTTTCAACTTGATATCGTTTTTATTCTATCTTATTATTACTTAAAAGTAAATATGGAATATTTGTAAACTTTTGTAACGTAAATGTTAAAACTTCTCTATTAATATTGATTTTATTTTTTAGAATTGATAAGTTGTATTTTATATTAGTTTCAGTTTATTGAAAGGAGCCTGTCATGGGTTGGAAAGAAAAATTTTCTCGTTTCATGTATGGGAGATATGGGGTTGACCAATTATCACGTTTTATGATTACATCGACCTTTATTCTCTGCATATTATCTTTTTTTACGAGAGGGCGCATCAGCTCGCTGATTAGCACTCTCATTTTAATTTTGATTATTTTGGTATACCTTAGAATGTTTTCGAGAAACATTTATAAACGTTCTGCTGAAAACGAAAAATATTTACATTTTATTTCAAACTTTAAACGGAATAACAATATAGACCCTCGCACAAGAGAGCAGAAAAAATACTATAAGTTTTTTAAATGTCCGGGATGCGGTCAGAAAATCCGTATTCCAAAGGGGCATGGAAAAATAGAAATACGCTGTCCCAAATGCCATCACAAGTTTATAAGAAGAAGTTGATATGTTTGGTTATGTCGTTGTTCATCAACCCGAATTAAAATTTAAGGAATTTAATATCTATCAAGGTTATTATTGTGGTCTATGTCACTCATTAAAAAAAAGACATGGCATCCTGGGACAGCTTACTTTAACTTATGATATGACTTTCCTTTCTATGCTTCTAACGGCTCTCTACGAACCGGATATTTTTGACGAAACACATCGTTGTATCGCACATCCAATGAAAAAACATAGATTTATTTTTTCGGAATATACTGATTATGTGGCAGATATGAATATTATTTTATCCTATTACAAATTTATGGATGACTGGAATGATGAACATAATTTATTAAAACTAGCATTTGCCAAACTAATTCGCACTAAAAACAGCGTTTATCAAAAAAAATCTGAACTGATAGCCTCTTTACTTGACGAACTTGGTACCCGCGAAAAAGAAAATGAAGCAAGTATTGACGTTATGGCAGGTATTTTTGGTAGAATTATGGCTGTACTATTTGTTCCCAAAAAGGATGAATGGTCTGCCTGTCTGGAACGCATGGGCTTTTTTCTCGGAAAATTTATTTACATACTCGACGCATATGACGACTTGCAAAAAGATATAAAAAAGAATTGTTACAATCCCTTAAAAGAAATTTGCAAAGACAATATGTTTGATGATAGAATAGAGCAGATGCTTACAATGATGATGGCAGAATGTTCCAAAGAGTTTGAAACTCTGCCAATTTTAGAAAATGCAAATATTTTGAGAAATATCCTATACGCAGGTGTATGGAACCGTTTTAGAAAAATATATAAAGAACGAATGGAATAGAGAGAGTTAAAATGAGTGACCCATATAAAGTTCTTGGCATTGACAGAAATGCCACAGACGACGAAGTAAAAACAGCATATAGAAAATTAAGCAGAAAATACCACCCTGATGCCAATGTGAATAACCCGAACAAAGATAAGGCTGAAGAAATGTTTAAATTGGTACAACAGGCATATGACCAAATCATGAATGAGCGTAAGCATGGCGGATATACATCCGGAGGATTTGGCAGTAATGGAACATATGGCGGATTTGGTGACTTTGGCAGTTTTAATGGAAATACCGGATACAGCCAGGATAATTCATATTATACAGCTGCTGCCAATTATATTAACAATGCCAGATATCACGAAGCTCTGAATGTTCTAAATAATATTTCCGATAGAAATGCTCAGTGGTATTTTCTAAGCGCCTTAGCGAATAATGGTGTGGGAAATAATATTCTTGCGCTCGATATGGCAAAAACTGCTCTGCGTATGGAGCCTAATAACCCTACTTATCAGCGCCTTGTCCAAACTTTTGAGAGTGGCGACCAATGGTACAATGAGAGACAATATTCATATGGTGGCGACAGAGACGGTATGTTCTGTTGTTCAGACCCTTGCACCACATTATGCTTGTTAAACTTATGCTGTCACTGCTAATTTTTTATTAATCTAAATTAATAAGACCAAAATTTAACAGTTTCCTCGTGTCACTCCATCTCTCTTCGTCCGTATTGTCATTCAAGATAACACTGACACACTCCCTGCCATCCTTTCTGCCAACCGACACAAGGCATTTTCCTGCAAGGTCTGTGCTTCCTGTTTTCAATCCCTGACAATACTCATAATAAAATTTCCCATTTTTATTTAAAAGTTGGTTTGTAGATGTCCATGTCTTATCTAATGTCTCTGAATACGAAGAACTCTTCTTGCAAATATCCGATATCACTTTATTGCTATAAGCCTCAATGGCTATTTTAGACAAATCTGTCGCAGTGGTATACTGATTCCTGTCGTCATACCCATCAGGAGACGTGAAATGCGTATTATCCAAGTTCATGTCTCTGACATTTTTATTCATCTCCAAAATAAATCGCTGAATACACTGTGTATTTGAAAAGGTTTTACCTTCATTTGCTATATTATCCTCAAATATGGCCTCTCCTGCTGCTTTTGCTAAAACATATGCGGCATCATTTCCCGATGAGATAAGAAGTCCTTCTAACAACTCCTCAACCGTTGCCATCTGTCCCTTAGAAAAACCGGCTTTGCTGGAATCCGAAGCTATCAATGATACCTCATCCCCAATCGTTACGACATCGTTAATACTCATAATTTGAAGAACAGTTAATGCCGTCATTAGTTTTGTGGTACTGGCAGGGTACATCTGCTTATTTTCATTTTTCCCATACAGTATCGTTCTGGAATTTATGTCAACCAATACTGCTGACTTTGCACGAATTTCTTCTTGAAATACATGATTATCCGCAGCAGAATATTCTAATGGATGCAAACTGTAATCTGTCCACGGATTTTTTTCACTAATCACATAATTATCATGAATAAAATCCTGTAATACCACTTCACTCTGGGCAGCTTCCTGCACCGGATTATAATTTTTCTTTTCTTCTTTTCCTATGTTAAGTGTGTAGTTCAGAGTACAAATTATCAAAAATACTGATATGGCAGCACTTATTACACACGTCAAACGACCTTTCACTTTGTATCCTCCAATGTAAATATAGGTTCACCAAAATTAATCATTTCCCATTGTTCGTCTGCTGTAACAGTATTTCCTTTTTTCCATTTATTATACATATCATCTGTCAGGCTTTCATCTGAAGCTTTCAAAATATTCTCGACATGTTGCGCTATTTTCTGCTTTTCAAATACTTCTTTGAGTCTCTCCCGCTTAATATTAATTTTTTTTATTAATTTTTCACTGGACTGCTCAAAATATTCATCTGCCGCTTTCTGTATGTTTTCCTCTTCACTGTCAGATAACTCCACATCATATTTATCTGCCAGAGAGCAAAAATATTCTCTCCTACATATATCATCTAAAATAATGCTTTTTATTCCCTGTTGCCATGTAACCCCTTTTTTCATCTCGGCATTCCAGTTCATCTCTTTTCCCTCTGCC
Source organism: uncultured Eubacterium sp. (assembly GCF_937958975.1). Classification (GTDB taxonomy): domain Bacteria; phylum Bacillota; class Clostridia; order Lachnospirales; family Lachnospiraceae; genus Eubacterium_G. The sequence continues at coordinate 28,873 of NZ_CALGRE010000045.1, read as the reverse complement.
AGATAATAGGTTTCATATGTTGCCTGTGTCGTATACGCATAATACAAAACTTCATCCAGATAAACTTCATTTTTACCAAGCGAAATAACTGCAATCTCATCCGCAGATTCCCCAGCTTCATTATCCTCTTCACTCATTATTGTAGATACATTTTCTTTTGAATATTGTTTATTGCATCCCACAATTCCCATTCCAAGAATTGCAACCATACATAAAATCCAAAATCTTTTCATTGAAAACTCCATTCTTAAATGTTCATTCCATTCTTTTCTACACACTCTACCTGAGTGTCGACATAGATTCAACAAGCTTTTTCGCTCTTTCTATGACATTATCATCACTAGGCTTAGGTGAATAAATAAAATGAGGTGTGTCTCCTGCCACAAACTTCAATCTTCCTTTATATTCTCTCACAAGAATAGGGATTCTCTCCACATCAATCTTTGCCTCACTCCACATCATAACTTTCAACCTGTCTTTTGTGCCTGATATCTCAGTAATATAAGCTTCATGGGCTGCTGCCTTGAGCATGACAACCTGTAGCAGGTTTTCCACCTGAGAAGGAATATCACCAAACCTATCAAGGAGTTCATCCTGCATATCCTCATATTCCTCTTTTGTTTCAATCCCGGCAATCCTCTTATAAATGTCCATTTTTAGAGATTCATTTTTAATATAAGACGGCGGTACAAAAGCATCACACAATAAATCTACCTTCGTCTCAAAATCATCCTTTGGCGTATGCCCCTTCAACACCTCAATCGCCTGATTCAGCATTTTACAATAAAGGTCATATCCAACCGCCTCTAAGTGTCCGCTCTGTTGTGCACCGAGCAGATTTCCCGTTCCTCTTATTTCCAAGTCCCTCATCGCAATCTTTACACCTGAACCCAGTTCAGTAAAATCTCTGATTGCCCCAAGTCTCTTTTCAGCCACTTCTGTAAGCATTTTATTTCTGCTATACATCAAAAATGCATATGCCATACGGTTAGAGCGTCCAACACGACCACGAAGCTGATAAAGCTGTGATAGTCCCATGCGCTCAGCATTATGAATAATAATGGTATTTGCATTAGAAATATCAAGTCCCGTCTCTATTATAGTTGTGCTGACAAGCACATCAATATCACCATTTACAAAATCATACATGATTTCTTCTAATTGGCGCTCACTCATCTGTCCATGGGCAAATGCTACACTTGCTTCCGGTACCATATTCTGTACAGTCACCGCCATATCTGCAATATCCTGAACTCTATTGTGAACAAAATAAACCTGTCCACCTCTGGCTAATTCTCTATTGATAGCATCTCTGGCTATTTCCTCATTATACTCCATGACAAAAGTCTGTATCGGCATCCTATCCTGTGGCGGTTCCTCCATGACACACATATCCCTGATACCAATTAAACTCATATGAAGCGTTCGCGGTATAGGTGTTGCAGTCAAAGTAATTACGTCCACCGTGTTTTTTAGCTCTTTAATCTGCTCCTTATGCTTTACTCCAAATCTTTGTTCCTCATCAATAATCAACAATCCTAAATCTTTGAATTTAACATCTTTCGACAAAAGTCTGTGAGTTCCAATTACAATATCTACATACCCTTTTTTCAAATCTCTAATATTCTGCTCTATATTAGATTTTGTCCGAAATCTGGAAAGCATTTCTACTCTTACCGGAAAATCCTTAAATCTTTGTTTAAAAGTCTTATAATGCTGCTGTGCAAGGACTGTTGTAGGCACAAGATATGCCACCTGTTTATTATCCTGTATTGCCTTGAATGCTGCCCTGATTGCAATCTCTGTCTTGCCAAATCCAACATCTCCACAGATTAACCTATCCATAATCTTGGAACTTTCCATATCTTTTTTCACTTCATTTATGGCGCTGAGCTGGTCATCCGTTTCCTCAAACGGAAACATCTCCTCAAACTCTTTCTGCCATTCAGTGTCAGGCGAAAACATATATCCTTCGCCATTTTGTCTTACGGCATATAATTCAACCAACTCTCTGGCAATTTCAGCTACTGCTTTTTTCACCCTGGTCTTGGTTTTATGCCATTCCTGACCACCGAGCTTATTTAATTTTGGTGGTTTTGCCTCACTGTCAGCATATTTCTGTATCATATCAAGCTGCGTTGCCAATATATATAAGCTGCTTCCACCTGCATATTCTATCTTAATATAATCCTTTACAACATGGTCTACTTCTACCTTTTCTATGCCCCGGTAAATTCCAAGACCATGATTTTCATGTACAACATAATCTCCCACATTTAAGTCTGAAAAGCTGGAAATATTTGTGCCTGAGTAGCCATGTTTTCTACGTTTCTTCTTTTTGCGTTCTCCAAAAATATCAGTATCTGAGATAGCCACAAATTTTATCATCGGGTACATAAATCCTTTTCGAAGTCTCCCCTTAACAATCATAACTTCACCGGCATTTACCTGCCTCTTTGTATCCTTTTCAAAAAAAGCGCTCAGCCCAAACTCTCTCAAATCCTCCGCCAGACGTAGTCCTCTCGTTGTAGAAGATGTCACAAGCAAAACAGAATATTTTTGAACTTTATACTTCTTTAAATCCTCCACTAACATTTCAAATTTGCTATTATATGGACTGATATTCTTTGTGTCCACCTCAACAAATTCCTCTGTGTAAAAGAAAGAAACCTTTTGTGCAATTGCGGTTAAAACTACCTTTGGCTTAGAATTAATATACTCAAGTATTGTATCTTTATTCCATAAAATGTCTGTCTGACCCGCTAACACATATCCTTTTTCCAGTCGATTGGACATACTTGCCCTAAACTCAGCCTCCACTGCATTTAACTGTTCCACAACCCTCTTTGGTTCATCAATAAAAAATATAGGTTCGTCAAAGTAGTCCATTAAACTTACTAAATCATCAAAGAAATAGTTTACATAACTGTCAAAAGCGACATGAAACGGATTAATGTTTATATTCGTCAGAAACTCACCGACTGTCATCTCCAATCGATGTGCTTCCTCCGTATTAAAATTTTTCCTAAATTTCTGCACAGCCTTATTTAATTCTGTTTTAATTTTTTCTGTTCCAAATTTTAGTGATTCACTATCAAAGAAATATTCTGTGGCAGGATATATTTGAACGCTGTCAAGATTTTCAATAGAACGCTGGTTTTCAATTTCGAAGCTCTTAATTATGTCAACCTCATTATCCCAAAAATCTATCCTATATGGTACCTCATCTGTCAATGTGTAGATATCCAGTATACTTCCTCTCACGGCAAACTGACCCGGACTATCAATCTGTTCCACTGCTTCATAACCCATTTTTACGAGTTTTGTCTTTAAAGCATCCAGCTCTATCATACTTCCCTCTGAAATCTCTATACAATTGTCTTTTATCTTTTGAAAGGGTTGGATTTTATCCATAAAAGCATCTGCGGTTAAAATTACAGTAAAAGGCTCATCTTCCACTATTTTTCGGATAAACTCAAGACGTTGCTGCAATATAAAATTTCCATGAACATCCGCACTAAAAAATATGAAATCTTTGGATGGATATATCACTACATCATTTGTAAATCCCTTCATATCCTCATATAATTCTTTCGCTCTTAAGGCACTAAAAGTAACAATGACTTTCTGCTTGTAGCCATTGCTAAGACCTGTAATAAAATGAGCAAGCTGGGAATCACCACATCCTGTTACCTGACAGGATTTCCCTTGTGACAGGCAGTCCCTCACCTGCTCATACTCATTCAGTTGTAAAAGAGGATAGTCAAAACTATTCATTCACTCCTCCTAATTAAATTTATTCATTGCTTCCGCTATACCGCATATAATCATAACTTCTGCCGCGGAAGCTGCTTTTTTTATGGAATCCTCAACCACTTTTCTCTCTCCCTTGGAAAATTTCCCAAGAACATGCTTCACCAGGTCTCCCTCATTGGCTCCGACGCCTACTTTAATCCTTTGAAAACTGTCTGTTCCTGCGTGTGCTATAATACTTTTTAATCCATTATGGCCACCTGCGCTGCCCTTCGCTCTTATTCTGATTTTTCCTGTGGGGAGACTAATATCATCGGAAATAACAATAATATCTCTCTGGGGATTTAATTTATAAAAATCAATTATCGACCTTACAGATTCCCCACTGAGATTCATATAAGTCTGTGGTTTCACCAAAACCACTTTTTCCGAACCAATCACGCCAATGCCGCAAAGCGCCTTATGCCGCTTCGTCTTCACCTCAACTCCCATCTGAGCTGCCAATTCATCTATCACATCAAACCCCACATTATGTCTTGTCTTATCATATTTCTTGTCCGGATTCCCCAGACCTATAATTGCATACATAAACCTTCTCCAGTTCTAAACTCTCACTATCTATTTCTTCTAATTATTTTGCCGATTTTTCTTTTTACCTTTGTTTTTAAGGAATCATCTATCAATTTTACCAGCTCAGAACATTTTTTGCCTTGACCAAACTGTTTAAAAAACTCTTCCCTTTTTGGATGCGGCTTAACAGATTTTCTTGAATCTGAAGATTCCGGCAATATTTTTTCTATCTCGGCCTCCCTCACTTCTAAGTCACCGCAAATAGTTTGAAATAGCTTTTTTCCTGCAATAGAATGAATCAAAACAAGGGATGTCCCCTTATCATCATCCATATCCGGCATGTAATTTTCTATTCCCCAACAATCGCCTAGGGTAATATCTGACGGACGTTTTAAATCTTTAAACTCACATGCATAGCATGATTCTCTAAAACAAATATTTGACATAAACAATCTCATAAAAGAATCAAAATAAAACTGTTTTCTATATATTTTCAATGGTTCAAATACAATTTTTAAGCTGAATTTTTTCCAGCCAAAATGCTTATTTCTAAAATATATTTGTTTTACACTACTCCCACTTTCTTTCTGTTCATCTAAATACCTTCTCCATATTTTAGGACTTGGTACACCGTGGCAAAGTATATCTACTGTTATAAGATTTGCATATTCTTTTCCAAGATACCGCTTCAAACCTGCAATCTGACATGCCATTCCGGAAAAAAGGACTCTTTCCCCCTGCTCCAAAATATTTTTGGTCTCTTCGAATGTATTTTCTATTCTGCTTTGAAGATATTTACTTCCCCTCAATTTTTCTAATTCCGCTTTTTTTGTAATAGCAATATGATGTACCATAAACTCTTCATCAAATGCTGCTCCAAATACTACTCCCCCCTCGTCCAAAACTTTTTCAGCCAACAGGGTAAATAATCCACCCGAAGAACTCTTCACTCTAATATCTTCATTCAATGCATATGCTGCAAATGCTGTAATATCCTTTTGCTCTTCCTTCTTTTTTTGAAGTATTGGGCAAACCTTTTCGCACATATTACAATGAATACACTTTTCTTTATCAACTTCCGGGTACCAGAACCCATTCGCGTCTTCCTTAAAAGAAATACATTTCTGCGGACATACTGTCACGCATGCACCACAGCCACAACACTTTTCTTTTTCCTTAATCTCTATCACTATACTCTCCTAATTAATTTTCAATGCTTCTCTTAAAAAGCTTATTGACTTCTTCTTCTCTATTTCTAATTGCAAATCCACCTTGGCATAGTCTACTTTTTCATCAATTGTAAAAACTCCCTGCAAAAGATTTTCCTGTAAACCTACAGTTTCTGCCAATGTACTGATTCTTGAACTCATATCCAGACCTTTTCGCTTATAATTCTTAACAGATTTATGAAACAATATTGAAAATACCGTCGCATGAAATGAATCTGTCAAAATCATTTCTGCATGATTAATAAGATATAAAAATTCTGCCGGTCCTAAACATCTCTCAAATCCAAGAAAATTCTTGACCCTTATATCAAAAATTTCCCATTCCCCTTTCTTTTCAATTTCCTGTAACTCCCTTTGAAACTCATCACTTTTTTCACCAATTGAATATACAAAACAATATTTTTTCTTAGGACAGATAGACGGTTTTTTTTGAACTTTTCTCCATTCGTCTCCACTTAGCAGCAATGTAGGGTCTAATACAACCTGTGCTTTTCGTCCGGTTAGTTCCTCTATTAATTTTACAGCTGACTTTTCTCTTACAGAAATTCTTGCAAAATCCTGTAATGCATTTTTATATAATTCTTTCTTTGAATCCGGCAATGTTTCAATCCCAAAGCTTGCTGCATAAGATATTTTCTGTTCACTCTTCGCAAAAGTCAACAAATCACATTTTCCCACGAAAGGAAAGTAGGGATTCCACAGTTGGTCACTCCCTGCCACAAAAAAGTCATAATAGGATTCCAAATTTTTTTCTGCTTCATCCTTTCTTGCATAATGTTTACTGCTATGAATTAATTGATTAAATTCACTATACTTTACGCCCTTTGCATGGACAAGTATCTTAATAATGGCTTTAAATTTCTCACTTAATTTTTTCGTTATTTCCTTATAATTATTTCTATCAATCGTTTCCACTTCACATCCCAGTGATTCTATTATAGTTTGTAAAGCATAATTTTGAAGCCTGTTTCCAAAATTCTCGGATTCAATTGTGACTATTGCTACTTTTTTCATATTTTATACTTTTTAATAAATCAGTAATTTATCGACCTTTCTTTATGTTTTTATTTTAAACCTCATAACCATCATTTAAAATCACATCTGTAATTCTTTTCGCTACACTTTCCCATGAATATTTTTCTATATAATGCTCCTTCTTTTGTATTACCCCCTGTCTTATTTTTTCATCACTTAACAGGTCATACATCTTTTTTGCTAAATATTCAGCACTATCTTCATGTATTAAATAACCATTTTCGCCTTCAACAATAAACTCTTTCATAGCAAACGCATCTCTTCCAATACATGGCAGTCCATATATCAACGCCTCTGCAAATACAATTCCATATGCCTCGAAATATGATGGCATAACAAAAATATCACACAAATTATAATATTTCTCTAACTCTTCCGTTGTTTTTAAGCCTAAAAAGTGAATCCCGTCCGGAATATCTCCTTTCCCCGGCCACTCCTTTGGTCCGGCAATATATAACTGATATTTTCCGGGATATTTATCATTTAATATTTTAAACGCATCTAAAACTAAAAAACCACCTTTTCTTTCAAAATCCTTTCCAACAAACAGGATTTTATTTCCCTGCTTTTTAGAATCATCTACCTTCTCTATAGAAATATTACATCCCCCACCAACACAATGCACTTTTTTCTCTTCGACTTTGGTATTTTTAACTAAATCATCTGCAAGCCATTGTCCCATTGTAAAAATACCTCTACATTTTTTATAAAAAACATCTGCCCGATTTTTTCTAATATGAATCAGGCTATGTTTCCCCGTTTTTTTCAGCGGAATGTATTGGGAAAATAATTCCCCGCTGTTCTGACATCGATAGGCAAAATCCACCGAGCAGTCAATAAATAGATAACTATTGTCTATGTACTTTGATAATTGCTCTGTAAACATAATATTAGGCTGCTCATGACAATCCATCAAAAGTTTTTTTACTATTCTGTCATCAAATTTATGCTCCGTAACCTCACATTCGTTTATATGAAATATTTTACCAATTCCTCTTACTACTTTGCACAAAACTTTTTGTATTCTTTTTTGAGAAATCACTACATCTTTTATCTTTTCTTCACCATGTATTTTCTGAAGACCTGATAAAATACCTAACGGAGTCCCTGACCATGTGTCAGCCTTACTATCTCCCCACTTTGTAAATAACAATATCATATATCTCTTATCCTTTTCCTATACTTTTCTAAAAATCTCCAATATGAAATCTAATACATATAATTTTAATAATATTTTTTAAATCTTGTATTCCCAAGTGTTTTGCCTTAATAATTTTATAAAACTCTCTATGTGATTTTTTTCTCTCCCCCGCTTTATAATACAGTATCATATTTAGCCTATAATATTTTACCTTTACTTTATCAATAAGTCTTCTTTTTCTGCCCTCATTCATATCAATACTCTCAATTGTATGAATCAATATCTCCTGATGCATCTTATATCTGTTAATATACTCCTGTGCATCCAGCATCTGCCTCGAATGGCTATTAGAGACCACCCTGTAACCATATAAAACCTCATCAATATATGCATACTTATATTGATACAAAACCGGCAATAGCATCTGCCAGTTTTGTCCTCCCCTTCCGGCGTAAATCTGCATATTGGGAACACAGTTTCGAAACATCTCCGTCCTACACATAAAAATTCCCGGACAAAAAATAATGTTTCTCTCAAAAATAAAATCTAAAAATAAATTATCTTTTTTAGAACAATCATCTCTTTTTAAAATTTTATCTGTTTTCTCACCTGATTCCTTAATAATAACAGCCTGTGCCATTACTAATCCTATGTCTGTATTTTCCTCTAATACCTCTATCTTTTTACTTATATTATTTGGCAATAAAATATCATCTGCATCCGGCCACATGAAATACTTTCCCTGAATCAGTGGTAAAGCTTGATTAATTGCAACTGCCTGTCCTCCGTTTTCCTGCTTTATGTAATGAAACTGCATATTGTTATCAACAAACTTTTCTTTATATCTGATTGCGATTTCTTCTGTCTTATCCGTAGAACCGTCATTTATAAAAAATAACTCTATATTTCTATAATTCTGGTTCAAAATTGAATCAAAAAAATCACCTAAAAATCTTTCACCATTATAACAGGGTGTAATAATACTTACTAATGGTTCACTACTGTTTATCATTTTGTTAGTCCTTTATATATTATTTTTTATTCCTTTTTATTATAGCATTTTTATTCTTTATATCAATAAAAAAGGGGATTGGAATGCTTACTTTCAAACGCCTTTTATTGTTTATTTGTCTATTAATAATCTTTTCTCTCATAATTTAAAACAAAATCTATTAAAATTCAAAAATAAAAGCCTCATAGAGATTTTTTCTCTACAAGGCTTTTATTTTATCGCTTTCTTTTAAAAACTTTCAAAAGTCTCTTTTTTACTTTTCTCTTCGCTTTGATTTTAACTACCTTTCTTACTTTTTTATGGAAAGCATTCTTTGATACTTTTACTAATTTCGTTCCTTTAATTATAATCTGCTTCAGCTTTCGGCTCTGGTAAAAAGCCTTGGAATTAATTTTCCTTGCATTTTTTCCTATTATGACCTTTTTCAGTCTTCTACAATTTTTAAATGCCTTTTTACCTACCACAGTTACTTTGAATCTATACCCATTATATTTTATAGTTGTTTTTACTGTAGCGCTTTTCAGCTTCCTGGCATATTTTTTCTTACTTACCTTAACAAGCGTAACTGTTCCTTTTTTTCCTGAAACCTTTGTTATCCTGTATGTATACTTTCCTACCGTAATTTTTTGTCCTGACTTTAGCGTAATACTATTATAAATATTATCATCTTTCTTTTTATCATCCGGCTTTACAGTAGGAGCCTCTCCGTTTTCACAACCCTCTATCTTTTTATCAAAATCTTTCTCTGTCATTTGCCACAGAGGAGTCTCCGAATCTTTGCTAAATGTCTCCTTTTTTATATCCTTTTCAGCAAGATTATCTCTTGTTGGCTCCTTCCCCTGTTGAATTTGTGGCTCAACGCTGTCCTTACTTACATAATAGTCCGGAAGAGAAATGGAATTACCATTATTATAACTTAAAAGTCTCTGGATTGCATAACCACCGTTATTTTCTGCTCCGGTTCTTATTCCTGCTGTTGTTCCATTGATAATATGATTAATTCCTACTTTGGGTCCACTTCCCGATGCGATTTCTACAATACACACATTTTCAATCAGAACATTTTCTTTATTTGGTACCTCAACAGCGCTATCCAGATAAATACTCGCACCATTCGTATTAATAAATACATCATAAACGCCAAGGCCTACTGCATAATGTTCTCTGACATTGTTCGTAACTTTATATGCCGCAAACCCCTTCTTTTGTCCATCATGGCTCATCCAGCCTTTCTGACTCTGTGGGTCATAACATTTTTCATTTTGCAGAAAATAGGTTTTTCCCTGTTCTCCACGCCACAATATATCATATTCTTTAAAATGCTCTACAAATAAACCATAAGCCGTCACATTGTCGCCATTAACCACAAGACCGTTCTTTGCCACATTGGCATTCCATCCTGTATTATCACCATGGTCTGCTCTCCAAATCCATGTATGGTCGATAATTACATTATTACTATTAATTACCTGACAACTGTCACTCCTTCCAAGATGCCCTGTTCCCCCTACACGATAAATGACATCGCTGAGAACCGTCGGGTTATCCTCATGATTTTTATTACATCCTTCGTCTCCCACTGTAAGCAGAGTTTTTGAATAATTACCTGCATCCAATATTAATCCGCAAATTGCAATTCCTCCAACATCTGATGTCTTAATTGCCGCTATATTATTTTCAGGAATAATTGTAGCTTCCCCGATTCCTAAAAGCACTGTATTGGCCTTTTTAACCTGAATGGGTTCACTGACATGGTAAACACCCGGACGAAAAATAATGTTTTTTCCTTTTTCTAGTTGTTCGTTTATTGTCTTTGCTGTATCCTTTTCCGGATTAGCAATATAAAAATACTTATCTACACTAATTGAGGTTCCCTCGCCCATATTTTCCTGAGACCAGCTTACCCCCGATGTATTTTTCCTTTCTGCCGGAATAAACACTTTATATTTTTCCTGTTCCGTATCAAAATACAAAAACGGTTTCTCTCTTATTTCCGGTGTTTTCCCGATAATCGTGGTGCAGCCTCTATTGTTCCAGTTCGTCACGCCATTATTATTTTTAAGAGAAACTGCCTCCGCCAATGGCTTATTACTATTATCAGAACTGTTTTGTGCCGTTACACCTTCACTTCCCTGAATGACCTGATTCCAGTTTACACCATAAGTTCCGCCATTAAAATTACAATTTCTATAATAATACTGCTGTTGCGAAAAAGAGCCTGCCGGTTTTGCAAAATAACTGTCTGCAATATATCCACCACTGCACCAGCCTTCCCAAAGCCATTGCAGATGTGTTTTTCTCTCTACATTTAGTCTCCTTGCGGGTGAAGCCTGCGAAACTCCCCACTGAAAACAAAACCAGGCATCTGAATCATTCTGCTCTACATCTGCAATTGTCACATTCTCTATTCCAACCCAGAAATTACATGTTGTGTTATTACCTGAAAGCGCCGCCGGTGTATGCACATTGTTCAGTCTCACATCATATGGTGTCTTTCCCAACCCCAATATCTGTGTATAATACCCAACATTCACAATACCTGCATCTGTGTAATTACCTGGTTTATATGCCAGTGCATATCTCTCCTGACCGAACTGATTATAATGCTGGTTTTCATATATTTTCTGTGTCACCTCATTTACCTTTTTCATGTCGTCTGTGTCATTAAAAATATATGTATTCAAACCAAACATACTTATTTCCAGTGAACCTGCCTCCGAAAACTCACCCACGTCGGAATCATTAAATGCTTTTATCTTATAATAATTACCATATCTTGACTGATTCCTGTTCTTATCTGTAAACGTTGTTGCTGATGTTTCTCCAATCTCCTTATACTCGCCAAATCTGCTGACAGCACGGTAAACTTTAAACCTTTTTGCATTTTTCACCTTATCCCATGAAACAACTAAATCACTATTTTTCTCTACAACATTTACATTTAAAGGCTTAGAAGGCTTATACTCTTTTAATGTGGTTGCATATGCAATTTTACTATCCGCATACACGCCCCCTTCATTATTCGTCATTGTACGAACTTTAAAATAATATCTCGTGTTCAAATCCAGACCTGTAATATCCATTTTTGTCTCTGCGGTCTGCCCTGATGAGACATACCTTCCATGCTCTGATGTAGCATACAATACCTCATAGCCACAATACAAACATTCACTGACACCTTCCCAGAATACTGTGACCGAATCTCCTGCGACATTAGAAATACGCACCTTTTTTGCTGTCTTTGGCTGTGTATCTGTGTACAGAATAAATTTCTCATTTGGAGAAATCTCGTCTCCATCTTTTAATTTAGATAAAGCCAGTTTGTTTTCCTCGACTGTAAAATATGCATTGTTTGCACTACTTTTAAACGATATTGTTCCATCTCCCTGCGCTTTCATCTGAACCGATTCCCAACCACTTGGATTTGTTCTCTTTCCCATCTGAAAAACCTTATCATTGTCCGCTTTCCAACTGGTATTTGTAGCATTATTTGTAAAATTGACTACACTAAGGTCATTCCATTGTCCATAATATACTGTAAACAATCCATTCTGTGGAATGTTATTCTTATCATAAACGTTACTACAATCAATAGGATTATTTTCTATTCCATCTAATGTAATTATTTTTTTCGTTGCTGACTGTACAAAATATACATTTGCATTTTTCGTTTCTTCTATTGAATCATCAATCATTTCTGTACTCATTGATGCCGAGGTACCTTCTACCGCATTTACCTTTTGTGTAAAATGAATACCGGAACAAATCATTGTTACAGACAATAACAAGGACAATCCCCTTTTTAACTTCGTTCTCATCCTGCTCTCCTCCTTAAAAACCGCTTTATGTGCAATATATAATATTTTTACTATTTTTATTTTACATTTTGCACAATACATTTTCAATATCAAAAATGTTTTTAGGCACTTTCAACAATTATTATAATTTTTATTAATAGATATTTCATAACAAAATAATGGTTTTCTAATGAAAAAGAGGAACTATCGCTATTTTACATTTTTTATGTAAAAATGTTTTTATGAAAAAAATACCGATGGGCAACATGCAGCCGACCCCTTTGTCGGCCACACCTCACCCATCGGTATCAGTGTATAATATTCAAAACTTTTTTTGGCTATGCCTCTACCGGAACATCCGGCTCTAACAAAGCCTTTTCATAAGCTTCGAGAACAATGTTCTGAATAGAACTGCGGGTACCTGAGTTAATAGGATGTGCAATATCTCTATATTCACCATCTGCTGCCTTTCTGCTCGGCATTGCAATAAACAATCCCTTATCTCCCTCAACTACTTTAATATCATGAACAACAAATTCATCATCAATTGTAATTGAAACAACCGCCTTCATTTTTCCTTCTTTTGTCATCTTCCTAACTCTTACGTCTGTTATATTCATAAATTTACTCCTTTTCTAATTTACAAGCTATATCTGAAATTTCTTTCATTTATTATTTTCAGTTCATCGGGAACACCTATATGCTCTCCCGGATTTATTGTACTATGACTCTCGACAATACAATTTTCAATCACTGTATTATCTCCAATATAAACGTCATTTAAAATAATTGAATTTTTAATTACACTATTGTTTCCAATATATGCCTGCTTAAAAATAACTGAACCTTCCACAGTTCCATTTACAATACTTCCACTGGAAATCAAACTATTCTTCACATTGGAACCCGGATTATATTTTGCCGGTGGTAAATCTTCTACCTTAGAGTAAATATCCGGATACTGCTTAAAAAAGAAATCTCTCACTTCCGGTTTCAGGAAATCCATATTTGTATCATAGTAACTCTTTACACTTGCAATGTTTTTCCAGTAGGATTCTAACTTGTATACATAAATTTTCTTTATGTTCTTATTTCTAATAATAATGTCATTTACAAAATCATATCTGTCCTCTGCGATACACTGCTCTAAAAGCTGTATTAAAAATCTTCTTCTTATGATGTAAATACCTGTGGAAATCAAACCACTTGTATTGTTAAGAGGTTTTTCCTCAAAATCTGTTACCCTTCCGTTATTATCTGTACTTACCACTCCAAAAGAGGTGACATCCGCTCCTTCTCCCATATCCTTACATACTATTGTAATATCTGCTCCGGTTTCAACATGTCTTTCCAGCACCTTATTATAATCCATTTTATACACTGCATCTGCCGAGGCAATCACTACATATGGCTCATGGCTCTTTTTTAGAAATGCAATATTCTGTGCAATTGCATCTGCTGTCCCTCTATACCAGAATCCATTGTCAGATGTAATAGACGGGGTAAATACATATAACCCACCTTGTTTTCTACCAAAATCCCACCACTTTGATGAACTTAAATGTTCATTTAAAGACCATGCATTGTACTGAGTCAGCACCGCTACTTTCTGAATATGGGAGTTTGACATATTACTGAGTGCGAAATCAATAGCTCTGTAACTTCCTGCTATTGGCATTGCACCCACCGCTCTCTTCTTGGAGAGTTCTTTCATTTTACTGTTATTTCCGCCTGCTAAAATTATACCAACTGCTCTCATTAAATCTCACCTGCCTTAACTATATAGCCACCTGATGGGAGCTTTCCTTCAGGATAATCCGATATCTCTGTCTTTCCTGAGATGGCAACATTCTTTCCAATTGTCACTCCATCAGGAACTACTGAGTTTTCACCAATAATTGCCAATTCACAATTATAAATTTTCTGACTTAACTGGCTGTCAGCATAATCTCCAACACCGATAGTACAGTCTTTACCGATTATAGTGTTTTCTGCAATAATCGCATTGTAAATCTTAGTACCTTTTCCGATTCTACATCCCTGCATAATAATTGAGTCATGTACTTCAGCTCCCTCTGCAATATCAACATTTGCACTGATAACTGAATTGAGAACTTGTCCTCTCACATCACACCCATTACAAACAATACTTCTCTCAATCTTTGAATCTGCTGAAACATACTGTGGTGGAAGCGCCTCACTCTTTGTATAAATCTTCCAAAATTCTTCGTATAAATTGAACTCCGGAATAATATCTATTAATTCCATGTTTGCTTCCCAATATGACTTGAGCGTTCCAACATCCTTCCAATATCCTGTGTATTCATATGCAAATATCCGTTTTCCACCTTCGTGAACATAAGGAATAATATGCATACCAAAATCGCAGTTTGGCTGATCTTTTAGTTTAATTAATGCCTCTCTCAGTACCGGCCAGCTAAAGATATAGATGCCCATAGACGCAAGATTGCTTTTTGGATGTTCCGGCTTTTCCTGAAATTCTGTTATTTTATGGTTTTCATCAGCAACAACGACACCAAATCTGCTAGCCTCCTCGATAGGCACTGGCATAGCTGCTATCGTGACGTCTGCGTTGTTTGCTTTATGGTAATCAAGCATAACTTCATAATCCATCTTATAAATATGGTCACCCGATAAAATTAAAATATAATCCGGATTATATGTTTCCATATAATTTAAATTTTGGAAAATTGCATTTGCTGTACCTGTATACCATTCTGTGTTCTCACTTTTTTCGTATGGTGGGAGAACTGTCACACCTCCAATATTTCGGTCGAGGTCCCAAGGCATACCAATACCAATATGGTCATTCAGCCTGAGTGGCTGATACTGTGTAAGTACGCCTACCGTATCTACCCCTGAATTAATACAATTGCTTAGCGGAAAGTCTATAATCTTATATTTTCCACCAAAAGCAACTGCCGGTTTTGCAACTTTTGCCGTTAGCACACCAAGACGGCTGCCTTGTCCACCCGCCAACAGCATTGCAATCATTTCTTTTTTAATCATGTCACTTACCTCGCTGCTTATTTTAAGTATATAAAATTATACCATTAAATGGATTTTAATAAAAGTATTTTTATTCTTTTTTTTATTTATTTTTTCTCTATTTTTCTTTATTTTTCGTCTTTTATTGTGCAAAATAACCAATTTTTTTGTTACTTTTTAGCAGTTTTTCTTTTTATCAAACTGTAATTAATATTTGTTATCTATCGAACCTTAAATATTATCTCTATTTTTTTAGATATCAAACATAAAATATAAAAAAAACTTCATTCTTATTTATAATAAAATTTACGTTAAAATCTTTAAAAAGTAAAAAAACGAGTGTATAATTAGATATGATTTTTATGGAGATTGGAGAATTAATATGTATGAATTAGATTTTAACACTCCTGCTAAATTACACTTTACGGGTATTGGTGGAATTAGCATGAGCGCTTTGGCAGAAATAATGATTTCAAGAGGTTTTACCGTTACCGGTTCTGATACACAGGAATCTGATATCACAAAGCATTTAATTAACCTGGGAGCCACTATTTACTACGGACAAAAACCTGAAAATGTTTCTCCCGATACCGAAGTTTTAATTTATACAGCGGCTGTAAAACAGGATAATCCTGAATTGATGACTGCAAAGTCTATGAATATTCCTCTTCTGACAAGAGCAGAATTTCTCGGACAGATTATGTTAAACTATCCTATGGCAATTGGTGTTTCCGGCACACACGGAAAAACAACGACAACTTCTATGCTTTCACAAATTATGCTGGAAGCAGATACAGACCCGACTATATTAGTAGGCGGAATCATGCCTGCCATAAAGGGAAATACAAGAATCGGACACTCAGATAAGCTAATAACAGAAGCATGCGAATATACCAACAGTTTCCTATCTTTCCAACCAAACATGGCGATTATTTTAAATGTCGCGGCAGACCATCTTGACTTTTTTAAGGATTTAGATGATATCAGGCATAGTTTTAGAAAATTTGCGGAACTTGTTCCTGAAGACGGTGCACTTATTATCAACAGTGATATCGATAATCTGGAATACTTTACGAACGGTTTAAAATGCAAAATCATTACTGTTGGTTCCGATTCTGCAAAAAGCATATACAGCGCTGCCAATATAACCTATGATGAATATGCGAGAGGCTCCTATGATTTAGTTGTAAATGGTGAAATAAAAACACATGTAACTCTCAACGTCACAGGAGAACATAATATATATAATTCTCTTGCTTCCATTGCTGCGGCACATTTTATGAATATCAGTGATAAAGACATTTTAGCGGGTCTGAAAGCATACGGCGGAACAGACAGACGCTTTCAGCTCAAAGGCAAATTAGGGAATATTACCATAATAGACGATTACGCCCACCATCCTGATGAGATTAGAGCCACTATAAATACTGCAAAACATTATCCACACAAAAAGATGTGGGTGGTATTCCAGCCTCATACATACACAAGAACCAAAGCTCTGCTTCCGGAATTTGCGGACGCTCTCAAGGATGCCGACACGGTTGTCTTGGCCGACATTTATGCGGCAAGAGAAAAAAATACTCTTGGAATTAGTTCCAAAGACGTGATGGATGAGCTGAAAAAATCCGGCGGAAATGTTTTCTACTTCCCAAGTTTTAGCGAGATAGAAAATTTTTTATTGGAAAATTGTTCTGATAACGATTTGTTAATAACAATGGGAGCCGGAGATGTAGTAAAAATCGGAGAACACCTTCTTGGAAATTAACTTATTAACATTCCACAAAATTTTGTTGATAACTATGAACAAAATTTTGTGGATTTTTTGTTTACATAAATATGCTTTTTAGAAACCACTGTTTTGCTATATAAACTAGGTACTTTGACACAATTCGACAAATTATGAACACGAATTATTATCATTATTAACATTATCAACATTACCTACAAACCCTTTAATAATGGGCATTTCACCCAATTTGTGACGTTGCGTTTTTACATTTTTATGCTATACTTCAAATGTATTTTGAAGAAGATTTAAGAAATTAAAACTTTTGATTGAAGTATTAGGAGAGAAATTATGAGCAGGTTAATTTTAGATAGGGGTAGTTTTGCTGACTTTACCTCCATTTCAAATGTTTTTTTAGATGAATATATGCCAAAGGCCAACGGTGAATTTATAAAAATATATCTTTATTTATTAAGACTTGTCAACGATACCATCAACAGAGATTCTGATGATGATTTGTCTATATCTAATATTGCGGACAAGTTTAATATGTTAGAAACAGATGTGAACCGTGCCCTACATTACTGGGCGGACCAAAGTCTTCTGACACTTTCATCAGATAGCATAGGAAATATTACAGGTATCAGATTTGAATCTCTGCACAGAAACCGTTATTTTGTAAAAGGACTTTCACAAAATACTTCTACTGCCGATATTTTGTCTGATTCCGATGTAAATTCAAGTATTCTTGCAACCGCCTCAGGAGAAAGTTCTTGTGTCCCGATACCGGAAGCATCCGGCATTATTATTCCGGCAAAAAAGAAATATACCGCGAGAGAAATTTCATCTTATTCGGGTGACGAGAGATTTGAACAGTTAACCTTTCTTGCTCAGACATATTTAGGTACAATGCTGAATTCTGCCGATATTAACAGCATTATCTACATGCTTGACGGTTTAAAATTAGATACAGAATTTATTGAATACATAATGGAAAAATGCATTTCCCAAGGACATAAAACGATTTCTTATATTGAAAAAAAAGCAGTTGAATATGCAGAAAAAGAAATTTACACAATAGAAGATGCTAAAATAAACGAACAAATTCGAAAAGACATCTATAAAAATATTTACAAAATTTTTGGCTTAACTTTAAAAACACCCGTGAAAAAAGAAGTTTTATACATCTCAAAATGGACAGATAAGTACGGTTTTTCTGATGAGATTATTTTAGAGGCATGCAATAGAACTATGGAACATACACATGCTGCCAGTTTTCGGTATGCCGATGGAATACTGACGAACTGGTTTAAAAATAATGCCAATTGTCTCGAAGCGATTGAAAAGCTGGACAAGCTTCACTCAGAGGAAAATGCTAAAAACTTTCATGCATTATCCGGTACGTCCAATAAAAAAACAGTAAAACAACGTAAAATAAAATCTTTTGAACAGCGTACTTATGACTACAATCAGCTTGAAAAAAAGATACTTGAAAGTCAAAATCAAAAGTTTGACAAAACAGCAAATATTAATAAATAAATATAAGGAGTATACCTCTAATGGGTCTTACCAGAGAACAATTCGATATTATAAATAACAGTTATAACAACCGGAGATTAGAAAATAAAATAGAAATGGACAAGCGTGTAAAAGAAGTTTATGATAACATTCCTTCGATTGCCGAATATGACAAAGAAATCGCCGCCGCTGCTGTAAATGCTACAAGACTTGCATTATCCGGCGAGCTATCTGCAAAAGCCTCCCTCAGGGAAGATATCGCCCTTATCAGCGAGAAGAAAAGGGCAGCACTTTTATCTCACGGTTATTCAGCTGATTATCTGGATGAAATTTTTACATGCGCTCTATGTCAGGATACGGGATTCATACATGGAAAACCATGTGAATGTCTAAAGTCTGAAATAATAAAATTAATATACTCACGTTCTGAACTGGATAAGATTTTATCATTAGAAAACTTTGATACCTTTAATTTTGATTACTATTCTGAAAATATTATCGATGATATTTCCGGTCTTTCTTCTCTGGAGAATATTGAGAGAATTGTCGACCAATGTCATTATTTTATAAATAACTTTGACAAACAGCCCTGTAATCTGCTATTCTATGGCAGGGCAGGTACAGGAAAAACCTTTATTATTAACTGTATTGCAAAGGAACTGATTGATAAATCATATTCTGTAATATACCTATCTTCTGTCCAGTTTTTTGACTTACTGGCAGATTATTCTTTCAAAAAAAACAACAGTTCCATTTACCGGCAAATCAGTATAACCGAGCTGTTGGGATGCGACTTACTGATTATCGATGACCTGGGAACCGAAATGAGTAATTCCTTTACCGATTCGGCACTGTTTGATTGTTTAAACGAGAGACTTATACATCAAAAATCTACGATTATCTCTACCAATTTTTCTATTGAGGAATTACAAAACAAATACGAAGAGCGTATTTTCTCAAGAGTAATTGGAAGCTACACATCTTTTAAGATTTTTGGTGATGATATAAGAATAAAGAAGAAATTTACTAATTAACACTTTTACACATGGAGGAGAATTTTACAATGGCTATCAAAAAATTTATTGAATCTATTCCTGTTGGACCACTCGCCATCGTAGCATTATCAGGAAGCAAAGCTTTAGGACAGACTGTTGATGCATACATATCTGACTGGAGAAGCGAAAGAATTGAGGCAAAAGAGTCACCGATTACATTTAAGGGATATGTGAAAGATTCTTATCTTTTAAATGTAGATACACCAAGATTTGGTACCGGAGAAGCAAAATGTACTTTAAGAGACACGGTTCGTGGATGTGACCTTTACATAATTGACGATGTGACAAATTATAGTGTTGAATATACTGTATGCGGTCATAAAAACCATATGTCTCCTGATGACCACTATGCCGATATCAAAAGGGTTATTGCAGCTGCCAGCGGCAAGGCAAGAAAGATTACAGTTATTATGCCTTTCCTTTATGAGAGCAGACAGCATAGACGTTCTTCGAGAGAATCTATGGATTGTGCAGTAATGCTTCAGGAACTGGTGAATATGGGAGTAGATAATATTCTTACATTTGATGCCCACGACCCTCGTGTGAATAACGCAATTCCTGTCAGCGGATTTGAATCTATAATGCCAACATATCAGTTTATCAAAAATCTTTTGAGAAATGTGGATGATTTAATCATTGATGCCGACCATTTAATGGTAATCAGTCCTGATGAGGGGGCAATGGGAAGAGTTGTTTACTTTGCAAATGTACTTGGAATTAACATGGGAATGTTTTACAAGCGCCGTGATTATACGACTATAGTAGACGGAAGGAACCCGATTGTGGCTCATGAATATCTCGGAGAATCTGTTGAAGGTAAAGATGTACTGATTATCGATGATATGATATCATCCGGTGACAGTATGTTAGATGTAGCAAAACAGCTCAAAAAGCGTAAAGCAAACAGAGTTTTTGTTGCTTCTACATTTGGTCTTTTTACAAGCGGATTAGAGCGATTTGACAAGGCCTATGAAGATGGATTAATCTACAGAGTCATGACAACAAACTGTATTTATCAGACTCCGGGACTGCTCTCCAGAGAATGGTATATCAATGTCGACGTGGCAAAATATACTGCACTCTTTATAGACCGATTAAATCACGATTCCTCTATCAGCGATTTATTAAATCCTGCAGAACGAATCACAAAGAAAGTGAATGAATATAAAAACAAGCAAAAATAATTTGTTAATTATGTTTTCTTACAGTTAAATACAAAAACAGAGCAGATATTAAAAATTTCACTAATTTTCAATATCTGCTCTGTTTTTTTAACTCTATACAGCACTATCTCTTGAAAATACTGTTAGTTTTATAGTTTAATAAAATTATGTTTTATCTGGAGCTTGTCCGCCATGACTTTTTCTCTTGTATGGCACGAGAATATAATTACCTGTTCCATATTTTCAGCCATAAATTTCATTGTATTTCCCATGCGCTTATTATCATACATAACAAATGCATCATCTAAAAGAATCGGTTTTTTATCTTTCTCAAAAATAATATCTGCCGCACCCAGACGAAGCGCCATATAAATCTGTTCTACTGTTCCCTTGCTCAGCTTTGAGGCAGGAATTAAAGACCTCTTGCCATTAATAGAAATATTTAACCTGTCATCTATGGATAAACTGTCATACTTTCCGTTTGTAATCTTAGACATATAATAAGAAGCACGTTCATTTAATTTCTTGCCGAAACTGTTTCTAATCTCAGCTGCAATCTCTTCAATATTTTTCTTAGCCTCTTCTATCGCACTGATTTCAACCTTTGCCCTATGTATCACCTCTATCCTATGATTCAATTCTTCAATATGGCTTTCCAGTTCAATTTCTCTCTCTTTCTTTTGTTCAAGTATCCATCTTGACTTTGAGACAGACTCGTTTATTTCTCTTTCCTGACTCTCAATCTCTCTTAATTTCTGGCTATAATCCTCTGATTTTACTTCTTTTTCTTCCTCTCCCTGAATCAACTCCTGTGCCGCCTCTAAGGCCTCTTTTTTGCTGCTCATCTGACGTTCAGCATATAATTCCTCATGTTTTGCCGCATCCAGCTTATCCAAAACGAGTTTAAGTTCCTTTAATTTCTCTAATTTCTTTCGTCTCTTTTTTTTATTAAAATGATATTTAACAATAGAAAGTATTCCAAAAAATGCCGCACATCCAATGCAAACCAGAGGTCTCAACCAATACTCTGACAATGATAGCATTTCTATATTTCCTATCGAGAAACCAATTGCCGCGCCTATGCATGCCATCGTAAATATAATAAATACTATTGGCATATTACTTCTATTGACAACCTTTTCCGTCAGCAAATCCATCGTGTTCCAGTCATCTATCCCTTTGTTTTTTAGTTCCGTTTCTAACGTTTTTTTATGCTCCCGGATTTGTTCCAACGTAGAAGAATACTTTTCTATATCTGCTGTATATGACAATATCTCCTGATACAGATTATCTTTTCTTTCATTTTGTTTTGCCAACTCTTCCAGTCTTTTCGCATCTAAGGCAGATAATTCTTTTTTCTGTTCTTCCAACCTTATCGATGCCTCTCTTTTCTGTTCCAGTGAAGCTATAATTCCATGCTGTTCACGCTCTAATATCTCTAATTGGTCGGTGGAATTTCGTATGGATTTTAAAATAATATCTTCTTCTCCGATTTTATTATCCGAAGCAATCTTCTTTCTCTCCGCCTCCAATTCCTCAAAAGCATCTTTTATGTCAATTTCCATTGATTTTGTAGAGCCAAGGTTTGCCGCATAATTTTTTAAAATCGCTTCTAATTCTTTGTCTGTGACGCTTCCCAACTGACTGATACTAATCGTATTATAATAGCAGTTTTCATCCAGGCCGGAAAATAAATGTTCAATTTCTTCACTTGCCAATTCCACACCTAAATCTTCATTGACCACTTTAAAACTTTTATGCTCTCTGCTAAAATTCCGCTCTATACGGTAAGTAATTCCCTCACTTTCTATGCGCATCATTCCCTGATAATTTGCCGGGTTTTCCCAAGGTTCATACTTAGAGTATGTGTCTTTGATGCTCGCTTTTCCACGCTGCTTCTCAATGCCAAAAAGCATACCTCTAATAAACGTATGAAGCGTTGTCTTACCCGCCTCATTTTCACCGTAAATTATATTGAGGCCCGGCTCAAGGGATACCAACTTATGATTAAATTTTCCAAAGTTTGTCAATTGAATATCTTTAATAATCATGTTTTATCCTCCATAGCCTGCGCTAATGCCTTTGTCCCATAATAAAGGGCCTTCTGCTGCATCGTATTTAAAGATTCCTTTTCTAAATATTTACCGATAAACATTCCTAATATATTGTCCTTATTATCCTCATATAGCTCCTCAAAATCAAAATCCGGAATTGTTTCATCTATAACAGATACAATATTTCCACAATCCTGAAGCTCCTCAAAATCAATTATAAACTCAGGGGCCCGATACCCATTAAATGTAATACGGTACATATTCTCCCGGCCTCTCTCCTCGAAAATATCCATGAGCCGGTGTCTTATCTCCATATTTGTAGCTGTTGGGGTAACCGTAAAATCCAAATCCATATAGATTCTCTTAGAAAAAGGAATTAGCTCTAATTCTAAGCCCTTTTTATCAACCTCACCATATATATACCCTCTTTGACCCATATCATTTACATCAATTGGTTCCAGAGAGCCACAATAAGCCATTTTATACTTTTCATCCATAAACGGCTTATGAATATGCCCCATTGCAACATAATCGAAACCGGACATCGCAATTTTTTTTCTATTCATAGGTATATGCTTTTCATCACCACCATGAGCAACCAGAATATTAATCATATCCGGTCTGTCTACGATAATCCGGTCATAAAGAGCTTCTCTAATTTCTGTCTGATGATAACTCAGTCCATACACACAGGTATTTAACTCCTCAATTTCAACCTTCTCTATGTTTCTGTCGCCCAAAAAAATAACATTGTCACTCCACTGATATCCTTCATAAAACGAACCTTTTTTCATAGCATCGTGATTTCCTGCACAAAGTACAATTTTAGTTTCCGGTATCGTGGAAAATAAATAGTCTACTTCTTTCAACTCCCTTAAAAGAGGCTGTCTGTGAAACAAATCTCCCGCAATAATAAACAAATCAACCGGCTCTTCCTTGATTCGCTTTATTAATCTCTCAAATGTATGCCAGATTTCATCTCCACGGCTCTTTGCCCAACCTTTTTTACTCTCAGGCGTAGCGCCTAAATGAATATCTCCTGTATGAATAAAACGCATAGTACCTCCCGCCATTTTATACTATTCTTAAGTATATCATTAATAGAATTTTCGGTCAATTCTAAGCCCTGCAAGCTGTCCCTTGATTTTTTAGTTTTTCTGTACATGGCTGTGGTATAATAATGTATATTTATATAAAATATGGAAATTTTAATTAACACATGAGGAGGTTAATATGGATGAAAGAATTAAAAAGCTGGCTTACAATCTGGTAAACTACTCAGTGAAAGTCCAGCCCGGAGAAAAAGTATATATCCACTATATCGGTGATACTACAAAAACGCTTGCAAGGGCTCTCGTAAAAGAAACATATAATGCAGGCGGATTACCTTTTGTACACAATACAGACACGACCCTGCAGAGAGAAGTTCTGCTCAACTGCAATGAAGAACAAATGAAACTGATGGCAGAGATTGATGCAAAAGAAATGTCTGAAATGGACTGTTATATTGCAATACGGGGAACCGATAACATCGCAGAGCTTTCAGATGTTCCCGAAAAACAGATGCATATTTATGAAACAATCTATCAAAAAGAAGTCCACAACGATATTCGCGTTCCCAAAACAAAATGGGTAGTTCTTCGCTATCCCAACTATGCAATGGCACAGCTCTCTAATATGAGTTTAGAGGCTTTTGAAAATTTTTATTTTGATGTCTGTACATTAGATTACAATAAAATGTTAAATGCAATGCAGCCTCTCATTGATTTAATGAATAAAACTGACAAAGTGCGTATGACCGGTCCCGGAACAGATATATCGTTTTCTATTAAAGATATTCCTGCGATTCCCTGTGCCGGAAATATGAACATTCCTGACGGTGAAGTTTATACAGCCCCTGTGCGCAATTCTGTAAACGGAACTATCCAATATAATACGCCAAGCGTTTTACAGGGATTTACTTTCGAAAATATAAAACTGACATTTAAAGATGGAAAAATTATTGATGCCGTTGCAAACGACACAGAACGGATTAACAAAATCTTTGATACAGACGAGGGCGCCAGATATGTGGGCGAGTTTGCAATTGGTGTAAACCCTTATATTACCAAGCCGATGAAAGACATTTTATTTGACGAAAAAATTAAAGGATCTATTCATTTCACACCGGGGAACTGTTACGACGAAGCGCCAAATGGCAATAAATCAGCTATTCATTGGGATTTAGTATGGATACAGACACCGGAATTTGGAGGCGGAGAAATTTACTTTGATGATGTGCTCATCAGAAAAGACGGACGATTCATTCCAGATGAGTTGCAATGCCTGAATCCCGAAAATCTAATGTAATTATTTTAAAAAAGAGGAGTCTGCATAGATTTCATTCGCCATCTGCGAAAATAAATATTGCACACTCCTCTCTTTATACACTTTTATGATGAATAATGTTCTTCAAACACCCATATCTTGCTTCCCTTTTCATCGGTTACCAGGCCATAAGCCTCTCTCGCTGCTTCCTCGGCTTTTTTTCTGCTCGTATAAATTCCCTGCAGCTTTCCATAACCATAAACATAAAACTTTCCTTCTTTTTTTGTCACAAACTCAGATTTCACCTCCGAATTACTGCGAAACTGTAGTTCTCCCCATTTACCAATAGATAGTTCTATATTTGCATCTAATTTATTTGTAAAAGACAGTGCCAATTCACGCATTTTCATATCGTCACTATAATAACTGGAATTTGCCACCTGTACTTTATCCTCTGTATTGTCAAGAAGCTGGTCATCATCTATTCGTTTGCCTTTTCTAAAACGTTTAAAGCTGATAATCGTATCCGTTATCTCAACATCCGTCATCGTAATTCCACGCTGTGAGTAAGATTTTACTTCTTTTAAATTCTCATCTACTATCTTTAATTCCCCAATAGGAAAGCTGGTATAGTTCTTATTCGGGGATATTTTCCCTGTTCCATAAACAAGATTTGCTCCTGTGTACCCACATACCGTAATTTTGTCACCCTTATCTGCCAAAATCTCATTTTTGTTGCCATTCACCAAATTAACAATCGTAATACTGTCACTATTTAGTCTGCTTCCATTTGTATTGTAAGCAATTACCGTTCCCTGTTCATTTACTGTCAAACAGCCATCTTCCATATTCTCTATTAATGTTCCCCATTCCTTTGTTCTCAGATTTGCAAAATACACAGTTCTCCCAAGCATAATATAAAGGGTACCATCCCCCTCATAACAGAGCTGTGACATCTGTGTTTCTAATATCTGTGCCGGCTCGTCACATGGAATAAATGCCTTTTCTATGGATTTATTTTCCTTCCAGCTATATTCCATAATAGATATCCCATTTTTCCCCACATGGTTTTTACTCGGACTATATCCATAAATCATATATTCGGTATTTCCGTCATCATTTACTTTGAGCACTTTAGAACGGATTTTATATAATTGTTCACTATTTGCAGCCTTCGCATGATATACTTGCGCAAACTTTTTATTTACAGTGTCCATTGTATATACGTCTCCATTTATTGCGTAAGATATAAAATTCTGCTTTTCACTTTCTATATGTTTTATCGCAGACTGCTTTTGTATTCCCAAGTCGATAAAACTATTACCCACATTATTTTTGTTTGCTTCCCAAATTTGATTGACTTCTCTATTATATGCCAAGACATACTGTTTACCCGAAAAAGTCCACACAGTAATTGTCTCAGAAACATTATACGTTTCCTCAATTTTCTGGGCATTTTTTGCCTTAATCTGATAATTCATCGTATAAGTTCCTGCTTCCCCACTATCCTTAATACAAAAATCCTTTATATAAACTTTACTCTTTGTAATTTTTTCGGGGTGAAGCGTTTTCCAAATTAACATACCATAATTTGACCTAATTGTAGTCTCACCTAAACTATCGCTGGCATACTCAGAATTTGGCTCTAAATAAGCCGCCAGCTCTGACGATTTTTCCTCGTCAAAAGTCTTATCACTAAAGTCTTTTGCAAAATCAATCTGCTTCCCGATAATATCCTCTCCAATTGACATCACTCTGGTATAATAATATATTTTTTCATGCTTATCTGTCTGCATTGTAAATTTAAGCAGATACTCCTGTCCTTGCTCCATAATGGCACTGGCATGATAATCAAAAAATATTTTCCCATCCTTTTCTTCTAATCCGTCAATACTACCATTATCTATGAGTTTATCGTTTTCAGCATAAGTCACTTCATAAGATAAACTTTTAACTTTATTTTTGTTTACTCTGATTTCCATTGGCACAGTGTTATCAGGGAGAACCGGTACAATATTGTCTCTCATATGTCCATGATTCATCTCCATTGTATAACCATCTATAGTCCCTATAATTTCTCCATCATAGTATATATTAACATCCGGTATACTATCTGTAACCTGACTTACATTGATTTCTTTTTCTTTTTTTTCTGACTGCTTCTGATTATACATAACGCCAATGGTTATAGCTGCGCCTAATATAATTAAAATTACAATTACAATTATTACTTTTTTCATTCTTTTCTCCAAGCAAACCTTTTATGCTGACAAAGGGCAGCTACACGACTGCCCTTCTATCATTCAAACTTTATTTCTTTTTTGTGCTTTTTGTTTTTCTTTTAACAACCTTGGGAAATTCAAAAACTACTGATTCAAAAGGTCTTAATGAAATCTCAAGCCTATAAGGCTTTCCATCGCATTCATCTTTCTTTGCCTTGTATTTTACTACCTCGGTATCTCCTGTTTCCGTTGTAAGGATTCTCTTGTAGGTTCCCGCTTTCGGTACACCAACTACATAATCAGGCCTCTCTACCGGTGTAAAATTACATACAAAACCAATCGAATTTTTATAATCTGCCTCTGTTGTTTTTCTAATAAAGCTAAATATACTTCTCTCCGCATCATTTGCGTTAATCCACTCAAACGCTTTATATCCCTTTGTCTCGGTATACAATGCCGGATAACTTTTATACATATGAAGAAGCGTCTTCACAAACTCCTGCATATCTTTATGCTCCGGCTCCTCTAAAAGATACCAATCCAGACTTCTCTTTTCTGACCATTCCTGAAGCTGCGCGAACTCCTGTCCCATAAATAACAATTTTCGTCCCGGATGTCCCATCATAAAAGTATATGCCGTTTTCAAATTTTTAAACTTGTCAGAAGGATAGCCCGGCATTTTATTTATCATGGAACACTTTAGATGAACTACTTCATCATGGGAAAGAACCAAAATAAAATTCTCACTGAAAGCATATGTCAATCCAA
This sequence comes from uncultured Eubacterium sp., assembly GCF_937958975.1. Classification (GTDB taxonomy): domain Bacteria; phylum Bacillota; class Clostridia; order Lachnospirales; family Lachnospiraceae; genus Eubacterium_G. The sequence continues at coordinate 514 of NZ_CALGRE010000045.1, read as the reverse complement.
ATGTCATTTTGTTATGATTGTTTTTCTTAAAATATGGGTCAAGCTTTGTATACTCAAGAAAATCATGCATCCATCCCATATTCCACTTATAAGAAAATCCTAAGCCACCATCCTCAGGTGACATCGTTACTCTTGGCCACGCTGTGGATTCCTCTGCAATCACATATGCTCTTGGATTTCTATATCTCATAATACTGCTTAAATGCTTAAAAAATTCTATGGCTTCCAGATTTTCGTTTTTTCCATATTTATTTGGTATCCATTGTCCATCCTCCCTGCCATAATCCAGATAAAGCATAGAGGCAACCGCATCCACTCTCAAACCGTCAATATGATATTTTTCTACCCAAAATAATGCATTTGCAATAAGAAAATTGCTTACTTCAGTTTTAGAATAGTCAAAAACCTTTGTTCCCCAGTCCGGGTGTTCCCCAAGTCTCGGGTCAGCATATTCATAAAGCGGCGTACCATCAAACATTGCAAGTCCATGGGCATCCCTCGGAAAATGTGCCGG